>JAYVUA010000101.1:0-42418 GCA_043788255.1 Anaerolineales bacterium | reverse complement strand
TTTTCCGAAATGTTCCTCGATTGCTTCTAATGGTTTCTTGGGCATGCCTTCCTCCGTCTGTTTCCCATTTTTACCCCACTTTAGATGCAATCGCCCTGGCACGAGATATTTCTGCTAAAGCACTTTATTTCACCAAAGGCCTCCACAGAAATATTTTCCAGGTTCGGTTGGTTTGCGGCATGTTTACTACAATCTTGGTATCAATGGAGTAATAATCGTTTAGAAGATCTTCATGATAAAACGAAGGCTCCCCATCGGTGGTCATTATAAGATCAAACTCCTGCCGCTTTATCGAGTCTTCTATGGATTGAACGTATCCAATGCCATCTGATCGAAAAGTGCCAAACGAAGGGCCAATCAATTCAATATTTTGATAAGGCTCAACCGCATAATAATAGATTGTCTGGCCTGAATCAACAGGATTTAATCCAAACTCCACGACATTTGCCGTGATTACTGGAGAATTAAGTATGGTGGAAGAAGACGCTATGTTATTAATTAGTCTTGTCCACTTTTTGGGGTCTTCCTGTCTCAGCATATTCGGATTGATAGTTTCGTATCCAAATAAAAACAAATTAAATACAATAACGAGGGCAGCCGCATTCGAGATTTTTTTATCAAAATTAATTTTCTGAAATAGCCAATAAAAGAACAGTGGTACTACCAACTGATAGGCGTAATACATGTCCGTTCCCACATGAGGGCCAAGAATAAACAAGAATGCCGCGAATGCACAAGCCAGGGAATATGGAATATAGTCAACCGTAAAGACTATCAGGGGCTTATCCCAAGCTGAAAACTCTAGAAAAGGCACTCTTTTACGACTTAATGAGGATTTCTCTTTTTTTGAAAAAAGTGTTCCAAACAATATAAACAATGCCAAAATCAGGGCAGGGTAAAAATACAGAAGCAGAAACCTTAACTGTTCTACTAAATGTTCCAAAGTTCTGTAAGTATTTGAAATATTCCCGATAATCGTATCAATGAAATAAAGCGGGAAAACGAAACGCACAACCAAAAAGGCAGCCACAAAAAGGATCAGGAACTGGGCAATATAAAGCAAAGACTTTCTTTTCGATACAAATAAAAACAAATAGGATGCCACAATTCCAAATCCAAGAATGAAATATGGTTTTGTATAGAAGGATAATAAGGAAGCTACTACGCTTATGGCAAGCCCGCTTCTGTCAAATGAGCGGGTAAAAGGCACTAACACTGCCACATAAAAAAGGAAAGTACCCATCGCAGAGGGAAATGCGCCAATTCCCCCATTTGCGATCAAACCAGTCATTACGAAAGCCGAACAGGCCAAAGCCAGGGAAGGTTCACGGGTGAATTTATTCAAAGATAAAAAAACAACCAGAGCCACAAGCAAAATAAAAGCGAACGTCACTGCACGGTGAACAATTAGTGTATCCCCAAACAACATTGCAAATGGAAGAACCACAAGGTTATACCCCAGGCCATAGTTAGTCATTCCCAGAGGTTGGTTTTCGAAACGAAAAGGGTTTCCGCCGCTCAATAAAATTTTCGTCAGGACCAGCGCGGTCCCTTCGCGGAATTCAATTTGATATGGAATAAAGATCGTTGTAACAGAAAAATAAATTGACCACAATATTGAGCTGACCGCCCCGGCAAGAAGCAATATTTTGGGTAACAAAGGGTTGTTTAGTTTTTTTAAAAAATATTGGATTTGAGGCAATGACTGTCTTGAGGTCATAACTTAACCTTGTTTTTGTGAAGAGTGTTTTTTATTATCCCCTAAACCATCAGTAATTGAAAGGGACATTCTTCTTTCTAGCGTTTCGATTCGGGCAGAACCAGCGGACCTCCCAAAAACGGATGTTCCACCACTTGTACACGCAGACAATAGGCCTGGGATATTAATTCGGAGGTGAGCACTTCGCGCGGGGAGCCGATGGCTTTGAGATGACCGCCAACGAGCAGGGCGACTCTGTCAGCATAATGGGCAGCGAGGTTGAGATCGTGTAAAGCGATCAACACGGCAAGGTCTTCGTTGTGCGCCAGCTCGCGGATCAGTTCCAACAGGCTGACTTGATATTGCAAATCCAAATGAGCAGTGGGTTCATCGAGTAAAAGAATCGGTGTGGATTGGCATAAGGCACGCGCCAATAAGATGCGCTGTGCTTCGCCGCCTGATAACTCTCCAACACGGCGGTCTGCAAATGCCAGGGCGTTGACTCTGCTCAAGGATTGCCGAGCCAGTTCTTCGTCATGAGAAGATGCGTGGCCGAGAAATCCGAGGTAGGGGGTGCGTCCCATTAAGACAGTCTCCCAGACGGTGAATGCGGGCGGCAGTGAAATGGCCTGGGGGACAACGGCGAGGTAGCGTGCGCGTTGCAGGGGCGTCAGGGATTGGAAGTCGTCGCCGTTGGTGCGGATACTGCCTGTGGATGGAATCACGCCGCTCGCGGCACGAATGATCGTGGATTTACCCGCGCCATTAGGGCCGATCAGCGCGAGCACTTCGCCGTTTTTTACGTCGAAAGAGACATCATGCAAAACTTGATGTCGGTTATAAGAGGCAGAGAGGTTTTGGATTTTTAACATATTTATCTTTCGTAGGGGCACAGCGAAGCCATAAAAAACTTTAACCATTGTTCGTCCCGCTGTGCCCCTACGGGAAAAAGAGATACCAATACAAAGCAGTTTCTTTTGTGTTTGGATTGATGGCTTTATAGACATTGCGATCAAAACCGCTTAACACAAATCCATATTTTTGATACAAGGAACAGGCAGGGACATTATCATCCTGGGTCTCAAGCATGACACCGGGGAAATTATTTTCATGCGCCCATTGGATTCCGTGTTCGAGCAATGCGCGCCCAACTCCTTCACCGCGATATTCTGGATTTACAACAAGATCATCTACGTATGCAAACTGATTCCACCATTCAAGCAGTTTGATTCGTCCTCTAAGTTTCGCGGAGCGTTCTACTTCCGCGAAAAAAATCGTGGGGCCATTATTTGAAAAACCATATTCCGTATCTTCCGCGGGAATATCCCTTTCATATGGCTCTACATCAGCAACCGAGTAGGTGAGTTTTTCATTTTCGATTTCAAGGACAATCCTTGATTTGACGATGAATTTTCGCGAAAACATATTTGCTTTCGGAGCACTTTGCGTATCTGCCTTGTGAATGATAATTTCCATAGTTACCAAAATCCTTGATTCTTGGAGCGGCGCAGCACCCACAGAAAAAACGGCGCGCCCGCCAAGGCGGTGACAATACCAACAGGAATCTCCTGCGGTGCAAGAACAACACGCGCAATAATATCTGAAATAAGCAACGCAGATGCGCCGCCGATAATAGAAAGTGGAATCAGGCGGCGATAGTCTGCGCCAAACCACATGCGCATGAGATGTGGGACGATGAGTCCGATAAAGCCGATGATGCCAGAAAATGCAACAGCAGCAGCTGTTGCCAGTGAAGCAGCGATCAACAAAATAGTTTTGATGCGCGTGACATTTAATCCAAGCTGCTGTGCTTGATCATCTCCAAATTGAAGCAAGTTAAGCGCATGTCCGCTGATGAGAAGAATTCCAAGGCCGATAACCAGATAAGGGAGAATTGCGAGGATCGCTGTCCAGCCAGCCTGACTTGCTCCGCCGAGCAGCCATCCCAACGCGCGGCGCACTTCGCTGGTGGAGCGAAGCATGAGAAACGATGTGAGCGAAGTTGCGAATGATGAAAATGCAACACCTGCGAGAATTAAATTTGTAGTGGGAATCGTCTGGCCAACACGAGCAAGAAAATAAACAATAAATACAGTTAACAACGCAGCGATGAATGCCGCCATTGGGATTGCCATCAGTCCCCAAAATGAATACGGCCATTTGATGGACATGGCAATGACTGCGCCCAGCCCTGCACCGGATGCCACACCGATCAAAAATGGATCGGCCAACGGGTTGCGGAACAAGCCCTGATATGCCGCACCACTTCCGCTTAATGCCGCACCTGTTAATGCAATGAGAATTGTCCGCGGCAAACGGATTTGCCAGACGATAAAAACAAAAGTCTCATTACCAACGCCGCGCAATATCTTCCATAATTCTGTTGGGGAAATAAATACAGAACCGATCGCGAGGCTGAGGATAAAGGCGATCAGAAGAAAGAGGAACGAGAAAAGAAATGGTGTACGGCGCATATGGTTATTGTTAATGTAGGAGCGGGGCTACCCCGCCCCTACGATTTAATTATTGAAACACACCGGGGTGCAACAATTTTGCCAATTGCTCAAGACCATCCACCAAACGCGGACCGGGGCGGCTGATCAGGTTATCGTCAACTGGGAAGATTTGATTGGATTTTACAGCTTCAATCGTCTCCCAACCGGGACGGGCGATGACTGATTCAGGTGTTACGCCCCACATCGAATCGCCGAGCAAAATAATGGATGGATTCGATACGACAATTTGCTCAAGGCTGATCTGCGGATATGGGTCCGTTAATTCACTGCCGATATTAAATCCGCCAGCGCGTGTAATGAGCAAATCACCAAATGTGCCGGGGCCATACGTATATGGTTTGGCGGGGTCGGTCGCATCAATTTCATATAACACGGATGGGCGCGCGTTGAGCGGCATGATCTTCTCATCTACTGCAGCAACACGTGCTTTCAGTGAATCAGTTAACTTGGTGGGGTCTTGTCCCGTCAGTTGGGCAACGATCTCAAGGTTGACATACATTTCTTCTAGTGTTTTTGGATTCTTCAGATAATAAACAGTTAATCCCAAATCTTCGAGCTGCTTCACTAGTTCAGGTGAATTGATCTCCGCCGCAAGCACCAGATCGGGTTTCAATGCAACGATGGCTTCAACGCTGTATTCGCCCATCGAGCCGCCTACACTTTCAATGGACGCAGATTCGGCTGGATAATCAGAAAATTCATCGCGGCCAACAACCTGGTCACCTGCGCCAACAGCAAACAGGATTTCTGTATTGGATGGAGCCAATGAGACGACACGCTGCGCCGCTTCATTCATAACAACAGACCTGCCCAGCCCATCTGTGAGTGTGATTGCCGCTGAGACAGGAGCTTCATCAGTGGCGGCAATTTCTGTCGCAACGGGAGCAGGCATTTCGGTCGGGGTTGAGACGGGGGTGCATCCAGCGCTAAAGAGTGCGAGGAATAAAGTCAAAAGTAAAGTTTTACGAAACATTTTATATCTCCAAAATTTAGGTTTAGACCTGACAGGTTTTAAAAAACCTGTCAGGTCTTTTTATTACAAGAATCAAAATCCCCAGTCGATGACTGGGGAGGTAGGAGAGGCAATCCGTGCATGCCGCCATCCACCTCCTTTCCACGAGAGTGTGATGAACCGATTCAGAGGCGGGCGGCCTGACTTGGCAGTTTGATAGTTGAATCAGTTCGTTAGTTTGATAGTTGAACTACCAAGCCACGTAACTACATAACTATTTAACTAACCTCACAGTTGCGGGACAGTGTTGGACTTACACCAACTTCGCCGCGTTCTGATCGTTATTACTATTTTTATTTTACCACTGAGCGGGATGCGATGCCTTTTATCAACCCACGAAAAGCAAAAACGTGAATGGGATATAAAACATACCAATATAAAAATCCGCCAAGGCCGTGCGGAGTGAAAAAAACGGTTTGCGTTAAGCGCGTGCCTTGCGGGTATTTTTCCACGCGCCATTCCATCCAACCTTCGCCGGGCGCTTTAAGCTGTGAATGCAAAAGGAGCATGTGGTCGGGTTCAATCATATCTATTTGAAAATAATCATAGCCAGCGCTGGGAGTAAATGTTCTGATGCCGAAAAATCCGCGCAGTTTCCAGAGCCAGTTTGCATACGGCCATTTTGTTTTATTGCCCATCTCTTTAATGATTTGAAAAACTTTTTTTAGATCTGCATCTATTTGCATTTCACGATGATCGATAAAAAAACCTTCATGCTTGAGAGCCTTGGCATTGGATTCACCATCCTCCCAAACACGCTCAACTTTAAGCGGATGTAAACGAGTCAGGGCTTCCCTGGCAGCTGATTCAAAATCAATAAGATTCACTTCGGGATAAATTTTGCGCGCGTCGTTATACAGTACCACGCTGTCACTGGATAAGCCACCCACCAACGCGCGCGCAACAGGATACGGCACAGGTGTCATGAGTCCGATGCCGAAAGCCATGAACCAAACAGGCACATAAGGGAACAAAAAGAAGCTGCGTTTATGCCCGCGAATTCTGCCATAGTGCAGCATAAGTTCTTGATACGTGGTGACGGCAGGGCCGCCGATCTCAAAGACCTGACCATGCCCCTCCCAATTATCAAGAGCGGCTAAAAGATAATCGATCACATTTTGAGTGGCAATCGGCTGGGATTTATTATTTATCCAAACAGGCGCAGGAATAATCGGGAGTAATTCAGTCATAAAGCGAATCATCTCAAAAGAGATGCTTCCAGAGCCAGCAATGACGCCCGCGCGAAATTCGGTAACTGGGACTTTTCCCTGTCTTAAGGTGACGCCTGTCTCGATCCGCGAGCGCATGTGCGGGGCGATATGTTGTTCGGGGTCGGCAAGTCCGCCCAAATATACGATGTGTTGCACTCCTGCATCTTCGGCTGCGCGTGCAAAATTATGAGCCCCTTCCAACTCGCGCTCGGTGTAGCCATGTCCACTGGACATGTTGTGGATGAGGTAATAAGCGGTGTGAACACCTCTAAGCGCAGGTGCAAGCGTGGATTCGTCCATGACATCGCCTGCTGTCATTTCCACTTGAGAATACCAGCTTCGAGATTTCAGCCTTTGAGGGTGGCGGGCAAATACGCGGACAGAATATCCGCGTGCGAGCAATTGCGGAATCAATCTGCTGGCGATATATCCAGTGGCACCGGTGACAAGGATGATAGGCATGAGTGACCTGTCGTTGCAAGGAGGGTGCTCTTCCCGACGAAGCAATCTCCTTGTCATGTTGGGGATTGCTTCGTCGCCAAGAACAAGAACGCTCCTCGCAACGCCATTTATCTTTCTATTTTAAATGGCGTGACATCAGGATTCACTTGCTCATCAAATTCCCTTGCGGCGAGATGGCCACTGAAAACAGCTTGCGCGATGATGTTGGGCGCTTCGGCATCGCCAATCACACGCAATGATTTAAGTCTCCCGTCAGCAAGTGCAGGTTTGAGTTCGTGGTACAAAGCATCGTTAGGGATTCTATCTGTGACCATGACGATGGCATCGCAGGCTAGAGTCGACTCGGCGGAGGTGATGGTGTTTGTAACTGTGGCAGTTGTCGGGGTGTGCGAAGCGATGACATGATTCGCAAGGAGAGTCACATTCAAGTCAAGTAATCGCTTGAGGATGCGTTCCTGTTCGAGGGTGAATTGAGTCCAACAAGAAATCGTTGGCGCGGGAGTCATCAGTGTAACTTCGCAACCATTTTGCACGAGCAGTTCAGCGAGGACGCCGCCCATGTAGTAATGGTCGTCATCATAGATGAGGACTTTCTGGAGTGCGGGAGCTTGCTCCCGCAACTTCGACAGCAAGCTGTCGGACTCCAGATTAAACCCCAGAAGATCATCGGGAGTGAAAATATTTCCATTACCTTGCACAGGGCGCGAAATATTACGCCCCATACCATCACGCCGCCACGTGGCACCTGTGGCAAGAATAACATGCGGAGCGCCTGCGTCGAGAACATCCTGCGCGGTCATTTGGCTGGATGGGTAAAAGTATATATTTTCAATTTTGTTTATTTGTGTAAGTCGCCAGTCAATCACTCGCCGCCATTCATTGAGATTTGGAAGCGCAGACTCAAGCGCCACACGTCCGCCCGCCTCACGGCGTGCATCAGTCAGGATGACATGATATCCGCGCTGACCGAGTGCACGCGCGGCTTCCAGCCCGGCCGGGCCTGCGCCGACGATAAGAATTTCATCTTCGCTTTTCTTTGGCGAAATATTTTCAGGGTGCCACCCGCGCCGCCATTCCTCGCCCATGGTTGGGTTTTGCGTACAACGAATGGGAACAAAACGTGTATCGCCTGTGACACAGATATTGCAGCCAATACATTCGCGAATATCTTCGGTTCGGCCTTCTTTGATTTTATTCGGCAGGAATGGGTCAGCAATACTTGGGCGCGCCGCACCGATCATATCCATGATGCCGCGCTCAATTGCAGAAGCCATTGAATCAGGTGAGGTGTATCGCCCAACGCCAACCACAGGCTTGGTGGTGAGTTTCTTTACAAAGGAAATATATTTTTCCTGATGACCTTCCTTGCCAAAACGAGATGTGACCGAATCATTCGCCCAGTTGCTGAGATTCACATCCCATAGGTCAGGAAGTTCGGCAAGCATGGCGACGATGTCATGCGCTTCACCATCAAACTGCATGCCGTCACCGCCGAGTAATTCATCCACTGCAAATCTTACAGCCACTGCACAGGTATCCCCAACAGCTTCCTTCGTATCTTCGATCAATTCGCGAAAAAATCTCGTTCTGTTTTCCAATGACCCGCCGTATTCATCCGCGCGATCATTATCTTTTGACATGAGATGAAAAGCGAGAGTCATGTTGTGCGCGGCATAGCAATAAATAATGTCAAAGCCCGCCTTCTTTGCGCGGATGGCGGCGTTGCGATGCCACTTGCGAACCAACTTGAGATCATCCTTCGTGGCCGCGCGTGACTGCCCGGGTTCATATCCGCTGCCGCCGGTGATTCCCATCGAACGCGGGCCAAATGCCGCAGCACGCGAATATAAATTAGCAGCATCATGACTGTTATAGGTTAATTCAATTCCTGCGAGTGCGCCATGTTTATGAACAGCATCCGTCATCAACTGCCAGGTGGGAATATCATCATCACTCCAGATGCGGCCTTCAAAGTAGGGCGAAAGGTCACTCGTGTGATGGATTTCGGTTTCTTCGGTGCAAACCACGCCCCAGCCGCCTTCGGCTTTCATGCCGCGCATGGCGGCCATGCCCTGCGGCATACGATGGCCAAACCCGTTACAATGCGGCACTTGATAAAATCGATTCGGTGCAGTGACCGGGCCGATCTTGATGGGCTGGAAAAGAATATCATAACGTGAGGTCATCGAACTCCTATAAAATCCAACTTGTCTTTAAGAGGGGTTGATTAACAATCATCATTGTCCATACGCAGGTTTAGTATGGACATGGCCACGATGAGACATGTCAGGTTTTTTTATTTTTACGAACAACTTATAAAATCTGGAAAGAGACGTGTCGAATATTCATCCATGAGCGATTGCGAATCAACCGGGAATACGATCATGGTCCCAATAATACGATTGTCGCTGTCATTCTGCGCCCAATATCGGATATTATAGTTAAAGCCCGCAGTCACCGCCTTAAATTCATACAACCGAACGCCCGAATCTATTTTGCATGCAGTAACAGGTTCAAAGCTCTCGTAGTTCGCAAAAATGATCTTCCAACTATCTGTGCTGAAAAAATTATCAAGATCGGGTTCTTCATAGCCGCATGGAAAGATCAGCGTTTCCACATACGCCACCACGCCCAACGGATCATTAGACCAGACCACGGAAACACGGCCATCGGCAACGGTATAACTCCGCACCCATTCGGGCGCGCTAAAAAGATCCCCTGTATATGAAAGCGCACGGTCAATGTCATTCTGTGTGGGTTCAGAACCAATACAAACAGGCGTAACCTTGGCTGCGATTTCTGTCGCTACAACAGGCGGCTGGATGAGGCTGGGAACGGACGTGCCAGGTTTTCCGCCGCAAGCCGAAAGAAAAAATAGCACGGTCAAAAAGATGGAAAACTTTATTTTCATTTTTCAACTCACAAAAAAGGATTTTTGTGAGTATAGCACGGCACAAGAAAAATGTCCGGCCATCTCTGCCGGGCATTTTTTATTTCAGCTCACAATAAATGTGGATCGGGATTTGATCTGGATCATAAGCGATGAATGAACGATGTCCCCAGGGGTGATCTTTTGGACTCTCGATTCTTTCCCCGCTTATACCTGATAGCTTTTCAAAGAACTTATCCACCGCTGAAACATTTTCAACACGTATGGCCAGGTTTAACGCTACCGGGCTTGGCCCATCATATCCTTTGCCTTCTGCCGCACCGTAAATTTCAATAACTGCCATACCACCTGCTGAGAGCAAAGCACCTTTCCCATCTTCACGATCCCAGCCGCCGATATATTCCATACCAAGAATGTCTTTGTAAAACAAAACACTCCTATCAAAATCTCGTGCGAAGAACGCAAAACGAAATTCAAGTGCATTCATGGTTTAAACCCTGTAAACATCTTGACCCAGAAATCTGATTTGAAAATAACTTGTTTGTCGTTCAATTGAGGTTTCTTCAGCTCTGATTTTATCTTTTCGATGCCGGCGGAATAAGTCTCTTCGCTGAGCAATGCCAACTGTGACGTGGCGCTTTGCTTTATGAAAGGATCATTCAAAACACCTTCGCCTACATGAATATTCAAGATATGCTCGACATCCTGGCGTTCAGTATTCACGAAGCCCGCCTGCTTCATCGAATTCTTGATCATTCCACTGGATGGATAACGCACGAGATCGGTTTCATAAACAGTATCAAAATAATCGTAGATGTACCAGTTACCCTCGCCGCTGTGCGGGTCGTGACCAATGATCGCCAGTGCGCCGCCCGGTCTCAATACGCGGAAGGCTTCAGCGATAAAGGCGCGTGAATTCCCAAAGTGATGAATCGCGTCGACGCAGTAGAGCAGGTCAAAGGTCCCGCTTTGATACGGGAGTTGAATAGCTGTACCGCGAGTCAACTTGAGAGGTGCAGATTGGTTCCGAGCCTGTGCAATCATCCCCGCTGAAAAATCCATACCATAAAGATGAGGTGTAACCTGATGAAGCAGATTCAACCAAAAGCCCGTGCCGCTTCCCACTTCCAATATGGTTTTTGCTTTTAATTGTGCGGCAAGCTTAAGAAGTACCTGTCCACGCTCCCAGGATTGGGAGGTGGGATAACGCTGGTTATATTCAAATGCGATCTGATCGTAGTTAAGATGTTTCGTTTGCATAATACTATGTTTGAATCCCCCAGAATAATTTTTCTTACTACTTTTACAAATTAGCCTGTCAACTGTAAGCTGGATGGACCGTATTCCATTAATTCAATTTGATTCCCATCCGGGTCAGCGATCCATGCCTGCCTTGAATTGTCCATTCCCAGAGAAATCTCTGTCACTTCAACTCCCTTTGCTTTCAATTGTTTGCAATATTCATCCAGCCCGCTGACTTCCAGGCAGAAATGTTTATAACGCGTTCCGATACTGAGTCCTTCCACTTTTCCGCCCCATACCTCGGCAGCCATGGCTTGATCGAAGAACTCTAGAAAAGTTGTATCGCCGCATTCAAAGTAATATCCAAAATGCTCCCCCGCTTTATTATCCAAAGTGAATTTAACTTTCATGCCAAGTTTATTCACATAAAAATCAATAATGCGATTCAGATCGTTGGTGACGAAATTAAGATGTGCAAGTTTGCGAATCATGTGAGCTCCTTATTCGTTTATTATTTCCTTCACACGCCCCACCTGCCCATCCGCCAAGCGGACTTTAATTCCGTGCGGATGATTCGGCGAGCTAGTGAGAATATCTTTCACAATGCCTTTGGTCAATTTGCCAGTACGTTGATCCTGTTTCAGCACGATCAGCACGGTAATGCCAGGCTTAATATTGGAACGGGTTTGTCCATTCATGATTCTTTGTGCTCATGGAGAAATAATGTGAAATCTAAATCGCCGGGCGAACAGCCAAAATCTGTAAGTAAAGCTGCCGCTTCACTACGATGCTGGGTGCCGTGATTGACGACATGCAGCAGACAATGCCAAAGGATTCGGTCACGATGTATGCCTTCACTGTTTATATATTTTTTATGGCTGACTACATCTTCATCCGTGAGACCATTCAAATAGGCGCGCATGGCTTGTTCCTCTTTTCCCCATTCTTCCTTCAAGGATTGAAAATTTGAAACCAATGCGCGATCCAGGTCTTCGCTAACAGTGAAGTTGGTTTCAAACAACAGCCGCCAGCTATATTCCGCATCAAGGATGTGGAACAGAGTCCCATGCAGACTGCCATAGGAGAATGATGCAGGTGCGAAGAATTGCTCATCAGTTACCTTCGCAGCGGCATCCAGTATTTTTCCATTGGCCCAGTAGTTGTACTCGTAAATAAATTGGATATCTTCAATGTTCATTGTAAATGCTTCCTTCCTTTAATCGTGTTCCATGGCAGTCATTCACGGGCGGATTTCGTAAATGAGCAAGCCTGATTTAATGGCAGGGTCTGATGCAGCGAAAGCTTCGATCTCTTCCTGCGAAACTTTCGTTGTGGTGACCATCATCCCGCCCATATCTGGGACAAGAAAGGGCCCGCCAAGTTCAAGCTTGCCTTGTTCATGCAATTTCAAATAATGTCCCACATGCTCGCTCACGCCTTCCTGCTGGCGATAATCCACACCATATTGCCACTTAGGGCCAGGTCATAATGAATTGGGCGGGCAGATTGGTCTGTCATAAAGTCACCTTTTGGGTTGTTGAGGGTTATCAAGTCAATACAATACCGATTATATAGTATTTCCATTCTGCGTTTTGACAAAGGAGAAATAATCAATGTTGCCCATTACAAAAGGACAAAGGCTTTTCTACGGTGTGATCTGTGCTGCTGCGCTTCTCGTTGCAATATTGGGCTTGTTTACGCCCAAATTCCTGGCTTCCATTTTCACGTGGATGGTTTTGCCGCCTCTCCATGCCCGCTTCGTGGGCGCCATTTATTTATTCGGCGCCGTCTATATGGCGGGATGTCTTATGGCTCGCAGTCAAGCCGAGGTGCGCGGGGCCGTCCAAATGATCGGCGTATGGACTGGGATGCTGTTCATTATTTCGATATTAAATCTGAAGGCATTTGATTTCAAGTTGCTCTCCGTTTGGATCTGGTTTATTTCCTATATCACCTATCCGATCATTTCCATTTGGATGACATTGCGGCAGCCCAAGTCAGGTCAGGAAGACACACTTCTCGGCGCATCATCCCCTGTTTGGGCAAAGGGATTTCTTATCACACAAGGAATCATAGTTTGTATATTGGCTGTACTTTTATTCTTTATCCCCACCTTTATGTCCACAGTCTGGCCGTGGAAAGTGACTCCAACTTTGGCTCAAATGTATGCGGGCCCGCTTCTCTCCTATGGACTTGGAAGCTTGCTATTCTCCCGTCAGGATAAATGGTTGGGAATCCGCGCCATTGTCCCAGGGATGTTTGCCTTCGCCTTAGGGACAATTATCGTTTCATTCATCCACATCAACCTATTCTCTTTCACTGAATTAGCTGATTTGCTTTGGTTCGGACTATTTGGCATTGCAACTGTATTTTTGGGTATGCTTACAGTCCGCGTGATGCGAGTGCGGGCATAAATCAAAGGTGACTGTCACGTAGGTAGCCTAGCTTAATAACCCTCTTGCAAACGTCAAAAACGCCTGCACATCATTGAAATTCGTGACCATACCCACGGAGATTCTCACAGCGCCGCTGGACTTGCCATCAATGCATAAACGGAAATCATCAATCGTGAAGCGGTCTTCGTGGCCGGGTTTGGTAAAACAAACATCCAGTTCCACGCGAGAAATACCGAGAGCTACTTCACCCGCGCCGGGGTTGCAGAAACAGCCTGTCCTCAAAGAAATATTGACTTTGTTGGCTTCACTTTCAATGAATCGGTGATCGAACGCTTTATCATTCTTATCATAAAAATTAACCGTGACCGCACCACCGCGCCCTTCTGCAGTAGCGGGACCAAACAAACGCACCAAAGGGACACCTGTGCTGTGTTTCATTTGGGTGAGATTATCAAGCAACCAACCTGTCAGCGTTTTGACTCGTTCACTGATGACATCATAGCCAATTGATTCAATGTGCTTGAGCCCGATCTCAATGGCGGGAATATTTAGATAATCTAATGTGCCATCTTCAAAAGCAGGCGCACCATCGGCGAGATAATATTTATCCCCTTGCACAGATGCAACAGTAATTGTCCCGCCAGCAAACCAGGGACGTTGCAATTTTGCCAGCGCGGATTTGCGCGCGATCAATGTGCCAAGTCCCGTTGGATAGCCGAAAATTTTATAAAATGAGACTGGAACAAAATCTGGTTTCACTTTGCTTAAGTCCAGTTTGTTGGTTGGCACGTACGCAGCCGCATCAAGCAGCACATCCCAACCATATGTATGTGCTTTCTCGATCCACTCGAGTGGATGCTTGACAGACGAGAAATTCGATTGTGCTGGATATGCAAACAGGTTGTGTCCGCTGATCGAAGGCCTAGCCAGTTCCAGGTCCAGTTGTGACGCGTCGACATGCATGTCTGGGAGCATAACCGGGATGTAGGTCACCTCGGCGCCGCGAGCATGTGCAAATTCCCGAATCCCATTGACTGAATTGTGGTTATCAAAGGTCAGGAGATAACGTCCATTTGAAAACAGATAGGATTCGCCAATCAATTTCAACGCGCCGCTGGCATTGGAGGTGAAGATGGCTAGATATTCGTTTGGATCAGCATTGAAAAATTTGAGAATATATTCGCGCGCGCCTTCAACGAGTTCAGTGGCCGCAAGGGATGTAGGGTTGGTTGAATGCGGATTGCCAAAAACATTTTCACGCAAAAGCTGCTGATGCTTTTGGATCTGCGATTCGGCATAAATACCTCCACCGGTGTAATCAAGATAAATATGCTCACCCTGGTCAAGGCGGGCATAATCTTTTTTACGCAGCGCATCAATGGATTCAGTTTTTTGATACGTGGGATATTGTTTTAGAAAGATATCAAACTCTTTTGATGACATGAATGTACTCCTAAAAGATTTGCTGCAGATAAAAAATCAATCATACATCTGCGGCAAATCCCTTTATACCTTTACCGGATTACTCAACTTTCCCAGCCCTTCAATTTCCACATCCACCACATCGCCATTCTTCAACTCACCCACCCCCGCAGGGGTACCTGTGAAGATGATATCACCAGGCTCAAGCGTCATCACGGATGAGATGTACGCGATCAAGGTGCTGACGTTGAAAACCATATCGCGTGTGGATGCCATCTGACGCATTTGGCCGTTCACGCGACAGGTAACCACCGCATCCGATGCGTCGAACTCAGTATCGATCCACGGGCCGAAGGAACAGAAAGTGTCGAAACCTTTAGCACGTGTCCATTGACCATCCGTCTTTTGCAGATCGCGCGCAGTAATGTCATTGCCGATGGTGTAACCGAAGATATATTCTTTCGCGGTTTCAGCTGTGACATTTTTTGCACGCCTGCCGATAACCACCACCAATTCCGCTTCATGCTCAACCTGATTCGACTGCGGCGGCAAAATAATATTTTCGCCGTTTGAAATGATCGAAGAATTCGGTTTCAAAAAGATGAGCGGCACTTTGGGTACTTCGTTACCCAGCTCTTTGGCATGTTCCACATAATTGCGTCCTACACACAAAACTTTACTGGGCAAACAAGGCGTATCGAGTTTCACTTCTGACACAGGTGTCTTTGCTTCGCGCCTGCGATATTCACCGAAGATATCACCTTGAATTTCACCGATCTTGTCATCCAGCATCCAGCCGAATTTAGGCACATCACCATTGGTTTTATAACGAACGATTTTCATGTTTACCTTCCCTTGAACAAATTAATTTCACTGCGATCCACATCTTCCAGCAGCTCGCTGACCGATCTGCGCAAAACAGGGTGGACGAGATCAGGCGCAATCTCCGCAAGCGGCACAAGCACAAAAGCACGCTTATGCAAACGCGGATGCGGGATCGCAACTGCAACTGTGTCAATAATCACATCATCAAAAAATAATATATCAATATCGATCAGGCGCGGTCCATTCTCAAAATTTGGCATACGTCCCAAAGCTGTCTCAAGCCGCTTCAAATGGGCAAGCAACGCCTCAGGCTCAAGGTAAGTTTCACCCATAACAACCTGATTCAAGAATGCGGCTTGATCTTCAAATCCCCAGGGCGGCGTTTCATATACCGACGACTTTTTCTTCACAGCCAGCTGCGGTGTCAGGTTGCTAAGCATGACCTTGAGGTTTGCAAGGCGGTTGCCGATATTACTTCCAAGCGCAAGATAAACAATATGTTCCATGGCTACTCTTATGCAGGTGAATTTTTTGGAAACCTGTTTTGGATGCAGTTGTGCGAAACATATATTCTGCCCGCAGTTCAACTGTTCTTGAACAAAAACCTTTGAAATCTTTAGGGCTTATGTTCATCAAAATGCCCAGCGACATCTGCCGCAAGCCAGCCTTCAACATCCGTGTTCGTAAATGCCGCATCAGGCAGGGATTGAGTCAGCTTGATCATATCCTGTCTTTTATTTTCAAATTGTATTTTCACTTCTAAATTCGAAAGTTGTTTATATTTCGCGGCCAATTCTGCATTGAAGGCGTCTGTATCAGGTTCCTGCCATTTGAAATTCGGGTCATTCAAAATACCCGTGATAATGTATTCACCCTGTTCCCACCAGCCGATCATATGCCCAAGCAACTCGCGAAAACTTTCAACACCCTGCTTCTTCAGGAACGCATCCTTATCTTCGATCTTTTCAAAGTCTTCAATATAAGTATTCCATTCATTTTCAAGCGTATCCAAAATTAAAAAGCGGCTGGATGCAACCAAATGCTCACGCGCATGATGAATAAAAACACCATTGGCCCACGAACGCACCCGCCGATTTTCCCACGCCGCTCCATTCATGGATTTTAGCTCTGCTATGGTTTTCTGACGGGTTTTCTCAAAATGAGCAAGAAATTGAACCTCGTTCCAGCCCTTATATTTTGCCACGGCTTCCGCATTGAAGACATCGAAATCATATTTCTTGCGCGCATACTCACGTCCTTCGGCAATTGCAAGAATAATCGGCATGGCTTCCTCCCACCACGCCAAAACATGCGCGAGTATATCTCGAAACTGTTTATAACCCTGAGTATTGACACGCTTGAGCCTTTCCTCAACTGGCCATTGATTGAATCTCTCAATATACGTTGCCCACTCGATCTCTAAAAAATTTATTGTACGTTGTTTATAGGTCAGCATGAAATTCTCCGTAATCATATTTTCTGGAGTCCAGGAGCTTGCTCCTGTTAACCCCAACAGCACCCATAGGCAAATAGTCTGTTGGACACCAGAGTTAATTTTCAGTCAATGATACAACATCTGCATCTTTTAGTGCATGATGCAGATCCACACTCTTCATGATGATCGCCGTATTCCGCATTCCCGACCCAATGGATATTTCTTCCTCGCGCATCACACTCGCATCGACTAACACTTTGAGCTGGTTCGGCAATCCGAAAGGCCCCACAGTCCCGACGCGATAACCCGTCACCGCGAAGACTTCATCCTCTGTTGCCATGGAAACGCGCGAACGCCCAAGATATTTGCGCAGGATCTTCCACGAAACTTGCGCTGGCCCCGCCACCAATGCCATCACGAACTCATCTTCCGCAATGCGGAACAAAATACTGCGGACAACCTGCTCAGGCCTTTGACCACGGTCACTGGCTGCCTGCTCAAACGAGTGGACTTGATTCTCGTGGCGAAATACTGTATGTGGAATGCCAAGCATTTCTAAAGCAATACTAACAGGGGGAGTTTCCATAATTTAAAGAAGTTTATACCTTTTTCATCAAAGTTTGTCTACTCCTCCCACTCCACACATATATTATATAACTTCAATAATAATGGATAACGATAATATGTCATGCTGAGGGCGTTTTTTGCCCGAAGCATCTCTACCTATGATACCTCGCTGCAAGCCGTCCCAAATGTCGTGGAGTTCCAGGTCAGAGTCACAGTCGACGTCGCCTGCTGCGCTCCATTGGCTGGCGAGACCAGCGCAGTTACCCCAGGAGCGGTAGCGGTACAGGAGGCTGCACAAGTATAGGTATTAAGTATATTGGCAGTACAGACGAATGCTCCGTCCTCGCAAAAAGTAGTTGTATGACCATTTTGAGTGACATCCCGACAGTTCTGCTCATAATATCCATCGCAGCATACTCCCCCAGTTTGCGCCGTACCTGGGGCACAATAAGCAGCAATCCGTTCACACGCGGCCGATAGTAGCGTGGTCGTCTTTACCATCCCCGCTGGACAATCAATGTTGTAATTTGCATTTGTGCAGGACGTATTACACGATCTACATGCCCCGTCCGCCCTCACCCCGCACGCACACCCACTCCCTCCACCACCTCCACTTACGTTGCACGTATCTCCCTTATCACAACCTGCCCCACCTCCACATCCTGTGGGGTAGCAAGCACTACCAACGGCGTCACAAGGGAATGTTTCATATGCTGATCCTGGACAGTTAAGATACTGATCAGGAATACCACACTTAGTCACACCAGAGCATACGGCAAAAACAGATTGGTTGCCGCCGAAGAAAACTAGACCTAGAGCGACAGTAATCAGCAAAAAACGTATTTTTAGTCTCACTTCGCCCCCTTATCATCGATCTGGACTAGCGGAGTAGCTGCATAATACACGCTCCCTGCCAGCTTACCTGCCTCTAGCTTGCCCATATTCATCACAGTTGCCATTTGCTTGGCGATCAGAAATGAGGTTATCTCCCCACGCTTGCCGTTGTCATATAGCCCAAGCACAGGAGTATTGAGATAAATGATTACCCTTTTCTGACCGAGCCACGTATCTCTCGCCGCATATACTAAAGGATCTATCTTGTCTTCTCCAGCTCCTTCATTGGTTTCTACGAGGTCACAAGACAGATAGACCACGGTTGTATCACGCAAAGGAGCAAACAGTTCCTGCCATTTACCCTTATCCACTTGCCAATGGTGCTTGGCTGGGCAACTGACGAACCAGGTTTTATCTACTCGGACAACATGTCCGAGTCCCCAATATACTACTAGCGATAAAAACAAAAAAATAATTACCCACCACTTCCACATCCTTTATTCTTACCATAATAGTAAGGAGAACTCAACAAACAGAAAACATTTATTCAGCTGGAACTATATATTTCACGCCCATCGCTGCGGATTTTAAATCGCTTTTCGTAATAGCTCCACGAGAAGCAAAGTTTATGGTTCGACCACCACCCACTTGGGCAATTGTTACAGAGCGTGTATCGTTATTAGACATTCCATCACCAACTCTTGTAAGAAAGTTTAACGCTTGCACAAGATCCTTAGCGTTCGCGTTTACGTCGTTCTGAGGATTTAAACCTAGATTTGCCATTGGCTCATCATCGTAAACGTTCTTATCAGATATTAAAAATTTAATACGTTGAACTCCACCTATTTCCACTATCTCCATCTTAAATACTATTCCAGCTCCCACATGTATCCAGCCCTCTCTCTCAGGACTGTCAGTAGTATCCGCAACTGCGATGTCTATCTTAGATAAATCGACTTGACCTTCTATTTCTTTCCAATCGGCGTGTTGTTTAGCATTCTGACTTCCTGGTTTGTTATAGAGTTCTAATAGCTTCACATCGCTTTGCACGGGATTCGCTTCCAAATATTGCTCATATGCCAAAAAGTTTTTGTACTTATTGCGAATAGCTTCGTTGCCGTGCCAGTTTTCCATAGCTACAAAAGTGAGGAGCCCATCGTACAATTTGTCAGCATTCTCGGGGTTGATTTTGAAGTTTTGCTCTTGCGGTGTCCCTGCCCAGAGTGTCATGTCTGCGCCAGTCGTGACAATTTCTCTATTTGTCCCAAAGTACTGGGTTTCGTTGGGGTTAATTGTTGGAGTGGGTGTAATAACAATCGTAGGTGCAACTGTGGGTGTATGTGTTTCAGTAAAAACAGGCGCAGGCGTTTCACTTGGTGCGCTAGTTGCGGTCAACGCGGGAGTGCATGCGCCAGCGGCGAGAATTAAAATTGAGAAAATGAGGAGAGAGATCAAGAATTTTTTCATGTATACCTCGGGAGGTTGCGCCATAACAAGTGCAGATTTGATTGAAGTCATCTCAAAAATGTCTCCCTGAGCGACAGCGACACTTGCCCTGGCACTGCCCGCCAGGGCAAGTGTGCGCCGTACGCCAATACGGTGAAGGGCTCTACCCCCCAAACGTACGAGACTCTTCGGTCGCAAAGAACGCTCCCTCAGAGCGACATAGTTGTTTTTAAGATAGGTTCATATTATTTGGTTTTCTCTTTAAAGTCACATAACTTATTGATCGGGCACTTGGAGCATTTTGGCTTGCGTGCAATGCAGATCTCGCGCCCCAATCGAATCAAATTTAAATGTCCTGCATAATAAGTTTCAGGCGGAAAGATGGATTCGAGATAGGGATGCGCCTGCTCCACGGTCATCTTTTCAGGTCGCAGGCCGAGGCGTCCGCTGACGCGATAGATGTGGGTGTCCACTGGGAAGGCGGGCATGTTGAGCGAAAAACATAAAACGATGGCTGCCGTCTTCGGGCCAACGCCGTTGAACTTTGTCAGCCAGGCACGTGCCTCCTCGATGGGCAAACCAGCTAAGAAGTCCAGGTTGAGCGAGCCGCGTTCTTCAGTAATGGCGTGTAATACTTGTTGAATACGCGGTCCTTTTTGATTCGCGAGTCCCGCAGGCCGAATCGCATTGATCACATCCTCAGACTTCGCATCGCGGACAGCTTCCCAAGTGGGGAACTTTGCACGCAAGGCATTGAAACCGCGATCTCGATTTATGTCATTTGTGTTTTGCGAAAGAATGGTGGAAACCAATTCATCAATAGCAGGCAGTGGGTTACGCCAGATGGGTTCACCAAAGGCTTGCAGCAATGTCTCATGGATCTTGAGTACGCGTGTTTTGAGATTTTTCATGGTGGTTTACCAATTGTAGCGTATTCTCAATGACATCACGATGTCTCTCTGTAATTATATTTTTGAATAAACGCGCAGTTTGTTTATATAGCTGAAGCGCAGCCTGTCCACGAGTTTTATATGCTGGAATATTCACATCGCCAATATCCGCGCCAAGTGCAAGTCGGAATGCACGTGTCCATTCGTGAGATCGACACATATTTTCCTGGATTATTTCAAAATATAGATTTTCACTTTCCATCATCATTCCTTGTTGAACAGCCACCGCATCTGCAAGCCCTTTAAATAAACCCCAGCCTGTATACAACACTTTTGATTCTTTATCACCCATAAGGCCATCAATATAACGAAGTATATAAGTCTCAGATGGAAAAGTCTCAACGAAGATATCCATATCCACATCACTGTGAGGAGTGTTTTGTCTGCGCGCATAGCTGCCTACAAGAGCAAGACCAACAACGCCCGGTTGAATCAACCGGGCGACAAGGGACCTAATAAATGATTCTTCTAGAAAGTTCATGCGAGCTGAAATACAGGATATGACTCACCAGTTAAAATACCGCGATGATTCTTAATCTGCTTTTTGGGGCCAAATTTCACCAACGACTGTAACTGCGTTTCGTTCAAGGCATTTAATTGGCGTAAAATTTCGAGTGTAGTCGCAGGCCGTACACGTGTGCTGGGTTCCAATTCGTCGTTCATTCGGGATGCATCGCCATCGGTTATTTTAAAGGCAATCCCAACACCGTTTTCACCATATACACCGGGCATTAACCCAACGATCTGGAATCCCTCGGCGCCGCGTTTGGTGACGATCTTCCCTTCGCCAACCTTCATTAATTCGCAATCGAATTCACCGTAATTACTAATCATTTCAGGATGAGTAGTCATCGCGGAGGTAATCTTTCTGCAAGCTGCGGCCCGTGATTCGCTGAGAGTCTGCGGGTCACATAGACGTGCCATGCCAAGCGCCGCATTAAACAGCGGGACGGCAAAATTCGGTGCTGAGCAGCCATCCACACCGAGTTCTACTTTTTCTTTTTCAACTCCACACATTTCAGCAAAAGTCTCAAGAATGTCCTGCTGGATGGGGTGATTAATATCAAGGTAAGTATCCAAAGGCAGTCCGCGCATTTTTGCATGAGCCAGCATGGCAGTATGCTTACCTGAACAATTATTGAAGTTAGACGTAGGTTTGATGTTTTGTTGAATTATCTTTTTCAACATGGATGCATCGCCAGGCAAATGCGTGCCGCACTGGAGATCATTTTCTTGAAGGCCGATCTTCAATTGCATAGCCTTAACTGTATCCAGATGAATTTGCGCTGTTTCATGTGAGGCGCAGGAAATGGAAAGCTCGCTTTGCGTAAAGTTGAATTGTTCCACACCGCCGCGCTCCACAAATGGAAGCGCTTGAAATGGCTTGGCAGATGAGCGCAAAAAGGCGACCCCGCAAGGGTCGCCATAAGAATGCAGTAGTTTTCCAGTTGAATCCACAACCACGATGGAACCAAAATGGGTTGATTCAACCATGTGCCCGCGGGTAAGTTCGAGAATGGGTTGAAGTTCGGCCACTACCTAATCCTCTTCAGATTGACCAGAGCCATGACTCTGGCGTGAATTGTAGTGAAGCAAGCCATAGCGCAGACGCTGGGCAAATTGTTTTTGGCGGGCTGCCGGGGCTTTGAACCATGTCAATAGTGAGGTGACCAGTTTCTCGGTCGCAGCGGGATTCGGTTTTTTTGTTGTCACCTTATCCAGTTTGTCGTGTATGTGCTTGAGGAAGTCATGTTGCGCTTTGATGGCTGTTGTGGTTACTATGCCGCCACGACTGCTAATAAATGTATACCCCTTGAATGGTGTATCCAGCAGGGTGTCTAAAGAATTAAGCCACGATTTCAAACTTGCACCCGCAAGAAATGGAGGTTGATTTTTTAATACGGTATCGCCAATAAAGACAATTTTCTCTTCCGGCAAATGTACCCAAATCGAGCCATTGGAAGGGCCCGAGTGATGTTCCAACATCACGGGTGTTTCACCCCAATGTAATGTCATTTGATCGAGGAAGGAAATCTCCGGCGGGGCCCAGCGGACGCTGCCCAAGCCGGGAATGGATTCCCAATCTGAGCCTGTCTCTTCGCCCTGGGCCTTGAATGTACTTGGCCTGGTGCGAAAGGTGTTGGCGGTTTTTTCATGTGCGATGACTATGCAATCCATGGCACGTGCGCCAAGTGTACGATCTGGATGCGCATCCAGATTAACGAGCACACGCTCCATCCCGCCGCCGAGGTTCATCAATGCTGCACGCCATGATCGGGCATCTTCGGGTGAAGGAGGCGCATCAATTTGAATCAATCCGCGAGGGGTAACGATCACACCCAAGGTCACGCCGGGAAATTGATCTTCAATCTGGATGTTTTTTGTTATTTCCTGCATACTGCTCCTGAGAATAAAAAGAATGGTGAAACTAAAATCCCCTGATACAAAAGACGAAATAGCTGGCTATTTGGATTCTTTCAAAGTCAGCCTGCCTGTTTGACGCTTGAGCTGGCCTGTAACTTTCTTCTGTTGGGCAACAGGAAAGGTAAGGAAGAAGGTGGTACCTTTTCCTATTTCACTTTCCACCCAAATGTCACCGCCATGCCCAAGCACAGCCAGGCGGCAAAAAGCGAGGCCCACTCCCAGCCCGCGAGGTCTTTCCTTACCGCCGCGCAGGCGGGTGAATTTATCGAAGATACGCTCGCGGTCTGCGGCAGAAATTCCCGGCCCATTATCTCCCACCGAAAACTTAACGAAGGTTCCATCTGTTTCGGCGCCGAGCTCAATTCGCCCTTCCACAGGTGTGAATTTGATGGCGTTCTCCATTAAGTTAATGAACACGCGATGCACCATATCCACATCCACCCAAATGAGCGGGAGCACGGTGGTCACTTTGTTTTCAATTTTTTGTTGACGCCCATTTGCGGCCGGCTCTATATCGCGAATGGATTCGCGTATCAACGCCACAGGGTCAACAGCGTTTTGATCTGCAATTTGATGACCGGCTTCGAGTCGATTCACATCCAGCAGGGAATTGACCATGCGTTGAATGCGCGCAGTGGAATTTCTTGCAATATTCAGCATCAATACAAGCGTCTCTTCCTCGGGCATCAGAGTACTCATCATTTCAAGGCTTGAGACAATGTTGCCAAGCGGTGAACGCAGATCATGATAGATCATATCGGTCATATCATTACGCAACGCATCCAGTTCCTTGCGTTCGGTGATATCCCGCAGAATCCATTGGAGAGACTCTGTCTTTTCAAATTCAACGCGCCGTACATGCACTTCAACGGGGGTGGTTTCGCCGTCCTGTTGATGTAAGTCTGATTCATAATTACATTCATCAGCCGTTTTAAGAATCTCAAAATCTGCGCCGGTCTTATTCCAATTCACTTCATGGAGTTGATCAATACTCATGGAATGAAGTTCTTCATTACTATAACCACTCAAAGCCACTGCCTGGCGGTTTGCTTCAAGAATTTTACCTTCCCAATCCGTAATAAAGATCGTATCAACATTATCTTCAAATAATTCACGATAATGCTGGTGTGCATTTTGGATCCGCTCCAAATACTCTGCATTTTGGATCGTGGTGCCAGCCAGGCTTCCCAAACCTGCCATCACCACCATCGCATCCGGGTCAAAGGCACCTGAAATGGGATTAATAGCCTCAACCACACCAATAACTTTTCCCTGCGATTGGATTGGCGCAATGGCAATGGCGCGCGCCTCGATTCCTCCAAACTTATCTACTTCACTGTAGCGAGTATCAAGCTTCACGGCCGGCACAATCAAACCGCGGCCAGATTCCACAACCAACCCAATTAATCCTTGTCCGTCAGGAATGCGCCTGCCGGGGATATTACCTGAGTTCTGCCCCGCCGCTGCTTGAAATACAAGGTCATAGTTTGCCGGGTCAATCAAGGCCAGAGCTACTGACTCAACCTGTAAAGCCTGCATGGTCTGATTAAGAATACGTCTCCATACATCTGGCATTTCCAACGAGGTATTAATTGCAGCAGCCCCCTCCGCAAGCGCAGACATGATACGTGCGGTCCGCTGGCTTTCAGTATATAAACGCGCATTCAAAACCGCCACACTTGCCTGATCGGCAATGGCCTGCATTAATTCAAGGTGTTCTTCATTAAAAGCATTGGGGACAGAGTGCACAAGGGTAAGCACGCCCACTAAACGTTCACGGGCCATCAAAGGCACACAGATCGCTGACTTGGCGCCGCTTTTATCAATCGAATCATCGGCACGACGCAGCCAGCGTTCATCTTTACTTGTATCGCGCACAAGTGTAGGTTTGCGATTCTGAACCACCCATCCTGCAAGACCGCGTTCGACTGTCTCACGCAATTGTTGCGTGGTATGTTCATGAAACTGTTTCCCGTACACAATGGTTGCATCCACGGGTTTACCAAGATCATCCATTACCACGATACTTCCGCGCTCACCGCCTACATACTGAATGGCCGCAAAAAGCAAGCGCTGTAAAACCGTACGAAGATCCAACGCAGTGGCAACTTCACGGGTGACATTGATTAATAATTCAAGCAGGGAACGGGAGCGGTCTTCAGTCATAATCATATTATATTAAATGATACTACAAAGAATAATATTAATGCAAAGTATAGTCGCTTTGGTACAATTGCGCCATGTCCCTTGACCTAAACCGTATAAAAGCACTCTGTTTTGATGTAGATGGAACTCTAAGCGACACGGATGATTTATACGTGCAGAAAATTTCAAGTTTTTTTCCACGTTTCCTGTTCAAAGATCCCGATCACGCCGCACGCCGCTTTGTTATGTGGGTCGAAGCGCCGGGTAATGCCCTGCTGGGTCTCGCAGACAGACTCGGCATTGATGATGAAATGATTGCAATCATCAACTGGCTGTCTCTCCATCGCAAACAATCATCCAAAAGATTTCTGCTCGTTCCCCGTGTGGATGAAATGCTCAAGCAACTCCATGGCCGTTATCCAATGGCAGTCGTCAGTGCACGCGATGAACATGGCACAATGACCTTCCTTGAGCAATATGATCTGGTGAAATATTTTGATGTGATCATTACTGGGTTATCAGCAGAACACACGAAGCCATATCCAGACCCCATCCTTTTGGCTGCGCAAAAGATGAATATGTCCCCTGAAAACTGCTTGATGATCGGCGATACCACAGTAGACATACGTGCGGGAAAATCTGCTGGCGCGCAGACCGTTGGCGTGTTATGCGGTTTTGGGGAGGAAGCAGAGTTAAATCAAATGGGGGCGGATATGATTCTAGAAGACACAACAAAATTATTAGGACTATTGAAATAAATCATATGCTCAATAAGCTGGTGATTTATTTCTGATGTATTCAAGCACAAAGACTTCCCTTTTCAACCAATTCGGAGCTTTATCAGAATTGAGCAATGACCGATTTGCTAAAATTGCTTTATCAATATTAATCCAAACAGGCTCAAACCCCAAATCTTTTTCATAAGCATCCAGTTTTTGCGTACCAAAGCCATCCCCTGCCCGACACCAATAATAATATGATGTCATTTTAAAAACATCATAGGCCGCTTCCTTTGAAACATTGTATTCAATGACCGAACCAACGGGTCTTCCAAATTCAGCAAGGTAAGCCCCGCATTCTTCACGAATCTCGCGTCGTAATGCCTGCTCATGTGATTCACCAGCCTCCACACCACCGCCGGGAAATTTATAATCACCCGCGACAGATGAATACACCATCAACAAATCATGCTTACACAAAATAACTGCGCGCGCAGCAGCACGCTGAATTGTTTTACCCTGAATAACAATTACATCTGCATGGTGAATTTCAGCGAGCATCTTCATCAGGTTGATTTTATCGCTTAAGCAGAAACACCTTCTCGAAACGAAAAGGTGTTTCTGCTTACTGTTTACTGCTTACTAAAAACTACCTATTGCGCCACCTCGAATTGGCTGTTGTGTAGTTCGGCATAGAAACCGCCCTTGACAAGCAATTCTTCGTGGTTACCCTGTTCAACGATATCGCCATCTTTCATAACGAGGATCAGGTCTGCGTCACGAATGGTCGACAGGCGATGCGCGATGACAAAGCTCGTGCGATTCTTCATCAAGCTATCCATCGCCCGTTGGATTAAGATCTCGGTTCGGGTGTCGACCGAGCTGGTTGCTTCGTCGAGGATGAGAATCCTCGGGTCGGCAAGCACCGCGCGCGCGATGGTCAGCAATTGCATCTGTCCCTGTGAGATGTTGGAAGTCTCTTCGTTGAGTACCATGTTATAGCCATCCGGCAAAGTGTGGACAAAGTGATCGACATGCGCAGCCTTGGCCGCGGCGTACACTTCTTCATCGGTGGCATCTGGTCGTCCATAGCGGATATTTTCCATGATGGTTCCGTTATAAAGCCAGGTGTCCTGCAAAACCATGCCGAATAATTTGCGCAAGTCGAAGCGGCTGAAATCGCGGATATCGTGTCCATCGACAAGAATCGCGCCGCTATTTACATCGTAAAAGCGCATCAGCAATTTGACCATAGTGGTTTTGCCCGCGCCAGTTGGGCCGACAATGGCGATCTTGTGACCCGATTCCGCAACCGCTGAGAAATCGTTGATGATGATCTTCTCCGGGCTGTAGCCGAAATGTACATCCTTGAATTCCACATGACCCTCGACATCTTCAAGCTTGATCGGCTGTTTGGCTTCATCAACTTCTTCATCCTCTTCAAGGAATTCGAAGACACGTTCAGCCGCCGCCGCAGTTTGCTGCAGGACATTAGAGATGTTCGCCAGCTGGGCGATTGGCTGAGTGAACGAGCGCACATACTGGATGAACGCCTGAATATCACCCACTGTAATGGCATTTCTAATTGCCAAATAACCGCCGAGGATTGCAACCGCCACATAACCCAGGTTGCCGATAAAAGTCATGATCGGCATCATCAGGCCAGACAGGAACTGCGATTTCCAGGCAGAGTCAAAGAGTGTGTTATTCGATTGATCGAACTTCTGAATACTCTCTTCTTCACCGTTGAAGGCTTTCATCACGATATGGCCGCTATACATTTCTTCAACGTGACCGTTGACGTGGCCCAGATAATCCTGCTGCTGCTTGAAATACTTCTGCGATTGTTTGACGATCAAGCTGACAAACACCATCGAAAGCGGGATGATAACCAATGCGACCAGAGTCATGATCCAACTAATGGAGAACATCATGACCAGCACGCCGATCACCGTTACCAGTGAAGTGATGATCTGCGTCATGCTCTGGCTGAGAGTCTGGTTGACGGTATCCACATCATTGGTGATGCGCGAAAGCACTTCGCCATGCGTGGTGGTGTCAAAGTAGTGCAGCGGCATGCGGTTGATCTTCTCAGAGATATTCTGACGGAAACGGTAGGCGATATTGGTGGAGATGTTCGCCATGATCCAACCCTGGATGTAGCCGAATAATGCAGAAACCAGATACAGGCTGAGGGTCCAGATAATGATGCGGCCGATGTAGTCAAAGTCAATTTCGCCGCTTCCGTTCAGTTGCGCCATCACACCTTCAAATAATTTGGTGGTGGCATTCCCAAGGATTTTTGGACCGGCAATATTGGCGGCTGTGGATGCAATCGCAAAGATGAAAACAATTACGATCGCAAGTTTATATTTACCAAGATAAGCGATCAATTTGCTCATCGTGCCTTTGAAGTCGCGGGCTTTCGCGGTTGGCGCGCCCATCATCCCACCCATTGGACCGCCGCCCATCGGGCCGCGTTGTTGTCCGGGTCTCTGTTGCATCATCATGATAATTCCTCCTTGGTGAGCTGTGACAAGGCAATCTCTTTATACGTTTCACAACTTTCCATCAGCTCATGGTGCGTGCCTTTGCCGACGACGCGGCCTTCTTCGATCACAATGATCTGTTCAGCACTTTTGACGGTGGTAACACGCTGGGTCACGATCAGCAAAGTGCTATCGGCAGCTTTTTCTTTTAACGCTCTACGTAAAGCAGCATCTGTTTTGAAGTCAAGCGCAGAAAAACTATCATCGAGAATATACACTGGTGGTTTTTTGACCAGCGCTCGGGCGATTGAGAGACGTTGTTTCTGTCCGCCTGAAACATTTGACCCGCCTTGTGAAATATCCATGGCCATGCCTTCGGGTTTGGATGCCACGAACTCAGCCGCCTGTGAAATCTCAATTGCTGATTTCAGCATTTCGGGGCTGGCGTTTTTATCAGCGTATAACATGTTACTCTCGATGGTACCGGAGAACAGCGCGCTTTTTTGCGGCACGTAGCCGATCTTATCGCGCAGGTCGCGCTGGGTCACTTCACGAATATCGACACCATCCATCAGGATCGCGCCTTCAGTGACTTCATAGAAACGGGGAATCAAATTAACAATCGTTGATTTACCAGAGCCAGTGGAGCCGATGAACGCGGTCATTTGTCCCGGTTGAGCGGTGAAGTTGATATCGTGCAGTACATCCGCTTCCGCGCCGGGATAACGGAACGACACGTTGCGGAATTCCAGCGTGCCATTGAAAGGTGACGGGAATGGCTTCGGCTCTTTGGGATCATGAATTTTTGGCTCGGTCTCAAGCACTTCAGCAATACGGTCTGCGGATACCTGTGCGCGCGGGATGATAATAAACATCATCGAAAGCATCAGGAATGCCATCACGATCTGCATGGCATACTGCATGAACGCGATCATATCGCCCACCTGCATGTTCGCATCAGCAACCTGCTTCGCACCAAACCAAATGATGGACACCAAGAGCAAATTCATAATGAGCATCATCAGCGGCATCATCACCACCATAATGCGGTTGATGAACAGACTGACAGCGGTCAAGTCTACATTGGCTTTATCGAAACGATCCTCTTCGAACTTCTGCATATTAAAAGCGCGGATTACCATCATACCCGACAGATTTTCACGTGCCACCAGGTTGATGCGATCCATTAGTTTTTGAATGATCTTGAATTTAGGCAGTGCAATCGTGAATATAACAATGATCAAACTGACCAATGCCAGTACTGCCACACCAATGAGCCAGGATAAAGGTGAATCTTTGGAGATCACTTTGATCAATCCGCCGACACCGATCAGCGGCGCATAGAAAACCATACGCACGATCATCATCACCACCATCTGGATCTGAGTCACATCGTTGGTAGTACGCGTGATGAGAGATGCTGTTGAGAAACTGTCGAACTCGGTATTGGAGAAGCTTTCAACTTTCTTGAATACCCCACGGCGAATATCACGCGCCATGCCAGCGGCGATCTTGGCTGATAAATATCCTACGATAATGGTACAGATCGCAGAAAGCAGGGTCAACAAAAGCATTAGACCACCCACACTCATGATGTAGTTGTTCTGCAGTTTGTCTGTATTCATGCCGAGCGCTTTGTACTCAGCCTTGACCGGGGTGACAGCCGCCTGCGCGATCATGCTTTCACCCAGCGCCGCGAATTTCTCATCAACAGAATCGGTGATCTTCTTCAGCGTGTTGGCGGGAAGTTTGCCCAACATGGTGAACAGGTCGGTACCGGGGGGAAGTTTGGTCAGGTCCATATCACCAAACGCGCCGCCCATTTGCGATGCCTTGGATGGATCAGCCAAAACCTGTTCGATGCCTGAAACTGTCAGAAACGCTTTACCAATGATCGGGTTGAGTCGGTCCGTTTCTGTTTGGTCAATCGTGTTCAAAACATAAATTGGTTCTGTCGCAAGGATCGGATATTCCTTGACGTATGTATCGTAGTCGGGCGAATTTTTATCGACGAGGGTGTAATCGGCGAGCACGGAAGTTTTATCCGCTGTGCTCATGAAGATGACCACGCGATTCATTTCACTTTGACGAATGGCGACAGGTACCGCATTTTCCACGCCGCCCTGTTGAATGCCGGTGTTGACGATGCGGGAAAGATAATCGGGCAGCGCCAGGTCAAAGTTTGCCTGGGCAAACAAAAGCACAATGGCGAACAGGATCATCATTAAGTATGGTTTTGTATATTTTGCCAATCGAGCCATGGCTGTGTTACTCCTTGCTGAACTTTTTCATTATTGCAATATAAATTCCAGAGTGAAAGAAAAAGTATCCCCCTTTGAATTAATTATTTCTATTGTGCCTTCAACAGCACGAGCGGACTGGAAACTATTTTTCCAGATTTGCGGCCCTTGGTGGTGAGGATCAGAACTTTGAATCCGCGCATGTCGCCGCCGAACTTTCCGCCGCTCAAGCGGTATAAAAAGACATGCAGTGCCATAAATAGTTTGAGTATAAATTCCATAATATTTTCCTGTAGGGACACGGCGGCGCCGTGTCTCTACAAAATTTATGCTGTTGCTGCTTCAATCTCTTCCTGCTTTTTGAATTGACTCATGTACAGATCGTAATAGAAGCCTTTCTTTTCAAGCAGTTCGGTGTGCTTGCCACGTTCGATGATCTCACCTGCTTTCAAAACGAGGATCATATCCGCGTTGCGAATGGTGGATAAACGATGCGCGATGACGAAGGAGGTTCGTCCGTGCAGCAATTGATCAAACGCGGTTTGGATTAAGCGCTCGGTTCTTGTATCTACGCTGGAAGTTGCTTCGTCCAAAATTAGAATTCGCGGGTCTGCCAGCGCAGCGCGTGCAATCGAAAGCAGTTGCCGTTGTCCCTGAGAAAGACCGGAGCCGCGTTCACCCAAAACAGTTTGATATTTCTCTGGCAATCTTTCGATGAATGAATCGGCATTGGCGAGTTTGATCGCGGCCATCACTTCTTCATCGGTTGCATCGGGCCTGCCAAAGCGCACGTTTTCCATCACGCTGGTACTGAACAGGAAAGTATCTTGAAGAACGATACCCACCTGTTTGCGAATAGACTCAGCCGTGACGTCGCGCACATCCACACCGTCAATTTTTACAGAACCTTGAGTCACATCATAGAAGCGCGGCAGTAAATTGATGATGGTCGTCTTGCCTGCACCGGTGGGACCGACGATAGCAAAAGTTTGACCCGGTTGCGCGGTGAATGAAACACCATGCAAAACGGGCACACCATCTTCGTATTCGTGCGCCACGTTATCAAATTCAACGAGGCCTTTGATCTCGGTCATTACTTTGGCATTGACCTTGTCTGTGACAGCGGGTTTCTCATCAAGAATATTGAAGATACGTTCGCCGCCAGCAATGGCATTTTGAATATTCGTCCATAACACGGCGATCTGTTGAATGGGTTGATTGAAGCGCTGCACATACGCAAGGAAAGTAATTACCAAGCCAAGCGAGACAGCCGTCCCCATGAAATCGCCGCCTTTGAGCAGCACCCAGCCGCCTACGCCCACAACAATTCCCAAGGCTACATAAGATAAAGCTTCCAACGCAGGCGCCAATGCGGAGGTGAAAGCGACAGCCTTCACATTTGCATCGCGATTAGCGGCATTTGTGACTTTAAAGTTTTCAATATTTTCTTCCGCGCGATTAAAAGCCTGCGCTTCACGCACTGCGGAAATTGATTCCTGTAATTCGGCATTGACCGACCCGATTTCTTCACGAGCAACACGGAAGGCTTTGCGGGCCTGCCCGGAGAAATAGGTGGTGACCCATAACATGATCGGCGCAACTGCTAGCGAGAGCAATGCAAAAGGAATGCTCTTGGTGAGCATGTTATAGGATATCCAACCCAGCAGAAGGATACCGCTGAAAACCTGCACGAGCGCAAATGAGAATGCCTGCTCGATAGCGGAGGTATCGTTGGTGATGCGACTCATCAAGTCACCGGCTTCGTGCTCGGCGTAGTAGCTGAGCGAGAGTTCATGCAAGTGATGGAAGATATCCAGTTTCAATTCACGCAGCACATGTTGACCTGTCCACGACATGGTGAAGAATAATGCGCCAGTGACGACGGAGCCCAACACGAACAAGGCCAGGGTGATGAGGATGAGTCTCCACAAGCCTGCAATACGTTCATCGCTGGTGGCGGTGGCGGGGTCAATGGTTTGGAAGTCGTTAAGATTATAGAGCGTGCCAATGATTCTTTGAGTGCCTGTCAACGTGGCGGGATCAGAGACAAGCCAACAGGTGGATTTTTTCTGTTCAGTAGAATCAGTTGTCGGGGCGAAAGATGCGAAGGCACCTGCTCCGCCAGTTGGCACGAGGAAACAATCCGTGGCCTGACCAATCAGTTCCGGGGCGGTCACATTCGACCAGGTTGAAATCACGATCAAAATAAAAGCAAGTACCATCACATACCAGAATTTACCAAAGTATTTTCCAAAACGTCCGAGAGTTTCAGTGACGTTGCGGGCCTTGTTGGTATCTGTCTTAAAGAGTTCGGGGCGATTCATCATCATGCTGCACCGCCTTTTTCATTGACCAATATTTGCGAGTTATAAATTTCGGCGTAGATCGGGCTGTCTTCCATAAGTTCCTTGTGTTTGCCTTCTGCAACGACCTTGCCTTGATCGAGCACGATGATCTTGTCAGCGGTCATGACCGTGCTGATGCGCTGTGCGATGACGAAGGACGTACGCCCCTTCATCAAAACATCGAGTGCTTTTTGAAGCGCGGCTTCGGTACCGAGATCGACCGATGAAGTGGAGTCGTCGAGGATGAGAATGCGTGGGTCGAGTAACAATGCGCGGGCAATTGCGACGCGCTGTTTTTGTCCGCCGGAGAGTGTGGTGCCGCGTTCACCGACGTGTGTGTTGTAACCTTCAGGGAAACCTGAAATAAAGTCATGCGCCTGCGCGGCTTTCGCGGCGGCGATCACTTCTTCATCAGTGGCATCGGGTTTACCAAATGCGATGTTGTCGCGGATGCTTCCGCTGAACAAAGTGGTTTCCTGCAAGACGATGCCGATCTGTGAACGAAGTGAGTCGATGGTTACATCGCGCAGTTCGTGACCGTCAATTGTGATCTGGCCTTCGGTCGGGTCATAGAAGCGCGGCAGTAAATTAATAATGGTGGTCTTGCCTGAACCAGTTGCGCCGAGCAATGCAATCGTTTCACCAGACTTCGCTTCAAACGTAACGTTTGAAAGTACCGGCTCGCCGCCACCGAAATAACGGAAGGTGACGTTCTCAAATTTGACGTCGCCTTTCACGGCAGGAATCTTGATCGCGCCGGGCTTGTCGGTAATATCAGACTTGGCATCGATAATTTCAAAGATACGATTGGACGATGCAGAAGCCTGTCCGAGCTGCGTGATGATGAAACCAAGCTGGGCAATCGGCAGGAAGAGATAAATTAAGTAAAGTGAAAATTCCTGCCACTCGCCGATGCTCAATGCGCCGGCGATAATTTCCTTGCCGCCTACATTCAAAATGGCGGCCTGACCAAGATTGGCAACCAGGAAAATCAATGGGAACAGGAAAGTAAAGAGTCTTGCCACAACGATGGATTGTTCCATGCTGGCATTCGCTGCATCACGGAATTTTTTCTGTTGTTCCTTCTCACGTGTGAAAGCCTTGATCACTTTCACGCCCGCAAGATTTTCCTGCAAAATCGTATTCAACGCCGAAAGTTTTTGCTGCACTTTTGCGAACAACGGCTGGCTCAGCCCGCCGAAGATCATGAACAACACCATTGCCACCGGCAGAATCGGCAATGTGGTGAAAGCAAGTTTTGTATTTGTAGTGAATAAAATAATCAGCGTGCCTGTTAACAGAATCAGCGCGCCCACCAATTGCAGCAAACCCTGACCGATAAACAAACGCACCTTTTCCACATCATCCGTCGCGCGAATCATCAACTGACCCGTTTGATTTTTATCGTGATAGGAAAATGACAATCGCTGAATCTTTGCATACAAATCGTTACGCAGATCATAGGCCACGGCCTGTGAATTTTTCTCAGCCCAATAGGCTTGCAGGAAGGCGAAGATTCCGCGCAAAGCAGCGAAGAAGATAATGAAGATGATCGCGCTGATCAAGGTCTGCGGGGCGGATGAAACATCCGCTGCCAACTGAGTCTTGAGTTGGTCCAGCGTTAAAGTGGCGGGCCTATTCGTGAGTTCAAGAATCTTCGGCAACGCCGCGCTGACAAATGCAGCGGGGATCTTATCCAGCGCCTTGAGAATCTGGTCACCGATATATCCGCTGGTGACCGCATCAATGACATTACGTACCAAACGGGGAACAGCCAACTGTGAAAGCGTGGCAATAATCAAAAATACATACGGAAGCGCAGCCTGCTGTTTGTAATTAAACAAATAGCGAATGGCGCGTCCGATGGAGCCGCGGGGTTTGGGGCCGCCGCGTCCGCGGGCTTGAGGTCGTGACATGGTTGTTTGCATAGATTTCCTTTTTTTAATCTCCAATCGCCGGTTCAACCGTTGTAATATTAAGGTCCAGCAATTTTGTGGAGTGGTTGAATAATGAATTGAATGGCAATGCGATCAAGCGTGAAAGCATCAGCCATGGGGTTAATACAGTAACAAATAATCCGTTCTTGTTGTTGGTGGCAGAAGATGCCAGCCATAAAACTTTTTCTGCGGGCACATCTGTTTCATTGCCCCAGAGCATGGCAATAAATCGCAGGGGATTCATCTTGTCTTCATAGCCTTTGATGGCATGGACAACGCTGAGCATTTCTGTCTTGACCAGCCCGGGGTTGAATCCCATTACCTGCACACCGCTGTCTTTGTATTCCTGCGCAAGAACTTTTGTAAAATTACGCACCCACACCTTGCTGGAACTGTATGCGTTTTGCAAAGGAATGGAGCCTTTGTCGCCGCGCCCAAGCAGGTTGATCAACTTGCCACTTTTCTGCGGGACAAAATAACGCATGGCAACGACTGAACCGTTATAGGTGCCGATAATGTTGGTGTTGATCACATTCATGAAATCTGTACTGGGGATGTGAACTGTTGGGCCGTAAGGAGCAGAGAGTCCTGCGTTATTAATCCAGATATCAATGCGGCCAAAGGCTTGGATGGCGTGTTGCGCCAGCGCTTCCACTTGAGCGATATCGGCCACGTCGCAGGCGAGACCTGTCGCCTGGTACCCACTGGCTCGAAGTGAATCAACTGCAAAGTCCACGCTGTGAGGCGTGCGTGATGCGATGACTATTTTCGCGCCTGCGCGTGCATACGTCTGCGCGATGGCGAGTCCGAGTCCGCGGGAACTGCCGGTGATGACAGCAACCTTGTCTTTGAGTATCAAATCTTTCATGTGTCCTTTTGTGTTCGTTGAAAATAACAGATGCGTGTGGAGAAATTATGGCGAAGATTAGGAAGTTTTATGGATATTATCTTTCTCATCCATTTGTCGCGCGGCTTGTGTGAGAATGGTCAAGGCTTCGGCCACTTTTGCGCGATCTTCAACTTTCATACCAGCAGACAATTCATCCATCCAACGATAGCGTTCCTGAATGCCGTCATCCACTAATTTTGCGCCATTGGCACTAAGCTTAAGATTCTTGGCACGGCGGTCATTCGGGTCTTCAGCGCGTTCGAGATAACCGCTTTGCACAAGTTTCTCGGCAAGCTGGCTGGCTGCGGCGGCGCTGATATCAAAGCGCTCGCTGATTTGGGAGAGTCCGCATGGGCCTTTGTAGTGCAGCTGCATCAAAATGCTAAACTGCGGCATCGAAAGCCCGGTGGACTTGGCGAAATGATTCCAGCCGCGCATGGAGCGGTGCATGAACACATCCATCCATTCGCGCAGAGGCTGGGTAATTTGGACTGATTTTGGCATAGTTAATCCTTCTTATTAGTTAAGCGGGCTTTACTTTATGCCATGCTTTAGTATTTGTCAAGGAAAGAGGAATTAGAGATTTGTAAGAATTTAAAAATTGAAAAAAGCAGGGAAACAGGCTACACTATTCTTTAAACACCAATTCAAAGGAGTCACACATGAACATTGAAATTATGCACCGTCCTTCGTATTCACTCGCAGTTGCAAAGCTCGACCCAAATGAACGCATTCGCGCAGAAGCAGGCGCTATGGTCAGCATGAGCGGCGGAGTCAACATTGAAACCAAGGCTGAAGGTGGAATTCTTAAGTCATTGGGGCGCGCTGTTCTTGGCGGCGAATCCTTCTTCCAAAACTTCTTTGTTGCCCCTGCACAGGGCGGTGAAGTAACGCTGGCCCCTGAATTGCCCGGCGACATGATGATGATCGAAATGAAGGGTGAGAAATTAATGATCCAGGCAGGTTCCTATGTGGCATCTGAAAACGGCGTGGAGCTGACCGCGAAACTCAGCGTGAAGGCCTTGATGTCTGCAGAGGGGATTTCAATGCTTGAAGCCTCTGGGACGGGCAAATTGCTGGTTTCATCCTATGGCGCGATCTTTGAGCGCACGATGGGTGCTGGCGAGAAATATGTTGTGGATACATCCCATCTCGTTGCATTTGAAGCAACCATGAGCGTGCAGCCAAAAGCTGTCGGCGGGATCAAATCCACGTTGTTCAGCGGTGAAGGATTCGTAATCGAACTGACAGGTCCCGGAACGATTTACATGCAAACCCGTTCACCTCAAGCTTTGATCAACTGGATCATTCCGCAATTGCCTAAACCAGAAATAAAGAGTTCGTAACGAGACATACAAAATACAAATCAGGAGTTGTAAATGCAACTCCTGATTTGTATAACGGCTATTTACAAACGAACCTATTATTGAATCCCCAACCCCAATGCAGGGATGGGCGGCATCTTCTCGCTATATAACCAGCTATCCATGAAATTCGTTAAATCTTTCCCGCTTACTTCTATCACGACAGCCAGAAAATCTTCAGTTGTGACATTCCCATTCTTATAATGCTCAAAATACGTTTGCAGGATTTTGAAAAAAACTTCATCGCCAACTTCAACCCGCAGCGCATGCAGAGTCAATCCGCCGCGGACGTATACGCCCCCATTGAACAAATCATTGGCAGCAGGGTTGCCCGGCGGAGGAAAATACTGCGGGTTTTGAATCACCTCTGCATATTGGGATTTCACCCATTCGTCCAATGCGGCACGTCCGCTGGTGTGTTCAATCCATAGGCCTTCGGCATAATCAGCGAAACCTTCATTGAGCCAGATATCGCTCCAATCTGCCACGCTGACACTATCCCCAAACCATTGATGTGCCAGCTCATGGGCTACAGTCAATTCCGTGCCTTCAACATCTTCAAGATTTACCATGTCCATTCCAAAAATAGACATGGTTTGATTCTCAAGCGCGGCACCAAATTGAGTGTTCATCACCAATGCGCCGTAGACATCAAACGGATAAGGCCCGAACAATGTACTAAAGTAGGTGATCATTTCACCCTGCCGCGCAAACGGCTTGCGGACATCTTCAGGAAGCCCCGTTGAATAGTAATTTCTGATCAGGATTCCATTATCTGAATTCATTGTCTCAGTATCAAACTCGTCAATGTTAATAGTGGCGAGATAACTAGCCATTGGGTCGTGCTCATCGAAGATAAACGTAGTAGCAGCGCCGTTATCCACAGACTCGGTTAACACTCCATTGGCAGCGACCTCATACGGCTTGGGGACAGTTACACGGAAAGTATAGGAAGCTTTATCCAATGGGTGATCATTTGATGGGAAGAAACTTGCTGCGCCATCTGGTTCGCTTAATACAAAACTCCCGCCTTCAATGGTCACCCACCCTGTTTGAAAAGGAAGTGCAACAGATTGCATTTGTTCTGGCGAGCCGCTATATTCAACAACAATTGTGAAGGCCTCATTTTCTGCCAGCGGAGTGGACGGAGTAATCGTCAACTCCTGACCTGAGCGATCAAAATCCGCAGGCTGGTTATTAACTGTAATACTCGTGATCTCAAAACCAATGAGGTCCAGATTGAAACTACTTAAATCCTGGGTCGCTTTTGCCTCGATGGTTGTCACGGCTGTCAGGTTGCTGGCGGCAACATCATTGACCGTGATATCCAATGTGTAGTGGATTGCATCGTAGCCGCCATTCCCAAACCCGGGGTAAAGCGAATCACCTAATCCTGAAGAACCAACACTGGAATCAGTTGGGGGACTGGAGGGAGTAACAGGGATAAATGTTGCAATTGCAGGCTGAAGGGTAGGGACAACAGGAGTACCTGTCAACTGATTACATGCTAGGATCAGCAAAAGAACAGGCAGGAATATTTGTATCAATCTTTTCGTTTTCATTTTTTATCCTTGTTGTTAAAAGCGCTGATTGTCATGCTTTTGTACGTCATCAAACCCCTACATCCACACACCGCTAACAGACATCGTTGCAGCCAGAAAAAACGGCAGCGTAAAACACATTTGCAGGAGTGCCAATGCCACGACAGACATTCGAACTCTGTTGAACCAAACGAGACACACAAGATTTATACCGATTTGCAGAATCAAAACCCCAGTTAATACATCGATTTGCCAGTGTGGCAGATCGGGCATGTAGATTTGTGTATGCTCAAAGAACGTCCCCCAGACCAGCATGAAAATTGGGAATAAAAAGGGAATCAATGAGATCGCATACACTTTTTTATACGGCTCATCATCTGCCTTGAAGTTTTTATAGAGCAGCGCGATGAACAATAAAAAGAAAAGAGCTACAAACAAAAAGTTGCTGACAATAAAACTTGCCCCCTGGTGAAAGAGGAAAAAAAAATATTCCCAATGATTCATTCTTCAACTCCTTTGATCGACAAGTTCCATATCATTCTGCCCGATGTCGCAGAAGCAAGCTTCTGGACTCCAGAGTCCGTGTGATTGGTAGTGCAGCAACACTGACTAACATCCATCTGATTGTTCAGTGATTGGTGCGCCAAATGCCTCAAACACAGGCACACCATCCCACTCTGAGGGCTGGGGCAAACCAAGGACATAAGCAATCGTTGCCGCCGTATCCATAATATGGACCTGCGTATTTAATTGACCTGGCTGAACACGCGGCCCGCTGATGATCCACGGAATGGTCATGTCTTCAGGGGAATCTGTTCCGTGGGTTGTACCATGCCCGCCATGATCAGAGGTGACGATGATAATCGTACTATCGTACAAGCCATGATCTTTTAACGATTGAACAAGCAAGCCAAAAGATTTATCATCTCGAGCGTACGCCTTTAATTGTTGACGAGACATCCAGCCGAACTCATGGCCTGCCAAATCTCCGTTGGGAAAATGCACGAACATGAGATTAAATCCCTGCAGGATTTGATCCAGAGCAAGCTTCTCGACAGTGGTGAAATCGTCGATCTTATCAGTCTCATCAATAAAGGCAAAATAATCCGTGCTGGCTGGTTCTGTGATCTGACGAAGCTTTTCCTTGCCAACCACCATGGCGGTTTGTAAACCTGCCGCCTGTGCAAGATCAAATACGTCAATGCCCCGTGCATATCCGTTCTCAGGCACATATTCATTCCAGCGGACAATATGTTTCGCGGGACAGGTACCCAAAAACATTGAGGCATGTGCTGGCAGTGTAAGACTCGGCATAATGGTCTGTGCGCTGAGTGTGTACGCGCCGCTTTGCATTAACGCCAATACATTCGTCATCTTTGCTTCTGCAATCGCATCGGGACGTAAGCCGTCAAAGGTCACGATCAATACGCGTGCAATCGATGGCGCGGGTGTGGCTGTGAAAGTAGGTAAAGCTGTCTCGGTGGCAGAGGGCGGAGTACTGCTTGGGGTCAGAGTCGAAGTGGGAGGTGTATCCGTTATCGGCGCTGGAGAAGAAGCGCTTGATCCACATGATTGTAAAAAGATCATGCAGAGAGTCAAAATCCAAATGTGTCGAATCATATTTCGATGTTTCATCTGTTGTTTATTTGCATGCTTTTCCATCATGCTGTTTTATGATCGGCTGACCAAAAGCCTCGTAGACGGGAATGCCATCCCAGTCGGCTTGAAGCGGCAAACCCAAAGCGTACGCTGCCGTAGCAGCGGTATCCATGGTTGAAATGGTGGAGGCCAGGTCTTTGTGAATAATGCCGGGGCCAACAGCGATCCAGGGAATTCTATAATCTTCGAGGGTTGTACCAATATGAGCTTTACCATGCCCGCCATGATCTGCTGTGACAATGATGAGCGTGCCTTCGCGCAAGTTATTTTCATCCAATGCGGCCAATATATTTCCCAAAGCCACATCGCCATCACGCATGGCTTTAAGATACGCATCAGACATCCAGCCATATTTATGTCCGCGCAAATCAGGCCCTGCAAAATGAACGAACATCAAACCGAAACCAGACGGGATTTTTTCGACCACGGCTTTTGAAATCGCATTCTCGCCATAAGCAATTTCAAAAACATCCGTTGTCTCTGGCTCGGCAAGCTGCCTGAGTTTTGACTTTCCAACGACCATCACTGTTCGCATGCCGGCCGCATGAGCAAGATCAAATATATCCACACCTTGGGAGTAACCCATATAGGCATAATATTTATCCAAATAAATGCCGGTCTTATCCATACACAAGCCAGACAACATGGATGCATGGCTGGGAAGAGTGGCTGGGTAAGCAATGGTCTGCGCATTCGTAAGTGTGTACGCGCCCTGATCGATCAAGGCAAGCAAATTAGGCATTGGAGCCAACGCAATCGCATCGGGACGCATACCGTCATAACTAATAATCAGCACGCGCTTAATTCCTTCAACTTGCGGAGTGCCTGTTGGCGCCGCGATAAGAGTGGGGATCAACGTAACCGTTGGAAGGATGGCAGAAGTTGGCGGAAGAGTTGATGTCGCTGCTTGAATAGGTGTCGCAGTTGCGAAAACAGTAACAGTTGGAATTTCTGTTGCAGCGAGAATCGAAACAGGCAAAAGTGCTTCTCCCCAAAGGTTGGGAGTCGAAGTACAACCTGCCAGAAGAAGGCATAGAATTAAAACAATTCGGTTTTTCAGGATTACTTCTCCAGCATCGGCATTTTCAACCCATGACGTTTCGCGGCGTCAATAGCAATTTCATAACCCGCATCAGCGTGTCTTGCGACGCCCATGCCTGGATCTGTTGTAAGGACTCTTTGCAGTCTGACAGCGGCTTCTGGAGTTCCATCTGCAACAATCACCTGCCCCGCATGTTGACTGTAGCCCATGCCCACACCGCCGCCATGATGAAACGAGACCCAGGTTGCGCCGCCAACTGCATTGATCAAGGCATTTAATATTGCCCAATCAGAAATAGCATCCGAGCCGTCTTTCATGGCTTCGGTTTCCCGATTCGGCGAAGCGACAGAACCTGAATCCAAATGGTCACGACCAATCACGATCGGCGCTTTGACTTTTCCGCTTGCAACCAATTCATTGAACATCAGTCCCGCTTTTGCACGTTCGCCATAACCAAGCCAGCAGATGCGCGAGGGCAATCCTTGAAATGGAATTTTTTCACGCGCCATTTTCATCCAACGATGTAAATGTGCGTCATCTGGAAATAATTCCATGATGGCTTTATCAGTGGTGTAAATATCCTGCGGGTCACCGGAGAGTGCCACCCAGCGGAAAGGTCCCTTGCCCTCGCAAAATAATGGACGAATATAGGCGGGCACAAAGCCAGGGAATTCAAACGCATCACTTACACCATTATTAAAGGCCTGCTGACGAAGG
>JAYVUA010000100.1:0-101641 GCA_043788255.1 Anaerolineales bacterium | reverse complement strand
GACAATTTTATTTTTATCGGGCGCGTCCTTCGCAACGATATCGAGCAAAGTTACTGGCACGCCGACATTCGCCAAATGCGCAGCAATCGCCGCGCCCATCGTGCCTGAACCAATTACAACCGCTTTGTTGATTTGATATTTCATATGTTCTCCTTCGGACGATATTCGAATATCGTTTATCTCAACTCCGCACCCGAATATCCCAAAATATGGCGAGCCACCACCATGCGATTGATCTGTCCGGTGCCTTCGTAAATATCCGTGATCTTCGCATCGCGGAACCATTTCTCCAACAGCAATTCGCGGCTATATCCCAGCGGACCCAGAATCTCAACTGCCTTCTGCGTGACTTTCGTAGTCACATCACCCGCCTTCACTTTGCACATCGAAGACTCAAGCGCATTCGGCTTTTTATTATCCGCCATCCAGACTGCCTTCAACACCATCAGCCACGCAGATTTGACCATGATTTCCATATCGATCACTTCGCGTTCGATGTTGGATAATTTCTGACGCGGCAATCCATAACGGATCTTGACTCCGTTCTCTTGCAACTTCTCTTTGAGGAATTCAAGCGCGGCTCGTGCCACGCCGATACCTGATGCCGCCACGAGAGGCCGAGTCGCATCGAAAGTAGCCATTGCACCCTTGAAACCCGTATTTGTCTTTTCAACCGTCGGATTGCCCAACACGTTTTCAAAAGGCACACGCACATCCACAAGAGAGATGGCAGCCGTGTCACTCACTCTGATTCCCATCTTGTGTTCGAGCTTGTTGATCTTCACGCCAGCAGTTCCGCTTTCGATCACAAAGGCACGCATGCCTGCCCGCCCTGCCGTTGGATCAATACTGGCCCACACCACGATAAAGCCTTTGCCAAGTTTTTCATATTCAGTAAATGACTTATCGCCACCAGTGACAAATATCTTCTCGCCGTTGATGATCCATTCTTTTGCAGCTTCATCCAAAACAGCGCGTGTCCGAATCGCAGATGTATCGGAGCCTGCGCCAGCTTCGGTCATACACATTGCAGCGTAAGTTGGTTTATCTCCATTAAATCTTTCAAGAAATTTAGCTTTCTGTTCGGGGGAACCAGCCGCCGCAACTGCCGCTGCGCCAAGCCCGCCGCCGGGTGTGATGAGATACATGCCCACGTCACCCCAGGAGAGCATTTCAATTTGCGTCGCCAGTTTTTGATACCCAATTGACGGACGTTTCTCAGCGCCTTCCTTGGGCTTTTCTTCGTTTACGGTTAATCCACCGCCACCACCCGCCGCTTTCATAGCGGTATGCATGAACTCAACATAATCCCACGGAATGGAATGTTCATTCTCGTCAAACTCGCGCGAGACCGGGCGCATCATATTTTCAGCGACCGTCTTCAGCATCACTTCTTGATTAACAATAGGTTTTGGAGTTTCGAACTCGATAGTCATTAGTATCTCCTAATTTCATTCACGACGATGTACCATGTTTTATGGTCTGCGGTCTATGGTCTATCGTCAATTTCTACACAATCGCCAAGCCAAGCAACATTGGAAATCCGCGCCCATTGCGCATGAGCAGCTCAACCGGGTTCTCGCGGATGTATCCGTGCCCGCCGTAGATTTGCACACCGCGGTCTGTGACCATCATCGCCATATCCGCCGCGCCGGTAAATGCAAGATACGCATCCACACAGGCATCTTCTTTTTGATTATCGAGTTTCCATGCAGCTTCCCAAGTGAGCAAACGCATGGCTTCAATATCAGTTCGCATTTCGGCGAGCATGAAAGCAATGGCTTGCTTTTGCGCGATCTTCACGCCGAAGGCATCGCGTTCCTTTGCATAATTTTTTGCATATTCAAAAGAAGACTTCGCCACCCCGACAGCAGCCGCAGCGGAGGCAATGCGCATCGCAGACAGGATCAGGTCAAAGTCATGACCGGAAGCGCTACCAAGCCGGCTGGCGGTGACATTCTCCAATTTGACTCGATACATGGGCAGGGCATTGAGTCCCATTAATTTTTCGCGCTCTTCTGAGATTTGCAATCCTTCAGAATTTTTAGAGACAATAAATCCTTGTGTCACACCATTCAGATTGGCATAAACAATCATAGCTTCGGCATCTTTTGCAAATGGGACAAATACTTTTTCGCCATTCAAAATAAAGGAATCGCCGTTTGCCTTGGCTGTGGTTTTCAATGTGTGAGGATCAAAATCAAAACTGAATTCAATCAACGCGGCAGTGTAGGGACTCCAATCGCCTCCGACAATTTTTGGGAGATATTCCTGCTTCTGTTCCTCACTTCCGCCCAACAAAATGGGAGTGGCAAATAAGGATGGAGTCATTACAGCCAGTGCAGCGGCGAGATCACCGAAGGCCATCTCTTCGAGCGCAAGCACACTAGTGACTGCGTTGCGTTCCCCAAAACCGCCATAGGATTCAGGAACAGAGGCTTGCAGCAGCCCGAGCTCCCAACCCTTGTTGACAAGTTTCTTCGGCAATTCACGAGTCTCTTCGGAATCATGCGCCGCAGGACGCAGGTTATTTTCAGCATACCTCCCCACCGCATCCATTAACATCTGCTGTTCTTCATTAGGTTCGAATGAATACATTTGCTCTCCTTCTTAGACCGTGGAAGATAGACCGCAGACCGTAAAACATCGTCCATGGTCTGCGGTCTATCGTCAGTTTTTTTTACTTCAACAATCCATGAAACAACAAATCGGCATATCCATCCGCGATTTGTTCAATGGATTTATTTCCTTCGGGGCGGTACCAGGTAAGCGTCCAGTTCATGCCGCCCATCAGCGTGCGAACAGCCATGCCCGTGTCGGCGCAATCAAAAACTTTTGTGCGCACACCTTCATTAAGAACATCCCGCCATAATGCCTCGAACTTATCGCGTTGAGGGACATGACGGGCGTGGCTTTTTTTGTCGAGTGAACGATGTTCAAACAAAAGAACAGCGGTGAGATCGCCATTATCTGCCAGTGCAGATAAATACGCACGGATCATCAGCCTGAGTTTTTGATCGGCTGGGATATTCTGCTTGGAAATCGCCGCAATGTGTTCAGTCAACATCTCCAGCGCGCGATCCAGAAGCGCAAGCAAAATCTCCTGCTTGGATGTGACATGATGGTACAGACTGGCCTTTTGTAAGTTCACCGCCCCTGCAATCGCAGACATGGACGCGCCATGAAATCCCTTCTGGCGAAACACCTGCGCGGCGGCATCGAGAATATCGTCTCTGGTCATCGGTCTCCTTCCCTACCGAACGGTAGGTTGGGATAGTGTACACCCGCATTTTTAAAGAGTCAAGAGAAAAATGCTATAATAAGGATATGGCAACACCATCATTTCCCCCACAACAACCTCAAACTCCGCCAACACCGCCACTCACTCCCAAAGAACTGGCCGCGAAACAAGAAGCTGAACGCAAGCAGAAGATTATTGTCGCAAGTATTATCGCGGCTATCGTGCTAATTCTTGTTTTGCTTGGTATAGCGGTATTCTTCCTAATGCAACCCACTGCTCCAACGGACAAGATTCGCGATGTCTTCATCATTGTGGTTGCGCTCGAGTCCTTGGTAATTGGTGCGGCTCTGATCGTGCTCGTTGTGCAATTAGCCAGCTTGATCAATCTAATCCAAAATGAAGTTCGCCCCATCCTCAATGCCACCAATGAAACTGTCAACACGCTGCGAGGTACGGCGGAATTTTTGGGCGAAAATGTCGTTGAACCTGTTGTCAAACTGAATGGCTATCTGGCAGGTTTGCGGCGTATGTTAGAATTAATGGGCATCAAGCCCAAATAAAAAATAAGTAACCAATTATCAAAAGGAGTAATACCATGTCTGACCGTGATGAATTTGGAGCATTTCTCGTAGGTTTTGTAGTCGGCGGACTCACCGGCGCTGTCGTTGCATTACTTTTCGCTCCTCAAACTGGAGAAGAAACCCGCGCTTTGATCAAGGATAAATCCATTGAACTGCGCGACAAGGCACAGGTCACAGCCGAAGAGGCTTACGCCCGTGCCGAGCAAGCCGCCAAAGAAGCCCGCGTACGCGCCGAAGAACTGGCTCACGAAGCTCGCATCCGCGCCGAAGAACTCACCCAGGAAGCCCGCACTCGTGCCGGGCAACTTGCCAGTGAAGTTCGTGAACGCGGCAAGAGCGCAATAGATGCCGTCCGCAAACCCAAGAAAGATGACAGCGAAGCAGCTGCCTAACAAAAACTAAACAATGTAAAAAGGGTTTGACCTCACGGTCAAGCCCTTTTTATTTTCAATGCAAAGCTTCATGCGCTTCTTCTTCAAACTGCTTTACCATCCATTCGCCTTCACCTACGATCTGGTCGCAGCCATCGTATCCTTTGGACAGTGGAAAACATGGGGACAAAGCATAGTCCCATTCATCGAAGGAACTCGGATTCTTGAGCTGGGTCACGGCCCGGGACATTTACAACGCTTCCTATTTAACCGAAGCCTGACTCTCTTAGCAATAGATGAATCAGCGCAAATGGGCAAACTCGCCAAGCATCGCATTGGCGATACTCAAAAATTAACACGCGCACTCGCGCAGAATCTGCCGTATCAAAACGACTCATTCGATAGTGTCATTTCCACATTTCCAACAGAATATATTTTCAACCCTAATACATTATCAGAGATAAAAAGAGTCCTTCGAAACGGAGGTAGGCTAATCGTTCTGCCTGCAGCGTGGCCAAAGAGCAGATTTCTTCAATGGCTGTATAAAGTCACAGGCGAGAGCCCAGCCGTGCTGGACGAATCGATTAAATCAAAATTCAAACAACCTTTCACAATTGCAGGTTTTCAAACCGAATTGCAAATTCTTGATGTAAAATCAAACCGATTATTGATCGTGATGGCAACGAAAACAAATCATAAATAAGGATAAGAGAACATATGGAAGTTGACAAACCAGCAGAAAATAATAAGAAGGCGTTCAAATCAGGACAAAGCACGTTGATAGTAGGTATCTTGATCTCCTTATTTGCCTGTGTAGCTTTGATCGGCTCTGTAATGTTGGATTTTATTGGAGAAAAAGCTGTTGGTAAATTATCCAACGTGTCCACAAGATGCAGCGGCGGCAAGTCTTGCTGGACGGGGAAAATGGAATTCACTGCTAAAAATGGCGCGACAATTGCGTTTTACCCTATGACCTTCCCAATATTTTTCGACTTCGACCCGGCTCTCAGCGGCAGACCTTACGAAAAATATGGAGAATATCAGGTTCGGTATCTAGAGAATTTCCCTCGTTTAGCAAAAGTAAAGTTGGCGTTTTTTCTTGAATATATAAACCTTGGCTGCGGGTTTGGCATTGGATTAATCGTGTTATTGGTTGGCTATTTATCTTCAAGACCAAACAAACCCCTTGTAATAAATCTAAGAAAAAGGAAATAAATAAAATGTTAAAAAAATTACGTGAACCTGTTAACAGCCTTACCCACTGGGCTGGCGCGATCCTTGCACTTGCAGGATTGATTGCTTTACTAATTATAGGCTGGGGAACACCCGCAAAGGTCGCATCCCTAATCATCTATGGTGTAAGCCTGATCTTTTTATTTTCAGCCAGCGCCACGTATCACATGGTGCAGGTCAAAGATAAGGCTTTGGAGATTTTCCGTAAGGTCGATCACGCCGCCATCTATTTTTTGATCGCAGGGACATATACACCTTTCTGCATCAACGCTTTCTCTGGCTTTTGGAAATGGGGCATGTTGATTATTATCTGGTCACTGGCAATCATCGGCATTGGCGTAAAGGTATTTATCATTCGCGCGCCACGCTGGTTGAATGCGGGGATTTATCTTATTATGGGCTGGTTGTGCGTTGGTGCCAGCGGACAGTTACTCGCGGCACTTCCCGCCTGGGTTTTGACCTGGCTCATCATTGGCGGCGTAATTTATTCACTCGGCGCGATTGTTTACATTACCAAAATATTTAACTTTGTACCTGGCGTGTTTGGCTTCCATGAAGTCTGGCACATTTTCGTATTGTTCGCCGCAGCCGCCCATTTTGTTGCTGTGATGGGCGTAGCCTTATAGAGGAGTTTTATGTTTTTCGGACTTGACCTCAACCAAATTTTCTCGTTCCCATTCAAAGATGCCGATTCACGCAAGCACTTCCTCGTTGGATGTTTGGTTTCGCTTGCAGCATTCATCATTCCGATCCTTCCATTTTTTGTTTTATATGGATATGCAATTCGCATCGTAAAACAAATCATGAATAACGAATCTCCCCACATGGTTCCATGGGACGATTGGGGCGGCATGTTCAAGGATGGAGCCAAGATGTTTGGTGTGCGCATTATCTACTCCATCCCAATCCTGCTCCTGACAATTCCATTATTCCTATCCATGATCGGAATGCCAATTTTCATGAGCAGCATGGATAGCTCAAAAATTGACGCGCTAATCCCTGTCTTCATGCTTGTCATTTTTGGTACCCTGTGCATCTTAATTCCTATCTCCTTTCCGCTGGCTGTGATTATCCCGGCCGCTGAAATGCACGTGGTTGAAAAAGATGAATTCGCAGCTGGTTTCCGTATCCGCGAATGGTGGCCGATCTTGCGCGCCAACCTCAGCGGATTCATCGCAGCCTTTGCTATTTTCTATCTTGCTACTATGGCAATGACCATTGCAGTTCAAATTATCAGCGCGACAATAATCCTAGCTTGTCTCATGCCATTTCTGCTACCCGCAATCACCATGTACTCTGTATTGATTATGTATACAACTATTGCACAGGCATACAAGGTTGGCAAAGAGAAACTCGCGCAAACTGAAACTGCCCTACCAACAGTTCAATAATCAAGTCGAGATAAAAAACATCTTGTGATGCTAATTTACTAGCATCACAAGATGTTTTTTATTTGACAAAACGATTTTGGAACCTACTTCAAGATCTGGAATAAATTACTATAATCATCTGTCCACAATTGAATCGAAGTGGAGTAATTATCAAAGGAAATAGCTTTGGACTGGATCTCAGGAAATTCCAACAATGCGGAGTCACGTGCCAACAGGATCCATTCAGATGGAAAACCATTATCACCTGTGGACGCAGGCCGATCGACCTGAACGATAGATAACCCAAACTCTTCTGCCAATTGCCAAAGGACTGGCCGTAAATCCAAATGACGATTTGAAATATGAGCCGCGATAACACCATCGGACGCAAGATGCTGAAGATATAAGGCGAACGCTTCCTTCGTCACCAAATGGACAGGGATCGAGTCGCTGCTGAAGGTGTCCAAAACCAGCACATCAAAATTCTGTGGCGTGCCTGCTAACAACTCCTGCTCAAGTGAAATACGCGCGTCCCCTTCTACGACGGTAACATCCGCCTTGCTGTCACCCAAAAATGTAAAATAACCGCCTTTGCCTTCTGCCAATTGAACAACAATTGGATTAATCTCATAAAACCGATATACATCACCCTCTTGTGCATATGAAGCAAGAGTGCCAACACCAAGTCCTAACACGCCAACACGCATACCATGTCCACGGCGAGGATGATTGAGTAGGAGCAGTCCCACTCCGCTATCTTCAACATAATATATGGTCGGACGGGTGCGGTCATTAAGAAATTGAGCACCATGTATGGTTACACCATGAATCATGGCAACTTCATTTTTTCCAAACTCCTTAACTCGAATGACCCCATAAAAATTACGTTCAACAAACAATGCATTTTGATAACGGCTCAAACCAAAAGCAAGCAGCAAGATTGCAGCAAGAAAGGAGACTCCCATTACACGGGCTTGAACAGCCTTATTTGAAGACCAACGCGGATACAGCATCACAATCAATAAAACAATCACAAGCAGCCAGCCAAGGTAAAACTCCCAATAGCCTGTAAAGATAAAGGGAGCAATCAAGTTTACAAAGATGCCGCCCGCTGCGCCGCCCAGCGACACCATCAAGTAGAAACTCGTTAAATGATCGGCGTGAGGGCGCAAACGATACAACTCGCCATGACAAATCATACAGGCCAGAAATAACAATATGTTATAGATCACGATCTGAACGATCACATTTAACGTGTCGCCTGTGGTCAACGACCAAAACATGACCAGGGTAGCAACGCTGAAAAGCAAGGCATATAAACGCCGTTCATACCATCGCGAATCAGAAAAAGCTAAAATGAACGAAAGCAAATAAATGGCAAGCGGCATGATCCACAAAAATGGAATAACCGCTACTTCCTGTGATATTTGATTGGTTATAGAAAGTAAGAAGAGCGAAGCAGTGCCGCTTAGAATGATCCACAAAACCCGCATGGATGATGACGGAACCTCGCTCTTTTCAAGACTAATTATTACTTCATTTTCGTTGCGAGCATAGTAGCTTAACACACCGACAACAATCGCAAACAAGAAGAAGCCAACTGTCCATGCCCAACCTTGCTGTTTCAAAGTAAGTGAAGGTTCGATCAATATCGGGTAAGCCAGCAAGCCGAGCAAAGAACCAATATTTGATAATGCATACAGCCGCGCGTAAGACCGCTCAGGGAAAACACGACTAAACCAAGCTTGCATCAAAGGCCCATTGGCAGCAAGCACGAAATACGGCAAGCCAACAGAAATAGTCAACAAAAGGAAAATATTAAATATAGGAAAGCCTGCATCAGTGGGACGCATATCAGCGGCAGGAGTGATCGGGGACGGCCACCCAAGCCCGAGCGCGGCAAGAAGCGCGATTGTTATCCCCAGAAGTGCAAGGTGAATCCATCCCTGTTTAGGACGTTTGACCAGCCAATATGCATATGCATATCCGCCTGTTAGCATAATTTGGAAAAACAACATGGCAGTTGACCAAACCGCGGGTGTGCCGCCAAACCAGGGCAGAATAAATTTTCCGATCATGGGTTGAATTTGAAACAATAAAAACGCAGAAAGAAAAATGCTTAGGGAAAAAGCCAACATGGTACCTCCGCTCACTTTTTGTGAAAATCCCGTAAAATAGTCCATACTCGAAAAGGATAAACCATGCGCCCTCTGGAAATTTTCATTACAATTTTACTTGCTATTTATTTGCTTTGGCCCCATCCGCGCCCGCTTGCAATTCGACTTGACCCCGCCCTTGCACTCATTATCACCGTTTTTCATTTTTACATGGAGGGATATCGCTGGCAAATGGTTCCTCTTTATGTGTTGACGCTTTTGATGGTATTGAGCAGTTTCATAAAAATTAAAAGTATCGCTGATTGGCCTGCTCTCGGTTCCTACCTGACCGTAATCCTGCTTTTGCTTTCTACAGCAGTTCCCATTCTACTGCCTGTTCCAAAGATCCCCATGCCCAGCGGACCACTTGCTGTTGGAACAGTTATTTACGAATTCAATGACACCTCACGAAAAGAGATGTACTCGGGAAAGGATGAGTCGCGCAGATTTATAATTCAAGCCTGGTATCCTGCCGAAGTCAAAGCTGGTGACAAGCGCGCACCCTGGATGGCTAATGCAGATATATATGCGCCAGCAATTGCAACTTTTATTGACCTGCCATCTTTCTTCCTGGATCACCTCAAACTTGTCAATATTCCTGCATATAAAAATGCTCAAGTAGCTCAAACCGATATCGGCTATCCTGTTATCATCTTTTCACATGGATGGAATGGCTTCAATGCTCAGAATACAGGACAGGCACTTGAACTGGCTAGTCACGGATATGTTGTGATTGCCATTCAACATACGTACGGAGCCGTGACCACTGTGTTCCTAGATGGAACCATCGCTCCCAGCAATCCCAAGGCCTTGCCTGAAGATGTCGAAGACCCGAACTACGAAATAACAGCTCGCAAACTCGTCAATCAATGGTCTGGAGATATCTCTTACACATTAGATCAATTTGAAAAACTAAATCAAGATACATTAAGCAGTTTCTACCAAAAATTGGATATGAAACGCATTGGTGTATATGGGCATTCCACGGGCGGAGGCGCAGCCATTCAATTCTGCGGCACAGACTCGCGCTGCGATGCTTTGCTTGGCATGGATCCGTTTATGCGCCCCGTTTCAGCAGAAGTGATCGCAAACGGGGTTTCGCAACCGTCTTTCTTTATGTTCAGCCAGGGCTGGACTGATCTGGTAGACAGTAAGAACAATAAGTTGTTCAATCAGTTCTATCCAAACGTTCCAAACAGCCAGGGCGCAATCAGCATCAACGGCACAAAACATTTTGACTTTAGCGACCTGCCCTTGCTCTCCCCGATCGCTCCGCAGCTTGGGCTTAAGGGACCCCTAAAAGGCACGCGCGTAATCGAAATCGTCAATTCATATTTGCTGGGTTTCTTTGAGATGACCTTGAAGGACAAGCCGTCCAAATTATTTAATGGTTCTTTCAACGATTTCAAAGAAGTAAAAGTGAGGTGACAATGAAAACAAATCGTCAAAAGGTTTCGGCATATTCACTACTCATTGGCATGACCTTCCTTGCAATCGGGATAGCCACCGACAACAAAATCTTTTCCTGGGCCGCCATTGCCTTTATTGTTATTTCGCTAATCGCAGGCGGAAGATGGATGAGAAAACGCAGAAAATAACTTGATGTACTTCCAAACGAATTATGCAGCGTGTTTCCAGTGAATTACATTAAAGAATTATACGTATAGGAGAAAATCAAATGGATAAGAAACCCGCCTTAGAAGCAGAGTTGGTTGGAGAATTTGTCGCCAAGGCCCATGTGGATTTGAATCGCGTAAAAGAAATGTTGACGCAAGAACCTGCACTGGTCAACGCCACTTGGGACTGGGGCGGCGGCGACTTTGAATCTGCCCTCGGTGCAGCAGGCCACATGGGCAGAAAAGACATTGCCAATTACTTACTCGATCACGGCGCAAGAATTGATATCTTTGTAGCAGCGATGCTTGGTAAATTGGAAATCGTCAAAGCTACACCGAGTGTATACTCTGAAGCGAAGGATATTCCCGGTCCGCATGGAATCTCCTTAATGATCCATGCTAAAGCAGGCGGCGATGAAGCTCAAGCCGTGGTTGAATTTCTCGAATCGCTGGAATAAAGGTGCAGTATGTTTAACTCTGAATTGACCAATGCAGTTGAAAATTTTTCCGCGCTCATGCTCCCACTTTCTGAAAAAGACCTCGAACGCAAGTGGATATGGAAAGACCACGACGAAGAAGGGATTCGTTTTGGCTTCTTTGTGACAATACAGGAATTACGTCAGTTAGCAGTGTTACTTGCTGCCACTCGCAAACCGGTAACACAAACTCAACATATTCTTGGTCAATACCATAAACAATATGTAGATCTGCAAGCCGCAATCTTTGGGCTTTCAAAAGAAGATTCGGAATTTGTACCTGCTGAAGGAGAGTGGCCTGTAAGACGGGTGTATGCTCATATTCTCGGCGCAGAGATCAATTTCAGCGGAGTTATCCGCTACGCTTTGGAAGGTCACCGTGCAGGAAAGTGGACGCCTGAACATATGTCAGATCAGGATGATATCCGTGTTACTGGCATGAAAGAAGATGAATACAACGCTTTGATAGGCAATTCTTTTACAGATATGCTGGCATTTCACCGAAGCTTCCACTCAAGAATTATTGAGGAGTTTAGTTTAATCACAGATGCTGAACTGGAGCTACCCTCCACTTTTTGGGAGGAGACTCGCTTCCCCATTCGTCATCGTTTACATCGTTATGAAGCGCATTTCATTCAACACACCGTGCAAATAGACAAGACACTTATCGCCATTGGACAGTCACCCAGGGAATCAAAGAGATTGATTCGGTATTTATTCGCAGCACTCGCAGAAGTGGATACAAACTTGATCGGTGAAGACAATCCTCAGGAAGGTTGCCTGCAACTGGCAAAAACCATAAACTCCAGGATGGAAGAAATTCAATCGATTCTGGAGAGATAATTTGACTGAACAGACCATTAACCGTCAGTTTGATTTTTGGCTCGGTGATTGGGAATTAACATGGGGTGAAAATATGCACGGCACAAACCGTATTGAACGCATCATGGATGGCGCCGTCATTCAAGAGAATTTTGAAGGTGCAGGATACACAGGGATGAGCGTGTCAGTTTTCAGCAAGGAAGATAACCGCTGGCGTCAGACCTGGGTCGACAGTTCGGGCAGTTATCTTGATTTCGTTGGCGAATTTGTGGATGGGAAAATGATATTAATCCGCAATGGGGTTGTGGAAGAGAAGCCTGTCAAACAGCGTATGATCTGGTATGACATTACCGATAATGATTTTCAATGGAATTGGGAGCGTTCAGATGATAAAGGTGCTTCCTGGCAAATCATTTGGAAAATACAGTACCAACGTAAGGGTATATCAAACTCTTAATATTCATCGCTCCTGCTATAATTCAAAAAATTACAACAAGGAGAATGAGATGAATAAAAAAACTCGATCAACTGTTAGTGTCCTCGCAGCAGTTTTTTTGCTGGCTTGTGCTTGCCCAGTTTCAGGTCTGCCCGCCCTGAATGGGCAACCCACAGCAAATATTCCGTCAATTCCAACAACCCAACTCCAAATCCCTACAACTGAGGCGCAAATTCCAACTGTTGCTCCACAACAATTTACTGAAATCATCTACAAAGATGATTTCAGTGTCACAAGCGCCGAGCTTGAAACCTACACAGATGACACTGGATCTGTAGAGACCAAGGATGGGTTTTATGTTGTGCGTGCGCTCAGCGACCTGTGGAATTGGGGGCGTTCCACCTCTGAATACGCCAACACTGTAATTGAATTTGAGGCAACTTTAGTAACTGGTCCATCGAACAACAATGCGGGAATTGGCGTGATTTGCCGTCTGCACACTCAAGACGATAAATCAATTAATGGCTATCTGCTCGGCATTAGCGGAGATGGGTTTTATTCAATCCGCAACATCAGCTCTGGCACCATGAGTCCACTTGTAGACTGGACTTCGTCGGATGTGATCAATCAGGGAACGGCCACAAACAAAATCCGCGCGACTTGTAACGGCAGCGACCTAACCCTTGAAGTCAATGATGTAGTACTTGCTACTGCAAACACAGTCGCAGATGGTTCAACTTCTGGGTCATTTGCTTTTGCAGCTGTTTCTTTTGAAACGGCAGAACCAACTGCCGAAGTCCACTTCGACAACCTGGTTATTAGTCAGCCTTAAACTATCCATAAAATAAAAAAGGCGCACATCAAAGTGCGCCTTTTTTATTTCTGTAATCGCATTATTTGTCTTTTGAGCGCAGCAGAAAATATTTTATCGAAAAATCCCTTATATCCATCTTTGTCATACAAGATCATATAATCTGCCGGGCCATATTCCTCAGGTTTGAACATGATCCCGCCGTTGGGGTTAATCTCCAGAATAAACAACTCGCCTTTCTCATTCATCCGAATATCACAACGGCCATAGCCTGAAACGCCCATCGCAAGGAACATTCTTTTTGCAATGTCATGCAATCGTGCGATCAGTTGAGAGTCTGTGACCTGGTTAAAATCAAATGGCGCGTTGTAATTCCATTTGACATCCACATGCCAGAATTCTTCATTGGGGGGAAATACCAACTCAGCAGGTGGATATGCAAACGGCTGGCTCAAGTCATCCGCATTTTCCACTACGAGCACATTGTATTCTCTACCTACAATGAACTCTTCCATTCTTGCAGCACTAAACTCTCCGCAAATACGTGCCGCTTGAGTACGGACCTGTTCAAGATTATCTGCGCGCGAGTCTTTCGTCATCCCTGTACTGCCATAACTCTTTGGGTGCTTGACCATAATAGGGTAGCGCAAATTCGTCACCAGTTTCTCAGCTTCTTCCACGCTTTTAACCTGATAACCTTTTACAAAACTAATGTCATTGGCTTCTGCAATGGCTTGCATTTCTTCGCGTGTTGGGTCAAAGCAGTTTGAGTCAGCACCGGTAAAAGGCAGGTCTAAAGCTTCCAGAGCATTGACAATATCTATCGCATGATATCCCAGCTCATCATCTTCTTCATCTTCGAATTCGTATCCTTCACAAATATTAAGGAATACATCAAATTCTTTTCTCTCTGCTAAAGCACGGATTTTATCCATGACGGGTGCGGTCATAGTGATCATTTGCCAGTCAAAATCTTTTATATATGGAGCCGGGTTAAAATCAGAGATTTTTTCATCTGATAGAATGCACACACGCATATTTCTACCTCACTTTGTTTTTGTCATTATCATATAAAACCTGTATTCATACAATGCTTGCACAAGATTTACCAAAAAATCTCTGCTGTACACAAGGTTATTTTTACCACTAAGAGTGCTTTTTGATCGTGAATAAATGGGTTACATGAATATAGCTGATATCTATTTCTGACTGGTTTTCTGACCTAGAGGCGAATGCCGAGCTTGTATAGCAGACGTAATATTCTTTTTCTTCCAGACATAAAAGCAGCTCGTATGAGGAGATGTCACACGAGTTGCTTTCTTTTCCCATCTATTTTTAAAGGACAATTCAAAACTCATCCATTTTTTTATTTAACCAACCCACTCAAGTTTTCTGCAATTATGTTTGGCGCAGGCTTCCAAGCATCTGCTTGGGCCTTTGTAGAGACACCGCTTAATACCAACGCAGTTGGGCATCCCACGCTTTGACCTGCAGCGATATCCGTTTCGAGCCTGTCTCCCACGACGAGGGTTTCCTCTTTGCTTGTGCCAAGTTTTTCGAGGGATAGATCCATTAAATATGGGAATGGCTTGCCAGCGACGATCGGTTCAATACCTGTTGCAGCTGTGATCACAGAAAGCCATGCCCCTGACCCTGGAATCTCCCCACGCGGAGTGGGAAAGGTTCGATCGGTATTCGTTGCATAAAAAGGAATGCCTGCACTTACGAGCAGGGTGGCTTCGGCAATTTTTTGGAAGCTGATACCTCGGTCAATTCCCATGACAACGGCCTGCGCTTCTGGAGCATTCTCAACAGAAAGGATTTCATATCCCTTTTCTTCAAGCGCCACACGGATACCGTCTTCGCCGATCATGAAAATCTTTGTTCCACGCGGAAACTTATGACTGGACGACAGCATAAAGGCAATCCCCATGGCGGAGGTCACTACTTGCCAGGGTTCAATATCAACACCAAGGTCAGCTAATTTCCGCTGATATTCTTCGGGGGTTTTCGTGCCATTATTCGTCGCGAACACAAATTTCAGTCCTCGCTCACGAATGCGCGCGAATGTAGATGAGAGGTCGCCGATGGGTGCATCACCCTTCCAGATGACGCCATCCATATCCAGGATAAGGGCTTTTATGTTTATAGGAATCATGTTTTGAATTTTCAATTTCCGATTTTAGATTTACGAATTTACTCGTAGTATTTCACTCTTTGCTTCGCACTCACTAACCGAATTTCTTCAGCAAATGTTTCAATATAGGTTTGTCGATCCATTCTGCTTGAGGATCAGCACGTTCTTCGAAGTTCTCATTACCTATGAAGGCATTGAATGCATCCTGAAAGGCCGTATTCTTTTTTAGATAACCTTCACTTTTCAAAATTGCCGTCATTTGATCAAGTGATTTCCCTTTGAGCGCGAGTCTTTGACTCTCGATGCTTTTTCCAAAATAAAGTTCGTGCATTTCCAGCAATTCACCCAGGCGCGGAACTGGGTCTTCGTGGTCGTCTACTCGATAATCGATCCAGCGATCTACAAATCCACCGTAACCGCCATTTGGTTTTACCACATAGATCGCCGCAGATTGACGTCCGCGTTTATCGCCGCCTGCGCGGTCGCCTGCCAGAAGAGCCGCGTATAAGCGAGCAGGCAAACTACCTTTGGTGGACAGAAATTTCTTTTCCATCGCAGGGACAACTTTTGCATTCGCCAATATGTTTCCCTGAATCGCATATCCCTTGCCTGTGACACCACCAGCCCATGGAAAACACCCGCTGCCAGTAAAAGTTTTCGCATTACCTTTTGTATCTACCAAACCAACCTGACGTAACTCACGGTCTGGGTCATCCATAAGCAGCTTTGCCAGCGTTTTGTCAGCAGATAAGACATTTGACATCATTTCTAATCCGCGCGGGCCGAAGGATGTATTCGCAAACGATTGAGTCGCAACCGCGCCAGCATCTGCCTGAGCCCAAGGAACCACAGCGCCAACGGCTGGAAATTTTGAAGCAACGGCAATGCCCCAGCTTTTTTCTTTGAGATCACATGCAACAATCGAGAAGGTCATATTGATTTCCGATTTGAGATTTTGGATTTAGGCTTGATAGAAAAAGCATACTAATTACTATTATAAACACAAGACCTCGAAGATTTCTCCTCAAGGTCTAAACTGATTACTGATAACTTATCACTTTTTAGTGATTTCAGTACTACTTCACGGCTTTTACAAACTTCTCAGGTGTCTGAACGATCTGGTCAACGAGACCATAATCCACGGCCTGCTGGGCGTCCAGATAATAATCGCGGTCAAGATCGCGCTCAATCACTTCGAGAGGCTGCCCTGTGTGTTTTGCCATCACGCCATTTAGCAACGCTTTCAAACGCATAATTTGCTTGGCTTGAATTGCGATGTCAGTCGCTTGTCCCTGTGCGCCACCAAGAGGTTGGTGCATGTGAATGGTTGCGTTAGGCAGGGCGTAGCGTCTGCCCTTCGTGCCAGCAGTCAGCAACACAGTCCCGAACGAAGCGGTGACTCCGATTGCCATCGTGCTGATCGGGTTTGAAATGACCTGCATCGTGTCGTAGATCGCAAGCCCCGCGTAGATCACGCCGCCGGGAGAATTGATGTACATACGAATTTCCTTTTCAGGGTCTTCGTGATTCAGGAACAACAATTGCGCCACGATAACATTCGCAACCTGATCATCAATTGGCGTGCCAAGAAAAATAATTCGCTCTTTAAGCAGGAGCGAGTAAATATCATAAGCGCGTTCGCCGCGACCAGTATTTTCAACAACCATCGGAACTATGTTTTTAAAATCTGGAATCATGTTTGTCTCCTTTTTTTGTTGGGACAATAATACACAGAGTGTATTGGATTTTTATTAAAGTTTTAGGGGTGAGTTGTTAACTCACCCCTTTGTTTAATTCCGCTTATTCTTCAGTGGATGAAGAGTCGCTTTCGTCCGCGCCTTCAACTGCTGAGGCCTTCTTGGATTTTTTCTTTGCCTTGGGTGTTTCTTCCACTACTTGTACTTCGGCAGTTTCTTCAGTGGATTCAGTGGATTCAACGCTTGTTTCAACTGGTTTGTATTCGCCCGTTGCGATCGCTTTGAGGGTGTCGAGCGCTTTGCGGGTCATCACACGGCTTGCAGATTCCATGGCAATGGCTTCGCTTAATTGCTTTTGACCTTTCTTGCCGCCACCGATCTTGGTGAAGTCCATGCCTTGTTGGGAAAGACCGTTGATCGTATTGTTGTATTCTGCTTCGAGCGCTTCGTTGTCGATCTGGATTTTTTCCTTGCGGACGATCTCGTCGAGGATCAAGCCGCGCTCAAGGCGTTTCTTGGCCACAGGATTGACTTCTTCTTCAATGAATTTTTTGCGGGTGGTTTCGCGCACCTTGAAATATGTATCCAGGTCCATGCTTTGCTGGGCAAGACGGTTGCTGAGGTCAGATAGAACATGCTCACCTTCATGCTCGAGGGTGTGCTCGTGATATTTGATTGTCGCCCCTTCTTTGACCTTTTCGATTAAATCAACAAAATATGTATCATCATACGCATCCTGGGAGCGTTTTTCAACATCTTTTTTCACGGCTTCTTTCAGCGCATCCGCAGTTTCGCCGGCACCTGTCATCTTGGCGAACTCATCATTGATATCTGGCAAAGTTACGCCGCGTACAGTTTTGACTATGACTTCGATTTCAACATTCTTGTCTTTAAGTTCTTCCACTTCCCAATCCGCGGGAAATTCGTGCTTAATAATTTTGTTTTCGCCAGCTTTCAACTCAACAAGTTGTTTTGCAAAACCATTGAAAGGCCATTCGGTGTCACGGTCTTCACTGCGGACAAAGGTTGCAAAACCAGTGCGGTTGATTTCAGGGGTTTCAGATTTCACATCCACCAGAACATAATCGCCGATTTCAATGGCGCGGTCCACGTTCTCTGTGGTGGCGTACATTTGACGGAGTTCTTCAACCGCCACGTCAACATCTTTTTCTTCGGGTGCTTTCCATTCGTAATCCATACGGACGGAGTGATAATCACCGAGGTTCACCTCAGGAGCAAGTGGGACGCGGAAGGTTAACTTGGGAGGTGTAAGGCTATCTACAGATTCGAGGGAGCCAGCCGCGCCAGGGTTTACATCCGCTTCCTGTAAAATATTACTATATTCGGCATCGATAAGCAGGTCAATGGCTTGTTCAGTAATCGCTGCATCACCAAAAGTGCGCAGAGCTATTTCGTACGGAGCCTTGCCCGGACGAAAACCAGGAACTTTGCTGCGTGCGGATATCTTCGTTGCCGCGCGGCGTTTGTAGACATCCATTTTTTCCTGCTCAACATCCACGATGAGTTTTACAGAATGATCTTCCTGGTATTGTTTTTCTATATTCAAAGTTTCCTCCAGGTTCAGAAGTGTTCAACTTTTAGAACCTAATTATTTTAGTGCGTAGAAAATATTCTCTAACGCCGTCTCGATCATTGCATTGAAGTGAGGACGGTGGGAGTCGAACCCACACGCCTTGCGGCACATGATCCTAAGTCATGCTTGTCTGCCAATTCCAACACGTCCCCGGTTTCTTTCGTGCAATAAGCCGGCGGAATTATAATGCCTAATGTGCTGATTTGTAAATTTTTCGACGCCTAGTTTTATATGGCTTTCGAGTTGTTTTTCAAGCGCATTTACATCAGGAGTGATTATATCTTTTGCCGTTATAATAGTGGTCATTGTTTGTCAAAGGAGAATTTGTATGCCAATTGCAGCTGGAATGTCTGCGCCTGAATTTGAAATGTTGGACGAAACAAATACATTACGTAAATTAACTGATTATCGGGGAAAGAATGTGGTTTTGTATTTTTATCCAAAAGATGATACTCCAGGCTGTACGAAAGAAGCCTGTAATTTTCGCGATGATTATTCATCTTATGAAAAGGCAGGGGTGGTGATTTTAGGTGTAAGCCCGGATGACGTGGCCTCGCATGTTAAGTTCAAAAACAAATTTCAGCTGCAATTCTCTTTGCTTTCTGATGATGGTCATAAAATCTGTGATGCGTATGGTGTGTGGGGACCTAAAAAATTCATGGGTAAGGAATACGAAGGTGTTCTTCGCACTACATTCCTGATCGATGTGGACGGAAATATTAAGCGTGTTTATGAAAATGTCAGACCTTCAGAGCACAGCCTTACTTTGCTAAGTGAACTGGGCTTGTCGAAATAATTTGGCTGCAGCATTTTAATCAACTTACGCACCGATGCGCATTGGAAAATGCCGTCGGTGTGATTTTGTCAATTATTTAGTATCAGTTGTCAGTTAATGAAGATGCGTACAATGTCCACAAAAAATAGTGACAATTGCAAAAGAGTTTGGTATATTAGTCAGGTTGTGAAAATAGTGACAATTCATACAGGATTGGTCTAAATTTGCGTTTGTAACGGGAGTTTATTTTCCCGTTTGAAATTTCATCAGGAGAGAGCGTATGGGACACTTTGTAATTGTGGGAATTTTGGTCATTGTAATGGCTGTTCTCACTTATATGGGATTGGATTTTGCCGGGGTAGCAAGGCAAATGCATCCTATTCAGGCTAGCCTGCAATCATTGTCAATTGACTGGCTGTGGCATTGGCAAATTATGGCAATATCTTTTTTGTTCGCGCTCATCGTTGTGCCGATGGCTTACAGTATGATCGTATTTCGGCGGAAAAAAGGCGATACCAGCGATGGCGAACATATTGAAGGGAATACAACATTAGAAATTGTTTGGACAGTGGTTCCTTTATTTGCAGTATTGATTTTAGCCTATATGGGTTCCTATTCACTTGGTGAAATCCGCCGAGTTGACCCGAACGCAATTGTTATTAGAGTGAAAGCTCAGCAATTTACCTGGACGTTTGAATATCCAGAGTATGGAATTGTCAGCAGCGAATTACATTTACCTGTGAATCAGCAGGTCGTTTTAAAGATGGAATCTGCTGACGTAATCCACTCTTTTTGGGTTCCTGAGTTTCGCGTCAAACAAGACGTTGTGCCTGGGCGCGTGACCGAGTACAGAATCACCCCGATTCTAGTGGGCGATTACAAAGTCCGCTGTGCTGAGTTATGCGGCGCTTCTCATGCCTATATGGAAAACCCTGTCATTGTTGATACGAAAGCAGATTACGATGCCTGGATTGCAAATCAACAGGCTGTCGCTGCTGCGAATCAAACCCCTGAAGGTTTGGGCAAAGCGCTGACAATTAAGAATGGTTGTATCGGCTGTCATTCTGTTGATGGCACAAAGATGACTGGCCCCACCTGGTTTGGTCTTTTTGGTTCAAAGGTTGAATTAACAGATGGAACAACAGTTGTTGCTGATGAAGCATACATTACTAAGTCCATTCTTGAACCAAAGGCACAGGAAGTCGCTGGTTTTTCTCCAACTACTATGCCAGCTTTTACTTTAACTGAAGCAGAAATCGCGAATATTATCGCGTATATTAAGACGCTGAAATAATTGGCGGAGGATAAATAATGAAGAAATTCTTGTCCACAGCCTTGATGCGTGGTTTGTTTTGGCAATTGATTGGCACTCTTTTGGGTGCAGGTCTTGTTACAGGCATTCGCGCGATCATGGGCTTAAGTACCACCGATACTTTCTTTTTTACTGAACCTGCCTGGGTGTTGGGAGCCTTCTTTGGAGTGCTCTTCTTCCTCGGTGGTAATGGTTCAGTGATAGATTGGTTCAAATGGTCGCGCGGGATTGATACGCCCGAACACCATGAAGAACACTATACCGGCTGGGAGAAATATTTCAATGTTTCTCTTGATCATAAAGTAATTGGTATTCAATATACTGTTACGTCATTAGTGTTGATTAGTATTGGCGGCCTGTTTGCGTTGATCTTCCGTACTGAGCTTGCCCAATCCCAACTGCAGTTCCTTAAAGTCGATATGAAATTGTTTGGGCAGAATGGCCCGCAACTTTACAATACACTCATGTCATTGCATGGCATGATCATGATCGTATCTATCTTGTTAGGCGTTGCGGGAATTATCAATTACGTAGTTCCGCTTTTGCTTGGGGCACAGGATATGGCATTCCCTCGACTGAATGCATTTTCATATTGGATCGCTGTCCCTGGGGCTGTACTTCTGTTGATGAGCTTGTTTCTCGGCGGTTTTGGAACGGGTTGGACGGGTTATCCGCCGCTTTCTGCACGTGCTCCTGTTGGTGTTCAAATGTTTTTTCTTGGTGTATGGACAGCAGGCTGGTCATCTATTTTAGGCGCCTTGAATGTGATTGCAACAGTAATCCGTATGCGTTCCAAGGGTATGACCTCAATGCGTATGCCGATCTTCGTCTGGGCAGCCGTTGCAACTTCCATTATTGCCATGACAGCAACACAGCTGATCGGACTTTCGTTCCAATTGGTGATGTTCCAACGCTTATTTGGTATGGGCTTTTTTGACCCAGCCAAAGGTGGTAATCCTGTTCTATTCCAGCATCTTTTCTGGTTCTATTCTCACCCAGCAGTTTATGTATTTGTACTCCCTGGCTTGGGCGTGATTTCTGAATTGTTGCCCGTATTTGCCCGTAAGCCCCTGTTTGGCTATCGTTGGATTGCCATGTCGTCTATGGGTATTGCGTTGGTGGGTTTCCTGGTTTGGGCGCATCACATGTTTACATCTGGCATGAATGAATACCTGCGTGTGCCATTTATGTACAGTACGTTATTGGTTGCCATTCCGACGGGTGTTAAATTCTTCTCGTGGGTTGCCACGATTTGGAAGGGAAAGTTGACCTACCCCACCCCAATGCTTTTTGTTATGGGTGCGATCGTAGTCTTTCTACTAGGTGGTTTGACTGGCCCCCCAAACGCCACCATTTCTGTAGACCTTCACTTACATGATACTTACTTCATCGTTGGCCATTTCCACGATACGATTTTTGGTGGATTTGTATTCCCGTTCTTTGCGGCTTTGTACTATTGGTTTCCCAAAGCTACCGGACGCCGCATGAATGAGACGCTCGGCAAGATTCACTTCTGGTTAATGACCCCATCATTCTTTGTTCTAACTCTTACCATGATGGATGCAGGCTTGCTTGGTATGCGTCGCCGCATTGTAGATTATGACCCAGCTCTTGGGCTTGATAATCTTCATCTTGTAATGACAATTGCAGGTTATCTTATCGGTATCTCAGTGATGATCTTCCTGTTCAATTTCTTTAATAGCATTAAAAACGGCGAAAAGGCGGAAGGCAACGTTTGGAATTCACGTTCCCCTGAGTGGCAGGTTCCTTCGCCCATGCCCACGCATAATTACGATCAACCCTTCGAAGTGGTTGGTGAACCCTACGATTACGGTTTGCCTGGTTCGAAGTATGTTGAATTCACTGCTCCTGCAGACAATAGTAAGCATAAATAAAGGGGAGGATTCAAATGTCACATACACAAGATAAATCTGCAGCACTCAGCCAAGGCGTGGTAATTTTTGTCTACCTGGCGCTGCTCACTGTTTTGGAATATTTTGTTGCCGTTACTTTTAAAGCGGTGTCAATTCTCGTTGTTATCGCAGTTATAAAACTTGCATTGGTTATGTACTACTATATGCATATTTACAAGCTGAATGAAAGCACCGATGCCGATCCACATTCCGATGAATACAAAACGGGTACCATGCGCCTTGGCTTGTGGTTGTTTTTGCTCTCAGACGCATTTGTTTTTGGCGGTCTATTAACCACCCGTATTAATTTGCTAGGACTCACCCGCCCTCCTTTAAATCAGTTACTTGGTTTAGCGGTAACTGCCGTTCTATTGCTCTCCTCTTTCTTCATGAATCGCGGTGAAACCGCAATGGCTCACGGAGATAAAAAGGGCTTTATGAATAACACGATCGTCACCTTTGTACTTGGACTTGGCTTTTTATTTGGTGTAGTCCTGGTGGAATGGCCGTTAGCTGCCGAAGAAGGATTGGTTGCCAGTTTCGGCAATCCTTCAACAGGTCCGATGGGAGGCGTATTCTACATAATGACTGGTATGCATGCCTTCCATGTGCTAACAGGGTTGATATTCCTGGCCATCGTTTGGAATAATGCCCGCAAGGGTCTATACTCTGCTGAAAAACATTATGCTGTTGAAGCCGCTGCCGTTTATTGGCACTTCATTGACCTGGTTTGGATCATCTTCTACCCTGCTTTATATCTCATTGGTAATTTGATCAAATAGTGTTTTAGCTAATATTTGCAAATAAATTTGATGTAAACTAATATAGAAGGCAAGACCGGGGCGGCCGCAAGGTCGCCCCGTTTTGGAGTGTTAACGCAAATGGACAAAAAGATACTGTGGGTTGGCTTGGTCGTTGTGTTTGTGGTTGCGATAACCACACTTCTAGCCATGTTGTTTTCAAGGCCAGATAGTTATCGTGGAACAGCATATAACGAGCCGTATCCTATAGCTCCGAATATTGAATTAAAACTCTCGAACGGGGAACCGTTTCAATTGAGTGGCTTGAAGGGAAAAATTGTGCTTCTCTTTTTTGGATACACTTCCTGTCCTGATGTATGCCCAACAACATTGGCTGAGCTAAATCAGGTAATGGGTGGTCTTGGTGATAAAACAGATCAGGTTCAAGTCATTTTTGTTTCGGTTGACCCAAAAAGAGACTCACCTGAAAAAATCCAGGAATACGTTAATCAATTCAATCATGGTTTTTTGGGGTTAAGTGGGACTATGACTGAGCTTGAAAAAATCTGGGCAGACTATGGAGTTTTTCGTGAAGAGGTACTGTCTGATTCGGTTCTAAACTACACTGTCAATCATACTGCGCGGGTGTATCTGATTGATATGGATGGCAACCTGCGGCTTTCATATGGGTTCCAAACCCCTGTCGGGGATATTGTGAATGACCTTGAAATTCTGTTGAAGTAAGTTTTTTGGAAAGAGAAGAAATGCCTCCAACTCGAATAATAATAAAAAGAATCATACTTTCGATGATATTCGGTCTTGTGGTAGGGGTGGCAATTAGCGAAATCACATTCATATTTTTACATCAATATGCGCGGCCTCCAAAGGTTATCAGCCTGGTGATTCCATTGGGAACCGCTGAACGTGTGGCCTTAGGCGAAACCCCGCCAACCATACCCAACTCGATGGACTTTGTTGTAGGAGATACTCTTTTGATAGAGAATAAGGATACAGCGAACCATGAGCTGGGACCTTTATGGATACCCGCCGGTACCTCAGCCAAACTTTCGCTGGATGCGGTTCAATCCTACGCCTATTCCTGCTCCTTCCAGCCAGGCAAATACTTTGGCCTTGATGTACATGAACCATTAACACTCAGCACGCGGCTTTATGGGATCTTGTTTTCGAGCATACCGTCAGGAGCCCTCATCGCGTTATATTCGTTGATCATGCCAGTTAATAAAAAAGAAGAAAAATGATTCTAAGAAAAATGTTTACTCGTTCATGGCTTTTTGCAACCCTGCTTGTTTTTGCAGGAACAGCCTTGTGTATTCGTTTGGGCATCTGGCAATTGGATCGTTTGCAGCAGCGCAGGGCATTCAATGCACAAGTCGAATCCATGCGTGCAGAAAAACCGTTAAATCTAAATCAAAATTTGCCTGAAGATATTTCTTCCATGGAATGGCGCGCGGCAACAGTTACTGGTGAATATGACTTTGAGAATCAAGTCGCATTGCGGAATCAATATAACGGCGATCAGTATGGATATCACCTCGTCACCCCGCTTCTTTTCAACGGGGCAGCTGTTCTAGTAGACCGTGGCTGGATTCCCGCTGATGGGAATACCGCCCCTGATAATTGGCGTCAGTATGATGAGCCAGGTCAGGTAACTGTTACAGGGCAGATTCGGCTTGGGCAGGATAAACCAGCTTTCGGCGGAATCTCAGATCCGTCACTTGGTTCCGGGCAAAACCGCCTTGATGTATGGAATAATCTAAATATAGTTCGCATCTCAAAGCAGATTTCATATCCGCTTTTATCTGTGTATGTTCAACCCAATCTGGATGGAAATATTTCCGAGCCGCCAATTAAGTTTCAACCGATTATTGAGTTGACCGAAGGTCCGCACGTCGGCTATGCTTTACAATGGTTTGCGTTTGCGGCTATTTTATTTGTTGGGTATCCATTTTATTTGCGGAAGCAGGAATAGTGAACATGAAATATTCTCTTCAATCATCTTTTTCACGCTTGGTTTTGGCTTTATTTGGAATGGTCTTCGCTTTGACCCTTGTTGGGCGGCTTGTAACCATCACGGGCGCATGGGCATACTGTGTTGGCTGGCCCGCATGTGTGCCAACTCAACTCTTGGGATACTTGAAACTCCTGCATCTTTCACTGGTGGGTGTAGCTTCGGTATTCATGGCTTTGGTTTGGAGAAAAGCCTGGCGCGAACAGCGCGAACAAAACATACTTCTGCCTTTGACAACTGTGACGGGTGTATTATTTTTTTGTCAGGCATTTATTGGAGCGATTGTAGTAACGCGCAATTACCCTTTACATTTGGTGATCTTGCACACAATGACCGCAGTAGCCTTATGGATCTCGCTAGGGTTTTTAGTATATCTTTCTGGAGTGTTGGCCAAAGATGCAATTGAAATTCCGAAGTTTGAATTTCGGCAACGTGTAAAAGATTTCTTTATTCTCTCCAAGCCGTTGATTGTGGCATTGTTACTCGTGACTACCTATAGCGGGTTGGTAGCTGGGACCAAGGCCTGGCCTTCCGCTTCTCTTACTTTTTGGACACTGCTTGGCGGCACATTTGCGGCGGCTGGTTCGAGCGCATTAAATCAATATATTGACCGCGAGCTGGATAAAAACATGCAGCGCACCGCAAAAAGGCCGCTTGCAGATGGGCGTTTGACGGCTGCCGAGGGACTATCCTACGGCCTGGCGCTTTCTTTGATCAGTTATTATGTGATGGCTGGGTTTGTCAATCTACTTGCGGCTTTGCTGTCACTTGCGGGTATTTTCTATTACGTGATTTTTTATAGCGTATTACTTAAGAAAGCCACAGTACAAAACATTGTGATCGGCGGCGGTGCGGGCGCAATTCCGCCTATGGTAGGTTGGGCTGCTGCGACGGGTCATTTGGGGCTTGCAGCATGGATTCTTTTTGCAATCGTCTTTATGTGGACTCCGCCGCATTTCTGGGCGTTAGCGATTGTCCGCATGAAGGATTATGAAAAAGCAGGTGTGCCAATGATGCCAGTTGTGCATGGAGAAGAAAGAACACGTAGGCACATTTTGGTTTATACGATTGAACTGATTGCGGTAACTTTGCTGCTTCCAATCTTTAATTTGGCGGGAACGGTTTATTTAATCTCCGCTTTGGTATTGGGCGGGTTTCTGCTTTATGCCGCATGGCAGGTTTTCAGAGTTGGTGGAAATAAGGTTGCATGGACGATGTATCGCTGGTCAAGTATGTATCTGGCGTTTATCTTTCTGGCAATTATGATCGATGCAGTTATGTAAGCATAAAAACTGCTCTGAAGATATCTTCAGAGCAGTTTTTATTTAATGCCTCGCCTTACCCAGCCAGGTATGATTCTTCGCTACGCGTATAAGTCCACTTAATGAATATTCAGTCTAAAACTGTTTGTTTGAGAATTACGGCTCTTTCCTTGTGAAAATATACAGTCTGACATCGTTGTATTTTTCAGTAGATACGAATAAAAAATTAGTATTCAGGTATTTTATATCTGGATGTGTTTGATAGCCTTGAGAAATAAATTCATCGATGGATTGTTGAAAGATGATAAAGAAAACGTGATTAGCGTCTTTTGTGGCCGTCTCAATATTTTTTTGGTCGTTTAGATGCAGAATGTCTCGCGTGGTTGGAGAGAGGGTGTCGGTGGAACTGCCGGGCGTATCCATAAGGTAACTTTGATGCAAATTGCCGTCAAAGTAAACTGAAGGAAGGTAGGTTAGCTTATTTGAATGGACAACAACATCTCCTGGCTTGATCCTGTTTTGAATGTTTGCATCCATGGTGGCGAATGGGCCGTATGGGAATCCTTTATAGGTGATATGTTGATAGAAGCCGATTCCTGCAGATGTAATGATTAATACGAAGACGACGAGTTGAATCGGGCGTGGTAGTTTTGTTTGTGTAAATGCCCAGGCAATCCAAATGCAGAAAATTGCATGAGCAGGTAACAGTGCTCGTTCCACGTACATGGGTGAAATTTGCGAAGCCAGCCAAAGTAATAACGGCGGCGTGAATGAAAGATAGGCCAGCCAAAGGCCACTCATCGCTTTTTGTGGTTCTTCTTTATGAGCACGATAGGTTTGAAAGGCCGCAAGTGAGATGATCAGTGTCGCAAGTAATAGTCCGGGCAATAGCAGATTATTAGGAAGCGGTAAATTGGGCAGGTATATCAGGAAGAGGGTAAAAAGTTTTTCAACACCTGGTTTTTCGATCCAAAAGCTGGATGTGACTTTTGAAAGCTGTGCTGGAAGTTGAATCAGCCAGGGGGAGTAAATGAGGATAGCGGCGAAACCTGCTACAGTTAAAGACCGAAGCGTTTTCCAATCCTTTTGAAAAACAGGAATCAAGGCAAGTGGAATTAAATAAAACGCAGCAAGGTTATGGGTGTATTGTGCAAGTGCGGCAGCTATGCTAAATAAAATCCACTGACGTTTGAAGAAGGCGTACGTCGTGAGACATATCCAAAATGTCAGTAAAACATACATGCGAATTTCCTGGCCATAGTGGATTTGAAATGACAGGATGGCAGTCAGAAGCGCAGCGACGAGCGCTGTGGGCGGGTCGAATAAATGTCTCGAAATTAAGTGGACGCAAAAAATAATTCCAAGTGACAGAGCAACTGAAAGCATTCGAATTGAAATTAGGGAATTGCCAAAAAAATAGATCCAACCCCAAAGCATGAAGTAATACACGGGCGGATGTTCTTCTGCGGCAGATGAGTTTTCATCTGTGGCGAGCGTGCCGTTGAGAATTGCCGATGGCCCCTGTTCGGCAATCAGGACTGAAAAAGCCTCGTCATACCAAATAGGCCGTGAAGCAATGCCTGCTAATCGAATTATTAAGGCAAGGGCTAAAATAAAAATAAGCTTCGCTTTTGAGTCTTGTATCAACAAATAAGTCATGAATACGCTCTTCTGCTTAAGTGACCTATTTGTGCAGGATGATGGATGTATTATCTTCGTAAAGCACATGCCAGTGTTGTTTGACTTCAAGTTCTTTGGCCAGAATACTATCGTGCTCAATGATTGCCCATTCTATGTTGTGCTGTTCAAAAATATTCTGCCAGTTATTGGCAAGGGTAATGACAGTTTCGTATTGCCTGGTTGCCTCCCCAGTGACATCTGCCATACTGTCGATGAAAGTTAGTTGCTCAGGCCATAAATGAAGCGCAAGGTATCCTCCCCAATTAAGATTGTTAAACATTTTGCCTTGCTGAGGATTCTTCTCAAGCCACTCAACCGCTTGAACTGGAAACATTGACGGAGTAAATTGATAGAAAATTTGTGCAAAACTGTTTGTGATTACGAAAATACTCAAAATGACCACAGTAACTGTCGGCCACAATATTCCTTTGATAGCACCTTCCACGTTTTGCAGCGTGAGCTCAAGCCTGTTTATCAGATGGATATTCTTCGTTTCAATAAGCGTTTCGGCGAGGACAAACGGTGCAACAATACCATATAGATGTATATTGCGAACTGCCATTAAACTCATGGTGCTGAATCCTGCCAGCAGCAATCCCTGGGCTGCAGATAGTTTTTCTTTTTTTATCGCCAATAAAAAGATGGAAAATGCGAGCAGCCCTAAAAGTACCCGCATTTCTGGTGATTGAAAGTTCGGCGTGTTGGCTTCCAACATACGCGACATTAAATATTGATTATTCACAAAACCCAATATGCCTGCCCACGGCCCGATACCACCTGGATTTATCAAGCTTGCCAGCATGGACAAGAACAATGCCAGCCATATATTTTTCCCAACACTCAGGTTTGTGCTTGTGCGATCAAGCAAATAATCCATAGTCCAGCCAACAGAATATGCAAGTAAAACGAGTATTCCTGCGATGAATTCTCCATGCAGGTTGCTCCATAACAGCATAAAAGTCGGAAAATACCAGAGCAGAATTTTTTCGCCGCGCCGTAGATCATCTGCCAAGATAATCCATATTGCCAGCAAAAACATAGATATCAAATGTGGACGTGTAACCCAATTCAACGATGTTGCAGCCGCGCCCCATGCTACGATCATAAGTACTGGAATTCGCAGGTTTAGCCTTGTTGATAATTTGTTAAATAAAAGAGTAAACGTGGATGCAATTAAAAGCGCTGAAAGCGCTACAACACCAGCCAGACCTGTGTACAAATAAGTTGTATAAAAAATTACATCTGAGAGCCACTCGGAAGAATGAGAAGTATTGTGCCTGCCTAGATACGGGTGAATGAATAACTCGGTAGTGGGAATGGTTCGGTTTTCAAGAATGTACTTCCCGGTTAAGAGATGGCGCGGGAAGTCACCATCCAGGTTGAGCATTCGCTGTCCCAGCAGGAGAACCGCAATAAAAATTGATATAAAAAAGATGTCTTGTATTCTTGGCAGGAGTCGCAGTGGCAGGTCTGATTTCATGGAGGGTGGCTTGTTATTTAAGTTTGGTATTTAATATGCTTAGGAAGAAACTGGCAAAGAAGGTTTGAATTCCCAATGTGGACAGAACAGCCCCTGGAATAACCAGCCGCATGGAAAATGTTGGATCAATGTTTCCGAAAAGATTTTCGCCCCAATAAATTACTGCACCGATGGAACTAACTAACCCAAGCAGAATCATTCCGAAGCTGATAATAATACCTTTTTCAAGCCCAATATTTTGAACAAACTTATCTGTCAGGCTGTCTTTTGGAAGCAGCTCTGCATTGACACCAAAAACATAAGTAAAGAGGGAGAAGAAAACTGCCTGAACGCCCAGAATAATCAGGAATGCTGCATACATGAGCGTGTTGATATCTAATGTAATTCTTCCAATATGACGCGGCCCACCAAGCAGAAAAGCAGAAAGAAGAATGCCGAAAATGGACAGCGTGATTCCCGGGTAAAAAAACAGCCAGCGCGGACTATAGAGCAGTAAAAATCTCAAGTGTCTCCACCCATCAATCCAGGTGCGGAGATGCGGCGGGCGGGTGCGTCCATCAGGATACAGAATGGTGGAAACTTCTTTAATCTTCAAACCTTTCATGGTAGCTTTTACAATCATTTCACTGGCAAATTCCATACCCGTGGTTTGCAGGTTAAGTGCCAGGATTGCATCTTTTCTAAATCCGCGTAAGCCGCAATGAAAGTCCCTGATGTCGCTCTTGAAAAATAATCGGGCAACACCGCTTAAAACGGGATTACCCAAATAGCGGTGAAGGAATGGCATCGCACCGCGCTTAATTCCGCCCTTGAAGCGGTTCCCCATGACTAAATCATAGCCTTCATTCAAGGCGCTGACAAATTCCTGCAAATTGGAAAAATCATAACTATCATCTGCGTCGCCCATAATGATGTATTGGTTTTGCGCCGCTTCAATCCCACCCATCAGGGCGCTGCCATAGCCTTTTTGGCTTATATGAATAACCCGTGCGCCTGCACGTTCTGCCAGTTCCAGTGAGCCATCCGTACTGCCATTATCTGCGACAATAATTTCACCGCTAATTTTCTCGGTCATAAAAAAATGTTGTGCTTTTTTTATGCAGGTTTCCAAGGTTTCTGCTTCGTTCAGGCAGGGCATTATGATGGATATTTGTGGGTTGCTTTTCATATTTGACTGCCAATTTACTCTGCACTGAATGAAATGGACTTAATAAGTAATTCAATTGTAGCAGAAAAACAGCCCCTGATTTTTCATCAGAGGCTGTTTTGTCTATTCGCCTAAATAATCGCGCAATTTTCTGCGGATGGATGGATGACGTAAACGGCTCAAGGCTTGAGCTTCGATTTGCCGTACACGTTCTCGGGTAACACCCATCTTGCGGCCGACCTCTTCAAGAGTGTAGGCCTGGCCATCAAGTAAACCGTAGCGTAATTGTAGAATACGGACTTCGCGCGGCGGCAAACCATTTAATACTTCACCGAGGTGTTCACGCAAAAGATTGTAAGTGGCAGTCTCATCGGGTGGTGGCGCTTCGTCATCTTCAATGAAATCTCCAAGCACAGAATCTTCTTCATCATCTGTCGGGGTTTCCAATGAAAGCGGACGACGTGCCACTTGAATCATATTTTCGATCTTCTTGGGTGGTACATCCAGCGCTACAGCCAATTCGTCCACGCTGGGTTCGCGGCCAAGTCTTTGTGTGAGCTGATGCTGTACACGCAGGAGTTTGTTGATTTGGTCTCCCATATGTACAGGCACGCGGATGGTGCGACCCTGATCTGCAATCGCGCGGGTAACAGCCTGTCGAATCCACCAGGTTGCATAAGTGGAGAATTTATGTCCACGGCGATAATCAAACTTCTTGGTTGCACGAATCAGACCGATGTTACCTTCCTGAATTAGGTCAAGGAAGGGGACGCCACGTCCCATATATTTTTTGGCAACGGAAATCACGAGGCGGGAATTGGCCGTGATCAAGTGCTCACGCGCACCCCAGCCGTCTTCAATTGACTGGCGCAGGTCAAGCCTTCGTTTAGGTGCAATGTTTCCATGCGCGAGTTCTTCGCGAGCCGAACGTCCACGTTCAATACGCTGGGCAAGTTGTACTTCTTCAACAGCCGTCAATAACGGTACGCGGCTGACCTCTTTGAGGTATAAGCCGATCGTATCATCCGTGTCAATATTTGCCAGATAATCGTCGAGAGAAGGGTCTGGTTCGGGCTCAGCCTCGCCGCTTTCTTCTACAGCAACGAGATCATCTTCTGTTGGCTCAGGCGTGATTGTATCTTCTTGAAAAGGAATACCCGCACTCAGCAAAGCTGAAAAGGCTTCTTCAAGCTGCTCTACATCTTGTTCTGCCTCAGGAAAAAAGTGCAGGATGTCGTCTAGCGTTACAAATGATTTTTGGCGGCCCAGTTCAACGAGCCGCGCGATAGCTGAAAATTCTTCTTCGTCGTCAACAATTAATATCTTCTCTACATCCATTCGCAAATCCAACTTTCAATAGTTTTAGTCAGCAAAGACCAGAATTAGAATACACTTTTTTATCTCGAAAAGCAATACCCTTTGGCTTTCAGATGCTTTGCAATGCTTTTGTATTACGGCTGCCCGGAAACTTAATAGGCAACCGTAATACATTAACCCATTAGGGCGCTGGGGTTACGGTTGCGCCAGGGGTAGATAATGCTTCGGTGGGTGGAACAGGCGTCTCGGTCGGAGGAAGAGGCGATGGAGTTGGGGTATTCAAATAAGGAGGGAATGTGGCCAATTGCGCCAGCGAGTCGATTCCGTCCATGCTTACAATATACATTTTTTCGCCATCCACACGGACGTAATAGCCGCTGTTGGTGGGGGTCACATCGCCGACTTCAAGGGCATGTTTCTTTCCATCTGCAAATTCAATATTAATTACGATCGTCGGGTTATCGAAACCGAAAATGTTATTCGGATCGGAATCGATTTTATCCAAAATTCGCAACGCAGACACTTGTGATGCAGCCGCTTCTGCCGAACCCTGATCTGCCTCTGCTTTAAATGGCAGTTCTATCGCCCAGGCTTTATCTGCATTACGCGCTACTTTGACAGGGTCTCCTGCAGCAGGTTTAACCTCAATACTTGTCGGAGCGCCATCTGTTTCGGTAAACACAAAAGATAGTTGACCCGTGGGAGTTTCCTCTGCAGCAGTGGTTTCTTTTTGCTTCTTCAAATAAAAAGCCAGGACAATTAAACCAGCAAATAGAACAACTGTAAGAATTGTGCCAAAACGAAATACTGGTTTTTGGCGTTTAATTGGAGCAGGCTCTTTACGCGCGGCGCTTGGTTTTCGCGGCGCGGCTTTTGGTTTTATGGTGCTTGTTACTTTGCGTGCCATTTTCTAACCTCTCTTACGACGGGCGAGCCAGGTGGAGATGCCAGCGAAAATAACCAAGCCTGGCAGAACGATAATCGAACCAATCAGGATGACAACCAGCACGATTGCTGATGGCGGCTGGAAGGATCTTGTTACAGGTGTGCGAGGTGTAATGTTTAACAGATCTTCCTGCTCGGCGGCCCAATCCACAGAGTTGATAAACATATTGCCATTTCCGTATGCGTCAAAGTTACCATCAACAGCAAAGGTTGAATTGCCAAATACAACAACGCGTCCTTTGGTGGTTATGTTCTCGCCAGCAACAGCCATATTCAAGGGGCCAATGAAGTCAGCAGCACTGTCGTAAGTTGGAGTTGTACTACTCTCAAGTGCGGTTTCGCCCCATGAATTATTGGAAGTGAGGATTAATGGAGTTAACTGAATACCATCAGGTGCTATTTCAGTTACGCCAATACTGCGTGCCTGAGGAAGAATGACGGAATAATTGGCACTTAAGTTTTGGGTAATTGGGTGGGCAGAACTGTATGACGCAGAAATTGCGTTCAATGGTTGTTGACTTGATAAGTCAAAGATAACATCGTCTTGCAGGGTAATGCCCCACTCCTTTTCCAAATATGCTGCAAGCGGATCGGCTGCATCACCAAAATCGGTAAGCAGGACAGGGTTTTCCATGACAAACAAAGAGCCGCCAGCATCAACATATTTCTTTAATAAAGAAACCTCTTCGCTTGATAAAGGCTTTTGTGGGCCTGCAATGATGATCGATAACGCATCTTTTGGAATGGAATTTGTTACCAACAAATTAAGTGTATTAACTGTATAGTTCTTGCTTTGCAGGGTGGTGGATGCCACTGAAAAACTTAAATCTGTACCGGCTGTGATCGGCGATTCCCCGTGACCTTCAAGGAAGTAAACCACACGTGGGTTTGGATTAATTAGACGGACAAGTGTAGTGGTCAATTCTTTTTCCGAGACTGATGAAGCAATTTCCTTGTGGTCTCCCATGGCGAGCATGATCTTGCCATCACCGGTAACCCCTGCCTGACGCGCAGCCACAGGGTCGCGATCTGGGTTAACGAATTGGAAATCGAACTTGCCGCTGCTGTTTGCTTTAAAGTCCTGCAGGATCTGTTCTGCATTTGTCGAATCGATTGCAGTGGTGAAGAACGCTGTCGCACTGACTTTATCTGGCAGGGTCGCCAGGGCTTGCAGTGTTTCAGGCGCGAGAGTGTGTGATTTGTCTTCAGTCAGATCCCAGGACTTTGGATTTTGGTAAACCAGAAAATTCGTTACAAAAACGATGCCGACAAAGGCAACAATCATAATCAACGAATTTGAGCCGTAACGGGCCTGTCTGCCAGAAATAAAGCGTCGAATCGTATCCGGGGCTAAAAATATGTAAATAGCTAACCCCAAAAGAATTAATAAGGCGCTGACAATTAATGCCCGTGTAAGAGTCTCGGGGTTTTGTGGTGTGAACATTTGTAAGGCTACCAGGCCTTTTGTCACACCTAATAAGCCTGTTGAAACACAGGATAGTCCTGCGATAATAAGCCCAATAAAGGCATATTTTGCAGCGGGGTTTTTATTTTTCTTAGCCATTAGCGCCATCTCCGAATCTCAATTGCGGTTGTGCCAACGAACAGACCCAACGCGGTGATACTAATGTAATAAACGAGGTCGCCTAGTTGAATGACGCCAACGCTTAAGGTGTTGTAAAAATGTGACTTCATATCCAGGTAGGTGAAGATATCTCCGCCGGCAGGTACGATGCTTGCAGGGAAACCAACCAGCCACCAAAGGAACACAAAGGCGATTAAAGTGACGAAAAAGGCTGCAATCTGATTACTGAAAAGTGCCGAGATGCCCACGCCGATACCCAGAAATGCAGCTGAAATCAAGATAACGCCAAGGTATGCCGTGAGCATGATGCGCAAGTCAATGCCGGGCAACACAAGATTGTTTAGTACGATCGGAAAGACCAATGACACCGCTATGATGGAAAGGATGAACAAAAATCCGCCCAGCCACTTGCCAATAACCAATTCAGCATCACGAAGCGGGGCTGTCATAAGGAGTTCCATCGTACCCATGCGGGTTTCATCAGAGATCAGACGCATCGTGAGAGCAGGCACAGAAAGCACCAGCATGAACACAAACGCGCCAGTAATTCCGCTAACATCCGGCGCAGTTCCAAAGCTTTGAACTGCATTCTGAGTGAACGAAAAAATAGTTAACCCGAAGATCAGACCTAATACCAGCAGAATGGTAAATGCCACCACATAGGCCACCGGGCTGTTGAAGTAATTATCGTATTCGCGTTTTGCGATAGTCCAAATGTTTTTCATGGAAATCCTCTTTAATTCTTCTTCGCATCGGAGCCAGTGAGTTCGAGGAAGATTTCCTCAAGGCTCATGCCAAGCGGACGCAGCTCAAGCAGATCGTAACCAGATTTGATGACTTGTTTGGCTACCTCGGGGCGTACATCTTTGCCAGAGGCAAACTCAAATTCCACAGAACCATCTTCCTTTGTGACCACGCTCTGAACACCTTTCACCAGCTTGATGGTTTTGGCGAGTTCATCTGACTCCCCGCGTACGCGTAAGATGACTCGTTCTGCACCGATCAGGCGAGCCTGTAGATTCTCGGTGGTGTCTTCAGTAACGATCTTGCCTTTATTGATGATAAGCACACGATCACAAATATTTTGCGCTTCATTCAAAAGGTGAGTGGAAAGCAGAACTGTTCTATCTTTACCAATGTCGCGGATCAGCTTGCGAACTTCAACAACCTGACCAGGGTCAAGGCCGATGGTGGGTTCATCGAGAATCAACACTTCAGGTCTATGCAAAAGCGCCTGGGCAAGCCCCACTCTTTGGCGCATACCTTTTGAGAGGTTGCCAATAAATCCATTGGCGCGATCACTTAACCCGACCATGTCTAAAACTTCGTCCACACGGTCGTCGACATTGGGGATTTTTCTAAGATCGCCCATGAACTTCAAATAATCGAATACAACCATGTCTGTGTAAAGCGGCACTGTTTCGGGCAGATATCCCACTCGTTTGCGTACCTCAAGTGATTCCTCTACGACATCGTAGCCGGCCACAATTGCTTCGCCATCCGTCGGCGGCATGTAGCCGGTTAGAATGCGCATGGTGGTGGTTTTACCTGCGCCGTTTGGGCCGAGGAAGCCCACGATTTCACCCTGTTGAGCATCGAAATTCAGGCTGTGAATAGCACGGCGTGCACCATAGTCCTTTGTAAGACCACTAACTTTGATCATTGCCTCTCCTTACCATAAGAATAATACTTTTGTGTTTTTTACAAACAAAAGACACAGCCTTTGGGCAGTGCCTAATTTTTTGTACCGCTGATTACTATACAATATCTTGAGTCGCAAAGTCAAGCGGGTAAATGGTTTCTAATCAAATGCTAATCTTTGGCGCATTCAGCTATAATTTGGGCATGACCAAACTTCTTTATCAAACCGATGCTTACCTTCAAGAGTTTTCAGCAAACATAATTATGGTGGATGCGGAAACTCGTTCTGTTGTACTGGATCAATCTGCGTTTTATCCGGGCGGAGGCGGCCAACCCTGCGATTTTGGATATTTAAATGCGGGCGGCATTGTATTTTCAGTGGATAAGGTTAAGAAACAAGGAGATGACGTATTTCACTTCCTAGGCGGAGATTCGGCTTTGCCCGCGATTAATTCCGAATCTACCGGGACCTTGGACTGGGCACGGCGACATCAGTTGATGCGTACCCATACAGCCTTACATATCTTGTGCGGAACAGTCTTCCGTGATTATGGCGCAAAGGTCACAGGCGGCGACATGGATCTGCTCAAAGGCCGCATGGATTTTGAATTCGAGACCATGCGTGGAGAGTTGGTCCGTGATATCGAAGCAGCAGTCAATTACGAGGTCCAGCAGAGATGCGATATAAAAGTGAAGATATTGCCTCGGGACGAAGCATTCCAAATCCCAGATTTAATCCGCACCAAGATCAATCTACTGCCTGAAGGCATCATGCAGGTGCGGACTGTTGAAATCGTTGGTCTCGATTTGCAAGCCGACGGCGGCACTCATGTAGCGAACACATCTGAAGTGGGCACGATAAAAGTTGTTGATTATAAAAGTAAAGGCGCGATCAATAAGCGGATTTATATAGAGATCGCATAGGACGAATGGGGCTGACGGCTTTTTGTTGCTCCTGTATAATGCATGGCATTTGGCGGGTTGGTCTGCCATAAATCAAAAAGGAGAATATGTAATGAATCTCAAAAAGCTTTCTGTTTTACTTGCTGTACTTGCCCTGTTCGTTTCAACGCTTGCGTGCGGCTCAAGCGCCCCTGCGGGTGTCTCCAATATTTATATGGCAAATGACGCCGCTGGAAAAAACAAAACTTCAACTTTTGCATCAACCGATGTGATCTATGTATTTTTTGATGTAAATGGCGTTGACAATGGAGCTGCGTTCCAGGTGAGGTGGTTTGCCCTTAATGTAGATGGGCAGGATCCAAATGAAGCTTTTGTAACCACTGACTACACCTACGCTGGTGAGGCTAATATTTTTGCCCAGATCGAAAGTACCGAAGGTGGTTTCCCTGCGGCGAACTATAAAGTGGAAATTTACCTGGCTGGCGCGAAAGTGGGTGAACAGCTGTTTACTATTCAATAATATTCTGGTTTGGTAAAAAAGGCGCAGTCACATTTTCGGTGACTGCGCCTTTTTTTGTTTATAATCCATGAAAACGGAGGCTCTGATGGAATATAGAAAACTTGGCAAAACAGGACTCAAAGTATCGCCCTTGTGTATGGGAACCATGCAGTTTGGCTGGTCAGTGAATGAGGCAGATACGCATCGGATTTTATCTGCAACATTGGAATCAGGCATTAATTTCATCGATACAGCAGATGTGTATTCAAAATGGGTGGAAGGGAATGCAGGCGGGGTTGCAGAGACTTATATCGGCAATTGGATGAAGAAAAATAAAATTCAACGTGACCAGATTGTCCTGGCAACCAAAGTGCGCGGGGAAATGGGAAAAGGTCCCAATGACCAGGGCTTGAACCGAGTGCATATTATCAATGCGGTGGAAGCATCTCTGCGTCGTTTGCAAACTGATTATATTGATCTCTATCAGTCACATTGGACAGATGAAGATACCCCCATTGAAGAAACCCTGCGCGCATTTGATGACCTGGTGAAACAGGGAAAAGTCCGCTATGTGGGTGCATCCAACTATGCAGCTTGGGAATTGATGCAAGCCTTGTGGGTGTCTGATAAGAATAACCTTGTCCGTTATGACTCTTTACAACCGCACTATAGCCTGATCCGCCGAGATGAATTTGAACGGGAGCTTCGATCAGTTTGCCAGGAGTATGAAATTGCCGTGATTCCGTATAGTCCACTGGCGGGCGGATTTCTGACGGGCAAATATCGCAAGAATGAACCACTGCCCGAAAGCAAACGTGCTGAGGGACGCAAACGCTCAATGACCGATAAAAACTTTGCATTAATTGACGAAATGGAAGTGATGGCTTTACGCCATGAAGCCACGATTGCTCAAGTGGCTTTGGCGTGGATGTTAGCAGACCCTGTGATTACCAGTCCCATTATTGGCGCAACTTCTATTGAACAGCTAAACGATAACCTAGGTGCGTTAAAGGTCAAATTGGACGAGGACGAAGTGAAGCAATTGAGTAAAATGACTGAGTGGAAGGTGGATGAAGATTAATTGGCAAGCTGAACGAATTCACCCGGCACGAGTCCCAGCAGAAGCTGATCAAGGTGTATGAAAAGTTGTTAGGGTAACTCATATTACGGAGTGTCATACTGAGCGGCGGTGAAGCATCTCTACGATTGACCTAGAGACCCTTCGCTACCGCTCAGGGAATCATGGTTGGGTGGATAAATCAATTCGCGCTAAAAACTTCTTCAATTTCTTTTTCAGGGACTGGTGACTCGTCATGATACCAATCGTCATGCAGCGACCATTGTTTGCAGGATGGACATTGAGTATCATGCCACATCTTTTTACAACGCGGACAGATTCCGTGTGTTGAAAAAGTATTCCATTTGCAGCCACACTTTGGCTCGCACATCCAGCGCAAAGAAGGCGGCGGTTCAAAATGACATTTTGGACAGCGGATTTTCATCGCTTTTCGCTCCGAGAAAATACTTTTATTACTTCTTCAGGGATCGCCTGTGGTGCGCCCGTTTTGACATTGATAAACACCCAATCCGTTTCACCTTTGACCAATAGCCTGCCGTCTGCTTTCCTGACGAATTCATATTTTCGTAATGACCTGACCTTGCGAAAATTCTCCACCCAGGTTTTTATCTCGATCTCCTCTCCTTCAAATGCAGGCCGTAAATATTCAACGCGTTGTTCACGCACGACCCAGGTTGCATCGAGTCCCTGCGCTTCAATTCCGCCAATCGATGAATAATGTTCCACCGCGATATCCTGCATCCATTGTACATAAGCCACATTATTCACATGTCCGTTTTCGTCGATGGAATCTTTGGGGATGGTAAAAAGTTTTAAGTAGGTGGACGAGATAGGCATGCGCCAAGTTTACTATAAAGACCTGACAGGTTTCGAAAACCTATCAGGTCTTAAGATCATTTTGTTTGGTCAGCGTTGCGCCACCAATAAAATGTGATGAATAAACCGATTGCGCTTGAGAGAAGCACGATTACATAACTATGCATCCCAAGAAGTTCTGCACGCGGACCTGCTGCGCCGCTAAACAATGCAGGAATTGCCCACGGCAGCCAGCCGCCCCAGCCCATAATGATAGAGATTTGTGAAATAACTACTGTAAAAATGGCCCATCCAAAGGCTGGCATGAAACCGCGGCCTATACTGGCAATGAACGCTACAAATGGTAATAGTATGATCGTCATAACCCCTGCGCCGAGAATATCCACTGTTGCGGAACGAAATAATTCAATAGACCAGCCTGGAATGTAAACTGCGTTTCCTACGGCAATGCCCACTGCGAAACTCAAAACGGTTAAGAAAAGAGTCCACATGGCGACGACAGTAAATTTTGCTCCAACAATTGTTTCGCGTGAAGTAGGCAGAGAGAGCAATTCTTTTACTGTGCGATCCGAGAATTCACGACCAAAGACCCAGGTGGTGACAATCGCAAAAAGAATTGCACCGCCAACTGCTTCAGCTTGTGCAAGGAAGTTGAGGAACGTGGGCCAATCCGCTGTCCCTGCAGCAAGCTGTGCTTTTGTACTGATCAACCCCATTGATTTTGCGGCTTCGGGGTCTTTCAAGATAATCATAAACAAACCGCCAACCAATGGCGCGATCAAGAATCCCAGCGTGGTAAAAAAAGGCACTTTCGAGCGAAATGCTTTGAGGCTCTCGGTGTATAAAGCAGAAGCGAAATTATTCATTTTATATTTCCTGTTAATTGCATAAAGTGCTCTTCAAGATTTTGTTGCTCCACTGCAAGATGGGTGGGCGGCGAATCTGCATGGACTAACAAGCGTGCAATTTCTTCTGGTGCTTCGAGCGCGCGGACATCGCTAACAAAAATCGAATTGTTATTAATCGTTGCTGTGTAATTTGCTTCAATGAGCAGTGCGTATACCTTTGCAATATCATGCACTTTGATTTCCAGTCTTCGCGCACGAAATTCTTCCAGCTTGTCTGTATCCAGGTCTTCGATGCTTCGTCCCTTATGGATGATTCCAATACGTGTGGCGAGTCGATCTACTTCCGTAAGAATGTGGCTCGACATAAAAACGGTCACACCATTGTACGCGAGATTTGTAAGCAGTTCACGAATTTCGACAACACCCGCGGGGTCGAGTCCGTTGGCGGGTTCGTCTAAAATTAACAAGCTTGGGTTGTGGATCATTGCGCGCGCCAGCCCGAGGCGTTGAAGATTGCCCATTGAAAGCGTGCCAGCTTTCCGTTTGGAGTAGGAAGCGATGGATAGTTTCTCCATTACATCATCCACGGCTTTTAGATTCTTGAGTCCATACAAGCGACGGGCGATATCCAGATTCTCGCGCACAGTTAAATCAGGATAAGCCGATGGACTCTCAACAAGATGCCCCACCTGCGCCCACAGTCCGCGTCCACCCTGACCGAGAGCCTGCTCCAATACTTTGACATTCCCCTGACTCGGGCTAATCATTCCTAAAAGCATCCGAATGGTTGTGGTCTTGCCCGCACCGTTCAACCCAAGGAAACCAAATATCTCGCCCTGTTTGACTTTAAGGTTGACGTTATCCACCGCGAGTACATCGCCATAGTTTTTTGATAAGTTATTTGTTTCGATTGCGTATTTCATGTTATGCCTTTTTTGAATCAATGATGGAGTTGAGACTTTTCCGATATTGCTCAAAAGCTGACTTTCCTTTTGCAGTGAGACGGTATTCAGTATGTGGGATTTTTCCACGGAAAGTTTTCTTTGCTTGAACATAGCCTGCATCTTCCAGCTTCGATAAATGCACGGATAAGTTTCCCTTGGTCAGGCTGCTTTCCTTGAGCAGGTAAAGAAAATCTGCAGATTCGATGGAGGAAAGTAATGCAACGAGCACGAGACGCGCTGGTTCGTGGATCACTCGATCTATTTCAGTCATACATCCTCCGTGTAGGGGATTGGGTTTTCTTTTCGATAGCGCAGAAAAGTAATTACTCCTGAAACCATTATGAGTACACCACAAACAAGAATAAGGATACTAAGGCTTGCCAACGTGCGGTTGATGATTTCAAGCACATTGGGTTGAGTAATTGCGATTTGTATATTTGCTGGCAACTCGGATATTCCAGCTACGTTTTGCCAGAGAGCAACAGCCACTCCTGCGATCAAGATCGCAATCCCTAACAGGCGGAAGCGGGATAATCCAATCCATTCACCCGACAGAACGATCAAAATTGCCCAAATCATGCTAACACTCACGGGAAACCAGACAGGCATGAATGCTAAAACACTGCTCTCAGAAGCAAGGAGAACCGAAATAGCCAATAACCCAACTAAAGGCAGGAGGATGAAAAGAAAGATATTTCGTATCAGGATAAATATCTGAGTTGCTGTGATTCGGTTTCCTCTCACAAAGCCTGTGCGTGGATAGGTGAAGTGATCTTTCAGCCACCATAAGATCAGGATCGCTGCCAGGCCGCCGAGGAATTTTGCAACAACAATTTCACCTGTAGTTGATAGAAACCAGGCTGGAAAAGAACCCTGTGACGCATATCCACGGATAAGCATAATTCCTGCCAGGATGATAAACAGCACGCCCGCCAGCATTTCAGTGAATCCATCCACGAACCAGTAGCCGCGTGTGCGCTTCATAACATTGTCAATTTGTAAATTCATTCTTCACTCCTTTTGTAAACTAGTTTGTATTGTAGACCTGTTTGCATAAAGAGTCAAGCACGAGAAGATCTTTATGCCTGTGATGGATAAAGATTGATTACAAAAAGTCCTTGTCTGTGGGATATGCAGACAAGGACTTTTCTACTAAAAATAAATTGTTTAGCCAGAAGTGCTTTAATGCTCGTGCTGCACTTCGGAAATATCGCAAAAGAGTAGGTTATGGTTGCAGCCTTCGCATTCCAACTGCAGGGTTGCATGCTGGATGTTGTATTTGTGCGCAAGGAGTTCATTTACTTTCTGTTGAATTGGCAGCCCAGCGCTGACAAGTACATCATCTGTGGTGACGTGAGCAGATAAAGCTCGCAGATTTTCGTTGATACTCCACACATGCAGGTCATGGACGTCACGGACTCCTTCCACCTGGAGCAAATCTTTGATCAGTGAGTTAACGTCAATGCTTTCGGGCGTGCTTTCCAATAAAATATGAATGGATTGACGTAAAATTCCCCAGGCATTCCAAAGAATGAACGCCCCAATGAATACACTGACGAGCGGGTCCAGCCAATTCCAATTTGTGAAGGCAATCATAACTCCTGCCACGATTGCCCCAATCGTAGACAGCACATCGCCCATCAAATGCAGGAATGTACTGCGTAGGTTCAAGTCGTTCTCGCTTCCACTTTTAACCAACCATGCCGTACCCGCGTTGATGAGAAAAGCCACACTTCCTACGACGATCAAAATAGGGGCATTCACTTCGGAAGGAAAAATGAAACGCTGATATGCCTCATAAAAAATTCCAAGTGAAATCAGCATCAGTGTCGTAGAGTTGACGAGTGCAACTAAAATACCAACACGGTGATAACCGAAAGTTTTGCCAGCATGAGCAGGCTGTGCTGCCACCCTGACTGCATACCAACTTAGCCCGAGTGCGATCACATCGGTGAAGTTATGTGCTGCATCAGTGAGCAGAGCGAGGCTGTTTCCTAAATAACCTGCAATGATCTCAACGATAACAAACGCGGCTGTTAACCCCAATGAGAGCGCCAGTCGTTTTGTAGTTTGGTTGGCGAGATCACCAAAATGAGAATGGGAATGATTTTCAGACATACAGTTATTTTATTACATTTACAGGGAAGTTGAATAAGTTTCAGTAGTTCTCATACGAAGCAATCCCCTGGTTTTAACAAGGAGACTGCTTCGTCCCTCACAGTGATGCATTTTAAATCCTAGCAAAAGTTTTACTTTTGCTAGTTCGGAAGTAGAACTATCCGAGTTCCACAACACTTATGCAAGAGGTTTATTATCTGCTTTTTCTTTTTTTCTTTGCGCTATGGGAATGATCATTACATCGGCTTGAACGTGGTGGCGTAAGTCATTGATTACAGATCCATGGATCAAATCGGAAACACCCGAGTGACCGTGACTTCCGACGATTACGAGTTCCACCTTCAGTTCATTTATCATGCCAGCCAACTGTGAGACCGGATTACCCGCACCTAGGCGATATTGTGTCGAGATTCCGCTTTTTTTCATAATATCGGCTAATTGTTCAAGGCGTTGTTGATCAGTTTCTGTTTCACGGTCTTCAGCTTCGGCACCGAGCGTACGTGCCAGCGGGCTTTCCACTACATGGAGCAGCCAAACTTCCGTCTTACGTTTGTCAATAAAACGAAGGCTTTCTTCGAGGAGCTTTTTCTCGCTGCCGGAAAAGTCCAAAGCTATTGCCAATTTTTGATAGACCTGTGGTTGAACAAGTTTCTGTGGACCTTGAACAAACTCGCGATGGACTCCGTCTTTCCTCAACTCTGTAAGCCGCAGGTTCCGCGCTTTCAGCAAGGGATGGATGGTGATATAGAGAAGCAATAAACCCAGAGTGATGGTGAACGGAATAATGGTTATTTGAAGAATCCAAGCCTGACTGTCTGCATTGGCAATCCACTCTGTGATCTGACCAACGATCAGCTTAACATTGAGTCCCACAATGATGGATGCGACCAACCACGCTACTATCTGCAACCATGGGCGAATAGTGAACTCGCCCATGCGCTTCTTGTCTGACACAGCATGAATCAACGGGATGATGGCAAAAGGCAGTTGCAGCGAGAGAACCACTTGACTCATAACAAGCATTGAACCCGTGGCATTCTCACCGTAATAGACAATGACCGCTATCGCTGGAAGGATGGCGAGCAAACGTGTGATCAGCCTGCGCAGCCAAGGGCGGATGCGCAAGTTTAAGTAACCTTCCATGATGATTTGCCCTGCAAGCGTGCCGGTAATCGTGGAGCTTTGTCCTGACGCAAGGAGAGCAATTGCAAAGGCGATGGGAGCAATCGCTGCACCTAAAATCGGTTCCAGCAGGTGGTAAGCATCTTGAATCTCTGCAACTTGGAAGTAGCCATTACGATAGAAAACCGAAGCTGCGACAACTAGGATGGCAGCATTTACGAAAAACGCAAGATTCAGAGCCACTGTGGTATCAATATTATTCCAGCGGATGTGGTCCCAAATTTCGTCTGATTTGCGGCCTATTTTGCGTGTCTGTACTAGTGAGGAGTGTAGGTATAGATTATGCGGCATCACGGTTGCTCCAAGAATGCCTATGGAAATATACAACGCAGTTGCATCTGGCATTGAAGGAACAAAACCACGTACAATTCCGCCCCAATCAGGTTGCCCGAGGATTATCTCGAGCAGGAAAGCCACTCCAATTGTACCCACCAGGGCGATCACCACGCTTTCGAGTTTGCGGATGCCTATATTCGAGAGTAATAGAAGCAAAAATGTATCAAGTGCTGTCAGAATCACACCGTAAATAAGAGGCAGCCCAAAGAGTAGTTGTAATGCAATGGCGGAGCCAATTACCTCGGCAAGATCACAGGCTGTAATAGCAATTTCCGCCAGAACGTAAAGAGGAATATTAATTGCTGGATGATATTCTTCGTGGTTGACCTGAGCCAGGTCTCGCCGGCTGACAATACCCAGCCGGGCTGCCAGGCTTTGTAAAAGAACCGCCATTATGTTTGACATTAGGAGCACCCAAATCAGGGTGTAGTTATAGCGGCTGCCGCCAGCTATATCTGTCGCCCAGTTGCCGGGGTCCATATATCCTACTGACACCATAAGCGCTGGTCCTGTGATTGCCAGCCAGCTTCGCCATGAGGAACCACGAGGCGGCACGATAACCGTTTCGTGTACTTCTGAAAGAGAAATATGTCGATTTTGTTCTTGTTGTTTTTTATCCATAGGTAGTCCTTCGATAAATTTTTTACGAGCGGTTTATTATTTTAGGTAGGAAACGCCCCGTCGTTTTCAGGTATTGATAATATTCATTACCAAATTTTTCGATCAGGTGCGACTCTTCACTTGGGATGCGCAAAGAGAGCAAAACAAAATGCAAAATAACAAGCGCTACGATGGTCAATGGTCAACAGTTTGCGGCCAACGATCTTAACTCACTCATCCACCTGCTCGGTTATTTCTAACGTGCCAACCATGCCTGCTTCCACATGCCCTGCCATGGCACACACGATCTGATATGTGCCTGGTTCACTTGGGACAGTGAATGTGACGGTTGGTGACTCGCCAGGTTGTATTCTGACCTGCCAATAGACATTCACGAGGTCATCCTCGTTGAAATGACCTCCAACATCTGTGCCAAGTTTCATGATCACGAAATCGTGCTCCACCAAACCGTTATGGGTCGCATGTAGTGTGATTTGCTCACCAGCCGGGATGCTGAACTGATTCGGTGTAAACGCAAAATCAGTTATTTCAACATTGATCGTGTTGGATGTTCTGTTTTGTCCGCAGGCGCTTAGGACAATTGCTGCCAATATAAGTACGAATAAGAGTTTCTTTTTCATAGTGTGTTCCTGTATGTCACCCTTAGCGTCAGCGAAAGGTTTCTGAGACAATCGTAGAGATGCTCTGCTGTTCTCAGCATAACAGTCATAAGGTGACTATTTTATAAAAATTCCTGTTACCCAGAGGAGCAACATGCCCGTGAGCACGCCGCTGAAAATGGTCTTTGGCATGGCTTCACGGATGGTATCTTTTTGAATGATTTTTCCAATTTCGACGGCGACCTGGAAGATCGCGCCTGTGCCGATCGCCAGAAATAAAACGGCGAGAAATGGCGAGGGAGTATATCCGCCGATCCATGCGCCAAGGATGGCGGGTCCGCCGCCGACAAGTCCGAGCCAAGCGAGTTGACTAATGGTTGGGCGGTCTCGTAATATCGGCGCGATGATGCCGAGTCCCTCGGTGATGTTTTGGATGATGAAACCAACCACAAGGAACGTGCCCAATGCAATTTTGCCCACGTTGTATGCCGCGCCGATGGCAAGCCCTTCGCCAAGATTGTGAATGCCGATGCCTAGGGCAATTCTCCATGCAATGGCAAGCCGCAATCCTGATTCGGAACGATCAGCAGATTGAGCTTTGCCAACCAGATCAAGCAACAGATATGTAGTGACCGCACCGATGCCGATCAGACCAATCCCTTGATAAGTAGGCGCCAATTCCCCTGCTTGTTCGAGTGCTTCGTTGAGCGTATCGAGTCCGAGATAAATGAGCAAGCCTGCGGTCACTGCCATGAGGAATGTCATCCAATTTTTGCCGAGGGTACGCAGCGCGGGGAGCCAGAAGATTCCCAGGAAGATGGGGATCACACCGACATACAAGCCGATGAGTGTAAAACTCCAAAATGTTTTTGCCTCCGGTTGAGGCGTGACGAACGCAACAGGAATCTCTACATCAAATGGGATGGCGTTACTGGTGAAAACGCGCACGGCATAGGCTTCGCCTTCTGTCCAGGCATACTTGATGTTGATGGTGGCTTTGCCAAGGCGCGGTATGTCTGCCACAGGCATTACTTCAAATGGCATGACCGCGTCGTTGATAATTATGGAAGCAACCGTCAGTGTGCCAGGTCCCGTATTTTGAACCGACAATGAAATGTGTCCACGCTCGAGGTCGTAGCGTTCAATTGTTAGGTTTTCGATGGGGACGGGCGAGTCGAGGTCCAGTCCACCGCCGGTTTTGAGGAAGAGCAGAATCACTCCAGCGAGGAGAATGATTGGGAGAAGAAGCAGGCTAAAGGTTCGGAAGGAGAAGCGGCTCGTTGTCTCAGGGGAGGTTGGGTTCGTCATAATTATTTTTTCCTTCGCTTAGGATTACGCCAGCACTTCGAACATGCCGTTCCAGCCGAGTTCTGCAAACTCAGTGATATGGGCATGGAACATATACATGCCAGGGTATTTATAGGTAAATTCGAGAATACCACGCTGTGCCTGACCTTGAATGATGGTGTCAGTAAATTCGGTGGGTGTGAGGCTGGTGCCGGTGGGATAGTAGTGAAAAAAGTTGGCGTGTAAATGGAATGAGTTGAGAAAATCGAATTCAAGGATGTTCACCAGATATATTCGATTTTTTTCACCGACTTTTATTTGAATGGGATGATTTTGATAATAAAACGGAATGCCATTGACCGCGTAAAAATCGTTGGTATTATCAAAATCAATGTCAATGCCATGCATGACCATGACCATTTCTTTATCCACTGCAGGACGACCGCCTGTGGGGTCAACGATGAACGTGCCATAGAGTCCCTTTGCGATATGACGCGCGAGCGGGAAGACATGGCAGTGATAAAGATGTAAGCCAAAAGGCTCAGCATCGAATTCGTAAACAAATTCAGCGCCGGGCTGTACCATACCGCCGGGGCCAGTGCCAGGCACGCCGTCCATTTCGGAGGGGTGAAAGCCGTGGAAGTGCATCGAGTGTGGATGGTTGCTTCCGTTTTTCATCGTGATGCGGATGTGGTCGCCTTCTGTGGCGCGTAAGGTGGGACCGGGGACGCGTCCGTTGTACGTCCACGCGGGGAATTCAATGCCGGGCACAACTTCGATGTTCTTGTTGATAACAACTATTTCATATTCACGCAGAGTCTGTCCGTTTGGAAGCGTTGAGACTTTGCCGTAATCAAAATCATATAAAACTTCACCGGGGTTGAAGCCGTTTTTTTCGTAGTCAACATCGCCCACGCCGGGCAAGCCATCGTCATGATCCATTTGAAATAGAGGTTGAATCAAGTGACTCTTGTGGTTCGGCATGGCGCTTGTGCCAGTTTGTGTCATGGCGGCAGTTGCGCCCGCGGCGGTAAGGATGCCTGCGCCACCAAGTTTGAGAAAGTCTCTGCGTGAAAGTTTATTTGCCATGGATTTGTGCTCCGTGTTGAATTATTAGGAGTGCGGATTACTTGATAAAAAACTTCACTTTGAAAACTTCGGTAAGAACCGTCCTGTGTGTTTCATATATTCACGATATTCATCGCCAAACTTTGCGATGAGATTGGCTTCCTCTTTTGGCGTTCGGATCGCCATGACGATAAATGTCAGCATGCCCATTGCGGCGATAAACCAGTTGTCCACCATCATGCCAAACGCCACAAACAGGAATGACGCAATGGTGTACAGCGGATGCCGCACCCAGCGGTAAATTCCATGCGTAACAAGTTTGTGTTCTTTGCGTGTGGCGCTGGTGGGAGTAATGCTTGTACCGATGCTGCTGAATAACCAGTAGATCCCCGGAATGCATAAAGATCCAACGCCAACTCCGAGCCAGCGGGCTGAATCTGGAAGCCCGATCTTTGACCAAGCCATCAAATTTGGGTCTATCAAATACACAAACGGACTAAGCCAGAGAATCAATCCGCCAATTCTGATGATTATCATGATGGCGTTGCCGTCCGCTTTGCGGGATATTTTTTCACCTGAGTCTCTATCTGCCTTGCGGCGGTGATAAATTGAGATACCCATCCCTGTGAACAGGATGATGGCCGCTAAAATGCGGAAAATATTTTCGTTCATATCAAACCTCTGTTTCTAAAATTTATCTACTTCTCTTATTTATCAACAAAAACTTGAGTTGTAACTGCCTTCCCCAACACGACGTTTAACTTTTGACCTTCAACCTTGATCGTAAGATTGCCATCAAATTCTGAATAATTCTTTACAGTCACTTTTACTTCGGGTACAACACCGATCTGGCGCAGGTGGCGGAGCAGGGCTGGGTCGTCGTCTGATACTCTTCGGACGGTGGCAGTTTCATCGGTCCGCAATGAAGCGAGCGGGCGTGATTCATCGACAGGCATCGTTAAATCTGCTGTCGGAATTAATTCGCCATGCGGATCGCGCGTCGGGTGTCCAAGCGCCTCAGCCATGCGCGCTTCGAAATCTTCCGAGATTACATGCTCAAGTTTGTCCGCTTCACGATGGACCTCGTCCCATGAATAGCCAAGTGTATTAACCAGAAACGTTTCAAGAAGGCGATGATGCCGAATCACTTCGAGAGCAACTTTCTCACCGCTTTTTGTGAGCGTAACCCCTTGATGTTTTTTGTAAATTACAAGCGCTGGTTTGGCATTTGCCAGCTTCTGTAACATGCCTGTTACGGAGGCTGGGGCAATGTTGAGCTGCGCGGCCAGATCATTGGTGCTGGCAACTTCACCATTTTCTGTTAATTCATAAATGTGTTTGAGATAATCCTGAATGGATTGAGTAATGATCTCTGACATGGTGCTCCTCGTATTACGGACTTTTGATGCAGGGCGCATCAAAAGTTTTTAGTTATTGAAAATAAAAATTAGTCTCACCTAAATTTATTTTAGCCCAGCCTATTTTTTTTGTCAATAGGTTTTTGTCGTAAAATAGGCGCATGACCCTATACTCTGAAATCAACGAACAACCAGAACGAATCAGATCTCTGCTTTCATCCCAAAGAAAAGTTGTGGAGAAAATTGCTTCTGATATCTGTAAACGAGATGTTCAATATGTGTTCCTTGCTGCACGAGGCACATCAGATAACGCCGGCCGATACGCAAATTATTTGCTCGGCGCTCAAAACGGGCTGCCATTAGCTTTGGCTACGCCTTCTTTGTTTACTTATTACAAAAGACCGCCGAAATTGAAGAATGCCCTGGTCATTGGTATATCGCAATCAGGGAAATCACCTGATATTGTCAGCGTGCTTGATGAAGGAAAGAAACAAGGCTGTGCCACGCTTGCCATCACAAACGAGCCAAATTCTCCGCTTGGGCAAAGCGCAGACCATGTAATTGACATTCAGGCTGGAATTGAGAAAGCAGTTGCTGCGACGAAAACCTACACAACAGAATTAATGTCGATTGCCATGCTCTCGGCTGCTTTAAGCGGGAATAAAAAGCATTGGAAGGAATTAAGCAAAGTCTCTGTTTGGATGAAGGAAGTTTTGAAGCAGGATAAGATCATTGCCCAGGTTGCCCAACGGTATCGATATATGAATCAGACCATTGTCTTGGGCCGCGGATTTAATTATGCCTCTGCTTTTGAGTGGGCTTTAAAACTAAAGGAATTAACTTATATTAATGCTGAGCCATATTCTTCTGCAGATTTTGCCCATGGACCCATCGCGATGATCGAACCCGGATTCCCCGTCCTGGCGATTGCCCCAAAGGGTAAAGTGTTCAATTCCATGCTGGAGATGCTTAAACGCTTGCGTGAAGATATTTCTGCGGAATTGATCGTGATTTCAAATGATAAAAAAGCCCTGGCTTTAGCCCAGGTCCCATTGACGATTCCATCCAATGTGCCTGAATGGCTTTCACCATTGGTGAGTATTTTGCCCGCGCAGTTGTTTGCTTATTATCTAACACTTGCAAAGGGCTATAACTCAGAACAGCCGCGTACTATCCGTAAGGTAACAGAAACCAAATAATAATAAAAAGAGCAGTTCGAAGGCAGTGTCAACGGAGACATAATATGCCATACGAAAGACATCACTGCAAAACACACTTATCCGTCTCGGCCATTTTTCAGCTCCAGTAAAGCGGAGGTCTGGTATCATATCGCCATGTTTATTTACGATTTAACTTTTCCCGCTCTTACAAACATCCTGCAGCAATGGGATGAACCCGCCTACCGTGCAAAACAAGTCTGGCAGGGACTATATCAAAATTTATACAGCTCGCCAGAGCAATTCACCAATTTGCCAGGCACGCTCCGCCAAAAGCTTGCAGAACGACTTAACTTCTCCCCCATCAAAGTAAAACTTTTCCAGGATTCGTCTGATGGCCAAACGCGCAAAACTCTCTTTGAGCTGCATGATGGTCATTTAATAGAAGCTGTGCTAATGCGCTACGATCCGAATACAAACTCAGGCAGAGGTCGGCGCACGTTGTGCATCTCCACACAGGCAGGCTGTGCCATGGGATGCGTGTTCTGTGCAACAGGTCAAATGGGATTCAGCCGCCACCTAACCAGCGGTGAGATTGTTGCCCAGGCAATGCATTACGCACAGGCACTCAAAGAAGAACAGCTCACCGTGACAAATATTGTTTTCATGGGCATGGGCGAGCCATTCCACAATTACGAAAATTCCATGGCAGCAATCGACAGACTCAACGATGCAGATGGCTACAATTTCGGCGCGCGACGCTTCACGATTTCAACAGTTGGGTTGGTGCCGCAGATCAAAAAATTTGCAGATGAAAAACGACAGGTCAATCTCGCTATTTCCTTACATGCAGCAGATGATCATGAACGCCTCGCAATTATGCCTGTCAACAAGCGCTATAAAATCGACGATGTGATTCAAGCGTGCAGATATTATGTCGAACAAACTCATCGCCGTGTCACATTTGAATGGGCTTTGATCAGTGGCGTGAACGATACACCAGAAGTGGCTCGAAAACTTGCATCACGACTCAAAGGGTTGATGTGCCATGTCAATGCGATCCCACTTAACCCAACCTCGGGCTTCGATGGCCAGGCGACAGATCGTCAGCGGGCGATGATATTCAAAGAAACGCTGGAGCAGGCCGGGATCGAGTGTACGATCCGCATGCGTCGTGGAATCGATATCCAGGCTGGCTGTGGTCAACTTGCAGGTTCAACTTCTTCATAAATCGAAAGCGCATATTGACTACGCGCAATCGCGGCGCGAAATATCATTATTAGAATCTCTAACTTCCGCTTAAACTTAAGCGAATATCATATGAGTTCATATCAAACAAATTCGGTTTACAATTCCTGCAAGAAGATTGGGTACAATTCAATCTTTGAAGAAACCTTCAAAACACTTTAGAAAAATTTTACATCTTGATTGAAGCACAGCGAGGCAAATTTTCCGATGGCGAACACAATGGAACAAAAACAAAACTGGCTCGAACGCCCCATTCATCCTGCATTACCCAGTATTACAAATGAGATCGCAATCTTCGCGGCAATTATCCTGCTTGCAATCGTGACGCGTTTCTATAATCTTGGCGCACGCGTAATGAGTCACGACGAAAGTTTGCATACCTATTTTTCGTGGCTGTTATATCGCGGACAAGGTTACGAGCACTCACCCATGATGCACGGACCGTTCCAGTTCCACATAGTGGCGCTTACCTATTTCCTGTTTGGCGCCAGTGATTTCACGTCCCGCATACCAGCCGCACTGTTTAGCATTGCCACGGTTGGCATGGTTTGGTATTGGCGAAGATATCTCGGCAAATGGGGTGCATTGATCGCGGGTCTTCTTTTAGTCATTTCACCTTATATGCTTTATTACGGCCGTTACGTGCGCAACGAATCATTTGTAGGATTCTCTGGTATTGTCATGTTATACGCCATGCTTCGCCATCTTGAAGTGGGCGGCAAAAAATATCTCTTTCTGATGGCAGCTGCGCTTGCTCTTCACTTTTTATCAAAAGAAACAGCTTTCATTTATACCGCTCAGGCACTGCTTTATCTCGCAATTTATTTTATTGTCCAGGTAACACGCCGCCCATGGAAAGACGCAGAAAAGGATTATCGTACCTTTATCATTGCCCTGGGTGTCACAGTCTTGTTGGCTGGTGCAACCGTGGGGTATGGACTCTATGCGCGCGAAACAGCCACCATTGCTGGAAATGAAACTGCCCTTCCAAGCGACCCAACAGGAGCAGCAGCGCCTCTAACTCCGCCCGTGCCTGCTTCTATTTCTCCAACATTGATCCTCGCTGGAGTAGCACTAATAGCCCTTGTGTTTGCATCTTTTTTCTTGATCCGAGGTTATTCATGGGAGCGGATTCGTAACGCACGCACCTTTGACATGCTCATGGTTGCCGGCACTTTGGTGCTGCCAATGCTCACTCCATTTGCAATTAAAGGACTGGAACGCTGGCTGCATGTAAGCATACCTACAACTGCACCTGAAGTTCAGGCATTGGCTGGCGACACAAAGTCAATTCTTGTTATTGGAATTCTCCTGGTTTTAATGTTTATTCTCTCTGGTGTTATCGGTATGCTTTGGAATAAGGATAAATGGTGGAAGATCGCCCTTATCTATTGGGTTCCTTTCACAATTTTATATACAACAGTCTTTACCAATAGCGACGGTTTCTTCACAGGCACAATCGGTTCACTGGGATATTGGATCGTACAACAAGGCGTGGCACGCGGAAGTCAACCCTGGTACTACTATTTATTGGTACAAATTCCAATTTACGAATTTCTGCCCGCACTAGGGTTGATTCTTGCATTGATCATTGGGTTTAGAAGAAGAATCCCATCCAGAATCGAAGAAGATATCGTTGACCACAACGATGAAGTTATTAATTTACTTGAAGCTGAAGAAACCGATACGGAAGAAAAGAATTTCTCAAACACATTCAGTCTGTTGGTCTGGTGGAGTATTCTCTCAATTCTAGCTTTTTCCTTTGCGGGCGAGAGAATGCCCTGGCTGACCTATCATATGGCATGGCCTATGATCCTGATCACCGCCTGGGCATTAGGCCGTATCATTGACACAACCGATTGGATCAAATTAAAAGAACAACACATTCCATTAACGATTGGCGCACTCGCCATATTTGTTGTCAGCGTTATGGGTATGCTTCTCGCTCTTGGCGGCTCCACTCCCCCATTTCAAGGAAAGGAGCTTGCGCAATTACAAGCAACAAGCGCATTCATATTACCCACTATCATCGCCATACTTAGTGCTGTAGGCGTTACCTACCTTTTCAAGCAATGGACCTTTAGCGAGATCAGGCATGTATTTATCCTGATAATCTTCGGCTTCCTGGCTCTACTTACAGGGCGAACAGCTTTCCGTGCTTCATATATTACTTATGATCAGGCAACAGAATTCCTTGTCTACGCCCATGGCGCAACAGGTATTAAAGATATTATTAAACAGGCCAAGGAAATATCTGAGCGAACCACTGGCGGTATGGGCGTAGCACTTGCGTACGATGCCAGTGCACCCGATACTGGCGTTTCATGGCCTTTTGTTTGGTATCTGCGTGACTTTACCAACCAGCGTTCGTTCGACCAACCTACAAGATCCCTGCGTGACTCTGTGATTGTGATTGTGGATGAAAAGAATTTCGATAAGATTGAACCTGCACTAGGTCCCGGCTTCTACCGCGCGGATTACATCCGCATGTGGTGGCCGATGCAGGATTACTTCTCCCTTTCAAAAGATCATGATGCCGCCCAACCTTTCCCTGCAGATTACGCATGCAGTGGAGTATTAAGTGTTCTAAAATTAAATAAATCCAAAGATTACACACCCTTCTGCGAGGCCTTTACCAACCCCAATATTCGCGCTGGTATTTTCCAAATCTGGTTGAACCGCGATTATACAAAATACGCCGAAGCCAAAGGCCGCACCGACCTTACACTGACCACCTGGAACCCATCAGATAAGATGCGCCTATATATCCGACAGGATGTAGTTTCACAAATTTGGAATTATGGAATTGCTCCCACCACAGTCCAGGCCGTGCAAGACCCAACCGAAGGAAAATACGTTGCACTTACCTCTGACTTGATCTGGAACGTCACAACTGAAAATCAAGTTCCACTCAATGCACCACGTTCGCTCGCCTTTGCAAAAGATGGGACTGCCTATATTGCAGATTCGCGTAATCACCGTGTTGTTCATGTGGATGCTCAAGGAACTGTTTTACAAGTATGGGGAACATTTGCCGATGGAGCAAGCAAACCTGCGGGACCCAGCACTTTTAATGAACCCTGGGGTATTGCAGTGGGACCCGAGGGCTTCGTTTATGTAACGGATACATGGAATCACCGCATCGAGAAATTCTCATCCAGCGGAAAATTCATTACTGCCTGGGGAGTGTTCGGTCAGGGTGACACCCCCGATTCACTTTATGGACCTCGCGGCTTGGCCGTTGATGCTAAAGGGCGAGTCTACCTGACGGATACCGGGAACAAGCGTATCGTTGTGTTTGATTCGAACGGCAGCTACATCACACAATTTGGCGGTGGAGGTTTTGACCCAGGTCAATTCGATGAGCCAGTAGGTATCACTGTCGATAAAAATGGAACTGTGTACGTTGTGGACACATGGAATCAACGTATTCAAACTTTTACGCCTTTGGAAAGTGACGGCAACCTCACCTTTGTTCCATCCAAGCAATGGGATGTGTACGGCTGGTCCGGTGAGTCGCTGGATAATAAACCTTATATCGCGGTAAACGATGCGCTCCACGTGTTCGTTACAGATCCCGATGGATTCCGCGTTATGGAATATGACCCTGATGGAGTACTTGTGCGCACCTGGGGAGATTTCGGAGATAATGCCTCAAGCTTCGGGCTTCCATCTGGAATTGCAGTGGATAACGATGGGCACATTTGGGTGACGGACAGTGTTTATAACCGCGTGATGAGATTTACATTACCTTAATTTTTCAATAAAAGACCTGCAGCGCAATCAGCCTGCAGGTCTTTTATTGTCATAAATTCTTATGGTGGTATAATCGCCCTGCTTTAATAAAAAAACATCCCCCGAGGGAGAATAATGAAACTCCACGAATACCAATCAAAAACAATTTTTTCGAAGTATGGCATCCCGATCCCGAAAGGAAGGGTTGCGGCTACCGCTCAGGAAGCAAGACAGATCGCAGATGAGCTTGGTGGCCGCGTTGTCATTAAGTCACAAGTGCTGGTGGGCGGACGCGGCAAGGCAGGCGGTGTAAAACTCGCCAAAGATTCAGCCGAAGCCGAACAACTCGCCACGCAAATATTAGGCATGGAGATCAAAGGCCTGCCGGTTCGCAAGGTACTTGTTGATGAGGCGTCTGCAATTGACCAGGAAATTTATTTTGCAATTACTGATGACCGCGCCGCAAAAAAACCGGTGATGATCGCTTCTGCAGCGGGCGGCATTGACATTGAAGAAGTAGCTGCAAAGACCCCTGAGAAAATCGTCAAGATTCACATCGACCCACTGCTTGGCCTGCGTGAATATCAGGCACGGGATGTGGCTGTAGCCATTGACCTGCCGCGTGAGTACTGGAAAGATTTCGTCAAGATCGCGATGGGCCTTTGGGAGGTTTACAAAAACTCCGATGCCACCCTGGCAGAGATCAATCCACTCGTTATCACCAAAGATAAGAAACTGATCGCGCTCGATGGCAAGATGATGATTGACGACAATGCTCTTTTCCGCCAACCCAACTTGAACGAGATGCGGGATACGGACGAAGATGCGCCTTCTGAAATTGAAGCACGCAAGTACGGTTTATCCTTTATCAAACTCGATGGAAATATTGGCTGCATGGTGAATGGCGCGGGTTTGGCGATGACCAGTATGGACGTGATCAAACTCTTCGGTGGCGAGCCAGCCAACTTCCTGGATGTGGGCGGCGGCGCCGGAGCTGAAAAAGTTGCAGCAGCGATGCGTATCATCCTAACTGACCCAAACGTGAAAGCGGTCTTGTTCAATATCTTTGGCGGCATCACCCGCTGTGATGAAGTTGCCCGCGGCATTTTGGTTGCGATGGAAGAAGTCAAGCCCAAGGTACCGATGGTGGTTCGTCTGGTTGGCACAAATGCCGAAGAGGGACGCAAGCTGTTGGAAAACGCAAACATGATCACTGCGGAAACGCTGGCAGACGCGGCTAAAAAAGCCGTGGAAGCTGCGAAAAAAGGTAAATAATTCCATGAGCATTTTAGTAGACAAAAACACCCGCCTGATCGTTCAAGGTATTACAGGCAACGAAGGCTTATTTCACACCACGCAAATGGTCGCCTATGGCACCAATGTCGTTGGTGGTGTAACTCCCAGCAAAGGCGGAGAATGGGTATTGGAAGGAAAAATTCCAGTATTTGACTCTGTAAAAACAGCACGCGATGCAACCGATGCAAACGCAACCATTATCTTCGTCCCGGCCCGCTTTGCACCGGACGCAATGTACGAAGCCGCAGACGCCGGTATTCCCCTCATCATTTGTATTACAGAAGGTGTGCCCGTGCAGGATATGATGCGCGTGCGCAACTATCTTGACCAGAAAAAGGTCCGCCTGATCGGGCCAAATTGCCCGGGCTTATTAACCCCCGGTGAAGCAAAGGTTGGTATCATCCCCGCCAACATCGCCATCCCCGGCAATGTTGGCGTGGTTTCCCGTTCTGGCACACTTACCTACGAAGTGCTATATGCCATGAAGAATCTCGGCATGGGAGCATCCACCTGCGTAGGCATCGGCGGTGACCCGATCAACGGCACCAACTTCCGCGATGTGCTTGAGATGTTCGAGCACGATCCCAAAACAGAAAAAGTGATTATGATCGGCGAGATCGGCGGCAACGAAGAAGAAAAAGCCGCAGAATATATCGCCTCAAAAATGACCAAACCCGTAGCGGGCTTTATCGCAGGACTAACCGCTCCTCCCGGCAAACGCATGGGACATGCAGGCGCGATCATCGAAGGCGGCGCTGGTACAGCCGCAGACAAGATCAAAGCCATGGAAGCCGCAGGTGTGAAAGTTGCAAAACACCCAGAAGAAATTCCAACATTGTTGATGTAAGTAATCCTGTGTGTCACCCTGAAGGAGCGTTTGCTGCGACTGAAGGGTCTCTGACATCGTAGTAGAGATGCTTCGGGAAGAACACCCTCAGCATGGCACAACAGTGTATAAAATTAACACGTAGAGCCGCCTGTGAAGGCGGCTCTACGGTTATAATCGCTTCAACGGTTTTGATTATTTCTTATGTGAGTCGATGTATTTGGCGGCTTCGCCAACAGTTGTGATCTTCTGAGCATCTTCGTCAGAAATTTCAGCGCCGAATTTATCTTCAAAAGCCATGATCAGCTCAACGAGGTCGAGTGAATCAGCTTCAAGGTCCTCACGGAAACGGGCTTCGGGCGTGATCTTCGCCTCATCCGCACCGAGTAAATCCTTTACGATTGTTACGAGTTCAGTATATGTGTCAGACATGACAACCTCCTGTTTAAATTTTGATTGGCTTATTGTAATCGGTCTAAAAACCGTGTCAAGCCAGTATTATGGTATCACATTCAGGAACACTACCCTATGACAAAAGTTGCGCCAATAGACCAGAGAAAAGCAGACCATATTAAAATAAACTTAGAGCAGGATGTCCGCTCTGCGTTGACGACCGGGCTCGAAAAATATCGATTCATTCATGAGGCATTGCCCGAGCTGGATTTGAACCGCATCGATACGACCATCAGCCTGTTCGGCAAAAAATTGAATTCGCCCATCCTGGTCAGTTCCATGACCGGCGGCACATCTGCCGCAGAGACCATCAACCTGCGACTCGCCGAAGCTGCACAGGAATGCGGTCTAGCCATGGGAGTCGGCTCACAGCGCGCCGCCATTGAACATCCCGAACAGGCATCCACCTTTCAAGTGCGGAGAGTAGCAAGTGATATTTTATTATTTGCAAATATCGGTGCTGTGCAATTCAATTACGGCTATGGCATTGACCAATGCCGCAAAGCCGTGGAAATGATCGAAGCTGACGCGTTGTATCTGCACTTGAATCCATTGCAGGAAGCCGTGCAGGATGCAGGCGATACAAATTGGGTTGGCATTGCGAAAAACATCGAAGAAGTCTGCAAGAAACTTGAAGTGCCTGTCATTGCAAAAGAAGTTGGCTGGGGTATTTCAGAAAAAACAGCAAAAGTTTTAACCGAGTGCGGCGTGCAAGCCATTGACGTGGCAGGCGCAGGCGGCACGAGTTGGTCGCAGGTTGAAATGCACCGCGCCCCTGATGAATTCACTCGTCAACTCGCCGCGACCTTTGTCGGCTGGGGAATTCCCACTTCTGAATCAATATTGAATGTAAAAAAAGCCGTTCCCGATATGACCATTTTCGCCAGCGGCGGCATCAAAGATGGACTCGATATCGCCAAGTGCGTTGCTCTCGGAGCAACGCTTGGCGGCATGGCGGGTCAATTCCTAAAAGCCGCGGCAATCTCAACGGACAATGTTGTTGAGATGATGAAGCTAACACAAAGGCAAATCGAGGTCACGATGTTTGCAACGGGGGCGCAAAATCTGTATGTGCTGCATGAAAAAATAGAGCACTCACGCTAATACAATTTTGGGAAAAACAACATGAGTCTCGTACAAGTCAAAGACCTTAGCAAACACTTCAAAATTCTCAACCGCCGCGAGGGATTGGGCGGTGTATTCCGATTTGCTTTTACTTTCATCATCCCAATTGGGCTTGTATCTTTTTACCTGTCACAATTATTTTTACGACCACAGGAAGTTTCATCTCTTGTTTATTTTTCTCCCGTGATCGGCATAGGGTTATTTATGCTCACTTATTAGGTGTGGACAAAAGACGTGAGCAGTTACACAAGGACGGGATCGTAATTTATAAACACAAATTCTTTGCGAAAGTCCACGTAGATCAGGCTTGCAGCCTGACAGTTTCTATAAACACATGAAATAGCGGGGTAAAAACCACTTACGAACACTTATGTTAGAGGCCAAAGGTTATATAAAGATAAGTGAAAGAAAACAGGGGAATTGTTATATACTGTAATCAGGAGAAACTATAAAATGGATGAGCTAAAATACGAAAAAATTGGTGAAGCAAATAACCGTGCAGAAGCTGAGGTGATCGAAAGTTTTTTGGAGGCCGAGGGAATTGACGTGGAGCTGGTTGAGGAATCAATTTCGCGCACAGCTTATGCCTTCCCTTTGACTCGCGTTGAAATCTTTGTTCCCAAAGAGAAAGCCAAACAAGCGCAAAAACTTCTAAAAGAATTTGATGATATTCAACCAAAGGAAGATGATGAAAATTAATAAGAGTATGCGATACATATCGCATACTCTTATTAATATGGTTTAATTTTTTAATTCAGCGGCTTAAATGCTGAAAAAAACATCAGCTAATACGTCGCCCTATATACCAATATGGAATAAATGACCGCGGTCAATAATCCAATCGTAGAGAGCCCGATGCCTATCGTTGCGGCTCGCTTGTTTTCAGACCGCCTTCCTAATATGCCCAGAATGATTCCCAAAATTCCTAAAATTGACCCAAAAATTGGGATGAGCGCGCCACACAAACTAATAACCCCAAACGCTGCCGAGGCAAGAGCATAGAATTTATTAGTCCGTTCTTCGGGATCAAGGGAAGCGGGGTCAATTTGCATGGATCAGTCATCCTGCCCTGTCATTAATTTGATTCGTTCCCAGGGCTTCAAGTTCTCATCTTCAGCCAGAATATTCTTCAATTCATACAATTCGTCACGCAAAGCAGCAGCCCGTTCGAATTCAAGATTCTTCGCCGCCTCCTTCATTTGTTTTTCAACTTCATCAACGATCTTACGGAGTTCACCGCGCGGCATGCCGTCTGCGGCAGTTTTATATTGTCCCTTGGCCTCACCGATCGCTTTGGCGCTCATCATTTCCGTCAGCTCATGAATTTCTTTGTGGATGCTGATTGGCATAATGCCATGATCCAGATTGTATTTCTGCTGTTTGGCACGGCGGCGATTCGTTTCATCGAGTGCGCGCTTCATCGAATCTGTCATGCGATCAGCATACATGATCACACGCCCATTCACATTACGGGCTGCGCGGCCAATCGTTTGAATCAAAGCCGTATCTGAACGCAGGAAACCTTCCTTGTCCGCATCCAGAATCGCCACCAGGGAAACCTCAGGCAGGTCAAGGCCCTCACGCAACAGATTGATTCCAACCAGCACATCGAATACGCCCAATCGCAAGTCACGCAAAATACCCACACGTTCGAGCGTCTCCACTTCTGAATGAAGGTACTGAACTTTAATTCCCAATTCTTTCAGATAAGTAGTCAAATCTTCAGACATACGCTTTGTCAAAGTTGTGACCAAAACCCGCTCGTGTCTTTCTACCCGCTGCTTGATCTCACCGACCAAATCATCGACCTGGCCTTTGGTAGGACGCACATCCACCTCAGGGTCTACCAATCCCGTTGGACGAATGATCTGCTCCACAACCTGATCGGCATGGTCCATTTCATAATGAGAAGGAGTCGCAGATGTAAAGATGGTTGAACCCATCACCTCTTCAAACTCTTCAAATTTTAGCGGACGATTGTCCATGGCAGATGGCAAACGAAAACCGTATTCCACGAGGGTTTCTTTACGCGCACGGTCACCGTTGTACATGCCGCGGATTTGCGGCACAGTCATGTGACTCTCATCTAATACAAGCAAATAATCACTCGGCAGAAAATCGATCATCGTCCACGGGTGTGAGCCGGGTGCACGGCCATCAAGCTGACGGGAGTAGTTTTCAATGCCTGAGCAATATCCAACTTCCTTCAACATCTCCAAATCGTAACGTGTACGCTGTTCAATACGCTGTGCTTCAAGGAATTTGCCGTTATCTTTATAGTATTTCAGCCGTTCTTCAAGTTCCGCTTCGATATTAACAATCGATTCTTTTAAACGGTCAGCATCGGTCAAAAATTGTTTGGCAGGAAAAATAGATACTTCTGTTAGCTCATCAAATATTTCGCCACTGACACGATTGAATTCCATGATGCGTTCAACTTCATCACCGAAGAAAGTAATGCGGTATCCGCGCTTGTCTTCATACGCAGGGATGATCTCCAGCGTATCACCGCGCACGCGGAATGTACCTGACTTCAACTCCATATCATTACGTTGATATTGACTCTCAATCAACTGACGCAGCAAAGCATTCCGTCGATAGATCTCACCCACTTTGAGAGTCACAGTCCCCTTGCCGAATTCTTCCGGTGAACCCAAGCCATAGATACATGAAACCGAAGCCACAATGATAACGTCACGCCGTGAGATCAGCGAAGCAGTTGCTGCAAGACGCATGCGCTCGATTTCTTCATTGATATCCGTTTCTTTTTCGATGAAAAGGTCACGGCGAGGCACATACGCTTCAGGTTGATAATAATCATAGTAACTTACAAAGTAGGAGACTGCATTCTCTGGAAAGAACTCCTTGAACTCTGCGTACAACTGTGCGGCCAGGGTCTTATTATGTGCCATGATCAACGCAGGCTTTTGCAATTCCTGAATGACAGATGCAATCGTAAAGGTTTTGCCTGTGCCGGTGGCACCCAGCAAAACCTGCTTTTGCTTGCCATCACGAATCCCTTGTACAAGGTCGCGAATGGCTTCGGGCTGGTCGCCCATGGGGATAAAGGGTGCTTGAAGTTTAAAATCCATAGTTCACTTTGAAAGTATCCTAATAAATCAACAATTCAATCTTTCATCGAACACCAAAAAATTGCTGTAATAGTTTTATGAGCAACAACACATTTTTTGTCCTGTTTATCGGGACTGCAAGCAACATGCTGACCGTGATGGAAAACACCACCAGCGCAGCCACAAAAAAGAGATATGATTTCCTCAAAGTTGAACTTCCTTCAAATATTTCATACCCAGCCCCCAAGTTCATTGTTGCGAGCAACATCATTGATGGCAAAAACTCTAAAGAATATCTTACTGCTGGATAATAAAACAGAAGAATTAAACTCAACAAAATCAGGGACGAGCCTGCTAAGCCGAGCGTCAGCCAGTTTTCTGCGGACATGCCATTTCGAGCGGCTACGTGATTTTTTTGCAAAATCGATCTGTAATAAAGCGAACGACTCAAAGGTATTAATGTAACCAGAATAAAGGGAGTGGTAATTAACAATCCTGTAATCCTTTCATTTGAATATATAATTTCAATTGCCCTAAGAAACGGAAACTTTGCCTGGGTTATAAACGGCCGCAAAAAATAGTTTTGAAAATTCAGATACAAATAATCAGTTGAAAAAACTTTTGTAAATTTATGGTAGTCGACCTGGGCGAGTTGATATTGGATTCCAAACTCAGATACAGATCCAAACCTTGCATAGTTATACCATCCCAAACCAACCATTAAAATAAAAAGGGGAATAACAATGGCAAAGATGGCCAGGGCAAGCCTTCTAGGAACATACAGATTATTTTCCTTCCAAACATGGAACAAAACCATAAGAACCAAAAACAAGACCGCCGGCAGAACCGTAATTCGCGTCCCCACGGCAAACGCCCAATGCAGACTTGCAAGGGTGATTTTCCACGAACTCACTGGTCTGGTTCGAATTGCAGAATATGCCCAATAACATCCTCCAATAAAGAAAAATTGACATCCCACTACAGCCGCTTCATAAACTGATGCTAAAGTCAATATTCTGGGTATAGGTCCGGATATTCCAATTGCCAGCAATGAAAATCCAATCATCCAAGCAGGAAGAGAATGATTAGATTTTTCCCAATAATATCTTACCAACAAGGAGGAATAAAGGAATAATCCATAAAGAAATGCGAAAAACACATATTGATCGCCGAGACTTTGTAGATATTCCTTGCTAAATATTGTCAATAACAACGATGGAACTGGCCCCCAATAAAGGTAAAACTTACCATTATATAGAGAGACATCCATGGTGAAAGTTCTTCTTATCGAATATCGGGCTGCCCAATCATATGGATCGCTTAAGGCCAAAAGAGCAGCAGGAGGCTGCTCTCGCAAATAAAGTTGATGGCTTTTAAAAGAGATGGCTAACTGACTATAATTGTTTGTGACAGGATTTGAATTGATGAAAGGCAAAAAAAACCATATATAAACTGCACTGACCATAATAATTGCAAGGAGGGAAAATATATTAAGCCGTGTTGAATAATTAATGGTGCCAAGTTTTTCGGATGTGTTTTTATAAATCCCGGCAATATACGTCAGCCTATTTCGAAAAACAACGCCAAGAACATTTACAGAAACAAGGACAGCTCCCACCCCAAATATTAATATTCTCCGTCTTCCCCATTCAGAATTATTATCCAACCCGAGTTGGTTAGCAAAGACAGCCAATCCTAAAAGGACCATTCCAATAATTCCAATAGAATATTTTCCAAGCCTCATTTATCACTCTCCTAAAAAGTTTTTTTATTCTACCCTAAAGATTAAAGAAAGCAAATAATACACCTGCTTAATCGAGTTGGAAAAGAGGTTTAAAGCTTATAATTGCTTCTTAATGAAAAAAATCCAATCCTATTTGCAGAAAATCACATTCACAGAAAAAAGCGCACCGCTCGCTTTTCTTGCTGCATGTATCCTTGGGTTTGGGTTATTGATCCCAAACCTCGGTTTTTATATGGACGACTGGCCTTATATATTTTATGCATACAACAAGGGAGTTGGAAGCCTGCGCGAAATGCTCTTATACGACAGCCGTCCGTATGCCGCATGGCTTTATATTCTTGCATTTAAGACTCTGGGATTTAGACCGATATATTGGCATATCGCAGCGTTGTTAATGCGCTGGGCTACAGTTGTATTGCTTTGGAAAACATTGACTGCAATTTGGCCGAAGCGCACCCATGAAGCAACTAAGGTTGCGTTATTATTTGCGGTGTATCCATTTTTTATGCTTCAACCATTCGCAGTTGGGTCTACTCATCATTGGGTTGGATTTATTTTTTTCAACCTGTCCTTGTATTTTATGCTTCTTTCTGTTCAACATAAAAAATACGCGGTCTGGTTAACCCTTGCTGCGGTCATTCTACAAGCCGCGCATTTATTTACCAGTGAATACTTTTCCGGACTTGAGCTATTGCGACCATTTATTTTCTGGATCTTGATCTCACGAAATGAAATGAGCATTTCAAAAAGAATCTGGAAGGTTTTTTTCGGCTGGGTTCCCTATCTCATCGTTTTGGGAATTTTTGCCTACTGGCGAACTGCGATTTTTGAAAATGCAGCCGGGACCACCCGCAACACACCTGTAGTTTTAAACCATTTATTCAGCGAGCCACTCAAGGCCATCGGTTTTTTACTGACTGCTTCCATCAAGGATGCCCTCTCAGTGATGACAATGGGCTGGCAAAATGCGATCAGCATCGAAACGCTGGATTTCAACTCCGTATTTGTGCGTTACCGCCTTTTTATTTGCGCGATTAGCTTTGCAATTGCGTTTATATATCTTAGTAAATTTAAATCGCAACCTGACGAGGACAATCCCTCAGACGATTGGTCAAAAGGAAGCATCCTGCTTGCCGTTGTGGGGTTAATGGTCGGCGGCCTGCCCGTATGGCTGATCGGAAGAAATATCGTTGAAAGCAAAAACCTTTTATCCGCTTCGCGTTTTGGGCTTCCATCCATGTTTGGCGGGGCTTTCCTGCTGACATTGATCATTGATTATTTCATTAATGATAGAAAAAAGAAAATCATTTTATTTTCACTATGCATTGCGCTGGCAATTAATTTCCATCTCAACAATACCAAGCAATTTCAGCATTCATGGGAAAAACAGGTTCTTTTTTCACAGCAACTTCTCTGGCGCGCACCAAAGATCACGTCAGGCACTTCCATCCTAACCGATGAAGAAATTCTAGGCGTGATGGGAGAATATGCTGTTTCCTTTTCAATCATTACCACCTACCAGCCTGGCAACATTCAAACGCCCCCTTACTGGTATTTTCCTTTCTATTACACCAACCCTAACATAGATGAATTACTCCAGGGTGCTCCGCTTGAACACAGCAAGCTCAATATGAATTTCTCAGGCAACAGTAACAAGATGCTATTGCTTTCATTCAACCCGGAATCGAATCGCTGTCTGTGGATTTTACAGTCACAAGATACAAACCTGCGTCTCGTCAGCGATGATATGCGTCAACTCAGCGCAGGCTCCGATATCAATCTGATAGAACAAGTCAAAGGTATAGAACCGATTTTACCTGAAAGCATTTATGGAAGGAAAAATAATAAACCCTGGTGCTACTATTTTGAAAAAGCTGATCTTGCCAGACAATATCACCAGTGGAATGAAGTTGTACGTCTATGGAACGAAGCCCAATCCAATCGCGAACGGGCAGATAATGGTTTCGAATATATCCCTTTCATCGAAGGCTTTGGTCATACAGAAGATTGGAAGCAATTAAAGACTCTGACAAAATTTGCAAAACGGATTTCAGCTGGACTGGAGCCAAGCCTGTGCACTGCCCTGGATCGCATTGCCCTAAACGCCCCCGCATCACAACAGCGCGAAGATACAGTGAAAAATTTAAAAGACGATTTAAAATGCGCGAATTATCAATAAATGATTTCGCCGCCCAATTGGCCTAACACATCCAGCAGTTTTACCATCCAGGATTCTTCTTTTGCGACCGTTACCCAATAAGCGGATTTTCCACCCCGCACACCATTTCCCAGATCAGGCATGCGCTTCGCTTCCGAACCGTCAACGGGTGCCGCATACTTGAGCAGGATCTGCCCCGAAGATTCAAGCCCCACCGAGGTCAATCCTGCTTTTTCGGCGCGCATTTTTACGCGCATTTGATACAAAAGATTCTGGGTCATCTCAGGGATTAAACCAAACCGATCACGGAATTCAGAGCCAAGCGCATCAATTTCTGTCTCATCGCGGAGATCAGCAATACGGCGATATAACCGCAAGCGCAGATCCTGATCAGAAATGTAATCACTTGGAATGCCCACTGCGATGGGCAAATCCACATTGACTGGCATCGAAATGGGTAAACTAAAGCTGGAAAAAGCATTGTCCATTTGAGACATATCCACTTTCAAGTGCTCGCCAGCAAGACGGCGCATTCTACGAACTGCATCAGCAAGCATTCGTGTGTAAAGATGAAAGCCAACAGATTGAATAAATCCGTGTTGACGAGTCCCCAGCAAGTCGCCTGCGCCGCGAATCTCAAGATCACGCATGGCAATTGAATACCCTGCTCCTAATTGAGTGTTCTCTGCAATCACTTCCAGTCGCTGCTGACCATCCTGTGTTGGTGACATTTTGTTATGGCGGAAGAAGTACGCATACGCACGCATGGCGCCGCGTCCCACACGCCCGCGTAATTGATAAAGCTGCGCAAGCCCAAAAGTATCTGCACGATCAACGATCAATGTGTTTGCATTAGGAATATCCAAGCCAGATTCAATAATGGTTGTACAAAGCAGAATATCGATCTCACCCATATTGAAACGGTGCATCACGCTGGCCAATTGACCTTCAGCCATTTGACCATGACCAATATCTACACGTGCCTCAGGAACAAGTTTATTGAGATGCGCTTTCATCGCATCGATTGTATTGACACGATTATGAACAAAGAAAATCTGCCCGCCGCGCTCAAGCTCCCGTAATATTGACTGCCGCACCAAACGCGGCGAATATGGGCCCACGTGGGTCACAATTGGCAGGCGTTCTTCTGGAGGGGTATTCAAATTGGAAATATCACGTACGCCAGTTAAAGCCATATAAAGCGTACGCGGAATCGGTGTCGCAGTTAATGTAAGCACATCCACTTCGGTGCGAAGTTTTTTGAGATGTTCTTTGTGTGTAACGCCAAATCTCTGTTCTTCGTCGATCACAACCAGCCCCAAATCTTTAAATTCAACATCCGCTGAGATCAAGCGATGTGTACCGATAACAATATCCACTTCACCCAGCGCGAGTTTTAATAAAATTTCAGTTTGTTCACGCGGGGTACGAAAGCGTGAGAGCATCTCCACTTTCATAGGATATGCCGCCAGTCGCTGCGAGAAGGTTTCATAATGCTGTTGCGCAAGAACTGTGGTTGGCACGAGAACTGCCACCTGCCTGCCATTCATCACTGCTTTAAAGGCGGCTCGTAAGGCTACCTCTGTTTTTCCATAACCGACATCACCGCACAACAAACGGTCCATGGGACGGGCGCGTTCCATGTCTTTTTTGATTTCAATAATGGCGCGTCTTTGATCATCAGTTTCCACATAAGGGAAACTATCTTCAAGTTCTTTTTGCCACTGAGTATCAGGCGCAAATGCAAAACCTTCCACCACCTGTCTGCGTGCATATAGGTCAAGTAGGTCTTCAGCCACCTGCTGAACGGCTTCTTTAACTCTCGCCTTGGTTTCATTCCATGCATGCCCGCCCAAATGATCAAGGGTTGGTTTGCCGCCATCTGCACCAACATAGCGTGTAAGCCGATCCGCTTGATGCACAGGGACGAAGAGTGTGTCGTCATGGTCGTATTCAACGGTGAGATATTCTCTTTCGTGGCCGTCCAATTGTCGTTGAGTCAGACCCGCGAAGCGTCCAATGCCATGATCCACGTGGACTACGTAATCGCCAACCAATAAATCCGCATACAAAGATTCAGGAGTCTCAGCAGTTTGCTTTTGCCGAATCCTCGACTGAGGACGTTCCCAGCCAAAAATTTCGGAGTCAGTGATTAGGTGAAGGTTAGGGATTAGGCTAAAGCCTTCTGATAACGAGGCTTCGATAAATTCGAGGTTGGGGTATTCAATGTTTGGATAATGCTCATTCCACATTTCACGCAGGCGCGGAGATTGACGTGAAACAATAAAGACTTGTTCACCCTTTTCCACGATTGGACCAAGATAATCAATAAAAGGCTTAAGCCTTCCGCCAAATCTTTCATCATGACCAAATTGAGAAGCAAGGTTGAGAGCATTATCATCAGGAATAATCTCAGTGGAGTGACCCAACTCAAGCGATACAAATCCACTTAAGTTATCGTTCAACTCAGACCAAGGAAGATATGGTATCGGAAAACTTGGGGAGAGCGTTGCTTCTTTTATACTTTCCTGTCTAAATTTTACGGCTTGTTCTTCTATTTCATTTGCCATCGCATCAACAAGACTCAAATCATCTACAACAATCAAGGATTTAGTTGGAAGATAATCCAGCAAAGATGCGGGCATGCTATGAAGTAGTGGAATATGAAATTCCGATAGTTGCACATCGGCCTCAGTCGTATCCACTAAAAACTCACGGGCGGGTGTGACGAGAACATGCTCAAGTTTTTCAACAGTTCGTTGAGTAGCAGGGTCAAATTGACGGATAGTTTCGATCTCGTCGCCAAAGAAATCAAGGCGGACAGGATTCGCTTCAATTGAAGGCCAAACATCAAGGAGACCGCCGCGGTGAGAAAATTGACCTGGCTCAAGAACTGTATTCACTCTCTGGTAGCCGATCCTCGCCCACTCACGGATCAATACATCGGGTTGAATGCTTTGGCCTGCGGACAGTTTTTTACACGCTTTGAGAAAATCTCGGCGCGGCAAGGTGCGCGTCATCAACGAGCGGACAGAGGTGACGATGATCGGCGGGGATTCTGGTTTTTGGGTAAATGGTAAATGGTAAGTGGAAAGCGCAGTCAATACTTGCAAACGGTCACGGCGGGTTGCAACTCCCCAAGCAGCTTCTTCATAAAATAATGGATTTGGCTCAGCAAATAAATAACGCAGTGACTTTACCCAAAAACCAAGTTCATCAAATAACGATAGCGCATGGTCGGCGCGGTCAGTGATGAGCAGGATCGGGAGATTTACATCCGCATGAAAAGAGGCGAGAACTGGCAGGCGTGCGGCGCGCGGCAACCCCAAGCCAGGGAAAGTTTTCCCTGCTTGAATTTGAGTCAGCAGTTGCTGGTATTGGGATAGAGAATGAATATTTTCTAAAAGAGATTGCATACCGATTTACGATTCGCCCGTTCCGTTATATTTATTCATCGCAGCATTCAAGCCCTTCATCACAAATTCAAGGGCGGCTTCCGAAGCACGGTCTAAAACCTCGGGAAGGAATTTTTGGTCGTCTTTGGAAAAATCCTGTAGAACATAATCCTTCGGGTCCATTCTTCCTGGCGGGCGGCCAATGCCGAGACGCAAACGAGGAAATTCTTTCGTACCAAGACGGTCAATCGTATCGGCCATGCCGCGTTGTCCGCCAGGGCCGCCGCCGGGGCGAATACGGATTGTTCCAAAGGGAATATCAAGGTCATCGTGCGTGACAAGTAAGTTTTCAATAGGAAGTTTATAGAAATGCAAAAGTCCCTGTACAGATTGACCAGAGAGATTCATATAGGTCTGCGGCTTGGCAAGGATGAGTTTGTGCCCTTCGTAAATAGAAGAGGTCACAATTGCTTTTGATTGCAACTTCATTCCTTGGGCATTCAGGCGCACGGCAATTCGGTCAATGAGCATGAAGCCAATATTATGGCGGGTATGGATATATTCACGGCCCGGGTTTCCAAAGCCTACGAAGAGAAAAGAAGTTTCAGTTGTCATATAGTTGCTGCCAAAATTAATTTTTTCGAAAACGAACTATGGAAGAAAAAACAATGAACAAAAACAATGTTATTAATGCGCCATAACCAAAGTTGGAATATATTGAAGAGTTTGCTACTGAAACGGGGTTAGCAGGCAATGGCGTAGCTGAAGGAAATGATATCGCAACAGTAACAGGCTCATCGGTCACAACTGGAAGCGGGGCTTCTATTCGCGGCGTTGCTATCAACCCAGGGAAAATCTCATTATTGGTTGGAGTCGCAGTCGGCAAAATCAGATCATTCCTGATTTTCAAGTCTGAGACCGCCACATCCTGAGATGTGCCATCCTGGAGAAATACCCGCAAATGCAATACATAATCTCCATCAGTGAGAGAAGTTGTGTCCCAGGTTGCAATTGTGGAGTTGGCTACAGGCTGAGGAAAAGTCTGGATGGTGAACCAACTATCGGCGGGATTCGATGCATACGAAAAGGCCAATTCAGACGAAGAAAAGCCCGGGATATCCATATTGCCCATAATCTCCACTTGTCCACGCAAAATATCGCCGTTTAATGGGGATGTAATTGCAATATTTCCTGCCTGAGCAATTATCAAAAGAGAAAAAATCAGCGGGATTTTCAGCATGGCAATCGATAAGTTTAACATGAAGGAGATACGAGGTCAAATTATGGAAATTTCGGAATTGAAATGTGCAAGCAATTCTCGAATAATTATTTTTCTGGTAAACTCAAGCCAATCAATTACACAGATGACGGGATACCCCCGCTTATTCAGGAGACCGAGTTATGGCAAAATCACGTTCTGATCAAATGGTAGAGCGCCTGCGCAATATGCAGGCTGCCGCCCCCGACATAGAAGCATCTGCCGTTGTATCTGTAGACGGACTCATTATGGCATCTGCTTTGCAACAGGGCGTGGAAGAAGATCGTGTTTCAGCCATGTCCGCGGCCATGCTCAGCCTTGGCGAGCGAATTTCTGGCGAACTAGGCCGCGGCGGACTTGAGCAGGTTTACATCAAAGGCGATAAGGGTTCCATTGTGCTTACAGCTATTGGAGAAGAGGCAGTGCTTACAGCCATGTCCCGCCAGGATGCAAAACTGGGAATGATCTTTTTGGAAATGCGGCGAGCCGCTGAAGATTTAGTAAAATTGGTCGGATGAAAAAGAAACAACATCAATACTTCGTAACGTACGCAACCCCAAATGGGGAGGGCTTCAACGCCCTCCCCATTCTTTTTGCATTTTAACAACCATTAGCTCATATTATTTCGAGGAGGTATCAATGACTACAAAGTATTTATTTTTTACAGGCGGCGTGGTTTCATCTGTCGGTAAAGGTGTAACCGCTGCCGCGATGGGATTGCTTCTCAAGGAACGCGGCTTCAAAGTTGCAGTTCAAAAACTTGACCCATACATCAACGTTGACCCTGGCACAATGTCACCTTATCAACATGGTGAGGTTTATGTTTTGGATGACGGCGCGGAAACAGATTTGGACCTGGGTCATTATGAACGATTTATCGATAACCGCTTAAGCAGAGTCAGTAATTTTACGACTGGTCAAGTATATGCTGAGACCATCTCAAAAGAACGCCGTGGTGATTATTTGGGCGGAACCATTCAGGTCATTCCACATATCACCAACGAAATCAAACGAAGAATTGGTTTGGTTTCAAAAGAAACAGGCGGAGAAATTGTCATTCTTGAAGTCGGAGGAACTGTTGGTGATATTGAATCACAACCATTCTTGGAGGCGCTGCGCCAGTTACGCAATGAAGTTGGGCGTGAGAACTGTTTGTTTGTACATGTCACATGGCTCCCCACCATTGGGGCAACAGGCGAAATCAAAACAAAGCCAACCCAGCACTCAGTCGCCGCGCTGCGGTCCATTGGTATTTCACCAAATATAATTATCGCCCGCGCCGACCAGGATGTAGATAAGAGTTTGTGCGAAAAGATAGCTCTCTTCTGCGATGTTGAACGGGACTCCGTCATTCCAATGAAAACCGCTGATGTCCTCTATGAAGTTCCACTGCTGTTGGAAAAAATGGGCGTAGGCGAACTCGTATTAAACAAACTTGGGCTGAAAGCAAAACGAAAACCAAATATGCGGCCTTGGAAAAAACTCGTGGAGGATGTCCGCAAGCCAAAGCCTTCTGTAAAGGTAGCACTCGTTGGGAAATACGTTGAATTACAGGATGCGTATATGTCAGTCCGCGAGGCGTTAAAACATGCCGCTCTTGCAAATGGAGTTGAAGTCGAAATTGGATGGGTACATTCCGCCGACCTTGAAAAAGATAAAGGCTGGGATATTGTCAAAAAGGCGGACGCAATTCTTGTACCAGGTGGGTTTGGGTCGCGTGGCATTGAAGGGAAAGTGATGGCAGCACGTTTTGCGCGTGAAAACAAAATCCCCTACCTTGGGTTATGCCTAGGGATGCAAGTGATGTGTATAGATTTTGCGCGTCATGTATTAGATCTTGAGGATTCGAATTCTTCAGAATTTGATCGGGGCACCGAACACCCAGTCATCGACCTGATGATTGACCAGCGCTCAATCACTGACATGGGAGGAACGATGCGCCTCGGACTCTACCCGTGCCTGCTTCAAAAAGGGACGAAATCAGCGACGGCGTATGGAGTTCCAAAGGTAGATGAGAGGCATCGCCATCGCTTTGAGTTTAATAATTCCTATCGTGAGGAATTTGAGAATCATGGGATGGTATTTTCTGGTCTATCCCCAGATGGGAAATTGGTTGAAATTGTAGAACTTGCTGAACATCCATACATGGTGGCAAGTCAATTCCATCCTGAGTTTTTATCGCGTCCAATGAAACCCCATCCATTATTTGTGGGCTTGCTAAAAGCGGCGAAGGAAAGAGCGAAAAAATAGTCTGCTTTAAAAATTCCGTAAATCAATAATTGCTAATAAAAAAGCCCTGTCTTGCGACAGGGCTTTTTTATTAGCAATTTGGAGCAAATTAGACTGTGCCGAGGCTAGAGTTGACTTTGCTGAACACGTTGCCGATGATTGGTCCGAGGATCATGAGGGCCGCAATAACGACAATGGCTACTAAAACGAGAATTAAAGCATATTCAACAAGACCCTGACCTTTTTCTTTGGGTGAAAATAACATGGTGTGTAATCTCCTTTCTTCTTATGATTTCCTAGGAAGGTCTCCTAAGCTTGACTCTATTGTACACCCTCTACGAAATAAGGCAAGAGAGTTAAGGTCGATTTGCCTAACATTTATGTTAGCCTTAATTATCAGGAATTATGTCTGAATTCCTAAATTTTCTGCACGCCACTTCAAGGACGCAATCAAACTGGCGTATACATGTTGCTTATGTTCTTCTTCACCAAAATAATCAACATACTGATATTTCAAAAGCATTTCAGGGACAGCGCAATTATCGATCCTGACGGGAATAATAAAGATTGTCCCCTCCGGTTTTTCTGCAGCTGTATTCAATGCAAGTTTCAGTTCCTTTTGAAAAAAACCTTCAGAAGCAATTGCGTTTTTTGAAAGAAACACAATCACAGAGTGGGAATTTCTGACGCCATTAATAACACTATCCTGCCAGATTTGCCCCGGCAAGATATCTTCCTCATCAAACCACGGGTCAATCCAGCCTTCCGATTTTAATCGTTCGCTAAAACGACGAACAACATCCTGATCCTGTTTAGCATAACAAAGGAAAGGGATAAGCTTGTTCTTTCCATTCGTGGGGAGATTGGCTTTATCATCAGCCTGCTCCTTCCTGCTATCATCGTTAGTTCCCGCACCTGGATTTTGCAGCATAATAATGTCTCCGTCCTAAAATTTCGTAGATTATATCGTACCCATTCAAATTATTTCGGTATATATGCTCCAAGTGTACAAAAGGGCAACTCGACAGTAATGATAAAGGTTAAGCAGTTGGATAATGCCGAAGCTGGGGTCAGGCAAAACGCGAGAAACAGCCTCAAAGTCACAGAGGTGAAGCGCGAAAGTTTGCAGAAAAATATTCACACCAACCCATGTCAGAATGGCTGCGCAATTTATCTTGTTTCCTATTCTAGCAATTCCTTTGTACATCCGCACATCAAAATCCTGCTGAGTGTTCAGTATTACATCTCCATACAAAATGCGATTATACTTGATACATAATTTCACAAACACTAAATTCAAGAGGTAAAATATGGACACTACAATTGAAAGTATCTCAGCACTCGAAATCCTTGATTCACGCGGCAACCCAACAGTTGAAGTAGAAGTGGTATTAATGGATGGAGCATGGGGCCGCGCAGCAGTTCCCTCAGGAGCATCAACTGGCGAGCATGAAGCTTTGGAAATGCGTGACGGGGACAAAAAACGCTATCTTGGCAAGGGTGTATCGAAAGCTGTTGCAAATGTAAATGGTTTAATTTCAGATGCGCTCTTCGGGTGGGATGCCTCCGATCAAAAGGGAATCGATTCTGAGTTACTCACTCTTGATGGAACAGCAAACAAATCCAAGCTCGGCGCAAACGCAATTTTAGGTGTCAGTCTGGCTGTTGCAAAAGCTGCGGCAAACTCTTTTGGAATGCCGTTATATCGTTATCTCGGCGGTGTTTATGCCCACGTCCTCCCCGTTCCAATGATGAATATCATGAACGGCGGTGCACATACAAACTGGCAAAGCACAGACATGCAGGAATTCATGGTGATGCCTTTTGGTGCGCCATCTTTTTCAGAGGGTGTACGCTGGGGTGCTGAAATCTATCATGCGCTTAAATCTGTTTTGAAAGAAAAAGGATATGGCACTCTCGTGGGAGATGAAGGTGGATATGCTCCTGCACTCAAAGCAAATAACGAAGCGATTGAAATGATCCTTGCCGCAGTTGAAAAAGCTGGATTCAAAGCTGGCCGTGGTCAGGAAGTTGCCATTGCGCTGGACCCAGCCGCCTCCGAACTCTACGATGAAAAGACAAAGAAATACAATCTCCGCAAGGAAGGCAAGGAGTTGACTGGCGAGCAAATGGTCGAATTTTGGGCGAAGTGGGTAAAGGATTATCCAATCGTTTCCATCGAAGATGGACTCGCGCAGGATGACTGGAGCTCATGGAGTTTAATGACTAAAGAACTGGGCGACAAACTCCAGATTGTCGGCGATGACTTACTGGTAACAAACCCCGAACGTGTACGTAAAGCTATCAAGGAGAATGCAGCGAATGCCTTGCTCGTGAAGGTAAATCAGATCGGTTCGCTCACAGAAACCATTGAGGCTGTTGACTTATGTCAACGTGCGGGATGGCGAGCAGTGACATCACACCGCTCTGGTGAAACTGAAGATTCAACCATTGCTGATCTGGCGGTTGCCCTCAATACGGGTCAAATCAAAACTGGCGCACCCGCCCGCTCAGATAGAGTAGCGAAATACAATCAACTCCTGCGCATTGAAGCAGAATTGGGTACTGAAGCAAAATACGCCGGCTGGGCTGCGTTGAGAATGTAATACATAGATACTAACGGGGACAATGTCCCCGTTAGTATCTATGTATTTTTTGGGTAAACGCGTTCGGCAATAATGAAGAACAGCAAGGTAACTTCCTCTTGACTCTGATTACCAAGTTTGATATTATGTTATCGATAACATAATTGCTTATCGAAGGATAAAACCTTGTTTCAAGCTGAAAGAAGAAAGCGTGTCACTATCAAAGATGTAGCACAAGCGGCGGGCGTTTCTACGCAGACCGTTTCGCGCGTTATGAACAAGTTTTCTTATGTCTCAGAAGAAACCCGTAAACATGTGGAAGTAGTAGTGGAGGAATTAGGCTACCACCCGAGTACGCTTGCACGTAGTTTAATTCAACAACGTAGTTACACTTTAGGGGTAGTTACTTTTGGGTTGGAATATATTGGACCATCACGTACTCTAAATGGTATTGCAGATAAAGCGGACGAACTTGGGTATATGCTTTTGATGAAAGAATTGGATGATTTCAAAACAAATAGCATTGACGATGTTATTGATTCGCTGCTTGCGCGACAGGTTGATGGTATATTATGGGTAGCTCCAGAGATCGGGGATAATCATGCTTGGGTTAATGAGCGCATGAATAATGTACCTGTGCCTTTTTTGTTTCTAGCCATGCAACCGCGCAATGGCATTTCTAGTGTGGCAACCGATAATTATCAGGGGGCAGTAATGGCAACCCAACACCTGCTGAGTTGTGGTCGAAAAAAAATTGGGCATATATCTGGTCCGCTAAGTTGGTGGGAGGCAGATGAGCGAAAACGCGGTTGGCGCGAAACTTTATGCACAGCGGGATTTGATTTTTCAGAAAAATACTTCTCTGAAGGAAATTGGTCTTCTGCCAGTGGAGAGGCGGCATTCCTTCAACTGATCGAGTCATATCCAGATATGGATGCGGTCTTTGTGGCTAACGATCAAATGGCATTGAGCGTTTTACGGGAAGCCTTACGTCGGGATATTAATGTCCCAGAGCAATTAGCAGTCATCGGCTTTGATAACATTCCTGAATCGGCTTATTTTTATCCCTCACTTACAACCATATTTCAAGATCTTCAGCTGCTTGGTGTGCAGGCGGTTCAAAATATAGTAGAAATGATCCAGGCACGCCAGGAAAACCAATTTGTCGTTGCACAATCAAGGTTTATTCAGCCCACTCTTGTTATTCGTGAAAGTTCAAAACTAGCTTGATTTTATTTTTACCTTAATCCTTTTTTATTTTTTGATAAAATAAAATGGAATTAAAAATTAAAAGGAGGTGATGAGCAAGGGGAGAACAAAAGAATAGAAAGTAAGAAAGTGCACAACGATAGTTTGGCGTCTGAAGTGCACTTCTGGACAAGGAAGCCACGTCACTGTTTGCGGACGACTTAGCACTTGCCCGGTTTATACGCCAACACAACATTTTATATCTACTAAGGAGAAGAAAATGTCTAAGAAATTGTTTTACAACATTCTAGCCATTCTGGTATTGGCTAGTCTCATCCTCACTGCCTGTGGCGGATCTAAACCTGCCGCTGGTGGCGCCAAGATCGTTGGTATTTCCATGCCAACCAAAACCTCAACCCGTTGGATCTCTGACGGCGAGAGCATGGTTAAATCCTTCGAAGCACTTGGCTACAAGACCGATCTGCAATTTGCTGACAATGATATCCCCAATCAGCTTGCTCAGATCGAAAACATGATCACAAAGGGCGCCAACGTTCTCGTGATCGCAGCCATCGACGGCTCAACCCTCTCTGACGTTCTTCAGAAGGCTCATGATGCTGGCGTTCTCGTAATTGCATATGATCGCCTGATCTCCAAGACAGCCAATGTTGACTATTACGCCACGTTCGATAATTTCGGCGTGGGCGTCATTCAAGGAACCCAAATCGAAACCGGGCTTGACCTGAAAAATGCTGCCGGCCCCTTCAACGTCGAACTGTTCGGTGGTTCCCCTGACGACACAAACGCCTTCTATTTCTATGATGGCGCCATGTCTGTTCTCCAACCCTACATCGACAGCGGCAAATTGGTTGTTCAGAGTGGCCAAATGGGCATGGACAAAGTCGGTACCCTCCGTTGGGATGGCACCGTCGCCCAGGCTCGTATGGACAATCTTTTGAGCGCCAACTACACCGACAAACGCGTGGATGCAGTTCTTTCACCTTACGATGGTCTCAGCCGCGGTATCATCTCCTCCCTGCGAGGCGTTGGCTACGGTACTGCCGATCAACCTTGGCCTGTCATCACCGGCCAGGATGCAGAAGTTGCATCTGTTATCGCAATGATTGCGGGAGAACAACAATTCACCGTATTCAAAGACACCCGCGAACTTGCTGCGCAAGTCTCTGTTATGGTTGACGCCGCTTTGCAGGGCAAGGAAGTTCCGATCAACGACACCAAGACCTATAACAACGGTGTCAAAGTTGTTCCTTCCTTTTTGTTGACCCCGTACAGCGTAGACATTACCAACTATCAGAAGCTCTTAGTTGATAGTGGCTATATCAAAGCTGCAGATCTTCCTGCCGCCGCCCCAGCCGCAGAAACCAAAATTGTTGGTATTTCCATGCCAACCAAGACCTCAACCCGTTGGATCTCTGACGGCGAGAGCATGGTCAAGGCTTTCGAAGCACTTGGCTACAAGACCGATCTGCAATTTGCTGACAATGATATCCCCAATCAGCTTGCTCAGATTGAAAACATGGTCACAAAGGGCGCCAACGTTCTCGTGATCGCAGCCATCGACGGCTCAACCCTCTCTGATGTTCTCCAGCGCGCTCATGATGCCGGTGTTCTCGTGGTTGCCTATGATCGCTTGATCTCCAAGACAGCCAATGTTGACTATTACGCCACATTCGATAACTTCGGCGTGGGCGTCATTCAAGCAACCCAGATCGAAACCGGGCTTGACCTGAAAAATGCAGCCGGCCCCTTCAACATCGAACTGTTTGGTGGTTCCCCTGATGATACCAATGCCTTCTATTTCTATGATGGCGCCATGTCTGTTTTACAACCCTACATCGACAGCGGCAAATTGGTTGTTCAGAGTGGCCAAATGGGCTTGGACAAAGTCGGTACCCTCCGTTGGGATGGCACCGTCGCCCAGGCTCGTATGGACAATCTCTTGAGCGCCTTCTACACTGACAAGCGCGTAGATGCAGTATTGTCACCTTATGATGGTCTCAGCCGCGGTATCATCTCCTCCCTGCGAGGCGTTGGCTACGGTACTGCCGATCAGCCTTGGCCTGTCATCACCGGCCAGGACGCAGAAGTCGCTTCCGTCAAAGCCATGATTGCCGGTGAACAAGCTTACACCGTGTTCAAGGATACCCGCGAACTCGCCAAGCAAGTTTCCGTGATGGTTGATGCCGCACTGCAGGGCAAGGAAGTACCCATCAACGACACCAAGACCTATGACAACGGCGTCAAAGTTGTTCCTTCTTACTTGTTGACCCCCTACAGCGTAGACATTACCAACTATCAGAAGCTCTTAATTGATAGTGGCTATATCAAAGCTGACGATCTGAAGTAAGTACTAATGTATCTAGTGTGTGAGGGCGGATATTACCGCCCTCACACACTACTCTCTTCTATCGCTACAAGATAATCTATACTCGATATTTTTTGATATTTTTAATGGTTTGAATTAGAATTACAAACACGACACAATAATTTCACTTCATACTTAGATCAAGGACGAAAAGACTATGTCTGATGTCATTTTGGAAATGCAAAACATTACAAAGACATTCCCAGGCGTTAAAGCGCTTGATAATGTAACCTTTGCCGTCAAGCAAGGGGAAATTCATGCCTTGGTGGGAGAGAATGGGGCAGGAAAATCGACCTTAATGAAGGTATTAAGCGGTGTGTATCCACACGGCTCGTATAGCGGGGAAATTTATTTTCAGGGCAAAGAATGCCGATTTCAAAATATCAATCAGTCTGAAGAAGTTGGTCTTGTTATTATTCATCAAGAACTTGCGCTTATTCCATTTCTTTCCATCGCCGAAAACCTATTTCTCGGTAACGAACGTGCTAAATTTGGAGTAATCGATTGGAACGAATCCATTTCCAAAACCAAAGAATTATTAGAGCGAGTGGGATTGCATGAGTCACCTAACACCCTAATCACCAACATGGGCGTAGGCAAACAACAGTTGGTCGAAATTGCCAAGGCGTTGGCAAAAAAAGTTAAACTCCTTATTTTGGATGAACCAACCGCATCTCTTAATGAAACAGACAGTGAAAAGCTGCTTCAGTTATTGCTTCAGTTCAAGGAACACGGCATTTCATCAATTTTAATTTCTCATAAACTGAGCGAAGTCTCCAAGGTAGCCGATTCCATCACGATACTTCGAGATGGTGCCACAATCGAAACTTTGGATTGCGAAAAAGACACCATTACAGAAGATCGGATTATTCGCGGCATGGTGGGTCGCGATCTTACGCACCGCTTCCCGCCTCGCGATTCAAAAATTGGAGAAACCATTTTTGAGGTACGGGATTGGAACGTCTATCATCCAATTCATGAAGACCGAAAAGTTAGCACAAATGTAAATATCAATGTCCGCAGAGGCGAAGTGGTTGGCATAGCCGGGTTAATGGGTGCGGGAAGAACTGAACTGGCAATGAGTATTTTTGGTCGTGCATATGGTACGCGTATTAGCGGAACAGCCTATAAACAAGGAAAGAAAGTGGATATTAGCACGATTGATAAAGCTATTTCCAACGGAATCGCATATGCAACTGAAGACCGTAAAGCCTACGGGCTTATCTTAATCCAGGAAATTAAAAACAATATCACCCTAACAAACCTCGATGCAATATCAGATGGCGGCCTGGTCAATGAGCCAAAAGAAATGGCTGTTACCAAAGAATATCGAGAAAAACTTAATATTAAGTGCTCCAGCATTTTACAAAAAGCTGTTAATCTTTCCGGTGGCAATCAGCAAAAAGTTGTGCTCAGCAAATGGTTGTTTGCCAATCCTGATATCCTAATTCTGGACGAGCCCACCCGCGGTATTGATGTTGGTGCCAAATACGAGATTTACACCATCATTAACCGCCTTGCAAGCGAAGGCAAAGGAATTATCTTGATTTCATCAGAATTGCCTGAGATTTTGGGTGTTTGTGATCGAATTTATGTGATGCGCGAAGGCAAGATCGTTGGGGAAGTACCAGCGAGCGAGGCATCTCAGGAAATAATAATGAAATACATTATGACTCAACAAGAGGTAATGGAACAATGAAAACTCTGACAACTCTTTTCAAAGACAATATCCGCGAATACGGGATGTTGGTTGCGCTTATCGCGATCATGGTGTTCTTCCAGGTTCGTACGGAAGGGATATTGATGAAGCCTGTCAATATCACAAATCTTGTTCTGCAGAATAGCTATATTATTATCATGGCATTGGGAATGCTGTTGGTTATTATCTCTGGCTGGATCGATCTGTCTGTAGGTTCAATCGCAGCGTTTGTAGGTGCGATTGCAGGTGTACTAATCGTAAAAAACCACGTGAATTATGGCCTGGCTATTGTGGCCTGTTTGGGGATCGGTGCCCTGATTGGAGCCTGGCAAGGCTATTGGGTAGCCTATGTAAAGATCCCCGCTTTCATTGTTACCCTGGCAGGCATGTTAATATTTCGAGGCTTAACACTTGTTATGGTTCGAGGCGAATCGATTGGGCCATTCCCGGTTGGGTTTCAAAAACTAAGCTCGGGTTTTATTCCTGATTTTTTTCATGTCAGTTTGAACGGCAAACCATTCCATGTTACTACCATTCTGATCGGGGTGATACTTTCAGTTTTATTAATATGGCTAGATCTTCGTGCCAGAAAAAACCAGCAAAAATATGGTTTTGAAGTTACTCCATTCTATTTCTTTGTGATTAAAAATATTGCCATTACCACGGCTGTGATGGGTTTCTCCTATTTGATGGCCTCCTATAAAGGCATCCCCAACGTACTCGTTATTCTTTTCCCATTCGTTACAATTTATGCTTTCATTACCAATTCAACAGTCATAGGCAGACGAATTTACGCAATGGGCGGAAACGAAAAAGCAGCCAGACTCTCCGGTGTCAACACTCCGCGCCTGTTATTTGCCACGTTTGTCAACATGGGCGCTCTGGCCGCGCTAGCGGGCTTGATCGTTGCAGCCCGTTTAAACAGCGCGACACCCAATGCAGGGGAAGGTTTCGAACTGGATGTGATCGCAGCTTGTTTCATTGGCGGCGCATCTGCCAGTGGCGGTATTGGCACCATTATCGGCGCGGTAGTCGGCGCCTTTTTCATCGGTGTGATGAACAATGGTATGTCCATTCTTGGAGTCGGAATCGATTGGCAACAGGCCATCAAAGGCTTTGTGTTGTTGATCGCAGTATTCTTTGATGTTTACAATAAGAACAAGAGTGGATAGCTGGTAATAATTTGATGGATTAATTTATTAACACTATACACACAGCTCGTGTTTCTGAATTTTATATTTACATTGGGAGCTGCCTGAATTAAATTATACAGAAGCTCCCAATATTGTCACAGGATGTTCACATGGATGACATATTGAAGCAGCTGCTTCAAGAAGAGCAAGAACTTCAGTTTACAAGATTTAATGAAACGACTGCGTGGCAAATTGGAAGTCATCTTGTTAAAAAAGCAGAAAGTGCGGGGCTTTCCATAACAATTGATATAACGCGGGGAGAGCACCAACTTTTTCACGCCAGCCTGCAGGGGACATCGGTAGACAACGATGAGTGGATTAAACGCAAGGTTCGGCTTGCCTACAGATTTGGGCATAGTTCGTTCTATATGGGCCAGCTTCTAAAAAGTAAAGGCAAACGACTGGAAGAAGCATATTTATTACCCGAAAATTTATACGCCCCTCATGGGGGATGTTTTCCCGTTATCATTAAAGACACCGGCATGATCGGCACAATTACTGTATCTGGTCTTCCTCAGGAAGAAGATCATAAACTTGTCGTGCAGGCGATCAGGGAATTTTTAGCGCAGGAGAATTGAAATGGATCTAAACCCTGTAATATCAATGCTGGGACGCAGACTCCGTTTGGCTGTCATTGGCGGCGGACCAGGATCATTTATCGGTGCGATGCACCGTCAGGCAGCCAGACTCGATGACCGTTATGAAATTGTGGCGGGTGTTCTTTCATCCAATATAGACAAATCAAAAAAGGCTGGAATCGAAATTGGTTTGTCTCCTGATCGTTTATATTCAAGCGTTCACGAAATGCTGAAAACCGAGTCCGCTCGCAAGGATGGCGTGGATGTAGTTGCGATCATGACACCGAACGATAGTCACTTTGAATATGCCATGTCAGCATTGGAGCATGGCTTCGATGTGATTTGCGACAAACCAATGACGAACACACTTGAAGAAGCTGAAGCCTTGCACAAAAAAGTGCAAGAGTCTGGTTTGGTATTTTGTCTCACTCATAATTACACGGGTTACCCCATGGTTCGTCAGGCAAAGGCCATGATCGCGGATGGACAACTCGGAACGCTTCGCCTGATTCAGGTAGAATATGTTCAGGGCGGCAAAGCAGATGAAAGTAAGCCTGATCCGTCTGAGTCGTGGAGATTCGATCCCGTTCGCGGCGGCCCATCGCTTGTGATGGGAGATATCGGTTCGCACGCGCATAATCTTGTGCGCTTCGTTACTGGGCTTGAAGTTACGGAGGTGGCGGCTGAGATCGGCAACATCGTCCCGGGCAGGGCAGTGCATGATTATGGCGGCGCGTTACTGCGTTTCGATAACGGCGCGCGCGGAAGTTATTGGGTAACGCAAGCCGCGGCAGGTGTGGAGAATTGTTTGCGGATTCGTGTTAGCGGAACCAAAGGCACGGTGGAATGGATGCAGGAATTTCCTCAGGCTCTGACATTTAAACCTTTAGGCGCGCCATCGCAAAACAGGACACCCAATGGACCGGGAACACTTCCATTATCAAAACACTCCTCACGAATTGTCGCGGGTCATCCCGAAGGATTTCACGAAGGATTTGCGAACTTATATTCGGATGCAGCTGAGGCAATCGCTGCCAGAAGATCGGTGAATACGCCTAACCCATTGGCTCTTTATTTCCCGAATTCTTTGGATGGTTTGATGGGACTGCGATTTGTTTTTGGCGCCATTGAATCAAGCAAAGCCGATGGCAAGTGGACAAAGTGCTAATCGGAATCTAAATGTCCAAATCTGGAATCGTTTTAGTCACAGGTGCAACTGGCAAAGTGGGAAGTGTATTCATTAAACGCCTATTGGCAGATCCAAAATTCAATTCATTTACAGTGCGGGCATTATGCCATAACCGCGAGCTTGAGCCGCATGAACGCATACAAAATGTTCACGGCTCCATCGAGTATCGTGCAGATGTGGAAAAGGCAATGGACGACGTGACGCACATTGTTCACCTCGCAACCTGCAAAGAAACTCCGGACCAGATCATGGATGTGGCTGTGAAGGGTTTGTTCTGGCTGCTTGAAACAGCCCGCGCCAGCACCACGTTTCAACAATTTATCTTGATTGGCGGTGATGCGGGCGTTGGGCATTTTGTGTACCCGCACCCAGTCCCTGTCACTGAAACACAAAAACATTCCGCGTATCCCGGTTGTTATGCGCTTTCGAAAGTGCTTGAAGAAGCCATGCTCGAACAGTATTATATTCAATATGATTTCAATGGCTGCTGCCTGCGCGCACCGTGGATCATGGAAAAAGATGATTTCAAATATCAACTTTCCTTTGGAGAGGATGTCTTCGGCGGCCCACGTTGGCGGGATTTCGTGGATGAAAGACTCGCAGATGAATATGTGCGGACGCAAACCATCCCGATCATGCTTAATCTGGAAGCTGTTCCCGTTAAACGAAACTTTGTCCACGTTGATGATTTGGTCGGCGCGATCTTGTCTGCGATCAATAATCCCAAGGCTCGGCAGCAACTGTTCAATATCAGCATGGACGAACCCGTGGATTATGGCGTAATGGGTAAATATCTACATGAAACTCGCGGCTTTCCCACTGTTGAAGTGAAGACACAATTTCACTCGACCTGGCTTGATAACACAAAAGCAAAATTTTTACTCAGCTGGCGTCCTGAATATGACTTGAAAAAAATAGCCGATGCCGCGTTTGATTATGTGCGGGCAGAAAATGATCCGCGCCAAATTTGGTATCCCGGCTAATGTTGTTGGAGCGCGGACTTCAGTCCGCTTTTCAATTGACAGTGCTTAAGTTTGAAAATTATTATCGAGGTGTGAAATGACAAATGCTCTAAACAATATTCAAAAAGAAATTGAGAATGGCTGTACCATCCTTGGCATCGAACTCGGCTCAACGCGTATCAAAGCAGTGTTAATCGCTGAAGACCATTCTCCAATCGCATCAGGCAGCCACGAATGGGAAAACAAACTCGAAAACGGTGTGTGGACATACAGCCTTGATGATGTTTGGACGGGCTTGCAAAACAGTTTTCAGAATCTCAGCAGGGAAGTTTCTGAGAAATACAATACTCCGCTTAAAAGTATTGGCGCCATCGGCTTTAGCGCCATGATGCATGGCTACGTGGCATTTGATAAAGATGGAAATCTACTCGTCCCGTTTCGTACATGGCGCAACACCACCACAGGACAAGCCGCCGAAAAACTCACAAATTTGTTTGAGTTCAACATTCCGCAGCGTTGGAGTATTGCTCATTTGTATCAAGCCATCCTGAACAAGGAAGCGCATATCAAAGACATCAGCCACCAAACCACGCTGGCGGGCTATGTCCACTGGAAGTTGACAGGGCAAAAAGTATTAGGCGTTGGTGAAGCCTCGGGCATGTTTCCGATTGACAGCAAGATCAACGACTACGATCAGCGTATGGTCGGTCAATTTAATGAGCAACTCAAAGCAGAAAACATCTCGTGGAAGCTCGAAGATATTTTGCCCAAAGTTCTGGTCGCTGGAGAATCTGCAGGCACATTGACTGAACAAGGCGCGAAACTGCTCGATCCCAGCGGACAGCTCAAGGCGGGGATTCCACTTTGTCCGCCCGAAGGTGACGCGGGCACGGGTATGGTGGCAACCAACAGTGTAGCAGAACGAACGGGTAATGTTTCCGCTGGCACATCTGTCTTCGCCATGATCGTCTTGGAAAAAGCGCTTTCAAAACTGTATCCCGAAATTGACATGGTGACCACACCCACGGGCAAGCCTGTGGCAATGGTACACGCTAATAATTGCACCTCCGATCTCAACGCATGGGTTGACCTGTTCCACGAGTTCACGCAGGCATTGGGCTTGGATACAGGTGAATCAAAATTGTATGAGTTACTGTTCAATAAGGCACTTACGGGCGATGCCGATGGCGGGGGACTGCTTGCCTATAATTATTTTTCGGGCGAGTCGATTACAAATTTTGAAGAGGGGCGCCCGCTGTTTGTCCGCACGCCTGAAAGCCGATTCACATTGGCAAACTTTATGCGCGTGCATTTGTTCTCCGCGCTCGGCACCTTGAAACTCGGCATGGATATCCTCTTTGAACAGGAAAAAGTAAAGCTCGATCAACTGCTTGGTCACGGCGGTTTCTTCAAAACAAAGGATGTCGGTCAAAAGATGATGGCCGCGGCGATGAATGTCCCTGTGTCTGTAATGGAAACAGCAGGCGAAGGCGGTGCGTGGGGCATTGCCTTGCTGGCAGCCTATATGATTCATAAAACAGAGAATCAGCCTCTCGAAGCTTATCTCTTAGATAAAGTCTTTGCGGGCGAAACAGGCTCAACGATTGCGCCCGATAAAAATGATATTGATGGGTTTGCAACGTTCATGGAACGCTACAAAAAGGGACTGGTCATCGAAAGAGCCGCTGTGGAAGGGTTGCAGTAATTGACAATTGTCAATTGCCATTCTGGAGAAATCATGCTCAAAAAACTAAAAGAACAAGTCTTTCAAGCAAATCTCTTGCTGCCCAAGCACGGACTGGTCACCTTCACCTGGGGCAATGTCTCTGGTATTGACCGTGAAAAGGGACTGGTCGTAATCAAGCCCTCTGGTGTTTCCTACGAAACAATGAAAGACAAAGATATGGTGGTGGTGGAGTTGGAAACGGGCAAGGTCGTAGATGGAGAACTCAAGCCATCTTCTGATACGCCCACACATTTGGAGTTGTATAAAGCCTTTCCGAATATCGGCGGCATCGTCCACACGCACAGCCGTTGGGCAACCAGTTTTGCACAGGCGGGGCGCGGTATTGCGGCGCTCGGCACTACGCAGGGCGATTATTTTTACGGCGAGATTCCCTGCACAAGAAAAATGACCGTCGAAGAGATTCAAGCTGAGTACGAGAAAGAGACGGGGCTTGTCATCAAGGAAACCTTTCAGGATAAAAATCCAGATGTCATCCCCGGGGTGTTGGTTTACAGTCACGGCCCATTCGCGTGGGGCAGGGATGCGATGGATGCCGTCCATAATGCGGTGGTGATGGAGGAAGTGGCATTCATGAACCTGCATACCATGCTGCTCACCCCGGGCATTCAACCCATGCAGCAGGAATTATTAGATAAGCACTATCTTAGGAAACACGGCGCAAACGCCTACTACGGGCAATGACGACTGACCGCCGACCACAGACGGCGGTCAGTTTACAAACCACAAAGAAACCATAAGGAGACATAATTATGATTGATTTAAAACAAAATGAAGTTTGGTTCGTAACGGGCAGCCAGCATTTGTATGGTCCAAAAACACTTGAAACCGTGGCGGAACATTCACGTGAAATTGCTGCTGCGCTTGGCGCTTCAAAGCATGTACCTGTCAAAGTTGTTTTCAAACCCGTGTTGACCACACCTGATGCGATTCGTGAGTTATGTTTGGAAGCCAATTCATCCAAAAACTGTATCGGGTTGATTACATGGATGCATACTTTCTCGCCTGCCAAAATGTGGATCGCGGGTCTAACCTTGCTCAAGAAGCCGTTCGCGCATTTGCACACACAATACAATCGCGAGATTCCCTGGTCAACAATTGATATGGATTTCATGAATCTCAATCAGGCTGCCCACGGTGATCGTGAATTTGGTTTTATTGGCAGCCGTTTGCGCCTCGAACGCAAAGTGGTGGTGGGTCACTGGCAGGATGATGAAGTGCAGTCGCAACTCGGCGCATGGACTCGCGCCGCATCCGCGTGGGCTGATTGGCACGGCGCAAAAGTTGCACGCTTTGGCGATAACATGCGTGATGTGGCTGTGACCGAAGGCGATAAGGTTGAGGCGCAAATTAAACTTGGTTATTCTGTAAACGGCTACGGGGTGGGTGATTTGGTCGAGGTGATGAATCAGGCCGCAGACGCAGACATCCAAAAAATGGTTCAACAATATCTGGATGAATATGATGTGGCTCCCGCGTTACTGCCCGGCGGAGAAAAACATGCATCTTTGCGTGAAGGCGCAAAGATCGAGCTTGGCTTGCGTAATTTCCTGCAAGAAGGGAACTTCAAAGCATTTACAACCACCTTTCAAGATTTGCATGGACTCGCGCAATTGCCCGGCCTGGCTGTTCAGCGTTTGATGCGTAATGGTTACGGCTTCGGCGCCGAAGGGGATTGGAAGACTTCTGCTCTGGTGCGCGCCATGAAGGTGATGGCTGAAGGATTGCAAGGCGGGGTCAGTTTTATGGAAGATTACACCTATCACTTCAGCGCAACGGGCGATAAAATTTTAGGTTCGCACATGCTTGAAATTTGTGAATCGATTGCAGTGGGCAAGCCGAAATTGGAGATTCATCCGCTCGGGATCGGGGGGAAAGCTGACCCTGTCCGATTGGTATTCGACGCCAATACAGGACCCGCCATCGGCGCATCCATGATGGACATGGGTCAGCGCTTCCGCATGGTGGCCAACGTGGTGGATGTTGTCCCAACCGATGAGCCGCTTCCCAAATTGCCTGTGGCGCGTGCTTTATGGCTGCCACGTCCCAATCTCGCAGTTGCTGCTGCAAGCTGGATTTATGCAGGCGGTACACACCATACAAGTTTTAGTTATGCTCTGACCGCAGGACATTTACAGGATTTTGCCGATATGGCAGGTATTGAATTCCTATTGATCGATGAAAATACCCGCGTGCAGGAATTCCGCGATAAATTGCGCTGGAACGATCTGTATTACCACCTAAACAAAGGTTTATAGACCATCCAAATTTAATAAAACAACAAGTGCCTTTTGTTGCCAGTCAGCGAAAGGCACTTTTGAAATAATTGAGACAAACATGAACAAACGCATTTTGAAAAGTAACTTTCTACAAATCGAATACCTCACGAATTCATTACGCATTATGGGACTTCAGCCTGCTGGAAAATCTAACATGCTGGCTGAAATAGAAAATTTTCCGCCAATCCCAACACCCTACGGTGATTTTTACTTCCACGGCGGGCATCGCTTATGGCATTCTCCTGAAGCCATTCCGCGCACATATATTCCTGATACAGATGTAACCATCACTGACCTGCCCGACGGTGTAATTCTTGAATCTCAAACCGAGCCAGGCACTGGGATTCGCAAACGAATCGAGATTCTCCTCGCCACAGACAAGCCTTCCGCAACGCTGACTCATACACTTACCAATGACGGTTTATGGCCTGTTGAGCTGGCTCCCTGGGCGATCACTCAATTTCGTTTGGGCGGAACAGTAATCATGCCCATGCCACTTGGAAATATAGACACTGCTGGATTGCTGCCCAATCGCCAGATCACACTCTGGCCTTATGCACGTATCAATGATCCGCGCCTGAAATTGGACGACCGCTTTACTTTGTTCAAAGCAGATGCAATTCTGCCGCCATTTAAAATGGGCTACTTTAATTCACACGGCTGGCTGGCCTACTGGCTCGATGGCGTTTTATTTCGCAAGACTTTTGAAGTACAAACAGGTTCATCTCATCCTGACAACAATTGCAATGCTGAAATGTATTGCAACGATCAATTTGTCGAACTTGAAAGTCTGGCTCCGCTTAGAAAATTGAATCCCAATGATTCAGTAACTCACGTTGAAAAATGGGATGTTTTCACCGACACAAATTCAATGCCGAAAGAAATCCAGGATGTATTGGTTGTTTAACCACCCAATCAATTTTAATTTACAAGTTCCATAAAAGACGAGAGCAAATGCAAACTAAATCATCAAAGACCACTATATTTCTATTAACCGCTGGATGCTTCCTAACTTTTTTTGTCTTTGGATTTACGGACAATCTTAAAGGACCTACATTACCATCCATGCTGGCAGAGCTGCACATTACTTACGGTATGGGTGGAAATATCTTCTTCGGTGAATATCTAGGATTTCTCATTGCCACACTTATCACTGGAATACTGGCCGATCGCTTTGGGCTCAAAAGTGTCATATTATTAGCTGGAGTTTTTCTTGGGCTTGGCGTCAGTGGATACAGCATATTTCAATCCTCAATTTTATTATCTGGTTCGCTATTTATCCTTGGGCTGGGACTTGGCGCACTTGAGCTTGGGCCTAATGCGATCATCGTTAGCCTGCACCATGAGCGGAAAGGGTTATTTCTCAACCTCATGGCAGTACTGCATGGGTTGGGCTCACTGATCGCCCCGCTCTTTGCAGGCTGGTTATTGAGCCTAAGTATTTCCTGGCGCTCTGTATATCGTTGGGATCTTTTACTGATCGCACTATTCGTATCTATTTTTATCTTCCTGCGTTTCCCCAAAGCTGAAGAAAAAGCGCAGTTGGATTTTCGCCACATTCCACAAATTGCATTCAAAAAACAACTACCCTGGTTTTATATGGCAATGACCTTTTATGTTGCAACAGAAATCGGGATGGCGTCCTGGATGGTCACCTTTCTTCAGGAAATTCGCAACATCTCAGTAACTGTTAGTAATCAGTCATTGGCAATATTTTTCACTACGATGATGATTGGACGATTACTGGGCGGATTTTTTGTACAACGCATTGGATATTTGCGTTCGATTCTTTTTATGGCTTTTGGAGCCATACTCTGTATTGTTGCTGGCTTATTCGGTCCAAAAGAAATTTCTTTTCTTTTACCAATTACAGGTTTCTTTCTTTCGATCATGTTCCCCACCTTTACAGCCGCAGTTTCGGATGCTCACACTGAAAACGCAAATACTATTCTCGGGGTGCTGTTCACTTTTGCAGGTCTCGGCGGGGTCTTAGGGCCGTGGTTAATTGGCTGGGCAAGCGACATCGCTGGGCTACAAATGGGATTTTCCATTAACGTTTTATTTATGGCAGCCATGCTTGTAGCTGTAATTATTCTTGTCAAAGGAGAATCAGTTGGAAAAAATACTTAACTGGGGATTACTCTCCACTGCTCGAATCAACCGCGCCTTGATCAAACCGATTAACGCATCAAAACGGACCCGCTTGCTGGCCGTTGCTTCGAGAAGCCAGTCCTCCGCTGACGAGTACGCCCGCGAATGGAAAATTCCGCGCGCCCATGGAAGCTATGAAGCATTACTTAACGACCCTGAAATTGACGTTATCTATAACTCCCTCCCCAACCACCTGCATGCCGAATGGACGATTAAAGCTTTACGGGCAGGCAAACATGTTTTGTGTGAAAAACCAATTGCATTAACTCTCAGCGAAATAGACGCCATGGCCGAAGCAGCAAAAGAAACTGGGATGGTATTAGCAGAAGCATTTATGTATCGTCACCATGCCCAGACTTTAAAAGTAAAAGAGATCGTAGACAGCGGCGAGCTTGGAAAAATTCAACTCATCAAAGGAGCCTTTACCTTTACCCTTGATCGTGAAGATAATTATCGCTGGATGACGGAGATGGGCGGCGGCAGTATTTGGGATGTGGGATGTTATCCAATTTCGTACGCGCGGACCATTGTCGGCGCTGAACCTGTTGAAGTATTTGGCTGGCAGGTTACAGGTCAGGGTGGAAGCGATGATTCTTTTGTGGGCCAAATGAAATTTGATGGCGGCATCCACGCTCAATTCGATTGCGGATTCAGGTCCCCGTTCCGTTCATTGATTGAGATCGTTGGCACGGAAGCGACGTTAAATATTCCGAACCCGTTCAAGCCTGGACTTAAAAATGAAATTTATCTCACGCGCAATGATAAAACCAAAAAGATAAATATCTCTGGATCAGAGTTGTATCGTGGTGAAGTTGAGGATATGTGCGATGCGGTCCAAGGCGACAAGACTACACGCATAACTCTGAAAGACAGTCGGGCTAATGTTGCTGTCATTCTTGCCATGCGTGAATCAGCCAAAACAGGAAAACTCGTTATTGTGTAGGTAGTTTTATGGGATTATAATTAAGTCACTATATTCTATTGACTGGAGGAATACTATGGCAAGTGTAACATTTCAGAACGTGCACAAGAAGTTTGGTGATCTAACCATCATCAAGAGCCTCGACATTGCAGTTGAGGACAAAGAGTTTCTCGTTTTGGTGGGTCCATCGGGTTGTGGTAAAACCACTGCCCTACGCCTGCTCGCAGGTTTGGAAGAAATCACAGGTGGCGAAATTAAAATTGCCGATCGTGTTGTAAACGATGTGGCACCGAAAGACCGCGATATTGCCATGGTATTCCAATCTTACGCTTTATACCCGCATCTTTCTGTATATGACAACATGGCTTTTGGTCTCAAGCTTCGCAAGACACCCAAGGAAGAAATTAAACGCCGCGTAAATGAGGCTGCTGATATTTTAGGTATCCAGGAATTGCTTCAACGCAAGCCGCGTCAACTCTCCGGCGGTCAACGCCAGCGTGTGGCTGTAGGCCGTGCCATCGTGCGTGAACCAAAAGTCTTTTTGTTTGACGAACCCCTCTCCAATCTTGATGCCAAGCTTCGCGTTCAAATGCGCGCCGAAATCAGTAAACTTCATCAACGATTGCAGACCACGTTTATTTACGTGACCCACGATCAAACTGAAGCGATGACCATGGCAACCCGCATTGCGGTCATCAATAAAGGTAATTTACAGCAATTGGACACACCGCAAAACTTGTATGACCGCCCCAATAATTTGTTTGTGGCTGGCTTCATCGGTTCTCCTGCGATGAACTTCTTCCCTGCCAAGATCGTCAAAGATGGCAGCAAATTCTTTGTGGATACAGAAGATTTCAAGGTGCAAATTCCTGATGCTCTTACAGGACCTTACAAAGGCTTTGATGGAAAGAATGTTGTCTTTGGTATTCGTCCCGAGAATATCCACGATCCTGAATTCGCCCCAAATAACATTCATGGCGAAAAAGTTTCCGCTAAGGTTGATGTAACCGAGTTAATGGGTAACGAGACCCTGCTCTACCTCGTAAGCGGAAAGAATACCTTCGTTGGCCGCGTTGACCCACGCTCTCACTTACGTGTTGGAAATCAGACACAATTCGTTTTTGATATGGATAAATTCCACATCTTTGACGCAGAGACTGAATTAGCGATTCGATAAACAGATTTATTTCCAAAAATTCAACTAAAAAGACTGGCACAATTAATTGTGCCAGTCTTTTTAGTTATTTCAGCATAAATACTTTAATATAGGAGTTTGTTAAAACACTTGATTAATTGAGAATATATGCTATGATTAAGACATCAAACCTAGAGAGAAATTGTTAAGTCAGGCATATAAATTATGTTTTATTGGATACCAGCGAATCAAAACATTAAGAATTTTAACAAACATTCTGCAGTAGACCTGATTCGATTTGCATCCAATGGCATTTCAAGGACAGATCTGGCAGATCAAATGGATTTAACGCGAGCAGCGGTTACCTTAATAGTCACTGATTTACTTGAGAATGGTGTCATTTTAGAGGCGGAAAGTCGCGCTATTCCTAACGGTCGCCCACCGATAGTACTTGAGATCAATCCAAAGCGTGGTTTGGTAGCGGCTGTTGACATGGGCGCCACCCATATTAATATTGCTGTGGCGGATTTTTCCGCAAAGATTATAGAAGAAATCTCCCTGCCTTTTGACATCAAGCAAGGCCCACAGATATGCTTGGCGGAAGTCAGCCGTATTCTACGTGAACTACTTAACCGATGCGGAGTTGATATCTCCCAATTAATGGCCGTCGGTGTGGGAGTGCCAGGTCCAGTAATTACAGACGCGGGTGCTGTGGTCTCTCCTCCGATCATGCCTGGCTGGGATGGATATCCGATTCGGGAATCACTCCAAAAAGAATGGGGGCTCTCTGTTTCACTAAATAATGATGCCGAACTTGGTGCTTTGGGAGAATGGGCCTATGGTGCAGGACGTGGAGAAAAAAATCTTGCCTTTATCAAAGTAGGAAGCGGTATTGGCGCAGGATTAATTATTAATCAACAAATTTACGGCGGCACCACCGGTTCTGCTGGCGAAATTGGACACTTAACAATTGATGAAAATGGTCCAGTGTGTAGCTGCGGAAACCGCGGATGCATGGAAGCGTTTGCTGGCGGGAACGCCATTGCACTTCAAGCCAAAGAATTAGTTAAATCTGGCAAGCGCACCTTACTTTCCAGCATTCCTTTTGAGAATTTAACTGCACAGGATGTAGCCAAGGCTGCGCGCCGTGGTGATTTACCTTCCCAGGAAATCATCATGCGCGCAGGGACCTTTATTGGAATTGCTATAGCGGGTCTGGTAAATTTATTTAATCCAGGGGCAGTAATTATAGGTGGCGGTGTTGCTCAGGCAGGTGACCTGCTGACAACATCAATTCGACAGGCGGTTCGTGAACGATCCTTGCGTGCTTCTGAACAAGGCGTTCACATTACTACAGCAATGCTCGGAAAACGTTCTTCTTTGATGGGCGCTACCGTGCAGGCAATCAATATTGCCATTCACGATGCCATTGAAAGAAAAAACCCTGTTTCAAAAGAGATTCTTTCAAATGAAATAAAACAGGTAGCCGCAACTGAATAAAGGAGGCGATCACCGTACAAAGTAAAATACTGATTTGCCCATGATAAAATTGTCCAAAGTAAATCCACTAAAGTTATTTTAAGTAAGGAGAAGAGTAATGAAAAAGTTAAGTTTTTTGTTTAGCCTTTTGGTAATCGTCAGCATCGCGCTGTCTGCTTGCGGTAAGGCTGAATCCCCTGCAACAGAAATAGCAGAACTGGGTGGCGCAACAGAAGCCCCTGCTGCTACCGAAGCCCCTGTAGCCACCGAAGCCGCTGCACCTATTGAAGTTACATTCTGGCATGCCTACGGTACCGGTTCCGCCGAAGAAACTGCCCTGGCTGCAATTCTTACCCAAGCCGCAATTGATCTTCCTCAATATAAGATCAACGTTCTTCAAGTTCCATTCAATGACATCTTCACCAAATACGAAACTGATGTCGCTTCTGGCGGCGGACCAGATATGTTCATCGCCCCGAACGACAACCTTGGTGGTGAAGTACGCGGTGGTTTGATCTTGGATATCACTGATATTGCCGCTGGCAAACTGGCTGACTACAGCGACCTTTCCAAAGGCGGCATGATGTATGACGGCAAGTTATATGGTGTTCCTGAATCCTTGAAGGCTGTTGCATTCTGGTACAACAAAGATATGATTGCCACTCCTCCTGCCACAACTGATGAGCTCAAGGCTCTCATGGAAGGAGGCACGCCTGTTTCCATCACATACGGTTGTTACCACGAGTTTGGTTTCTTCGGTTCATTCGGCGGCCAAATCTTCGATGCTGATTACAATTTCGTAACTGACGAAGCCAATCAGGCCAAGGTAACTGCTGCAGTCTCCTACGTGAATGATCTTTACCAAATCTCAAAGACCAATGGTTGGCCCAAAAATGACGCCGATGGTCTCGCCCCCTTCACCGAAGGCACAGTTGCAGCCATCACAAACGGCAACTGGGCAATGGGCGATTACCGCAAGGCCTTGGGTGATAAACTGGCTGTAGCACCATTGCCAGCTGGACCCGGTGGCGCATCCAACCCGCTTCTCGGTGTTGATGGCTACTATTTCAACCCAAATAGCGCCAACCCGGAGGCTGCTCTTGAGGTTGCCATGTACTTAACCAACGCCGTTGCACAAACATCCATGATGAACAATGCCGGCCACGTTCCTGCCAACAGTACCGTCGAAGTAACTGACCCGCTCATTCAGAGCCTGCTCGATGCCTTTGCTACCTCATACTTCCGTCCTCAGGTTGAAGCCATGGGTAACTATTGGGGCAACTTCTGCGGAACTGACCAGGTCTTCGAAGCTGGCACTCCCGCAGCTGACTGGGTCAAGGCTGGTTTTGAAGGCGCTACCAAACCCAAATAAAGTTAATACTTAGTTTTTTTGCAACACATTGGAGCGGACAGGGATTACCCTGTCCGCTCCACAATATGATTATTCTTATCAGGAGAAAAGATCATGGCATTGGCAAATAAACAAATTCAAAAAGCGAAAATCCAGCGCAATTTGCTCCCATATTATTATCTTGTGCCGGCCTTCCTGATCATGGGAGTGATTACTTTCTATCCGTTAATTTATCAACTTATTATTTCATTCACAAATTTTGAAACCAAGGACCTTTTACTTGGGTTAAGTTCACCCAAACTAGAATTTATTGGGCTTAAAAATTATATAGATATTTTTACAGGCGCTTTACCAGTTGAAAATTTCAACTTCTTCAGGGTACTTGAATTCAACTTTTGGTGGGCATTTAGTAATGTAATGCTGCATGTGCCAGCTGGAGTTTTGATCGCGACTTTGCTCAATACGGAAGGCTTGTGGCTCAAAAAAATCTACCGTGCATTATACATATTACCTGTTGTAATTCCACCTATTGTTGTCGCTACAGTTTGGCGCAATATTTTTGATGAGCAGTACGGCGCTATGAATCAGTTTTTGACCGTTATCACAGGTTTTCTTGGACAAACTACCCCAGTCCATCTACGCTGGCTTACCGAGTTTAAACCACCGATTCCTGGTTTCCTGCCTGGCGCACCATTAACACTCGCATATTATTCAATGATGGTTGCCAATTTTTGGCTGGGCTGGCCCTTTATGTCTGTTGTGGCTACCGGTGCTTTACAAAGCATTCCGAAAGATCTATACGAAGCAGCCTCTATTGACGGCGCAACAGGAAACCAACAATTCTGGAATATCACAGTTCCATTACTCAGACCAGCCATGATTCCAGCGGCGGTATATGGCTTTACACTATCATTTAATTTATTCGCATTTGTATTCTTTATGACAGGTGGCGGCCCGGCACGCTCCACGGAAATCCTTGTCACATTTGCTTACAACCTCGTCCGCAACCTGCGGTGGTATGGCGTTGCTGCTGCTTTTGCGGTGATCATTTTCGTTGTCGCCTTGATTGTTCTTCTCATTACAAACCGCATTACACGCGCCACCCAGAATTACTCGGAGAGCTAATATGACAACAACCTCCTCTACCGTGATTAAAAACCCGATCATCCGCCTCTTAAACACAAACACCTCAGGTCAAATAAGCGGTCGTAATTTACCACTCTGGAGACAATTGCTTTTGCAATTATTATGTCTCTTTATTTTGGCCAGCGTCTTATTTCCGATAATGTATATCCTTACATTATCGTTCAGCTCAAAAACTACGCGTCCGTCATCATTGCAATTAATTCCTACAGAAGTTTCTGTTGACGCGTATAAGCAGGTATTGGATCATCCAACAGGAAATCCTGTAACTTTTAGCAAGCTCCTCCGAAACAGCGTATCACTTTCTGTTGGAGTAGGCGCAATCGCGCTGCTTGTAGCAGTAACTGCTGCCTATTCTTTCTCGCGGTTCAATTTTAAAATGCGCGAAACGCTGATGGTATTGGTTTTTATTCCCCTATTGATGCCGGGTGTGGGTTTGGTTACACCACTATATCTCTTATTAAACAATTTTAAAATAATGGATTGCGGAAACCATGTTACAGCTTTAATGCCCCTATTCGCATGTGATGAAGGTATTAGAGGCAAAATGATCTTCAACCTGCGAGACTCACTCCTGGGTGTAGGCATAGCCATGACAGCCGGGGCCCTTCCCTTCGCAATTTGGAATCTGAAAGGTTATTTAGATACAATTCCAAAAGAGCTTGAAGAAGCCGCATCCATCGATGGCGCAGATGCGAATCAAACTTTCTGGAAAATTATCATGCCCCTTGCCATGCCCCAACTGGCAGTAACTTTCTTCCTGGGTTTCATCGGCAATTGGCAGGAATTTGTAACCTCGTGGCTTTTCCTTACCCAACCCAAAGACTACACTCTCGCCATGACCCTCTACAACATGACAGGTCAATACGCCAGCAGCATTCCATGGAATCGTTTTGCAGCCATGGCCGTCATCGTAGCATTGCCTGTTGCTTTTGTTTATATAGCCTTGCAAAAACAGATCGTGGGCGGACTTACAGCAGGCGGTATCAAAGGTTAATTTTAACTATCACACAAAAATTTCCTCCTCCTCAATTAAAGGGGGAGGAAATTTTTTACCGCGGACAAATCCATGTTTAAGCGAATTTTCTATGCCCTAATAATTTTTTCTTTTCTTTCGGCATGCGTTCACCCCGCACCCGAGCCTGCTCCTACACCCATTACAGAATCCACGCCCGAACAACCTGCTCACGAGAATTGGTGGCGCGACGCTGTCTTCTATGAGATATTTGTCCGCTCATATTACGATACAGATAACAACGGCATCGGAGACTTTAATGGTGTCACTCAAAAATTAGATTATCTCCAATCTTTGGGGATTAACGCGATATGGCTCATGCCCATCCACCCATCCCCTTCCTACCACGGCTATGACGTAATTAATTACTACAACGTAAACCCCGATTACGGAATAATGAACGATTTCAAGAACCTCCTCTCAGAAGCGCACAAGCGAAACATTCACGTAATCATTGACCTCGTGCTCAACCATACGTCCAGCCAGCACCCCTGGTTCAAAGCGGCAAATAGCGACGCAAATTCGTCATATCGTGATTACTACCTCTGGTCTGCTGAAAGCAAAGGCAGCGGCTGGTATCAAGGAATTAATGGGTATTACTTTGGTCTCTTCTGGAGCGGTATGCCAGACCTCAATTACACCAATCCAGCAGTAACAGCGGATATGCTAAAAGTAACCGACTTCTGGCTCAATCAAATTGGCGTGGATGGCTTTAGAGTGGATGCAGCCAAACACTTAATCGAAGAAGGCGATAAACGAGAAAATACACCGGCTACACATGAATGGTACAAGGGATTTTATACTGCATACAAAAAACAAAATCCCCAGGCCTATACAGTTGGAGAAGTGTTCGGCGCAGGTTCATCAATCATAAAATCTTATACAGGCAATCAGCTTGACCACATCTTCAACTTTGAAATGTCTAGTGGATTTGTAAACAGTGCAAAGGGCGAGGCAAATTCAGGCATTAACAGTGCGGTGAAATTCGCCTTGCAAGATATGCCTGATTTCAACTTCGCCACCTTCCTCACAAACCATGACCAAACCCGCAGTATGTCTGTTTTTAATGGGAATGTGGATAAGGCTAAAATAGCTTCATTCCTAATGCTCACATCCCCTGGTACACCGTTCATTTACTACGGCGAAGAAATTGGTATGCAGGGACAAAAACCAGACGAAGATCTGCGCCTGCCCATGCAGTGGAGCGCAGATGAATTTGCGGGTTTCTCCATGACAAGTCCATGGCGTGCACCTGCAAAAGATTACCAGTTGGTCAATGTTGCGCTACAATCGGGCGATTCAAATTCCCTGCTTGAGCATTATCGTGCATTGATCAAGCTTCGTGGTACACATCCATCCTTACGAACAGGCGAAGTAATTTTATTGGACACAAAAAATCCTGGAGTCTACGCTGCCTTAAGAGTCAACAAGGATGAAACTATTTTAGTTCTGGTCAACCTCACGGGCGAAGCGATCTCCGATTACGAATTGGATCTCAAGGATGCGGGCTTGGCGGAATCAGCTTACGATGCAGAAATTTTATTTGGGACTGGGCAGGCTGACGGTCCAAAAAGAAGCGGCGAAGCATTCCTAAAATATAAGCCTTTTACGAATCTTGATTCGCATGCAATGTATGCAATTAATTTACACAATGCCGCAGCGGCAAATCCAAAATAATGAGGAAAATAATGTCAACTCCAGATTGGGTGAAGGACGCAATTTTTTATCAAATATTTCCAGATCGTTTTGCAACAAGCGGACGCAACCCTGCGGCTTCTTTACCCTTTGAATCATGGGATTCTGCCCCTACTACTTATGGTTTCAAAGGGGGTGATTTATATGGCGTGATCGAAAAACTGGATTACATTCAAGAACTGGGATGCACTGCCATTTATTTAAACCCCATTTTTGCTTCAGCGTCCAATCATCGTTATCACACATTTGATTACTATAATGTGGATCCGCTGCTCGGCGGAAATGATGCATTGAAAAAGTTACTGAAAGAAGCGCACAAACGAAACATACGGATCATATTAGATGGCGTGTTCAATCATGCAAGCCGGGGCTTTTGGCAATTCCATCACGTTCTGGAAACTGGACAGAACTCTCCTTATAAGGATTGGTTCTATTTCGATGAAGAACACTTGAACGGCCAAAAACATTGGGGTGCATATCCCACGCCGCATGAACAAAAGATTTTACAGCATGAAGACAGCCTGACAACCATTGGATACAAAGCCTGGTGGAACATTCCCGCCCTGCCGAAGTTCAACATTAGCACTCCTGCAGTGCGTGAATTCCTGTTTGAAGTTGCTGAATACTGGATCAAATTTGGCATTGACGGTTGGCGGCTGGATGTGCCTGGCGAAATTGATGATGACGGATTCTGGCGTGAGTTTCGCAGTCGTGTTCGCGCCATTAACCCAGAGGCTTATATTGTCGGTGAAATTTGGCATGAAGCGCAAAGATGGCTGCAAGGCGACCAGTTTGACGCGGTGATGAATTATTTATTCACTGCAACATCCATGAGCTTTTTTGGCGGAACTCACTTGAATATGGATGTAATCTCTGCAGCGGGAGGAATCAAAGATCGCGTTCACCATGTAAACGCATATGATTTCGCCAATGAAATTGACCGCATTTTGAATCTATATCCAAGCGATATCACATTCGCGCAATTGAATTTACTGGACAGCCACGATATGCCGCGCTTTCTTTCCTGCGTGAACGGGAACAAGGATGCACTGAAGCTTGCGTACCTGCTCATGTTCACCATTCCTGGCGCGCCCTGTATTTATTACGGAGACGAGATTGGCGTGGACGGCGGGCACGATCCGGAGTGCAGAAAATCCTTCCCATGGAATCACGAAGATAGCTGGGATAATAATTTGCTTGAATATACAAAAGCCTGTACAGCATTACG
>JAYVUA010000099.1:0-8096 GCA_043788255.1 Anaerolineales bacterium | reverse complement strand
GGAGTGAAAGCCGTTGCAGAAATCCCCATGGATGGGGTCGCACCTGCCGTTGGCAACGCCATTCTTGATGCTGTTGGTGTCAACGTGGATGATAACCCTGTTACGCCCGAAAAGATCTGGCGAGCCATAAAAAAATATCAAATAAGCCAACCTTATTAATATCTTTCTTTTAGGATATTAATAAGGTTGGTACAATCATTTAGCTACATGACCCGTGATGAAGTTCTCTATTTAATCCCATATTTTGCTTCGCTGATAATCTCCATCGGTGTATTTATCTACACCTGGAGCAGAAGAAATGCGCAAGGAGCTCTTGCATTTGCATGGTATGGGCTTGGACAGGTTCTTTGGATTGCGGGTTTTATCTTTGAATTAGTCAGCAAAGATATTAACAATAAAATTTTCTGGGACGGCTTCCAATGGTTTGCGGGCTTTCTCATCATAACTGCCTTGCCAGTATTTGCGATTCAATATACAGAATACAATATCCTGAACCCGTACATTTTCTTTCGACTTTCATTTATCGTCCCAATTTTATTTTCGCTTTGCCTGTTTTCAGACCCCGCTTATCATTTGATCTATACAAACGCTCACTTGACAAACGACGTTCCATTCACTGAATTATTATACGATTTCACACCAGTCGTCTATGTATATGTAATTTATAGCTATTTGATCACGCTTTGGAGTGTGTATACCGTAATCCGTTATACCACTCGGCCTCACAGCTTATATCGTACACAAGCGACGTTAATTGTTCTCGGGTTTCTCTTCCCAATCGCTGGGACCGTCTTTTCTTTATTTAATATTCACATCGCCCCCCAACGGGATTCGACGCCGTTCACAACAACAATTGGAAATATACTCGTGGCGTGGGGATTGTTTCGTTTCCGCATATTTAATGTTGTCCCCATTGCACGAGACCGAGTCTTTGAAGCCATGATGGAACCTGTCGTGATCCTTGATAACCAAAATAATATTGTTGACGTAAATTTTTCAATGCTATCCCTGCTTGGCAGAACCGCCACCGAGGTGATCGGCGCACAAGCGAAGGATGTTTTTGCAGATTTCCCCATCCCAATAAAACTTTATACTCATGTCTCTTACGCACGAGCCGACGCAACCTTTGAGCTGGGTGGTTTAACCATTCATTACGAGTTGACCGTCTGGCCGTTATATAACTCAAACAAGGAAATTATCGGACGGGTTTACATCTCTCACGACATCACAGCAATGAAAGAACTCGAAAAAGACTTACGCAAACTCAATGCCGAATTGGAAGACCGCGTTCGAGCACGAACCTGGGAGCTGGCCGAAGCCTACGATACAACTCTTGAGGGCTGGGCTCGAGCACTCGAATTACGCGACAAGGAAACGGAAGGCCATTCGCGCAGGGTCACTGAAAACACTCTCAAGATCGCCATAGCAATGGGAATCGATGGTGAATATCTTGAGCATATCCGACGCGGAGCCATTTTGCATGATATTGGGAAAATGAGCATCCCAGATGAGATTCTACACAAGCCCGACAAGTTAAATGATGAAGAACGGGAAATTATCAAACAACATCCAACCACAGCATTCAATCTTCTCGCCCCGATTCCATTTCTGAAAAAAGCGCTTGAAATTCCCTATAGTCACCATGAAAAATGGGATGGTACAGGGTACCCACAGGGATTGAAAGCGCACGCGATTCCCATGTCTGCGCGGATATTCGCCGTTGCCGATGTATGGGATGCACTCACCTCGAACAGAATTTACAATAAAGCCTGGCCCCGTGAAAAAACCACCGCCTACTTCATTGAACAATCTGGCAGCCACTTTGACCCACGCGTGGTAAACATATTTTTAGAGTTAGTCGAACGAGGCGAGATATAATAAAACAACCTTTTGCATAACTATATTATTGAGTTCGGAAGTTCTACTTCTGAAATACAAAAATAAAATCTTTGCACTCTCGTAAATAAGTTTTTCTGACTTTTGCAAGAGGTCTAATAAAAAATCAAGTTTTACATTATTGGAGTTACTAAATTATTATGGCTGACCAAATTTATGTTATTGGCCACGTAAACCCAGACACCGATTCGATTGCCGCGGCAATGGGTTACGCCTGGCTCCTGCGTGAACGTGAAGGACAAAATACGATTGCTGCCCGCGCTGGCGCACTTAATGCCCAGACTTCATGGGTATTAAAAACCAACAAGCTCGAAGCCCCCACACTTCTCACCGATGCATCACCGCGATTCGAATCGGTCATGCGCCGTCTTGATACCATTCACACTGACTCACAACTAGGCGCCGCATGGACTCTTGCCAGTAAAACAGGCGGCGTTGCCCCTGTGATCAATGAAGATGGCAAGCCATATGGAATCATCAATGGCATGAGTCTTTTCAAATATTTTACCGACACACTCGGCCCACGCCCTGGAGATACCACCGTGCGCGAAATGATGTCTGCACCATGCAGAGATGCAGCAGATACTTCGGTGCCAAAATATGCATCCAACGCGCACATCCGTGATTCACTGAATAAAATCCTAAGGGACGAATTCAATGATTATTGGGTGGTGGACGAGTATGGAGTTTATGTTGGCATCGCCAATCAACGCGAGGTACTTAACCCGCCTCGTTTAAAGATCATACTTGTTGATCACAATGAACCGCGTCAGGCAATTGCCGCGCTTGAAGAAGCCGAATTGCTCGAGATACTCGACCATCATCGCCTCGGCAATCCATATACCCATCAACCGATTCGCTTTACCGTGGATGTGGTTGGATCGACATCCACACTCGTTGCAGAGATGACAGCCGAAGCAGGCCTCTCCATGCCTCCCGCTTTAGCAGGCACGCTTCTTGCTGGACTAGTAGCTGATACGCTCATTCTGACATCCCCTACCACCACGCCGCGTGATCATGTCGCTGCAGAGCGCTTATCCCGGTGGGCATTCGTTGGTGGAAGTCCGCTCAAAGGGGAGACAATCGAATCGTATGGCAAAGCAGTCCTCAACGCAGGCGCAGGGCTTTCCAATCGCGATGCCAAAGATGTAGTCAGCACAGACATCAAACCTTTCGAAGGCGGTGGATTTAAATTTGCCGTAGCGCAAGCTGAAGTAACAGACATCCTACAGCTCACCGAACACCTTGAGCCGCTTCAAACCGCCCTCAATGATCTGCGCGATAAACGCGGGCTGGATTTTGCCATGCTTCTGGTCACAGATGTAGTACGCGGCACAAGCCGCTTACTTGTTACCGCAAACGCCCCATCCGTTTTGGACGATCTGCCCTACCCGCCACTTAATGACGGTACACGTGATGCGCAAGGCGTAGTTTCCAGAAAGAAGCAATTGCTTCCTGCAGTGCTGGGCCTGCTAGAAAGATAAAATAATCTGATAGGTAGCCTTGTGTTTATTGGAGAGATAATGGATTTTCAAATATTAATCGACAGAGCCATTGCTATTCGTAAACAGTATTCAGAGAAAGAAAAAAAAACTATATGGTTCTTCATGGACAAGTGAAGAAATTGCCCTCGGATTTGTTGGCGACGTGGGCGACCTTGCAAAGCTAATCATTGCAGAAAATGGAAAACGGAATATTTCAAATAGCAAAGAAAAACTTGAACACGAACTTTCGGACTGCTTGTGGTCAATCATTGTTCTGGCAGACTTGCATGGAATTGGTCTTGAAAAAGCTTTCCGTAACACAATGAATGAAATCGAACTGGGCATAAAAGAATAGTTATTTCAAATAAAAATACCGTCAATTACCTCGCACGCCACAAGTCAACTTATTACGGTAAAATGGATGCATGATGAAGTTAGCAAAAACCCGCACAAAAACAATGTACAAACTCAACGCCAGCCTCCGTGTCGAAAAAGATAAGGCGGCTCGCTATGAACAAGGATGATTCCATCCACTTACAACACATCGTTGAAGCTATTGAGCAGATCGAGCGCTACACACGAGGCATGTCTGAAAGCGAATTTGCATCCCGTAGCATGGTACAGGATGCCGTCATGCGTCAGATTCAGGTGATCGGGGAAGCTGCCAATTGTGTTTCCATCGATTTCCAGGGCGAGCATCCCAAACTGCAATGGTCAAACATTATTGGAATTGGTAAACGAGTCATCCCCGAAAATATAACTGTTAACCTTGCCAATGTTTGGAACGCCATTCAAGACGACCTGCCTCTCCACAAACAAGCCATCAAAAAACTTTTGTAGAATAATCCCGTTTGCAGATTCAAAAAAACCTGCAGCGCAATGCGTTTAAGCAGCACGAATGCATGAACGCCAGAAAGATAGCATGGATAATATTCCCAATTCCCAATTGATCGATGAAGACATCCCATCCAATCGCGCAAGCTGGAAAAAAATCCAACCGTTTGCAATGACTTTTAATGGATACAAACATTGGGGTTCCTTCAAAAGATGCCGCGAAGTAGCCAAGGACGGTGTAACACTCTATCGCAGCAAGCAGGCACTTAGCCAGTCATTAACTGACTTGCGTACCTGCTTATTCTTTGAAGCCCGCCGCCTGGAACATTATAAAAAGAGTCCAACTAAAAAAGGTATGGACTACGTCCACGGACTTGTGGAAGCGATTCGGGTACGAGTGGCAGCTAAAGAAATTGGATAGAAAAAGTTAAGGCAATGGAATCCATTTATCAAGCCCTCGCCAATCTTGAAAAAAACAATGAAACTGCGGCGCTTTGTACCGTAACAGGCAGTGAAGGCTCAACACCGCGTCACGTGGGCAGTAAAATGCTTGTTTATCCAGATGGCCATTTTATCGGCACAGTCGGCGGCGGCGAGTTGGAAAACCGCGTTATCAAAGCAGCACTCGTCTCCATTAAAAACGAATCGGCACAAACTTTATCCTATAACATGGCTGATCCATCCCGCGGTGATCCTGGCGTGTGCGGCGGCCAGGTGGAGGTATTTGTGGAACCCATTCTCCCAGCCCCTCTTCTCGTTGTCATAGGCGCAGGCCATGTTGGTAAGGCGGTTGTCCATTTGGCCAAATGGCTTGGTTATCGCGTAGCACTCAGCGATGACCGCACAGAATTTTGCAACCCCAACTCCACACCTAATGCGGATGCTTACTACCCTGTAGCAATGATTGAACTCCCCAATCAAATTACAATTGACAAAAGAACGATTCTTATCTTAACCACAAGAGGATCAGCTATCGATGCGGCTGGACTCTCCCCTTTGCTTGATTCTCCCGCTGCATACATCGGCGTGATCGGATCAAAACGCAGATGGGCAACCACGGTCAAGGCGTTGAAAGAAAAAGGAATTGACGAAGCGAAAATCGCAAAAGTCCATTCGCCGATGGGATTGGAATTGCAGGCTGAAACACCTGAAGAGATCGCAGTCAGCATTATGGCTGAAGTGATGATGATCAAAGACAAGGGAACGGGAAAGTCTATGAAGGATAAGTTAGTTGAGTAGTTATCAGTAATTAGTAATAAATAAAACCAAATAAAAACCCAAAGGGATAGACCCGTTATAGAAAGCAGAAGCAGGTTGAAGGTTAAGGAAGAAACGATTTTGTGAGCAGCAAGCAGTTATCAGTGGGCTGCACAGCCCATTAAGATGTGAAACGTTTCGGGGTGAAATTCGTAAAAAGAGTAGGAATAACGGTTCTTGTATCGGCAAGTCCATTCGACTATAATTTGAACGATAACTCAAAAGGAGAAAAACATGGCTAGAATTTTTGATGTCATTGAATATGCAACTGAGATGAATGATGAGATCGTGCACCGCTTCCCCGAAACGGGGATCGGTGATTATCGCATCGGTTCACAGGTAATTGTACGTGAGAGCCAAGCCGCAGTATTCTTCCGTGACGGTAACGCATTGGATGTGTTCAAGGCGGGGCGGCATACAATTGCAACTGCGAATATTCCAAAGTTGATTGATTGGATCGGCAAGGCATTTAATGACCGCACGCCGTTCCCTGCGGAAGTGTATTTTGTTTCGATGAAGGAATTCGCGAGCAAGAAATGGGGCACGCCGCAGCCAATCATTGTCCGCAACCCGAACATGGGGTTGGGCGTGGCTTTGTTACAGGGATTTGGCACCTATTCATTTCAAGTAAAAGACCCGCAACAATTTGTGACTCAAATTGTCGGCACGACTGGCACGTATAATTCTTCAGAGATCGAAGAGCGCTTACGTACCATGCTGCTCTCGAAATTACAGGATGTGCTCGGTGAAACAGCCGCGAAGAATTCTGTACCTGAAATAATCGGCCTAACCGAGGAGATTGGCGCAGCGGTCCGCGCAAAAGCCAAGGATGATTTCGATGCCATTGGTTTGGTATTGAAAACCTTCTATGTCGGCAACTTGAAGCCTTCTGACAAGTCGGCTCAGGAATTACGTGACATGGGCATGCTCGATATGCAGACCTACACCCAATTGCAAGCCGCAGATGCGATGCGTGATGCAGCTCAAAACGAAGGCGGCGGCGCTGGCCTTACGGCTGGCATCGGTGCGGGTATGGGCATAGGCAATTTGATGGGACAGGCTTTACAGGGCGGTATGCAAGGCGGATCTTCTGGCGGTGGCGCAGCAGCAATGGCCGATATTATGACTCCTGCTGAAGCAGCGAAAGTAATGAAAGTCACCGAAGATGATATTCTTGACGCGATTAAAGATGGCAGTTTGAAGGCCAAAAAAGTTGGCAAGGCTTTCCGTATTAGCAAGGATAATCTTGAAGCGTTTATGAATAGTTAGCTTTTAGCCGTCAGCGATTAGCTTCCAGCAAAAGAGACTTTCCGAGAGGAGAGTCTCTTTTTGTTCACACGTTTACAAGTTGAAATGTTGAACGTGCGAACGTTTAAACCTGCCAACTTGCTAACGTTATTCCAATTCGCTCATCACATCTGCAATGCTGTTCAATATGTCACTCGCCAAAACAGATGCGGGTGTGCCTAGGTCTTCTGCGGCGAGCAGGCCTGCTTGCGCGTGAATGTATGCGCCCGCAACTGCGGCATTGTAGGCATCCAGTCCCTGGGCGCGCAGACCCACAATTAATCCAGCCAGCACATCACCAGAACCTGCCCGCGCGAGCGCAGGCGACGCAACAGGGATGATTGTCATCTGTCCATCTGGTGAAGCAATGACAGTGAAGGCGCCTTTCAACACAACCACATGACCCCACTCCTTTGCGTATTTGCTGGCAACTTCACTTCTATTTGATTGAATTTCTTCTTTCGATAATTCTGTCAAAGCGGACATTTCACCGACGTGCGGAGTCAATATTGCGGGAAGCAGTAATTTTTTATGCCAGCCTGGAATTTGTGTGAGGTGACGTAGTCCATCCGCATCCACAACGGCGGGAAGTTTCACAGTGGAGGTTATTGTTTCGATGAATTTTCTTGTGGAAATAAAATTTCCAAGACCGGGGCCAAGTAAAAATGCGGTCGCCCGGTGAACATTGTTCAGTAAAATTTCTGATGCCTTGTCTGAAATAAAGCCCAATTCATGCGGAAGTAAAACCCACGTGGCTTCAGGGAGTTGGCCTGCCAATATAGCATGTAATGGTTCAGGCACCGCCATGGTGACCAGCCCCGCGCCCGCGCGATACGCAGCCGTACCAGACAGTAAAGCCGCGCCCGTGTAATTGATAGACCCAGCCACAATCAGTGCAGTACCAAATATCCCTTTGTGCGAATCGAGTTCACGTTCGGGCAAGAGTCCCGCAACTAGATCATGATCCGCAACTTCTGTTTTTAATTCGGCAAATGAAGCTAGTTCATCAGGCAGACCAATATCTACTACAGCTAGGCCGCCAACGAATTCAAAGGCAGGCAGTTTAAGTAATCCGCTTTTCACGGCCGCCATCGTAACGGTCAGATCAGCGGGGATGCACTCCAATGCAACTTCGCCAGAATCGCAATCGACTCCTGAAGGGCAATCCACTGCGATCACGTAAGGGCGGTTTTCCATCTCTGTCATAATAAATAGAGACTTATCGAGCACACTTGAAATTTCTTCTTTGAGTGGGAGCTTGGTACCTGTGCCCAGTAAACCATCCAAAAGAATTTCAGACGATTCGAAATAAGCTGCCAGAATAGAATAATCTTCATC
>JAYVUA010000098.1:0-118214 GCA_043788255.1 Anaerolineales bacterium | reverse complement strand
TATTCTGCGTGCAGGGTTGGCATTGGCTACCTCTTGGCGGAGTGTTTGCCTTAGCTTACCCTGCTTCTTTGTTAATGTCCAAATGGATAAAGTCTAGCTTAGGGTGTTTCCTTTAATTTATATGCATCTGTTTTTACTTATGGGGTAATTACTTATTGATACCTTATACTTTTCATATCTGCGGACTATCTTAACAAACCTGAAAGCTACTATTGTTTTATTTTCCTGTAAAATATTGACCGATTTCGATGAAGGTGTTGATAAATACCTTCTTGGACAAGTTTAAATATTTTCCCGATATATAGTCAATTGAGGTGACATAATGAAAGAACCCAAAAAAGCAAATAATGCTCGTAATTTTTTCTCCAACCTGATATTCGTTTTGTTATCCATACTTGGCGGACTCGTTATGGGATTTGCATTCGGGATCGTTTGCTCATTTGTTTATCTGGTAATTGTTTTTCCCATCCTTATCGGTTTTTTGGGCGGGTACATTATTACTGAAAATGCCAAATATATGAAAACCAGAAACGTTTCACTTATCATTAGCACATCCGTATTAACGGCTGTGGTTTTATTTGCTGCAATTTTTTACACGAGATTTATGGGAGTTCAGGTAATAACATCCCTGAAAACATTTGGAGGATTGTCAGATAAAAACCTGATGGCGGCAAAAGTTCTTGTGAACTACGCGCTTGAAAAAGACACTGGTTATCCCGGTTTTGTTGGATATGTACTTTTCAAAGCCAAGCAAGGTGTGTCCATCGGTCGCGTTTTCCGTAGTGATTCGTTAAACTTGGGACCAGTATTTACCTGGCTGTACTGGTTGGCTGAGCTAGGAGCGATTACTTACATTACAATTTTCAAAGGTAAAGAAATTGCGAGTAAACAGTTTTGTGAGTTCTGCAACTCATGGTATGCAGGAAAAAAACATATAGGTGGTGTCCCTGCCGCTAAAGCGGCGGAGATCGTAAATTTAATTAAGCAAAATGATTACGTTGGAGTTGGGAAGGCTCTTGAAGAAAACCCAGAAATGCCAAGCGCGGAATTCTATTTACAAAGCTGCACATCCTGCGACAAGAACATATCCTTCTTATCTGTAACAAAAGTTAGTAGGCGTAACGGAAAATTAATATTTACCGATATCTTAAATACCTCACTGAAACCACGCGAGAGCAAACTACTTGTGCAGGAAATAAGATTTCATTAAAAATTGAGACTTAGCCAGCATTAGCTTTAACTCTCAAGACAAGAGGAGCGAGAATATTGTTCGATACCGCTCAAAGCATACTTTGTACACTGTAATTCTAGTAGCACACGGGTCAATTTATACGAGTTTCAGTGAAAAGAAGGGCCATTATTGACAGTCGTTTTCTTTAGTGTATAATATCGTCCGCGAAGGCAGCCATTCGATTATATAGTTGGCTAAGCTTATTAGCGGCCCCGTAGCTCAATGGCAGAGCAGTTGCCTCTTAAGCAATTTGTTGAGGGTTCGAATCCCCCCGGGGTCACCAAAATAAAGTGACTAACACTACTATAAAAACGGCATCCAGAAATTGGATACCGTTTTTATAGTCTCAGGGCGGGGAATGATCGGGTTGTGAATCAATGGTCAGGGCGGCAGGATGCGTTTCTTTATCCGCCCAAAATGGATTTGAAGATGTCGACAAAGAATTTCTGGATCTTCTCAAACGTCGATAGAGGTGCTGGTTCGGTTTTTGGTAAAGGTGTCGCGGCGGCCGTTGGAGATGGTTGCGGTGTGACGGTGGGGATCGGGGTAATGGTGGCGGTTGCTGTGGGCGCTGTTGTGGGCGTGGCGGTTGGCAAAGGTTCACCATAAATTCCTGGCAGCGCCCAAAATGCATGGTTGCCCGGGTCTGTGTTCAACGGCGTTATATCCAAAATGAATTTAACTTTTTGACCCGCGATGGCGCTCAGGTCAACATCGATCTGTGTATATTTCTGATCGTAAAATTCTCCAACTGCCCAAAGGTCTACGATTGCATTTGAAGCATCCTGATAGCTAACGCGAAAGAGAGCCGAGCAGGTGATGGAATTTGCTTCGCAGCTTGCAATGGCGCGGAAGTGGTCGCCGGGCTGCACAAGATATTCAGGATAAATGCCTTGTATCGATCCATTGGCAGGGCTGATCATGATGGCTGGATTGTTAAGTGTGCTGCCATCTTCGAGGGTTGGCAATGTCACCAGGCTGATCGTGTTTTGCGCTTCATTACTGGACCCTGGGCATGGCAGCTGGATACTGTTGCTGAACCATTGGGCCGAGCAGATTTCTGAAACAAAGTCATATGCGAGAGTTTTTGTTTCGGCGGCGCTAAATGGAACTGTGATGGTTGGCTCAACGGTTAACGTGCTGATTGGTTCGTTGGTGGGTGTGGCAGTTTGCAATGACACAGGTTCCAGTGTTGGGGTATGAGTTGGAGCCAGTATCACTTTTACCTGTACCCATATCTGACCATTTCCTGATGAGCCAAGTCCAAATCGTTTTCCATTGCCATCTTCAAATGACCAGTTGCCTCTGTACGTGCCAGCGTTTGCGGGCGCAGTCAGGTCGCTGGATATGTCAATTGTTGCACCTGCGGCGACATTGTTGGGGAGTGTGATGGATTTTATTGCATTCATTTCATCTCCGCCGATAAAGACGAATTTATAGGAAGTTGTCCACGTGCATGAGCCGATGTTCTTGAAGCGCCATGTCTTGGTGAATTTTTCGGTGGCATTGACGGCTGTTCCATCAGGCACGGTGATATCTGAAACGAATCCTGCGCGATTACAGTTCGGATCCAGTGTGGCGGTGGGAAGCGGTGTGATCGTAAAAGTCGCTGTTCGAGTAGCGGTCTGTGTGAAAGGCGGCGTGACAGTAGATGTCTTGCTCGGTGTGATTGACGGAGTCTTTGTGGCGCTTGGGCGTGGAGTAACCGTAGGTGTAATTGTTACAGTTGGGCGCGGTGTATGGCTTGGAATGATCGTTGCGGTGGGCAATGCTGTACGCGTTGATGTCACTGTAAAAGTCTTGGTTGGCGTGAAGGTGGCTGTGTTGGTGGGTGTATGGGTTTTGGTTGGACGCGGCGTGAACGAAGGTGTAAATGTCTCCGTGGGGCGAGGAGTGCGCGTTGAAGTGGATGTCGCAGTTGGTAATGGCGTGCGAGTAGAAGTTGAAGTCGATGTTACGGTAGCCGTAAATGTCGGGGTAAAGGACGGCGTGATAGTAGGCGTGTAACTTGGTGTGAACGTGAAAGTAACCGTCGATGTTTTGGTCGGTGTGAAGGTGGTGGTGTTGGTGGGGGTATGAGTCTTGGTTGGACGCGGCGTGAATGACGGTGTAAATGTCTCCGTGGGGCGAGGAGTGCGCGTTGAAGTAGATGTCGCAGTTGGCAACGGCGTGCTAGTGGAAGTTGCTGTGGATGTAATCGTAGCTGTAAATGTCGGAGTGAACGACGGTGTGATGGTTGGAGTGTAACTTGGCGTGAACGTAAATGTCACTGTAAAAGTCTTGGTTGGCGTGAAGGTGGCTGTGTTGGTGGGTGTATTCGTCTTGGTAGGACGCGGCGTGAATGAAGGTGTGAATGTTTCCGTGGGACGAGGAGTCCGCGTTGAAGTGGATGTCGCAGTTGGCAACGGAGTGCGAGTAGAAGTTGAAGTCGATGTTACGGTAGCCGTAAATGTTGGAGTAAATGACGGCGTTATTGTTGGAGTGTAACTTGGCGTGAACGTAAATGTCGCCGTGGATGTTTTGGTCGGTGTGAAGGTGGCGGTGTTAGTTGGCGTATTCGTCTTGGTAGGACGCGGCGTGAACGAAGGCGTGAATGTTTCCGTGGGACGAGGAGTCCGCGTTGAAGTGGATGTCGCGGTTGGCAACGGAGTGCGAGTAGAAGTTGAAGTCGATGTTACGGTAGCCGTAAATGTCGGGGTAAACGACGGCGTGATAGTAGGTGTGTAACTTGGCGTGAACGTAAATGTCGCCGTGGATGTTTTGGTTGGCGTGAAGGTGGCTGTATTGGTTGGCGTATTTGTCTTGGTGGGACGCGGCGTGAATGAAGGTGTGAAAGTTTCAGTTGGACGAGGAGTCCGCGTGGATGTGGATGTAGCAGTTGGCAACGGAGTGCGAGTAGAAGTTGAAGTGGATGTAATTGTGGAAGTAAAGGTTGGAGTAAACGACGGCGTGATTGTTGGAGTGTAGCTTGGTGTGAAGGTGGCCGTGTTGGTTGGAGTATTCGTCTTGGTTGGGCGCGGTGTGAACGAAGGCGTAAGTGTTTCTGTGGGACGAGGTGTCCGCGTTGAAGTGGATGTGGCAGTTGGCAACGGAGTACGAGTCGAAGTCGCAGTCGATGTGACGCTAGGTGTAAATGTTGGAGTAAAGGATGGCGTTATTGTTGGAGTGTAACTTGGCGTGAACGTAAATGTCGCCGTCGATGTTTTGGTCGGTGTGAAGGTGGCTGTGTTGGTTGGCGTATTCGTCTTGGTGGGACGCGGCGTGAATGACGGCGTGAATGTAGATGTTGGTCGAGGAGTGCGCGTTGAAGTGGATGTTGCAGTTGGCAACGGTGTGCGTGATGGTGTAAACGTGGGTGTCTTGCTGGGAGTTAATGTAGCTGTGTTGGAAGGCGTCAATGTGGCAGTTGATGTAAGGGTTTTGGTCGGCGTGAAGGAAGGTGTAACAGTTGCTGTAATCGTTGGAGTGAGAGTGATGGTTGGGCTGGGTGTATAAGATGGATCCAAACAGATCGGTGCAGAATCCACACGGTCAAATGGGTTGCGTGTATTTCCATACTCATCATAAAGTTTTACATATTCCACAGATGGAAATTGCTTGAGAGTGGCGGTCAAAGGTTGTGCAATGCTGTATGCAGTGCCATTCGATAGGCATTCTCCTTTTAGGTATACATACAGAATACCTTTTGATAACAGAATACGGTTGTATCCAATAAAACCATTCCAAACAGCGGTCAGCCCAGCATTTTGTTCGGCGGCATTGGGTCCGCTGAAATATTCATCGATCACCGCGTTTACGGGGTTTGTCGATGATAGGATCTGACGGGTGACAACTTTTTCAACAGGGAGCGAACCATTCCCTGCGGGTTGTTTATCTGGAAAAACAATATTGACTTTGATGACAAGTGGAGTTGATGTGGGTACGGGTGTAAATGTTTTTGTTGGCGTGTAAGATGGCGTAGATGTAGCCGTTTTGGTTGGCGTGGACGAAGCTGTCGCAGTGGCTGTGATGGTCGCTGTTTTACTCGGGGTAAAGGTTGATGTAAAAGATGGAGTGAAAGTCAACGTGAAGGATGGTGTGATCGTTGGCTTTCGGGTTGGTGTTAACGTTGTTGTGTTGGTCGCAGAGGGTGTAAAGGTGAATGTAGTTGTCGGTGTGACAGTCAGCGTTTTACTTGGTGTTGATGTTGGTGTGCGTGAAGATGTTGAGGTCGTAGTGACCGAGGGGGTAAAGGTCGGCGTTTTGGATGATGTGGCTGTGGATGTTTTGCTGGGAGTGAAGGTGGGTGTGCGGGAAGGCGTCACGGTCATGGTGGCGGTGGCTGTGAAAGTGGCAGTATTCGATGGCGTGACCGTAATGGTGGCCGTTAATGATGGTCTAAAGGTTGCCGTGATCGTCGGAGTAAGCGTGATGGTTGGGCTTGGCGTAAATGAAGGATCAAGGCAGATCGGCGCAGAGTTAATTTTCCCGTACGGGGTGATCGTATTTCCATATTCATCAAAGATCTTGACATACTTCACATATGGAAATTGTTTGACAGTTGCCGTCAAAGGTTGGGCGATGTTGTATGAAGTCCCATTGGATTGACATTGACCCTTTAGATAAATATATAGGATGCCGTTTCCTGCCAGGTCAATGCGGCTGTACCCGACAAAACCGTTCCAATACGCAACCAGGCCTGCATCCTGCTCTTCAGCATTCGGGCCCTTGAAGTATTCATCTACTACAGCAGCGATCGGATTGATCGAGGAAAGAATATCTCTCGATGTGACTTTTTCAAATGAAGCCGCGCCATTTTCAAGCAGACGTTTATCCGTGAATACAATATTCACTTTTACGATAAGCGGTGTGGGTGTGACGGTAACTGTGGGCGTGCTGGATGGCGTATACGTGGCTGTGTTGGTTGAAGTGACAGTAGGTGTGTAGGATGGAGTCTTTGTAGTAGTGGCCGAAGGTGTAAAGGTAGAAGTATTAGACGGTATGATCGTGGGCGTGTGTGAAGAAGTCACCGTTGCTGTGGCTGTTGATGTCTTGGACGGAGTTGTGGTCGAGGTCTTGCTGGGCGTGAAAGTGGCGGTAAAGGAAGGTGTTATTGTTACAGTAACAGATGGCGTAAAAGTAGCGGTGTTGGGCGGAGTGACCGTAGATGTCTTTGACGGTATTGAAGTTACAGTTGGGCGCGGTGTACGGCTTGGTGAGATCGTCGCGGTTGGCAAAGGTGTGCGTGAAGAGGTAGCTGTCGCTGTATATGTTGGCGTGAAAGTGAGCGTGTGTGAAGCTGTCACTGTCGGCGTAAGTGTTGGTGTAAAGGTGGGTTTATTTGACGGGGTTGATGTAAGACTTGGTGTGAATGTAGGTGTATTCGATGGTCTTACGGTTGATGTAGCCGATGGTGTAAATGTTGAAGTATTCGTTGGTTTTAAAGTGGGTGTGTTGGAAGGTACCACGGTTGCAGTGTTAGTTGATGTGACAGTGATTGTCGCACTCGGAGTTTTTGAAGGGGTTGGCGTAAGAGTGGATACGCTCTTTGGAGTTTTAACGAGCGTCGGTGTATACGCGAGAGTTTTTGTCGCAGATGGAGTCAGGCTTGGGGCGGAAGAGTTTATCGCTGTTGGCGCCTTGGTATTTGTAGGTATTGATGTAGATGTAGGTGCTCTCGTAGATGTGACAGAAGGCGTATTACTGGGTGTGGACGTAAGTGTGCTGGATGGAATTACTGTCGCTGTTGATGAAGGCGTGATGGTGGGGATGGATGTGTTTGTAACAGTGGGTATCTTCGTTTTGGTGGGTGTTGATGTAAATGTAGGAACCTTCGTTGATGTAACGGATGGTGTAAAGGATGCTGTCGTGGTGGACGATGGCGTAAATGTCAATGTGTGAGTGGATGTGAATGATGGCGTAAATGTTGGAGTGTGAGTCGATGTGGCAGTGACAGTTGAAGATGGAGTCCTGCTTGGGGTGTTTGAAGCAGGCAGGGTCGCAGTGGGAAGCGGCGTTCTCGTCGTCGTGGATGATGGTGTGAAAGTCGGCGCTTTTGTAGATGTGGCTGTCGATGTGCGAGTCGAAGTTGGTACCTTGGATGGAGTCCAGGTGAGTGTGGATGTCGGGATGGGCGTGATCGTGGATGGGCTGCCAGTTAAAGTAAAAGACCCCGAGGTTTTCCATTTGCTGCCAATAAAGATCTGGACTTCGTAAAAGCCTGGCTGCCATTTTTCTGCGGGCTGTTTCCAAACTGAATTGGCAAAGCCTTTGTTTTTCTGATCCCATGGCTTGGTTTCATAATATTGCAATACCCCATCCCGATACCAAAGCGCGGTCCATTGCACGCTTTCGTCGAGACCATCATACGTAAAAAATACATATATCTGTGAAATGGGATTGCTAAAGCTGGTTGTAATCACAGAAGGAAGACCATTTTCGATCTGCGCGGAGAATTTGAGTTCTTTTATTTCAGCATTGGGCTGCGGCGTGACATCGCCTTTGAACAAGGCCTCAACTGCCAATGGGACCGATGGCAATTGTGTTCGAGTAGGCGTGGGTGAAATTGCAGGTGTGGCCGTGAGGATAAAACTTGTTGGGTTGTTATCAGGCGTATCCAGCGGAGCAAGGGTTTGTGTGGATTCAGAGAGCGGCTGTAGAGTTTGGGTGTTGAAGAAAGGAATGGATGGCAGGTTAAATCTGGGAAGCTGTATGAGAATAATAAGCAGAACCCCTGCTGCAACAAAAGCGCCTAATACGGAAAAGGCTTTTTGCGCACGGATGGTGTTTTGCTGGCGGGTGATGTAGTTGGGGGAGCGGCGTGATTCTTGGAGTGCGCGAATGGCAATAAAGTAACTAAAAATAGCCCCTAAGGCAATTGCAATCCCTCCAAGAAGCAGCAAAATTGATGACATTAGTATAAGATTATATCATTGGCTATTTTTTATTAAAAAGAAGTGAGTCTTTGTTTCATAGCTCTCTCTCAATCAAATTTTTTTGATGGAAAATTACTGAATTGGCAACCGTAGTTTGATCACAGGACTTGGAACGTAATAAATTGTACTAATCCCCGGTAGGGTCATCAAGTAATAACCCCCACCTTGGACAATAATTCCGCTGTCATCGTAATACCAGCCTTTGAAATAACCAAACATGCCCTTCCTTACCAAGATCGGCGGATCAGTTTCGGAAAGATAAAGTCCTTCGGAATCGGCAACATATTTATTTGTTGGCGAAGTAACATCGGTGTAATAAAGTAAGAAATCCACGATTTCATAATCTACATCTAATTTTTTCATGAGTTCTTCAAGTAATTGTCCTCTTTCATTGCCATCACTGGAGGTGCCAAGAGATGATTGGGAGAAGATAACGTTGCGATTGCTACCTTCATTGAAATGAGAAGATAAAGCAATTAACCCGTTCTTGGAGTGATGGATAAACACCTTTTCTGCTGATTGAAAATATCTATAGTATTCATCATTAAACTTTCCATCTTTTAGAGGCAGCCAGGTTAAGTCCAGCAACTCATAACGTTTGCCATCAGTCAAATCAAGAATAAAGTGAGGTCGATAACCTGCACTTTCTGGCCGGCCGCCACTCCCTTCCAGCCAAACCAATTCCGAACTTAGGAAAATTCCTTTACTGAGCAAAAGCGGGTCGTTGGGGACTTTTCTTTTCTCACCTGTACGCAAATCCAGCAAGTAAATCTTTCCCGTTTTTAATTCATCGACAAATAATAGCTCTCCTCCAGGCACGCCGCGCACCTCTGGACGCTTACAGGCAGAGACAAGCAATTCCGCGTTGGCCGGAATGTCACGGTCCTGTTCAGTACACAGCTTCCAAAACAATAATTTTTCTGGCAGATAACAGACTAGCACTGCCAAAAAAATTACTGCCAGTAGCTTTATAAGGGGTTTCCTTTGCTCGAGGTTCTTCATAATTTATAACCCTCCTTTAAAGTTCATTTTGACAATTTCAATTATATGGAAAGCAAGTTGCTTTTTACAACTCATTGATGCAATTATAGTATAGACCACATAAAACAATAGACCTCTTGCATAAGTAGGGAGGTTACGCAGCTTCAAAAGATTTGAACCACGGAGACACGGAAACACCGAGAAAACCTTTGAAATCTCCGTGCCTTTGTGTCTCCGTGGTTAGGAGGTTTGACTTTTGCAAGAGCACTATTCAAAGATCAGTAATAGGATTTGCAAAGACCATGCCCATGTTTCGAGCATGATTGTTTATGAATATTTTTAGAAAAGACTCAGCACCCACACGATCAGCGGAGCGACTACCAGCGCAGGCAGGAAATTTCCCACACGGATCTTTTTAATCTCAAGCAGGTTGCTGATCGCCAGCCCAAACAGGATCACGCCGCCGGTAGCGGTCATTTCGTTCATCATCGGGTCAGTGACTATGGAACTGAGTTGCCCCGCCAGCAGGCTGATTCCACCTTGATAGACGAGGATAATAATTGAAGAGAACATTACGCCAATGCCAAGCGTGGATGCGAATGCAATCGATGCGAATCCGTCCAATGTGGATTTTACGGCGAGCAGGTTGTAATCACCTGTCAGGCCGTCTTGAATTGAGCCGAGAATTGCCATCGGACCGATACAAAATAAAAGTGAAGCCACCATAAATCCGCGCACGAATTTTGAACCACTGCCTGGCTTGCCCTGAGTTTGATCGAAGGGTTCGGAATCTTTTGAGAACCTTTTTTCAAGAGTCTGGCCAAAGGTTTGTAGTCTGTCTTCGATTTTTAGCCATTCTCCGATCAGCGCGCCAATGATCAATGCGCCCAACACGATCAATTGATTTTCACTTTTGAAAAACATCTGTAAGCCCATCGCCGCCGTAAAAAGCCCCATGCCTGCGATGACCGTATTTTTAAATCGCTCTGGAATTCGGGAACCGAAGATTAAACCAATTGTCCCGCCAATGAGAATGGCGGCGATATTAATGAATGTGCCTGTCATGTTTTTACCTTTATCTTGTCACACCTGCACTGGCGTGCGGCGCAAGTGTTGCGAGCCGCCAGTGTTTTTCTGGCGGCGTGGCAATCTCCCATGCAAACGGGATTGCTTCGGGCGAAGAATAACTGCGCCCTCGCAATGACATTTTTTGAATGTGTCTACGATTTCGCGAGAGACGTTTTCTTCCCCGCATTTTGATTTTCAAGCAGCTCAAGCACGAAGCATAAAGAGGAAAGCCTGTTGAGATAACGCTGTAAGTCTGGGTTGGCTACTTCATCTTCGTCAAAGAGACTCACCACGCATCGTTCTGCGCGGCGGACAATTGCACGTGCCATGGAGAGCGCCGCGCCGCCGAGTGTGTCGCCGGGCAGAATAAATTCCTTGGGCATCTCTACAACTTTGCTGAGTTCATCCGTTCTTTCTTCAAGCCAGACTACGCGCGCTTCATTAATATAATGAAAGCGTGATGCATTCTCTGGAGTGGATGCCACCTCAGCCATTAACTTGTAAAGATCGCGTTGTGCTTCAAGCACAATTGGCGCGATCTGTGGAGCGCTGCATTGCGCACGCGCCAAACCAAGCGCAGCCGATGCCTCGTCCAGTGCGCCAATCGCTTCCATGCGGACATGATATTTAGGGACGCGGCCTTCCCCGAGCAAGCCAGTTGTGCCATCATCGCCTTTTGCAGTATAAAAAGTCATGGGCGCATTATAACCACTTTATCCGGGCGTCGCTTATAATTTTTATATGCTTATCCCAATTCATGAAGAAATGACGCGCGAAGCCCTGAGTGTGCATTTTAGTCCGCGGGCGCTTGAAGTGATTCTGGCTGCCAATCGTAAACAGGACGCCTTGCATGGTTTGATCGGCCACGATGAATATCATTTTGATAATAATGCCTTCGATAAAGGGCGGGCTTATATCAACGAACAACGCGGTTATATACTCGCATCCCTGCTTTCGCCTGGAGTGCTATCAGCATGGATCGCTTTTGGAAGATTGACTCATTCTGTGCAGGACTTCTACTCCCACACCAATTACGTCTCCATGTGGCTTGACCAACACCCGGGCACGCCTCCCGCCGCGCCCGAAATTGATCCTGTTCAAAAAAACTTGATTGAAAGCCCGAACCTTTACTCTGGCAAAATCTACCTGCTCATGGATGCGCTGTATTTCGTCCCGTTTATGCGTAAGATTGCACTGGCGCTCCTGCCGCGTGATTCACACGGCTGGATGAATCTGGACTCTCCCAGGCAAGGATTTAAATTTGAGTACGCGCGTGCCGCCGCGATCAAACGAACTCAGTATGAATTTGGCATATTGGAAAAAATACTAACACCTGAAATGTTCGCGAAGTTTACCGATAAATAAGATTCGTATTATGAACAATAGACCTCTTGCAAAAGTCCTTTTGCCACAGAGGTCACAGAGAAAAAAATGAGTTTTAAGAGCTTTTCTCAAAGGTCTCTATGTGCTCTGTGGCTATATTAAACTCACTTATGCAAGAGATCAAATATAGAAATGACTGGTTACAAACCATCTCTACAGCGAAATAAATGCATGGGTTGTTGAATCAAGCTTGAGCGCAGAAAGAGCGGGCTCTTCATCCCATTAACGAAGGGTATAATAAAATTATGGATACAAAAACTCAACTTAACGAATCAATGAAAGACGCCATGAAGAGTGGCGACGAAGTCCGCAAGCGCACGGTGCGTATGGTGCTTGCTTCCATAAAACAATCTGAAGTGGATAAGCAAGCCCCTGTCGAGGATTTGGTCGTGGTGGCGCTTATCCAAAAAGAGATCAAGAATCGCCGCGAAGCCATCGAAGAAGCCAAAAAGGCCAATCGCCCTGACTTGATCGGCGAAAATGAAGCAGAGATCAAAGTGTTGGAGGTTTTCCTTCCGAAAGCCATGTCTGCCGAAGAACTGCGCGGACTGGTACAAGCTGCGATTGACGAAACTGGCGCATCTGTCCCAAGTGATATGGGCAAGGTGATGAAGATCGTTATGCCGAAAGTGGCGGGCCGCGCTCCCAATGATATGATCAGCTCCACTGTAAAAGAATTGCTAACGAAGTAACTTTTAGCGCAGAGGGGCAGGCCTTTAAATGATGCCTGTTCTCTCTGCGGTTGAACTTTATGCGTGCAAGATCCCCAGTCTCCACTCGTATTCGAATATTACAGATCAGCCTGATTATTGCGGTCAGCCTGGTTTCGTTTGCCGCACTTACCATGCCGATTGGCTTGCGGCCTACCACGCAATCTTTGGATGTGGGCACAGTGGCCCAGATCACTTTGCAAGCTCCGCGAGATATTGAGTATGTCAGCGACGTACGCACCGAAGAAGCGCGTCAGGCTGCTGAGAGTGCGGTTGATTTGGTTTTTACTGCGCCCGACCCAGCCATTGCGCGCCAACAGATTGAACGGCTTGACACAGCTATGCACTACATCACGTCTGTTCGATTCGATGCTAACTTAAGTGTTGAGCAGAAAAAATCAGACCTTGTTGCCTTGAGTGATGTCCGCTTGCAGCTTGGAACCATTGATTATTTAATTGCGATTTCCGATTCCCGCTGGGAGGCCGTGCAGATAGAGAGTTTACGGGTTTTGGAACAGGTAATGCGCCGCGCTATTTATGAAGATAAAGCGGAAGTTGCACAGACAGGTGTTTCATTTTTTGTCAGTCTTACTTTAAGTGAGCAGCAAGCCCAACTGGTTACAGAATTGGTCTCTGCTTTTGTTGTGCCGAATAGTTTTTACAGCGCAGACCTGACCACTGCTGCACGGCAGGCTGCAAGAGATGCCGTCAAACCAATTGTGCGAACTTATAAAGTGGGGGAAACAGTTGTGCCGGCAGGCGAGATCATCACCCCCGCAGATATGGAAGCCTTTCAACAGCTTGGCATGATCCGCCCTGGCCAGCGTTGGGAGGATGTGATCGGCGCCGCCGCTGTGATTATTATTTCAGCATTCCTTGTGCCGCTTTATTTCTTCCGCCGTAAACGGATTGCTGTTGTAAATGATCCGCGCAGCATATTGGTAATTGCAATTGTATTTATTGTTTTTTTAATCGGTGCGCGATTGCTTACCAACCGTACACTGGCACCTTATGGGTATCCATTACAAGCTGCTGGATTATTGATCACCACATTGTTCGGCATGGAGACCGGGCTTGTTGTGGTAATTCCACTGTGTTTACTGGCATCTTACGGCTTGCCAAACACAATTGACCTTGCGCCGTATTATTTAATTTCATCAATTATTGGTTTGCTTGCACTTGGGCCTGCTCGCCGCTTTTGGGGATTTGTTGTTGCTGGTATTGCCATTTCCCTTTCTGGTTTGGTGGTGCTAATGGCTTTTCGATTGCCCTTCTTCACGCCCGACTGGCTTGGTATTGTTCAATTTGTGGGTGTTGTAGCTTTCGCAGGCTTTGCCTCAGCAAGTATTACACTTTTACTTCAATATTTGCTTGCGCAATCATTGGGTCTGACCACTGCGCTGCAATTGCTTGATATCTCCCGCCCAGACTTTCCCCTTTTACAATTTTTCCTGCGCAGTGCGCCTGGTACTTATCAACATAGTTTACAGGTTGCGAATCTTGCCGAGCAAGCTGCCGAAAAAATTGGCGCAGACCCGTTGCTTACACGAGTGGGCGCGCAATTCCATGATATTGGCAAAGCGCTCAACCCCGCTTTCTTTATCGAGAATCAAATTCCTGGCAGCGTTAACAAACATCATGATATCGCTCCAGAGGAATCTGCTGCAACGATCATTGCCCATGTAATCGACGGCATACAACTGGCGAAGAAGTATCGTCTGCCGAATCGTCTGCATGACTTTATTCTTGAACATCACGGCACGTTGATTACCCGTTATCAATATACCCAGGCCATGGATGCGGCAGGCGGTGATGTGACCAAAGTGGACATTGAAAGATTCCGTTACCCAGGTCCGCGCCCAAACTCGCGGGAGACAGCCCTGCTCATGCTGGCAGATGCCACCGAAGCCCGCGCCCGTGCTGAACGCCCGATTACGGATGATGACTTGCGCGCATTGGTCCGCAGTGTGATTGAGACAGTGCAAAAATTTAGTCAATTGGATGACACCCTGCTTACGCTTCGCGATCTTAATCTAATTACCGAATCCTTCGTCACCACTTTGCGCGGAACCTATCATCCACGCATACAATACCCCAATGCAACAGTGCCAGATCAAGATTCCACAATTCTGTCCCCGAGAAGAGATAAATGATCAACATAGATTCACATATGGATTTTTTGGAAACGGCATTGCTTGAGCGTGCCGCCCGCCTCACCCTTGACCATGAATCTGCTCCTACAGATGCAGACATGACCATCGTCCTGACAGATGATGCACAACTTCACGAATTGAATCGCGAATATCTGGGTGTGGATGCGCCGACGGATGTGCTCTCCTTCCCCGCATCTGAAACGGACCCTGAAACGGGTGCGCCTTATCTGGGAGATATCCTCATTTCGATCCCTCGCGCAACAGAGCAGGCACAGGCGGCAGGTCATCCTGTTGAAGCGGAAGTGCAGCTCTTGGTTGTACATGGAACATTGCATTTGCTGGGTCACGATCATGCTGAGGCGGAAGAGAAGGCTCGTATGTGGGAGGCGCAGGCTGAGGTAATGTCCAGACTCGGTTTGTCCCAGGTCAGGATACAGGATACATAATGAAGGCGTTTGTCATGTCTCGTATTCGTTCATTTGGACATGCGTTTCATGGATGGGGTTATGTTTTCCGTACACAACATAATGCCCGCATCCATAGTTTCATTGCGGCCATTGTATTTATTTTAGCAGTATGGCTTCGTGTGCCTGCGCGTGATTGGGCGGTACTCATTCTGACAACCGCAATGGTGTTCTCTGCGGAATTTGTGAACACAGCCATCGAAGCCGTAGTGGACCTTGCCAGCCCGGATAAACATCCGCTGGCAAAGATCGGAAAAGATGTAGGCGCTGCCGCAGTATTAGTCGCTGCATTCGCTGCAGTTCTGATCGGCTTCTTACTGCTTGGCCCGCCATTATGGGCAAAACTGATTTCCCTAATCCCTAACTCTGGAGTTTCCTCATGACATTATCTTTCAAATTTGGAACAGTAGGTTCGCCAAGCGGAACACCGAAAAAGCCAGGCGGCTCAATCGGCTCAATTGCATTTAGCAAATCGATCGGGCTTGAAACCCTCGAACTGGGCTGGGTGCAATCTGTCCGCGTGACCGAGGCGACTTGTGCGTTGATTAAGTCAGCAAGCGAAGAACATGAAGTTGCATTGAGTGTGCATGCTCCTTATTTTATTAATTTGAATGCCGATGCAGATGAATGGCCCAAGTCTCGCAAGCGATTGATGGATGCGGCACATTATGGATATCTTGCGGGCGCAACCGATATTATCTTTCATCCCGGTTCATATTTTTTGAATGACCCGCTTGAAGTGTTGAAGATCGCCATTCCGCGTTTGCAAGGCTGCGTGGATGAACTTAAGAAGAACGGAGATAAAGTCACCATTCGCCCTGAGACAATGGGTAAATCTGCAATGCTCGGCTCATTTGAAGATGCTCTTGCGATGAGCAAAGCCATGGACATGGTTCAGCCTTGCCTGGATTTTGCTCATTTACATGCGCGCCCCGGTGACGGTACGATGAATAGCTATGATGAATGGTCTCGTCTGTTGGAGAAATACGGCAAGGTGCTTGGCAATAAATCCCTGAAGTCTCTGCATATACATCTCTCTGGTATTGAATATGGCCCCAAAGGCGAAAAGAATCATCTGACTCTCGCCGATGCAGATCTGGACTTGAAGGCATTATTTAAGGCGCTGAACGAATTTGGCTGCGCGGGTCGAATCTTATGTGAAAGCCCCATCATGGAAGAAGATGCGCTAAACATGAGAAAGGCCTGGATGAAGGCGAGTGGTGAAAAAGCATAACAAGCAAAAAAATTCCGTTCAAAGTAAAAACTTTGAACGGAATTTTTTATTTAAAAATCCAACCTTACTTGCTTAGCCCAACATTGATTTCATTCATTTCAGGATCATTCGCGCCTGCCTTCAAATTATCTGCAGCAGAAGCATTATAGCCATCTACATAATAAACGATGGTAAAAAGTGTGTTACGGGGAATATCCGTTATTTTATATTTGCCAGCGTTATCTGTTTCGAGACTGGCTTTGATGTACTTGTCTGGAAAATTTTCACTAGCCCATTTATCGTAAGTAATGCCAGACGAAAGAACAAATATAGAGGCTCCAGCTAATGGCTTGTTGGTATCGGCATCATAAACGAGACCGTAGACTGTGATCGTATCACCCTGTGGCGCCTGGAAAGAACCGCCAGTTCCACTGCCTACAACCACTTTGCCAGATTTACCGATTAAATGCTCATCATTACCTGCGTAAACTTCAACATAATATTCGCCTTCCGGCATGGATTTTCCATCATTGGGTAGAACGCTGGCAATCGAACCTGCGGCATCATATTCCCAACTATAGGAGAAATCGTTGGCTATTTCATTATTCAAATACCATTTTTCGCGAACCGGCTCGCCATTGGTCATGCCTGAATAATCAAAACCTGTAACGATACACAGGGCAGCATTTGAATATGCATCGACAACATCACCGCTCCAGTCACAATTTTTTGCTGAGCTCTTGGCTGAATCTAACCAGGAAAAATTATTCACCGCTTCCTGTCCGGACCCGGGTTCTGATGCAACGCCTGGAACACGATACGGGCTGACATATTGCCTGCCAGCCTGCGCCGATTGAATCAGCGGCAAGGCAAGTTGTATTGGACGCAACGCGTTAATGAATCCACCGATGGGGATACAGCTGTCATTTTGATCGACAGTGCCGTCTCCATTCGTATCCTGAATTTGACGACAATCGGTTACATCGCCGTTTCCACCGGAGGATGCCTGTGTGGGTACGCCAATGATTCGCGCGCTGTCATCTGCGGCGAGGCCGCCGGAGTTACCGCCAGCGATGGTGGCATCGGTCTTGATCCAGGCGCGGTCACCGAGTTGGTCTTCAGATGTAAATCCTGAAACACCTCCTTGAGTGAATGTGATCGTGTCACCGCCAATACCGGGGAATCCAAAAATGCTTACATGGTCGCCGACATGAGTTTGATTGGAATCTCCAAGCTCAACGAAGGGAAAATTCAAGCTGTTGGAGTCCACGCTTGTGCCGTCAATTGTCGATGTGATTTGGATGACAGCCAGATCAAGATAGCCATCCACTGCGAGAACCTTTGCCAGGTACGATGCCACCGGCGGCTTGTCTTCAGATTCGGTGATGGCGATTCCCAGGGCATCAGGTTCCATATCTGGTTCGCCTTGAGTCGCTGGGCTGGCTACATGCGCATTGGTCAGGATCATGCCGGAGGAAGTCAGAATCGTTCCTGATCCTGTATAGTGTGGAGTTAGTTTGCCATTGTCATTAAATAATCCGTAGATTTGTACAGTCGCAGAAATTAATTTGGCACGCTGTGCCTGTGAGAGTCCATTGCCTGAGTTGCCTGAAGTATTTGTAGGGGATTCAGGTGTGGTTGGTTCCACAGGACTCTGGCCGCCATAACAGGCCAGGGTTGCGAGTGCAAGGACGGTAAGCATCAACCAGAAACGGTTAAAGATGGTTGGTTTCATAGGTGCCTCTTTTAGTAATTGATCGAATCAATGAAAAGATGGAATCGGCTGAGATCACGATTGTAATTTTTTTCGTCAGCCCAATAACTGGCCACGATCGCGTCGCTGCTGTTCATGAAGATGTAATCGTCACCATGGACCACGCTTGGCATGTCATTATGCGTGAGATCGGGGTTTGATTCGACAAAGACATAACTCAGTTCATATGCCACACGTCCATATACAGTGACTTCGCGCTGATCGAGTACTCGAAAAGCCAGCAGGTTTTGTCCGTGCTCGAGTGTCAACTGACTGGCGAGTTGAGCGGCAGTTGCATCGGATGCAATTGGAATTTTTCGAAGCACGTAGGCGGTATTAAATCCGTTTGAAGAAAGGTCTATGGTGTGCAGGAGTTCGTCGCCAGATGGAGATGATTGCCGCCAACCTTTTGGTGCTTGTGCGGATATGCCTTCGACATTGAAAGGTACGCTGCTGTTTTCAATGCTTGATTTATAAAACCAGCCCGCGATTAGCGCGATGATGGTGATAACAATAACGGTGATCTCAGCATAACGATCGCCAAGGGAAATATTTTTATTTTCCATTTTATCTCCTATTTCCCCGTCTGCATGGAGCTGACATTGCGGCGCACAAGCCAAAGGACAATGCCGGTGGTGGCAAGTGCAACCAGCGTTGCCAGCACGAAGCCCGGCCACATGCTGCTGGATGTGCCGCTCAATGTGATCGTGGTTTGCACCACACGTCCGCGCAGCCAGTTGAAGATTCCGTTAAAAGTAGCAGCGAGTGTGATCCCTAAAGGCATCCACCAAATTTGTTCCGATTCGAATTTTGCACGGCCAAGAAAGTAACCAGTGATTCCAGAAAAAGAAGCATGTGCGAGAGCTACCACAGCCATGCGGATCATACCGGTGCCGAGGTCCACGCCGCCATTGGAGATAACGAATTGAATATTGAGCATGGTGGCGTAGCCAAGTCCTGCTGCTGTGGCGTATACGACACCGTCAGTTGGCTCATCGAATTCATCGGAATGATAAATGCTATAACGTACCGCCGCATACTTTAAGAATTCCTGGGTGAAGCCCACCACCAGAATGCCGCCGATGATGGTTGTGGCTGTGCTTGAATAGATCCAATGAGAAACGCGGAATACATTTTCAACCAGGGGTATTCCAATGGATGCGGCCAGTAATGCGCCAAGTGCAAATACACCCAGAACAAAACCCTTTGGCTCAGGTTCTGCCCTGTCTTGTAAATAGAAAAAAGCAAGCCAGATCGCAGCTGGGATAAACGCCAAAAAGACACCAGTCATTATCAGGGTGGATGTTGTGAAAACAGGTTTGAGTGCGGCATCAATAGCATAGATAACACCGACGAATACAATCAGGCTGATAATGAGCAAAAACTCATCACGCCATACGTGCTTGCGTTCATGTACTGCCTTTGATTCAGTCATAAACTTCTCCTCTGCTGAAGTGGGTGAATATTAAGTTTATATTACGTAATTCGAGCGCATAAGTCAATAGGACTTATGCGCTCGAATTTGCCTTGTCAAAGTTGAGCGGTTAATCCAAAGTCTGACGGAAGCAGCGAAAACATATGGGCATCGTAAAAGTCTTTGCCAACTACCATTCTATTTAACAAAATCCCCTCATAATGTGCGCCAATTTTTTCTGCAACCCGCTTGCTGGGTTGATTCCCGTCTGCGATGACAATTTCCGTGCGGATCAGTTTTACCTTTTCGAATGCAAAATGCGCAGCAAGCCTGGCTGCATGCCCTGCGATTCCCTTTCCATGCCGGCTTGAGCGGACCCAGTAGCCAAGGTTGCAAAAATGATATACAGGATGAATATGACTCAGGCTGCATCCGCCAAGAAATTCACCAGTGACAGAGTCAACAATGGCAAATGCATACATTGTTCCACTTGACCATTGTGCACGGGTAATGGCGATGAAGTTGCGTGCCATGTCGCTTGAATATTCTTCGTTTGCCCAGGTCATCCACGGTTTGAGTTCAGGCAATGATTCATGTACAGCTTTATTTAGTTCATTTTCCTCGCCAAATTCGAATGGCCGCAGGGTGATGCCGTTATCTGATATTTTCAGGAATGGGAACATGGTTTCTCTTTTGTACGGGAAGTTTAGTGATTTTGAAAACCTTACTAATAAAACACGAGCCACCGGTACACCGCGCTAATGGGACTCATGCTGATCACGATTTTCGTTTTCTATTGGAAAATGGAAAGCCAGAGAAAAAAAGCGAACCAATAAATCGGTCAACGCTTGCAAGGCATTAGTAGACACCTGTTTGCCTGTGCACATAACCACTTCCCAGATTTCATGGGCAGGCCGCAGGGTCAGCAACTTCGATGCGCGATATCATTTCGATACGTTGATACATTTCCGCGTTTGGCGTTGAGTGGAGAAGTGATTTGTATTTATAGTATGTGATTTGATAGCAGGAATTGACCTGTGCAAGATCATACGTTTTAGAGTTGACGAGAATATCGTAGCTCACCAGCCCCGCCGCAGCCGACAAAATATAGTCAGTGTTGGAACCTCCATTATCGTTGGTTGAAGTTCCAATGTTTTTATCATTCACACGCATGGCAACTGTCTGTGTGCCTGAGGAGATGGATGTAAATACGAGTGAGGCTGTGACAAAACTAAAAACAAGGAGAACGAGTCCGCAGACCGCCATTGCGATTCGTGCGCCCTTTCCCTGTTTCTTTTGAAGTACGGCGGCAGTGAACGCGGCAACGGCGAACAGACCTGTAAACAGGATTGACCCGAATGGACTCAAAAATGCGCGGAATAGACTTGCTGAATAGATGACGGTGTCCATAAACTACCTCCAGTTTTTCACTTCAACGCCCGCCGCAATTTCTCCGCGACCGTGTGCAGAGACTTGATGCGTGCAAAATATTTATCGTTGGCTTCCACCAGTGTCCAGGGAGAATCGGGGGTGCTCGTTTTCAACAGCATCTCTTCCGCGGCGGTGATGTAATCTTCCCATTTGCCGCGATTGCGCCAATCCTCATCGGTGATCTTCCATGTTTTGTAATTTGTCTTCGTGCGTTCACGGAAACGGCGCAGTTGCTCCTGCTTGCTGATGTGCATCCAGAATTTAAAGACGATTGCGCCAGAGTCGGTGAGTTGGCGCTCGAACTGATTGATCTCGCTGTACGCGCGGCGCCAATCCGCTTCGGTACAAAACCCTTCGAGTCGTTCAACCAATACGCGCCCATACCATGAGCGGTCAAAGATGGCGATCTGTCCCTGCTCGGGCAAGCGCCGCCAAAAACGATAAAGGTAATGACGCTCTTTCTCCGCGCCCGTCGGCGCGGAGATCGGCCAGACCACATATCCGCGCGGATCGATACGTTCGGTCAGGCGCTTGATCGCGCCGCCCTTGCCCGAGGCGTCCATGCCTTCAAAGACAATGACCACTGGCCGCTTCTGTGCGTAGACTTGAAAAGCCAGTTCATGCAGTTCAGCCTGTAACACCTTGAGTTGCTTGTCGTATTCGTCGCGCTCAGTTGCCAATGTAAGATCAAGGCGCTCAAGCATTGACGGCTCCTTTCATTTCCTTTGTTACGCGCGGACGTTTGGCCTTCGTCCCTAAAGATGTGGGCAGCCCGAGGTGCGCTTCGAGCGAAGCGATGATTGTTTCAAAAACCTTGACGCGCATGTAATACCGATCGGATGCTTCAACAATTGTCCAGGGGGCATGAGGCGAATCTGTACGCGCGATCATATCTTCGACAAAGCCTGCATACTTTTCATAGCGCTTGTTCTGCAGCAAATCCTCTTCCCCTACTTGCCAGGCGGTTAACTTGTCCTTACGCAATTTCTTGATGCGTTTGTGTTGATCTGCTTCGCCGATGTGCAGCCAGAATTTCAGAATGATCGTTCCATCGGCAGTTAACATCTCTTCAAATTCGGCAATGTCATGATACGCGGCGCGCAGTTCATCCTTGTTGATCGTTTTGTCGAGGCGGTCGATCAATACCCTGCGATACCAGGATGTGTCAAATGCGACCATTTGCCCGCGGGCAGGAATCTTGAGCCAGAAGCGCCACATCCACGGATAACGCAACTCGGCAGTGCGCGGCGGCGTGATCGGGACAACGCGGAAGCCGCGCGGGTCTAATCGCTCCGCGAGCAGACTGATCAGCCGTCCCTTGCCTGTGGCGGCCCAGCCCTCGAAAATAATGATGACTGGAACTTTCGCGTCGAAGACTGCGTGTTCCAATTCATATAGGCGCTGCTGCAACGGTCGTAATCGTTTTTTATATTCTTCCTGCCCTAAAGCCAGATCAAGGTTGACGTATTCAAGCATGGTGAACTCCGTTCTATTATGTTTTTGCGTCCCAATTTCTCGCATTTCAGATTTGATCTCACGCCAACTGCACGGACAACTTTTTCCCCAACGCAGACGCGGCAGGTTCCAGTGTGATCAAAGTGATCGAAGCATTCTCGGGTCAAGCAGACGTTCCAATGCGGCGCGGTTGGTTTTCATACGGCTCGCCATTTCAGTTTTGGTCAGATTCTTTTTCTTCATTTCTTCCGCAATCTGATAGGCAATCACACGTTTGATTGCGACAGCTTGTACTTGTTCGTAAAGATTTTCCTCTTTGAGAAAATTGTCAAAGTTGCTTCCGATATGGTTTTTGTTCATAGTGCAATTTTACCTCGCCAGCCGTCCTTCCCCAAATGGGAAATGAGAATTTTTCAAAAGATTGTACGAACTACGTTGTCCCATTTGGGGAAGGTGTCTCCGCGAAGCGGGACGGATGGGGCCGCTTCTCTTCAATATTTTTGTGTTCAAGATAATCTGATATAGTATATTGCTCTTGGATGATGGTTAATTTGTTGAATCACTTGAATTGGAGGCGATGATGTTTCTGATTATGGGTTTATGTTTCGGCCTGTCAGCATTCGGATTGCTCGGCGGCGCGGTGTGGGCTTATTTCAATCAGCAACGGACAGCGGAGAGTCGGGTTGCGACAACAGGTACAGTGGTAGAGTTGACTGATCGCATCACAGCCAGCGGACGCGCCAGTATGATCTGCCCTGTGGTTGAGTTCACGGCTCCATCAGGGGAAAGAATCAGGTTCACATCCGAGTTTGGATCGCGCCCAGCAGGGCATAAGATCGGACAAAGCGTCAACGTCCGCTACGATGCTGCTGACCCGCAAAAAGCCGAGGTCGATTCCGCGATGAACCAATGGCTTGTCCCGCTGATTTTGGTTTTTATGGGCATGATTGCCTGTTGTATGGCGATTGCCTTCCTTGGGTTTTATGGACTAATACCTTCGTCTTCTTTTCCATAAATATCACCCCTTTCCCAGGCTCCAAGCGAATGCCCATCGACAAGCTCGTCACCTGCCTTTCCCAAATGGGACGACGAAGTACATACGATTTTTGAAAGTAATTTTTATGTCCCATTTGGGGGAGGTGCCGAAGGCGGAGGGGGCTGCGTACATTCCGATCAAGCTTCTCAATCAGGGCGAGGTCTGCTCATCTCAAAAGCAGATTCAATGAGAGTGTGGTTTTCCACTTCTGTTTCTTATTCAATTACGCTGTCATGCGGCGTCGTTGGATGATGCTGTAGATTGCCAGCCCAAACACGAAGACTGTTGCGACCCAGGCGCTATTCGCCACGAGTGCCGTAGCGGCTTGCTTTTGAGCGATCCCAGCGAAGGACCAGACCAACACGAAGACGTAGCCGCTATCCCTGCGGGTGATCGTCATGAGCAGACCAAGCACACTCGCGATCACGATCATGATTACCGCCCAAGCTTGCGGCGCGAATCCAAACCCATTCCAGTTGACGAGATACAGCCAATCGGTGACGTTGGCAACTGTGGCGACTGTGATCCAGCCGAGGTAAACGCTGAAAGGAACATCGACGCTCCATTTTTCGGCGGCGTTTACAGGGGTGCGTCCGACGTTTAATTTAAGATAACTGGCGATCAGCAGACCGAGCAAGGTCAGCATGACAAGCACACTCAAACCGAACAGGTTGTAATGCCAGCAGAAAAGCCAGGCCGCGTTGAAGATGCCGCTCAGGGCAAATAAATATCCGAGCTTGCGCAAACGCGGACTTTCCTTTTGGTCGGCTCGAAATTGATAAATGCTGAATGCGATCCAGCCGATGTAGATGATGCCCCAGATGGCGAAGACATATCCCGCAGGGACGAAATAAACCTGGAAGCGGTCTGATATTTCGCCTGTGTTCTGCCCGTTGAGCGGCAGGGTGCTGGCGAGGATGTTGACGGTCAGCGCGATGACAATGGATAGCGCATTGGCAAGTTGACGAAGTGTGTCTTTGTTCATATTGTTCTCCATGATGATATATTTGCGACAGGGACAAGTTCATCATACAACTTCTTACTGTCAATTGCTATCATAAGCGGGTGGGTTCAGTTTCCGAAGGATATATTTTTACACTCAGAATCACTTTTAAAGGGGTTACATATTATCAACGCTCCTGCTTCCCCGCAAAATGCACAATCCTAAAATGCTTGTGTAAAATATTTCTCCGCCGCTTTCAAAAACTTCTTCGACCAATCCAAAATTTCCTGGGCTTCTTCATCTTCAATCCCACCGATCATTCCATAATCCCCGATATTGCGTTTGTCCTGTGCCTCAAGTAATAACCGATGAAAATCGGGGTTGAGAAGTTTTGTCTTGGCAAATTCTTTCCCATAGGCGGCAATGACCGCAGAATGACTCGAAAAGCTCATGTTCTTTGAAAGCAGCAGCGCCTGAGCAATATAAAACATGGAGTAATATGCGCGTGAAGCGGCGAAACTGGCAAAGCCATCGCGCAATAAATTCGCAGCGGCTTGTTGACTCAGCTTTGCCCGTTCCAGTAGTTCTTTAATTTCGGGAATCATATGGCAATCCCGTCACGGCGGATATTCATTAGGAATGGCATTTTGCTTTGTTCATATTGCTGGTGTGACGCGAACGCTCGTGAAATAACCACGTCATTTTCAAGCGACAACTTTGCGACAATTTTCGATGTCTTTCGCAAGACCACCCCATATTTGAAATCATTCTTCAACACGATCAGTACATCAATATCGGAATCGTCCCGCGCATCACCGCGCGCGTATGACCCGTAGAGAATAACCTTTTCCATACGTTTTCCAAATGCGGCGTTCAACTCTTTTCGCAAGAGACGTAAAATGCGGCGTAACTGCTTTTGTTCCATATCTATATTTTACCTCACCGCTAAAAATTGTCCGCAAAGAGAGAACCAACAAAATGTCTCTCCTTTTGCAAAGGGACAAGTCATCTTGCTCATAATTCGCCTCAATCAGTACGTGGACAATTGTCCAGTTCAAAAATTATCGAGATTTGCGCAAAACTGCCCTCACCCGTCCTCCCCCAAATACGACAATAAAAAGTATTCCAAAAATTGTATATATATTCTGTTGTCGTATTTGGGGGAGGTGCCCGCATGGGCGGAGGGGGCCGTGGACAGAATCAAAATGCCCTCTCCTTTTTTAGGAGAGGGCAAGTGGTCTAGCTCATAAATCTTCTCAATCAGGGTGTGGTCTTCCCTTCAACATTTTTGTGCTCTACGAAAGCAATGTTATTACCCTTGCTTTTATATTTTCATAAACCGAGTTTAGTTTATTCTTTGCGACATCAGTCAATCTTGAAGTATGAGCTAGCGCATCCCTAACTGGCTTATATTCATTTGCATCTCTAGCAAGGCAAGCTTCTTTTGCAGGATCTCTTTTATCTACCAAATACGATAAATCATTCATCGATAAATACCCAAGATCGCTACTGGATTGTCTTATATCTATGCTTATATTGCCTTTATTTTTGTTCTCTCCTTCAACTTTTTTCCATTTATCGCTTTCTTTTATTGCCTCTGGCGATAATGGAATTGCCTTTTCCTCAATAAACCTTCTAATAAGATTTTCTGAAATAAAACATTCAGCATATGAGGAAATATTAAATTGCGCATCATCTGTTAATTCGCCCACCCATAGCTCAACTTTTTCTCTATTAGTAGATTTTTTCGGTAAAGCGTACTCGCCTGAAACAGCGCTAAATAGTTCTCTAGATTTTCTTTCCTTTTTGGATATTCGCATGTTGTCGGGATCACCGTCTTGATTGATTTTGCGCCTCCAACTATCCCAGTCTTCAATGATTTCCGACAAAATGTCTTTTAAAACGACTAACAGTTCTTTGAATTTTGTGTCATCGGCAACAATACCCTCTCTGCTGCTAGTAAATCTATCCTTTTCTTTTTCATCCAACTCATCAAAATGAATTTGCCCGTACAAATAGCTTTCAACAATTCGTGCAGTTGGAATATGCTTGAAAATATCTTTTTCTCGCAACCTTCCGTTTACGAATAAATCAACGCCTATCTTTTCTTCTGTCGAAATTATTTTTAGATCCCTTGGCTTCTCAACAGAAGCAACAAATCATTTAATAGAGATTCCCCGTTTGATAATTACAGACTTTTTAAGATTATCGAGGTTTGAGATAAAAGGGTCTTTGAGGTCATTAATATTCCATAGAAATTGTGTTTTATTCGCGAGATCAGCGAGGTGCTCATTTGTAATTTTATTGCCGTCAAGCCATATGTTGAAGGTTTTGTCCAAAAGAGAAAATCGAAAGTAGAGTGCAATTAATTTTTGAAGATATTCTACACTGTTTTTTATTCCGTCTTTAATATTTTCGAAATAAATAATAGTTCCATGTTCGTGTTTATGTGTAAACTGTTCAAGTTTTTCATATTGAACTGCACCTAATTGATACTGTTGTGGAGTTAAATCATCAGTTATAGCTTTGTCTAAGCCAGAATTGTCAATGACCCCACCTGTGTATTCACCGCCTCTTATTTTTGAAAAGACGCTAATTTTGTCTGCGCATGACAGAAGCGCAAGTTTTCCAATACCTTTTCTGCCAATAAATGGTCTGCCTTTTTGGGTAGAGTCTGATCCGCTTTTTCTTTTAGAATATCCGATTTTCAAAAACTTATTCTGAAAGTCTTCTTTGGTCATTCCATGACCGTCATCTTTTATGATAAGGGAATTATTTTCCTTATCTAAATAAATCCAAACATTTTCCGCGTCCGCATCCCAAGCATTTGAGATTGCCTCTCCAAGTACAGTCATAAAACTTCTATATAAATTCCTGCCTAAATGATTTAAAACGCTTAAGGAGATTTCAAATGAGAACTGATCGTTTTGTTTTGCCATGATGTCCCTCAATATGTCGTTTAATAGATTTTCCTATTACATAACCTAAATCTACCGGTACGGCATTTCCAATATGAATGCCTAATCTTTTGATGAAAATATCTTTTTCGCTCTTGTAAAATTTATAGCTATCTGGAAAAGATTGCAAAATGGCAGCTTCTCTAATGGTTAATGCCCTATTTTGTGTTGGGTGGCCAAATCTGCCCGTTCCATAATTATAAAACTGTGTAGTAATAGTTGATGAAGGTTCGTTCCAAGCCATTCTTCCATAAACTGATGTGTATGTATTTCCCGTGCTCCTCTTGTGGCATTCTAACAATAAACTTTCATCCCAATCATGCCATGTCCCGTTTGGCTTTGACGCTTTCATACGTTCAAGGTTTTTTTTTGAAAGTTTCATAGTTCTGTGTAATGGATCAGTTTCACAAACTTCACCTGCTTTCACAGGTGTCAACTTGCCGATAGCATCTCGCAAAGTAACATAATTTTCTTTCAAATGTGTTTTAGGGATTATTTCTATTTTCCCAAGTCTAGAAGCAAGTAAAACCAATCTACGGCGCTTTTGAGGAATTCCGTAATCAGGGCAATATACATTGGAATAAGAAACAAAATATTCTTTTTCTTTCAAGAAGCGCACAAAATCTTGGAATATTTTTTGATTAGCTAAATTTGGGACGTTTTCCATTGAAACTATATCAGGGGATGTTTCAGAAATAACTCTCTTGAACTCGTCAATCAAATGCCATTTACTGCTCGTTTGTTTATTCTTAATTTTATTTGCATGCGTAGAAAATGGTTGGCATGGGGCGCACCCAACAAGAATTTTTGTTTCATTTTTATTTAACCAATATTCTTTCGTTATATCGTCCCCACTAATTTCTGTTATATCTTTGGGAAGAAATTTTGCCCCGACATTTTCTTCATAAGCGTATTGACAAGAAGCATCTAAATCTATGCCTGCCACAACAGAAATGCCAGCCTTCTTCAAACCATAAGAAAGCCCACCAATTCCACAGAATAGATCAATTGCAGATGTTTTCATGTCAATAATATACCATTTGTTCTAAGATTAAAGAAGGGACGACCTGCCACTCCCTCAGGCCGTCCCTTCTTTCTTCTTTCCTCTTTTCCACCCCCCACTTTCCACTTTCTACTCCCTACAACTTCGCAAACCGACTCACCACCTTCGCCGCCGCCGCGGGACGATCCATCACGCCGCCTTGGTGAATGAGAATCGGCGTGCCTTCTTTGGCATACGCAAAGTCTAAATACGCCTGACCTGTGATGAAGCGTTGTCCATCAATCGCGCAGGAAGTGACGAAGCCAATCCGCTCGCCGTCCGCGTTGACCACGGGGTCGCCGTTGTGCGCCATGCGCGTACGCTGTTCGTCAAACGTAAAGCGGATGACACCGCCCTTGCGTGCTTTCTCGCGCGCCACATACGCATCCCGCCCAATGAACCACGGCTTGTATGGTTTGACGTACGAACCAAATCCGCCTTCTGCCACGCCCAAGTCCCGCATTGGGATTGTAGGGGCGAGGGGACCTTCTCCAAGCAGGGCATTGGCAATAGAACCCAATCCCATTTCGTGACCATACAACGGAAGTCCCGCTTCGGTGCGGAGTGAATCTCTTGCGCCCAAGCCGATGGCTTTCACGCCGAATGGTTCGCCCGCCTTCATCACCGCCAGCCAAAATTCCACAGCCTTTTCAGGATGGACGAATAATTCAAAAGCCATCTTCTCGCCTGTGTAACCCGTGCGCGAGACGATCAAATCAAAGCCTTGTCCTGAGCCTGTCGAAGGGCGCCCGACCACTGCATCACATAATTCTGTGCGCTTTAACTTCATGATGGCCGCGCGTGATTTATCATCCACGCCCATCGCCAGCAAAATGTCGCGGCTCTTCGGTCCTTGCAGCGCAATATCCACCCGCATGGCAGAACCAGCTTTCGGGTCACGCAAGTTGCGGATGTTTGCTTCATATCCGTATGTGCGTGACCACGGACGATTGTTATCAATCTTCACTTTTCCATCGCGCACACTTTCAAGCCATGTGCGATCCTTGTCATCATTCGACGCGTTCACGACCACGAGATAATTATCCCAGTCGCGGCGATAGATGAGCGTATCGTCAATCACATCCGCATCGGGCGTGAGAAAATGTGAATACAAAGACTCGCCAGGTTGCAGCCCGCCGCAATCATTGCCGCAGACCGTATCGAGGAACGAAGCCGCATCCGCGCCGCGCACATCGTACACGCCCATGTGCGAAACATCGAACAGCCCCGCCGCATTGCGCGTGGCAAGATGCTCCTCAAAAATCCCCGTGTACTGTACAGGCATTTCCCAACCCGCAAATGGGACCATTCTGCCGCCGCTTGCTTTATGGACATCATACAATGCTGTGCGTTTTAGTGGACTCTCCGACTCACTCCACGCAAAAGGCGGCAGCGCCTCACCCTTTAACTGTGGGTTGACTCCAACAAACCAGGGCTTGACTCCACCTTTGAGCGGGGGATTCGTCGCCGATAATTTGGGCACGTCGCGACGTGCCCCTACGACTTCATTCACCACAAATGCCCCGGGCATTCGCTTCGCGCTGAAATCTTTTGTCCCATCCACGTTGAAGGATGTATATCCATCAGATAAATCGCGCAGCCATGTTGCCACTGCGGATGTATTTTTGACAGGCACTTGCAATTGATAGGTGTTGTTGTTTACGTTCTTCAACAAGCCTTTGATAACGCCTTTCGGAGTCGCAATCGATGTGACTTGCGTCTTGCCCTTCTTCAACGCAGACAAATCAGAAGACACTGCGAAATCCAAGACTTGACGAATGCGCTGCCCGCTTAACTCGTACACACCTGTTGTTGTTTTATCATCTATATAATAAAAGTGTGGGTAACCATTCTTCGTTGGTTTGAAGTCAATCCCAGCAGACTCGCTTAACTTTCTAACTTTCAAACGTGCAACATTCAACACTTCAAAATCCAATTTGGCGCGGCGTTGCTTGCCTTTCTTGACCGTGTCCACAGAATGCGGCGCACATGCGATTAATACATCCGCCATAATGTTGGCGAGTTCGCGGGTCTTCTTCTCGTCAAAGCCGCGCTGGGTGATCCACGGTGTGCCCAAACGAATGCCGCTTGGATCCATTGAATTCTTGTCGCCTGGAATCGTATTTCGATTTACAACCACGCCGATAATATCAAGAATGCGTGAAGCCTGATCGCCACTTAATTTCGTGCCATCTTCACCGACTACGCTGGTGCAATCGACATTCACGAGATGAGTATCTGTTCCGCCGAACGGGACGCGTAGTCCGCGCTTGGTGAATTGATCAGCCATGGCTTTGGCGTTTTTGATCGTCTGTGCCTGCAATTTCTTGAATTGTGCAGTTTGTGTTAATTTGAAAGTCAACGCAAGCCCAGCAAAAACATTGACGTGCGGTCCGCCCTGTTCACCGGGGAAGACAGCCTTGTCAATTTTCCTGGCAATCGCCGCGTCCGTTGTCATCAGCACTGCGCCGCGCGGGCCGTCAATTGATTTATGCGTGGTAGACATCACGACATGAGCATATCCGATAGGCGAAGGCACAACGCCCGCCGCTACAAGCCCGCCGATGTGTGAGATATCGGTCAATAAATATGCGCCGACTTCATCTGCAATCTCACGGAACTTCTTCCAATCGGGAACCCATGAATAAGATGAGTAGCCTGCGATTAATAGTTTAGGTTTGTTTTCAATTGCCAAAGCACGCACGGCATCGTAATCAATCTTTTCATTTGAATCAATTGTGTAATGTACAGCCTTGAACCACTTGCCGCTTCTATTAACTGACGAACCATGCGAGAGATGTCCGCCGTGCAGGAGGTTGAGTCCCATCACGGTATCGCCAAGATTCAACAAGGCTTGATAGACCGCATTATTGGCAGGTCCGCCTGACAAACCTTGCACATTTACAAAAATTTGATCAGCTGTTATTCCGTTTGCCGCGAAAGTCTGCGCTACACGGCGGCGGGCAAGAGCTTCGACCGTATCCGCATATTCCACGCCTTTGTAATAGCGCGGGTCACTGTTGCGGCGGTAATTTCCGAGGCGTTCAGGATAATCGAGGATTTCTTCATCATTCATCCAGCGCGTATCTTCATCGGGATAACCTTCCGCGTAGATATTTTGGAACGCGGAGGATAACGCCTCGCGCACAGCCAGCGGCGCCGTCGACTCGGACGCGATTAATATCAACTTGCGATACTGGCGTTCGGCTTCGAGCTGGGTCAGTTTGTAAACATCAGGGTCAAGTTTTTCGAGGGAACCTCGAAACAAATAATCGGGCATGGTAAATCTCCTAGTAAATAGAATCAGATTTGAGATTAAGTTTGAATCGTGCAGGTCGAATTGTAGGACGATAAAAGATAAGGGTCAAGTGAAAAATGGCATATTGGCTTACTTATCCACCCACACAATTTCCATATAAGCTGGTCACATCCCGATTACATGCTTCAAATATCATTGGGGAAGGTTGGAGGCGCTCCAACCAAATTAACGATAAAGAGGTATAAAAAATGAAAAAGAAAATATTAATCCTGATTGGCACTCTGGTGGCGGTTACGATGGTCTTCGGCGCAGTGCGTGTGTCAACTGCTTATGCACAGAGCAGCACACCGCCCGCTCCCACAACAGGCCTGCCCGCTGATGGCCATGGTCATGGCGGACATGGTTTGGGTCAGGCCGAACTTGATGCAGCCGCAAAAGTTCTTAATATGACAACTGATGAACTATCCACTGCGCTAAAAGATGGCAAGACCCTTGCCGACCTGGCCACCACAGCCGGCGTGGATATTAAGGATGTACAGAAGGCGATCACCGCCGTGCATGCCGTGGAGATGCGCGCACGCATTGAAGCTGGCGTTGCCGATGGCACTATCTCCAAAGAAAAGGCAGCCTGGTTATTGGAAGGTCTCGATAAAGGTTATCTTGATGGTCCCGCCTTTGGTTTCGATGGTCGGCATAATGGACCGCGCAACGGGCAGCCCAATTCTCAACCTGCTCAACCAGCTAGTCAATAAAGTAATTTACGAACCCTCATAGTAGATCGAAAACAGGTAGGGCGCCTCCTCCGCCTCACCTGTTTATTATGCATTTGGGGCTTGATTCCACATACAAAAACCAGTAAACTATTTCCATGAATACATTATCAAAAACAGGTCAGCTCAAAGCTCTTGAGGGAAGCCAGAAACTACTTTTGCGCCTTGTGGAATTAAGCGTAACGTTGAATTCCACAATGGATCTGGATGCTTTGCTCCAGTTGATCACTGCCACGGCAACCGAGTTACTGGATTGTGAAGCTGCATCCATTTTGCTTTACGACGACAAAAATCCGCGCTTGTTTTTTGCCGCAGCCACTGGTTCAGACCCTGATAAACTCGCAGAGATTCCTGTTCCCATCGATGGCAGTCTGGCAGGTACGATCTTCAAAACGAACAAGCCTTTGATTCTAAATAATGCGGAGCAGGACCCGCGTCATTATTCCCTTGTTTCTGATCATATCAAATTTAAAATAGATACTTTATTGGGCGTGCCAATGCCTATCAAGGATCGGACGGTGGGGGTGCTGGAAGCTGTCAACAAACGTGGCGGCGGCTTCACTGATAACGACGTTGCAATTCTATCGGTCACTGCTGCGCATGCCGCGATCGCGATTAACAACGCGCGTCTGTTACGCACCACACAGCAGGCCCTGGAAAAAGTTAAGGAAACAAATACCATCAAGAGTAACTTCCTGGCCATTGCTTCTCACGAACTGCGGACTCCTCTTGGAATTATCATCGGCTATGCAACCTTCCTGCAAAATGAAGCAAAGGGAGATTTGTCAGATCACGCTGATCAGGTGCTGACTGCCGCGACTCAAATGCATTCGCTTCTTGATCAGATGAATAACCTCACCCTGCTTCAAGCCGATGAAATGGATATGAAGCAGAAGAAGATATCCATTCAGGACGTCTTGAATTTTGCTGTGGATGAGATCAAATACTTCGCAGCACGGCGGGACCTGCAGCTGGTATTTGCTTTTCAAGAGGATCCCATCTTTGTGAATGTCGACCCCGAAAAAACCACCCTGGCGTTTGTCAACCTGCTTAATAACGCCATCCGTTTTTCACCTGAAGGCAGTGAAATTGTGATCGGAGCTGTAGATCAGGGAGATAAGGTGATGGCATGGGTACAGGACAAAGGTATTGGCATCCCCGTTGATAAATTGGGCAAAGTGTTCGAGGAGTTCTATCAAGTCGAACCGCCAAACACACGCCGTCACAACGGACTTGGTATCGGTCTTCCTATTGCAAAAGGTTTGATCGAAGCCCAAGGCGGCAAGATATGGGCTGAGTCTGATGGAGCGGGGCAGGGTACCACCCTCAAAGTGGTGATACCAAAAAATTAAGCAATCAAAAAAGCGGGCTGACCAATCGCCATCTTTTATACTCAACTGACTCATTTTGCATTGACATTCCCAAATGCCTCAGGTAGAATACGTTTCGTCTTGTATCTGGGCCTGTGGCGCAGTTGGGAGCGCGCCTCGTTCGCAATGAGGAGGTCAGGGGTTCGAATCCCCTCAGGTCCACAGATTTACGAGTGACGATTTCAGATTGACGATTATAAGTTCGCAATCAAATTCGTAAATCTGAAACACTTGCACCGCACGCAAGTGCAGGTGTCAACAATCCAAAATCGTCATGGGCCCATAGCGCAGTTGGGAGCGCGTCTCAATGGCATTGAGAAGGTCGAGGGTTCGAATCCCTCTGGGTCCACCATAACTTAATAACAAGTCATAACAGAAGTAGTAGGTCATCCCGTCAGCGAGTTGGGAAGTGAGGTGGAAGCCCAACACAGTGCCTATCGGGAGCGCATAAGGACTGAACTCGTCTGTTCCTCGCAAGAGAGACTGTGATGGTGAAGCGCGATAACTCGTGAATAGTCATCACCGGGAAAGCCCGTTATAGCAACAAAGTGACGTTAGTTTCTTAACGTAATTTGGGTGGTACCGCGGAGCACAAAGTGTCCTTCGTCCCTAGAGTGGATGAAGGAATTTTTGTTTTAATCCGAACAATCAACAAAAGCGGTTTGTCGCCCAAGTGACCTATTGTAATTATTGACAAGGAGGCCTAAGATGAAAGCAAGTATTAGAACCAATATAATTTTCTGGAAACAAGGGCCTTTGCTTTTAAGTCTACTTGTTTGTAAATAGAATCCTGTTGATAAATTGAGATTGCTTCACTCGCTGGAGAACGCTCATTCGCAACACTTGCACCAGCACGCAAGTGCAGGTGTGACATAAATTTTGATGAGGTAAGAATGGCTACAACAAAAAAAGAAACAAAGAAAAAAACGGCTTCCAAAAAAATAGCTGTGAAAACAACCAAACCTGCGGCCATGAAAGTCGCGGTGAAGAAAGTTGTTACAAAAAAAGCTGCACCAAAAGCCAGTGCTGTGAAATCTGTTGCTAAACAGAAAACCAAAGCTGTTACTTCAAAAAAGACCACATCAAAAACGAAAGCGATCCAAGTGGTTTCTGGAAGGGCAAAGGCTGTGGTGGTTGCAACAAAACCTGTAAAAGCAGTTGTGCCAGTGGATAAAAAACCAAAGGCGATTGTGCGTATGAAAAAGGCTCCCGCCAAAGAAGAAAGAAAGCAACAGGATAAATCCTATGCCCCGCAGACGATGGAAAAGAAGTGGCAGGCCAAATGGGAAGCGGATCGGTTGTATCGTTCGGTAATTGATAACAGCAAACCGAAGCACTACGCATTGACCATGCTGCCATACCCGAGTGGTGATTTGCACATTGGTCACTGGTTTTCGATGATTCCCCCGGATACGCGCGCACGCTACATGCGTATGCGCGGATATAACGTATTGTTCCCGATGGGCTTTGATGCGTTCGGTCTGCCCGCGGAGAACGCCGCCATTAAAGACGGTGTGCACCCAATGAAGCGCACGTTCCAAAATATTGATCGCATGCGCACACAAATGAAGACCATGGGCACGATGTTCGATTGGGAGCGTGAGGCCATATCTGCATCTCCTGAATACTACAAGTGGACAGAATGGTTCTTCATCCAGTTGTACAAAATGGGATTGGCCTATCGTAAGATGTCTGCGGTGGATTGGTGCCCGAACTGTAATACGACACTGGCGCGCGAGCAGGTTTGGGGCGATGACCGTCACTGCGAACGCTGCCAAACACCTGTCATCAAAAAGAATTTGGACCAGTGGTTCTTCAAAGCAACCAAATATGCTGATGAGTTATTGAAATTCGATGGCATTGACTGGCCGCAGACGGTTAAGACTTTGCAGACCAATTGGATCGACCGCTCGGAAGGCGCGGAAGTATTCTTCCGCCTGGATTGGGAATCGGTTCAAGGAAAATTGGGAATTCAGGAAAAGGGTATGGGAACCGAAGACGGCCCCACACCTGAATCACAGGTGTCCATCCCTGTCTTTACCACCCGACCTGATACGTTGTGGGGCGCAACGTTTATGGTCTTCTCGCCTGAACACCCGTTGGTGAATAAGATCACTGTACCTGATAACAAAGCCACAGTCGAAGAATACAAGGCGCAAGCTGCGCGTCAAACTGAGATTCAACGCGGCGCAGTGGATAAGGAAAAGACGGGCGTGTTCACGGGCGCGTATGCGATCAACCCGGTCAATCAGGAACGTATTCCGATCTGGATCGCGGATTATGTGATGATGTCTTACGGCACAGGCGCGATTATGGCGGTGCCTGCGCATGATGAACGTGATTTTGCTTTTGCCAAAAAGTATGAACTGCCCATCGTGCCAGTCATCCAGCCCGAGCGCGGCCCCGCAGCGAAAAGTGAAACCATGGAAGCCGCTTATGTCGGTCCAGGCGTCATGATCAACTCCAGCGATTTCTTCAACGGCACTCCAGTCAATACAGAAAAAGGACGCAAGAATCCTTCCATCAGCGCGGTGATTGATTGGTTGCAGCCGCAAGGAATTGGCAAAGAGTCAGTGAACTATCGTTATCGTGATTGGTTGATTTCGCGTCAGCGATATTGGGGCGCGCCGATTCCGATGATCTATTGTGAACAGCATGGATGGAATCCTGTGCCAGATGACCAGCTGCCTGTGACTTTGCCCGAAGATGTTGAATGGAAGCCGACAGGTGAAAGCCCGTTGAAGCTGCACCCAACCTGGAAGAATACAACCTGCCCTGTGTGCAATGGGCCAGCCACACGTGAAACCGATACGATGGACACGTTTATGTGCTCGTCGTGGTATCACTTGCGTTATTTGTCGCCGCATTATGACAAGGGTCCGTTCGACCCCGCTGAATATAATTACTGGATGCCCGTTGACACATACACGGGCGGCATTGAACATGCCACTATGCATTTGCTATACACACGTTTCTTCCACAAAGCGATGCGTGATGCGGGCATTGTCAAAGGTGATGAGCCGATGATGCAACTGCGTAATCAAGGCATGGTGCTGGGCGAAGACGGCGATAAGATGTCGAAGAGCAAGGGTAATGTGATCGCGCCTGATGTGTTGGTGAATAAATACGGCGCAGATAGTGTGCGCGCTTACATCCTATTCTTCGCGCGTTGGGAAATGGGCGCGCCGTGGGACTCACAAGGCATTGAAGGTTCGGTTCGTTGGATACGGCGTGTGTGGACTCTGTTTACTGATTCAGTAGCGGATAGTGAAGCGGACAAGCGGACAACTGCAACGGATGAAGTGAAAAAGAGTCTGCGCAGAAAGGTTCACCAGACTTTGCGTAAGGTGACGCGTGATTTTGATAATTTTGAATTTAATACCATTGTTTCATCTTTGATGGAGTTGATGAATGAAATGTACAAGGCACGTGAAGCAGGCGCAATAGGTTCACAGGATTGGAACGAAGCTGTCGAAATCTATTTGAAAATGATGGCGCCTGTTACCCCGCATATCGCTGAAGAGTTGTGGGCATATTTGGACAAGCCGTATTCAATTCATATGCAACCCTGGCCCACAGTGGACGAAGCTGCCACGAAGGAAGATTCCATTGAGCTGCCCGTCCAGATTAATGGTAAGGTGCGTGACCGAGTCATTGTCCCAGCTGAGGCTACGGAAGATGAAATCAAGTCTGCGGCGCTGGCTAGTGAATTGGTGCAGAAGTTTTTGGAAGGTAAGGAGCCAAAGAAAGTGATCGTGGCTAATCGGCGGTTGGTGAGTATTGTGGTGTAGGGGAGAAGGGATTAGGAATTAGGAAAGCCCCTGATTGTCTTGAGACTTTCAGGGGCTTTGTATTTTTGGCGACGGACGTGCCCCGCTAATTTAGAAACCACTCTTCACTAAGGCCTCTCCATTCAGGATTCATGGAATCGATGAGTGCAATTTTCTTTGCTCTTAGACAGCCTTTGATTTTCTTCTCGTGTTCAAGCGCGACATGGATGGTTGGGGTTGATTCGTAATAGACAAGGAATTGGATGTTGTATTTGCTGGTGAACCCTGGGACAAGTTTGTTCTTATGCTCATGAACACGCCGCATCAGATTGTTCGTCACGCCTGTGTATAGTGTGCGCGATTTGTTGGTCATGATGTAGACGTAGTATTCTTTGCTCATTTTCTGTTCTCTATCATGTCGCTCTGAGGGAGTGTGCTCTTCGCGACCGAAGAGACTCTGATTGCAGAGGTAGAGACCCTTCGCTCTCGCTCAGGGAATCATGCTGCCTTAATACTCTCCCGCAAACTGCTCGTGCACCCAGAGGTATTTTTGCTGTTTGTCCATCACGCGGACGAGACCGCCGAAGCCTGGGTCTTTTTCTTTGAGGAAGGAATGGAATTCGCGGAGGAGGGCGCCTTCGGCGCGTTGCATGGCTCCGTGGGGAAGTTCAGGGGCGTCGGGCGCATCGTCGGGGCGCAGCATTGCTGCGCCCTTACTGATGGAGTCAAAGACATCCTTGCTGAAGGAGAGTTGATTTTCGATGGCTTTGTATTGGGTTTCGGGCAGCATCAATTTGGTGGCGGAGGATGCGACGGGGAGAATCAAACTCAGGGTGGCGGTGAGGGCTTTGAGATAGGGCGCGGCTTTGACGACCCATTCGTAAGGCAAATCCATTTCGTAGATGCCGCGCTGATCGCCTTCTTGGTTGAGGACGAAGAGCGGAAGCTGCGAATGTTCGCACCACAGCAGGATGCGGAATTTTTGGCTGACAAGTTTCTTGGGTGTTTCCAGCCAGTTTGGGTCAACGGGACGAATGCTGAACAGGCGCGGACCTTCCTTGGCTTCGTCGGTGAAGACTTGCAGGAGATTTTTGTACGAGGTTTCTGCCTGGCTGAGTAACTCGCGCTGGCTTGTATCGAGATTGTCGAAGCGACCAATCGTTGTGCCATCATGCTTGATCAAAATCTTGCGGAGTTCGCTGAGTTCGTCCAAAACTTTTTGTGTTGCAAGGAATTCCACTTGTGGAAGCGGACGGGATGCAGGTGCATTGAGCAATAGTTGGTCAATGCTTTGCCAGTAGTTGCAAGTTGGACAAGGTTGTTCAAGGCGATTTTGTTTCTTGTTATCAATCAATTTGCTAACTTCAAACAAACCTTTGCATGGATTTGGATTAAGACATGGGACGGTTACTTCGCACTTCAAACCTTCCCAAAAACTTTCAACTAAAAACTTAACTTCATCTGTGAGTATGGTAAGAAAGCCTTGCGGGTACGCGGCGCGGACGGTGATATGCACATCGTTGCCGATGTGACGCAGCAGGGCGCGCCCGTTGTAATCTCCGTCGAGCACCAAGCCGCGCTGCCAGTGGACGCTGTCGGCATATTTGACGCGCCCGAGGGAATAGCGGTGCAGGCGGACGATCAACTGGAAGAATAATCCTTCGGCATTAGCGGACTGACCATTTTGCGAATCCACGATGCGGCAGATTTGAGTCTGTTGGGTGTCGCCAGCCGCGATCTCTGGCAGCCATGCTTTTTCGAAATCTTTTTCATCGGGAGTTTTATCGGGGACGAGTTGGGCGATCAAACTGACAGGGTCAGAGTCGTCATTTGGGGACAGACCAGCTACACGGTAGGAAAGATCGAAGCGTCCCATTAAGGCGAGAAAGATTCGGTGCAGCGAATCTGGGTAACGAGTATCCGCTGGACGAGTCGGATCATCCCATAAGTGACCGAGGCGTGAGAATTTCACCAAGCCGTGCGCGGCGCGGGTGGCTTCATCGTCGAGGACATAACTCATGGCGCTGGCGAGCCAGTCGGGGCGCAGGATGACGATGTCGCGCAGGGCGGGGTCGTTTTCGTAATGCGTGAGATGACCGAGGCGGTGCGAGATGGTGATGAAGAGGCGCGCGATTTCATCGTCCATGTTGTGAGCGCGGCAGATGGCGAGGACTTCATCCAAAGGCAGGTAGGGCGCGCCCGTGGCACCCAGGGCTTGGCGGACATCTTGAAAACTTTTCGGCACGGAGCGTCCGACTTCGGGCAGGGTGACGGCAACTCGGGCGATGGCACGTTTGAGTTCTTCGATGCCTTTGCGATTACCGTGTTCATCGGGCTTGCTATCCACGAAGAAAAAGTCAACGACGGTTTCATTGCCGAATGTGTCCCACAGTTCCTGGCGGTCAATATCGGGCTGACGTTGTTGCGGACCGCCATGCGTGGCGACGACGATTATTTTTGCGCTCGGCTCACGGCGCTTGACGAGTTGAATCCATTCCTTGACGAAGCCCTGTTGGGGACCTTCGCGCGGCTTCCACACGACGAGATAGACGGCGGGCGCGCTGAAGAACAACTGGTGCGTGGGGCGGTAGACGCGCTGACCGCCGAAGTCCCAGCCGTTGAGGGTGATTTCGGTTTGGGAGTCGGGATCGGTGAGCTTGATTGGCTTGATTTGAATTCCATGAGTTGTATCGTGTTCTAACCATGGATTGCCTAACAATGCGTCTGTTAAGCAAGTTTTTCCAACTTCGCCTTCACCAACAAGAATAAGTTTGGCTTCGTTAAGTTTGATTTGCGCGGCGGCTTTAGCACGTAGATAATGTTTAATAGATTCAGAACCATCATTATATGCTGCTGCTAATTCAAGATTTAGAGGGTTTCCGCGAAGGGAAATTTCTTTGAGTTTTTTTAGTGATCCTAATGATGGTGGCAAATCCGAGATCTGATTCTCAGAAAGATTTATTTCTTGGATTTTGGTAAGTTGTTCGAACGAGTCTGGCAGGATTGTTAATTGGTTATAACTAAGATTAAGTGAGCGTAGGGTTGTAATGCGGTTTATAAATTCGGGCAGCAATTGCAATTGATTGTTGGAAATTTCCAATTGTTGTATGCAAGAAAGTTTGCTTACTGACTCTGGGAGTGTAACTAATGAATTGTAGGAAAGGTTAAGATATTTTAGTTTTTGAAATTGCTCAAGCCATTCAGGCAATGTCATTAGTCTGTTTCCTCCGACATCTAATGACAGTAACTTTGTAAGACTACTTAATTGTTCAGGCAATGCCGTTAATTTATTACCAAAGATGTTTAACGATTCCAGCCAAATGAGCTGGCTAATTGACTCGGGTAATTCAATAAGCCCTATTCCATTAAGGTTAAGCTCTTTATCTTTCTCTCGCCGCGTCATCTCAATTTTCCATTCCGCTCTTTGATACGCTTCATCACGCGCCATGGTTGCCGCCTTTGGTTGTCTTAACCGTGATTTTCTTGATTGAAGGATTGCCATGATTTGCTTGGGAGTGAGCAGACCTGACAGGTTTTACCAGACTCGCTGTTAATCGAGTCTCGTGCGCGGAAAGGGATGCGGGATTGCAAAGGTTACGTGGAAACCTGTCAGGTCTTGGGTGTTGATGGTTATTGGCGATCAGCGCATGTTCGATTTCGTTTTCTGCTTCATAATATGCTTGGTCATGGGGCATGGTTGCCGCCTTTGCCCCATCCCGTCCTTCCCCCAAATACGACATGAAGAGTTTTTATAATACTCAAATTTTTGTTGTCGTATTTGGGGAAGGTGCCCGCGAGGGCGGATGGGGCTGATGGTTGGAGTCATTAAGATGTATTTTACTTGAAAGAAAATCGCCCCGATGATTAAGTCATAAGGGCGAGGAATTTATGATCAATGCGGTGTAAAGACTTGTTCTGTACTGCGAGTTCCCATAGTTCGAATAGTTCATCCTTGTGTTGCGAGCCCATTCGACAACCATTCCAAAAACGCGTGGCGGCAAGTCTCCTGCTATGATAACGTGCGATTGAATGTTGATTTGCGCTTTGTAATCGCCATATTCGGCATGAAAATGCGGCGGGACATGATCGCCAAAGAACATTTTGATGCTGATTCCGAAGAAACGGCTGATTTCAGGCATGAGAGAGTTTCTGAAGTTTTGGCAAAATATCTTCAGGTTTCTTCCCTGTGAGTTTCAGGTAAATCCCCAATCCATCCATGTCTACGTCTTCATTCCACACCAATTCGCCGCTGGAGCCTATCGTTACTTTCTCGAATTGGCTGTAATCGTTCCATAAAGCAAAGACTCCCCTGTCCGCGTATTCAGACAAGTCAACTTTGCCTTCTATGCCATCTGAAAATTTGACTTGCATACAGTAATGTTTCAGCGGTTTGATTTCTGTTAGGACAGGTATGTTTTCTTTCATGTTTTAATTTTACCACTTCTTAATTGGTCGTTGTCGGGCCGTGCTTGTTCGATTTTGTTTTCCGCTGGGAGGGGTTTGGTTTAAATCAATCCTGAATTTTGCAAAGTCTTGTCCGACCCTTCTTTTGCGAGTGTAGCCAAAAGGATGCGTTGGGATTTTTCTTTATTGACCATTAAACATCTCCTAAAATCTGGGAGTAATTTCTTCAACTTGTTTGCGGATATTTTCATCATGGTTTCGTATTCCTGCAACATGTCATTTACTTGGTTCGGCGATGTTTTTTCGCGCAATGCATGAATCATTTTGCTCCTATTGTTGGGCTAAAGTGGATTTTATTCTGGCGATCCTATGTTCGTTGGTTCCTTCTTCAAGAAAGGAGACCAAATGGGATACAGAAGCAAAACGAGCAGCAGGCTGTCAACTCCCAAACCAATAGGCAGCCAGTTGTATGTGATGGAAGACGGTTCTGCGCAGATATTAGTAAGAACTTCCATAGCGGGAATCGGGAAACCGTAATCTGCATATTCGTAAAACGGATGTCCCAGTTCGTGCGGCGCGGTGAGAGTAGGGGAACACCAGGGTCCCATGAAACCAGTGTGTTTGAAAACAAACTGTGCCAGAATAAATAAGGCGGCAAGGAATATTGAGAAAGCTATGATTGCTTTGTGGGTTCGCATATGGGTCAGCACCTCTCAACTATTTTACTCTTTATCGTGATGAGGGCGCCTGTTTTTTGCCTAATCTCGTGGCGAACGAAGCCCAACCCTTTATAATGTTCTTATGAAAAAGAATGCCTTTCCATTACTCTTTCTGGCCTTTTATATCGTGTGGATCATCCGCGCCACATGGTTTTATTCTGCTGTGGATGCGACCATTGGAAATGAAATTTTACGGCTTGCCTTTTCAATATTTGTAAAATTCACTTTGTGGGTTCTGCCCGCAGCGGCTTTCATTTACTGGTTGGATGGGGAAAATCCGCTGGAAAAGATGAAAATCAATACACCGATTGACAAAAATAATCTGGTGTTGGTCATCGTTTCAAGCCTTTTGTATTTTGTTTTCGTTTTTCTATTTGAATATTTCGCGTCCAACCGCACGCTTCTGCCGCTGATACAGTCACCGCTAATGAAGGTGTTGAACACGTTGGCGGCTGGTTCGCTTTCGCCTGTGATTGAAGAAATGCTGTTCCGCGGATTCGTGCTTTATAAACTGGAAACAAAATATTCGTTTTGGAAGGCAAATATCCTTCAAGCCTTTCTGTTCACAGCCATGCACTGGCCTTATTGGTTATGGACTCAAAGTGCTCAAGCCCAAATTGTTGTAACTTCAGTAGGGATTTTTCTTCTGGCAATATTTCTAGGCTGGGTCTTGAAGAAAAGAAAAGCAATTCCACCTGGCCGCCCGTGGTCGTGCACATTATTAATAATTTACTGGCTGCTTATTTGGGATAAACTGTCAGTTCGATTCTAGCCCATCCAAGGCGTGAGGCGTGGAATCCATCGGGGGACATTGGCTTTATAGTAGGTATAACTTTCCCCGAAACGTTTTTCCAAACCTGGTTCTTCTGAAAATATAAAATAGATATGATTAATTAGCATGAATGTCCCTGCCCAAATGCCGATCACCCATGACCCCCAAAACAGCGACTGTCCGATAAGCATCAACGCCACCCCGCTGATCATCGGGTTACGCACGAGGCGGTATGGGCCAATGGCAACCAGCTTTTGCGTCGGGTCCCACGGAGCTAAGGTCCCCTTGCCGACGATCACAAAAAGATTTATGCACCACACGAACAAGGTAAACCCGATCCAAACGGATAAGGCGCCTGCTATCAGCCCTGTCCATGCGAAGGAGGTTCCACTGATCCAGTGCGAGTCATAGCTGGCAAAAGTATTGTGCAGCCATGCAGGCAGAACGATCACAGCCATGAACGGTAACAACAATATGGCAAGAATGTGACGCAATGTTTTGAGCATGTTTGAAAGAGTGTGTTGAAGGAATTACGTTAACGCGGTAATGAGAATGAAAGCAAAACGCCGTCTTCGGTTTCCTGCGGTTGATCTGCCTTGCCCCCATGAAGTTTGATCAATGCAGCAGTGATGAAGCCCAGCATGGCTGAGTCCATTTCGGATTTGTCCCGTGATTTTTTTCCCGCGCTTTGAATGCTGATGTTGACACCCTGATCGTTGTCGCTTGCAGAAAGAGAAACAGCTCCCTCGGTCACGCGCATGGCGGCAAAAGTCAACAGGTTGGTGATCACGTTGCGCAGGTGATTCGTATCTACATTAAACGTGGGTTTTGTGATGGTGACGCTGGTCGCCAAAGACATGCTGAGATTTTGCGTTTTCCAACGGTCGGCTGCGTCTTCAAGCAAATCAGCGAGATTGCTTTCTTTCAGATTGAGCACCACCTGCCCGTTATTGAGGCGCGCCATTTCCACCAAATTATTGATCAAGGTCAACATGCGCTGACCGCCATTGAAGACCGTGGTCAGGTCAGTACTTTGTATTTCATTAACTGGCCCGTCAATGCCTTTGATAACTACTTTCGTAAAGCCGATCACAGCGTTGAGAGGGGTTTTTAAATCATGGGAAGCCCAGGATAGAAAATCATCGAGGTCAATCCGCCCTGTTTCCTGATTGCTCCAAACCAAAGATTCAATGGCTTTAGAATCCCCTGCCATGGCGGCCGCCTGCTCATCATTCAATTTGTGAAGTTGATACAGGCGGATCGCCAATTGTGTTTTGGCTTCCTCCGCAGTTATCTTTGCAGCCTGCAACAGCTCGGTTGGGATTTCAATAATGGTTTTATCCATAACTGCCTTGCCTATATAGATGAAGGATGATTAATTTCGTCGAAGTATAGCATATCGCCAAACAAATAAAGTGCCCTGGAATGATCTGAGAATAAAAATTTACTTTAGGTCACGCTTCTGTAAATTCCGCCCGCTGACCCACGCCCCAACCATCGTGGCAAGGATCGCGACCTGAAAGCTAAGCAGGGCGGCGGTTTCAAATTTTCCCTGAGTCAAAACATCAAGAATAAGAATGTGCAGGCTGGCCACGCTGGCTCGAAAAGAGTCAGGAATAAAAGCTCCCAATATGCCGCCGAGCACCGCTCCAAAAAGCATGCCAGTATAAGCCCCAGTGCTGACTCCGCCTGTGCGCCCGGCCACTCGAACGGTCAGCGCGCCTGTCAGCGCCCCGGTTACTGTGCCGAGTATGATCCCAACTAAAATTCCAAACTGTATGCCGTTCCAACTGGAGGTTAACGCACCTGTGATGACTCCAATGAGTATGCCAAAACCCGCGCCAGTCACGGCTCCAAAAATAATACTTTTCAAATAAAGTTCTTTGTTTTCCAAGATGGTTTCTCTTTCCTAAAGTGATATGGTTTTTGACTTCAAAGTATTTTTCTCAGTTAAATCAGATAAAATCAAGCCGAACTTACTTATTGGCTTTTGGAGAATAGATAATGGAAGAATCCAATTTTAACGATGAGCTGGATAAAGCTAAAACAAAAAATAGTGATATTGATACCGCTGCGATCGAGTCCGCAGTGCTGAGCATGCTGCATGCATTTGGTGAAGACCCTGAAAGGGAGGGATTAAAGAATACTCCCAATCGGGTTGCGCGCATGTTTCCTGAATTATTAAGCGGCTATAGCACCGATCCCATAAAATTAGTTAATGGCGCGCTTTTCACTGTGGATTATGACGACATGGTCATTGTACGCGATATTGAATTTTACAGCCTGTGTGAACATCATATGCTTCCTTTTATTGGCCGTGCGCACGTCGCCTATATTCCGCGCGGACAGGTGATCGGCCTTTCAAAGATTCCCCGCGTTGTAGATATGTATTCGCGCCGCCTGCAAGTGCAGGAACGCATGACCCGTCAGATCGCCGACTTTATTCATGACCTTCTGAATCCTCAAGGTGTGGCTGTAGTGATGGAAGCTTTGCATCTGTGTTCGATGATGCGCGGCGTGCGCAAACATGATGCGCGTATGACCACATCCACGATGCTGGGAACCTTCCGCAGCAAGAGCGCCACACGCCAGGAATTTTTGGATAATATCTCACGCGGGGCGGGGCCGCTCAAGATATAATAATATCCTCGCGCTTCACGATCCACATCTGATCCTTCGACACGCTCAGGACGCCGCTTTGTAACTGCTCTGCGACTCGAATAATTTTTTCGCGGCGAATGGGATGTTCAAAATCAGGAATCAATTCAGCCAGCGGCACAGTCACGAAGGCATAGTTCCAAAATTCTATGTTGAGCGGTGTTTCATCGAACACCACCATGTCAATATCGATCGTGCGCGGAGCATTCTTATCTGCATAGCGGATTCGTCCAAGCGCGGTCTCAATGGGTCTGATGATATTCTCTTTTAATTCAGAAGACTGCAACTCTGTTAGAAACAAGGCACAGGCGTTTAAAAAATTAGATCCATCAAAACCAACCGACTTGGATTCCCATACACTCGATATAGCCTTGATCTCTCCAACCTTCCTGAGCAACTCAATTGCTTTTGGAAGGTTTTTTTCTGCATCAATGTTCGAGCCAAGGCTCAAGTAAACCTGATGTAAGTTATCCATCTCGGCTGCGTTCTATTTCCACGCCAACTGATTTTGCGAAACGGACCGCACCTGGCTTTTCCACTCGTACAATTACTTTTTGCACAAGGCTTTCCTGCAAACATATTTGGGCAAGATCATTGGCAAGCGCTTCCACCGTTAAACGAGCTGCGGTCTCAGCATGCGTTTGGACTTTTTTTGCCAGCACGCTGTAGTCCACGCAATAGGCAATCTCATCAGTTTCCGCGGCCTGGGTGGTGTCACTAAACACAGTGACATTGATCAAAATATCCTGCACCTTTTCCCGCTCCCAATCCCGAATCCCAATAATGCCGCGCACAAGCAAGTCTTTGATAAAAGTTTTGTCCATGGGTTCTCCAATATGTCATTACGAGGAGCGTTCTTGCTTTTTGCGACGAAACAATCTCCAAATCTGTGGGGGATTGCTTCGCTAAGGGCGGCTCGCAATGACAGAGTTAAACTAAATGTCTTCCGCCATCTACATGAATGATCTCGCCGGTGATATATGCGGGACCTGTCAATAAAAAGATCAACGCCTCTTCGACTTCGTTCGCTTCACTCCACCGTTTAGCGGGTATGTTTTCTATAATTTTTTCACTCGCTGATGGATTATCCGCAGGTGGAAGAATTGCTCCCAACGCCAACCCGTTGACCGTGATGCGCGGAGCCAACGCAACCGCCATGGATTGAGTCAACGCGGCCAGTGCAGATTTGCTAATCGTGTAGGGAAAATGATCCGCTCCAGGCCTAAGGGCGCGCCAATCTAAAATGTTGACGATGCGTCCCTGCTCATTTTCAGGGATTTGTTTTGCAAATGCCTGGCTGAGTAGAAAGGGGACAGTCAGGTTGATGTCCATGTGACGTTCCCAATCTGCATAGGTTGTTTCGCCAAATGATAAAGGTTCGAAGATGGCGGCGCTGTTCACCAGTGCATACAGCGGAGAAAACTCACTCGCTTGAGAAATGAGTCTCGTGACCTCAGCAGGCTTCCCGAAGTCTGCTGCGAGAACCCAGGCTTGCTGGCCGAGTGACTCGATCTCACCCTGTATTTGCAAGGCTTCATCTTGTGAATCTTTATGATGAATGACAATACCTGCGCCCGCACGCGCACAGGCTAGCGCGAAGAGTCGGCCAAGTCGTTTTGCGGCTCCTGTGATCAAAATGGTTTTTCCATCCAGAGGTTTGGTGTTCATTTGGTTAAGATTTTATCATTCTGTTGGCAGTGTGGAATTTTTGGACTGGAGTTATCCTATTCTTGACGGCTGTTTTTGTAGGTGATAACATTCTTTTAGCTTGCGTAATAATTTGTCAATGTTTTTCTTTTACAAGAAAGGTGAAAATTATGACTATGAAGCAAATCCCACCCGTTTACACTGGCGATATCGCTGCGGAACATATTGACCCAGCCCGTGAATATACTGCTGAAAATCAGGAGATTGTTTTTTCTGATGAACAGCATGCGATCTGGGCGGACCTGTTTGCGGGGATATATCAACCATATTTGCTGGAACACCTTTGCCAGGAATATCTTAATGGCCTGGCGTTGTTACAGCTTGACCCGCAGCGTATTCCCGCAGTTACACATCTAAACGAACGCATTCAGCCTCGTACAGGCTGGCGCATTGAACGAACAGCAGTTCGTTACACACTTGCCGACGACTGGTATAAGAAATTTTCCCAACGCATTTTCCTGATCACCGATTATCTGCGTACCCGCGATCAAATGGAATTTACGCCGGAACCAGATATGTTCCACGATATTTTTGGTCACCTGCCTTTTTTAACCCAGGAATTCTATGCGCGCATCGAAGATAAATTTGCCCCGGCTTACATGAATGCGACCACCGAGGAAAGAGAGGTGATCAAACACCTCGCCTGGTATAGCACCGAGTTTGGCCTGGTGATGGAAAACAATCGCATTAAAGTGTTTGGGGCGGGCATCATCTCCGGGCGCAGCGAATTGACTCACACGATCATGGAGTTCTATCGGCTTGGGCGGGATAATGTGATCAATTACAGCGGAAATGTATTCAATCAACTCAAGCAGCACTTCAATGATAATAAGAAGGATATTCATCGCATCATTGCTGGTATAAATGAATTACATCAAAAGGGGCAAATGTCTTCTGAAGAACAAGGGTGGAGTGTTATCCGCATACTTTACGATAAACTGGGACTTTCACGCACTGGTTACTTCGGCGGTGATGTGATTCTGGCTCCATTTGATGTTGAGACGATTGCGTTGATTCCAAAAACAGTCTATGCCTTCAACCCCATGTTCTTTGTTTGCGAGTCACTTGAGCAAATGGATACGCTCCTGGATTCATACTTGAAGCCGATTGCACTTCGAAATAAATAACTGAACTCAATTCGTTTTGAAAAGGATGTTTCATGGCTGACCCGCTCTATTTCCAATGGCAAAATGAAGTGTTGTGTAAGACTATTTACCCGATGCGCGAGCCTAAGCTGCGAGATTTTCTCGTCTACTATATGGAGATCGACCTTTGGACGCATTACAAGGATAAAGATATCGCCAGCCTGCAAAGCGAAGTTGATGCGTTTACACGAGCGCAGGAACTTGCATTGATCTCAGCGTATAAAGAATACAACTCCCTGCGGACATATTTCATGCAGGCGGATGTCCGCCCGTATTATTTAAAACTCAAGCCTGTGGACGAAGCCGAACTTACGGAAGTTAACAAAGTGCATTCCTATTTTATTTCCTCGTGGCCCAAAGATATTCGCGGTGAGCGCGGCTTTGTGGATATGCAGATCATCAATTGGGTGGAACACCGCAGGCTCCTTCGCGAGTGGATTAAATCTCGAAGACGTCGCCTGGATGCGATGGCGCCTGACCATGCCAAAAGACCTGCAGAGGCTGCTGAATTGGCACTCAAGGAAAGAGCCACTCTGCCCATGGTGGAACAGGAACTTGATAAACTGCGTGCCTTTCAGGCTACTTATAATCGAATCGAGAAACGCAAGTTGGAGTGGTATTGGGCGCAGAAAAAAGACCCAAACCTCAAAACTTCAGAAGCAGAATATCTTGTCCATTATGTTCCCGATCATCCAGTAAATGTCAAAGATATTGCTTTATGGAAGGCCCAGGAGTATAGAGCATCTTTGGAGAAGAAGAACCAGTTCGAATTGTTGGAAGAGGCGTATCAGCGATTTAAGAATGAGCCGAAGCGGTATCCGTACTGGCTTCAATATATGGTTGTCCATTTTTCTGGGATGCGCTACGCAAGTGCTCACGGTTCATGGGCAGACCCAAAAGACTTGTTGATTCAATTACGTCAGGCTGAGATTGCAAAAGAAAGCAAAGCGATTATTGATGATGTTGAAGTTGAAAAACAATGCAAGGAAAAAATCTCCGCATATGAATCTGGGAACGGAACTGGCCTGGCAAAAGCAACTGAAAAGGAATGGAAGGATAAAGCTGCGCTTCATATGTTAAGCGTGAGAGCCAACGGACCCAAAACCCGCCGCGCTGGCCTTACTGCTTTAAAGGCCGAAGAAGTCAATTACGAATACATGTCCATGACAACTGATGAAGCCCTGAAGAAGTTGGAATCCATGAAGGATACTTTCCCAGCCTGGGCGTGGAAGGAGATCGTCAAGTTGACTCCGTTGCGCATCAACCATGTGACCGACCCCGATTGGGAAAAGCATACTCCCGAAGAAGATACGGAACGCAACGCGTACGAATCCACGGACCTGCGTTTGGTCATGGATACCTGGATCAATAAACATATTGGCGCCTGGCGGGATGAGCACGGACGAACTCATGAGTTAATTGTCTCCCGCGCGGTTTGTAATGAAACCGCCGAACATGCTCAACACATTCGCGGACATTTGCCGCCTGGCGGGTTGACCCCGAAGCCGCAGTGGTATTTTGAGAATGAAAAAGAAAATAAACTACCAGGAGCATACTACACCAAACCTGTTTCTGAAAAAGATTACACAACGGGTGCAAGCATATTCTGGCTGCGTTTCGTGGATAAAGAACCCAGCCCGTGGCAGGTCGCAAAACCTGTCGCAACCAAGGATGGGGAGAGTCTGCTCTCGAAGGATTTACTCGCTCAAAAATTGAAAAATACCAATGGTCATCCATGGACTTATAAACCCGGCGATGTCACAACTCGGTTACGCAGTTTTGTTGACGCAGACCAAAAGAAAGTCAACGAACAACAATGGCTGCGCTGGATCCACGAAGCAACCGTTGCTGAAGTGGCAGAGACTGCTGAAGGGACCATGCTTATCACCTATGAAACCGCGCTGCCTGATGGAGATAAAGGTACATCCGCGGTGGGAATTTTTAAAATGCCATTATTCTGGCATCTCTCCGATGGCACGGAAGATGCATACAACCGTTCCTTTGTGGGGTATGTGCCTGAAGGGCAGGTTCCCATGGAACATTTGAAGACGATGTTGGATTGGAACAAGGTATTACATAAGAGCATTGCGTAAAAAGTAGGGGCGGATCACGATCCGCCCCTACTTTTTATCTGCAACTTTTTCGATACCAACCCTGTATTACACTTTAGCTATGAATGCGTCCTCAGATCGCGACCTGATTCTGCAAGTCCGTCGCGGCGATGCCGATGCGTTTAGCGAGCTAGTCACGCGTTATCAGACGAGTGTATTCAATGTCTGTTACCGTATTCTTCACGAACGCGGCGAAGCGGAAGATCTTGCTCAGGTATCTTTTATCCGCGCGTATGACCGCATCCACACCTTTGATATCGAGCGCGAGTTTGGCCCATGGATTCGGCGGGTGGCTGCCAACCTGTGCCTTAATCACCTTGAGTCACAGAAGGTCACCACTGAACTTGATGATGAACGGGACGCTGACTCTGCTCAATTGCCTGAAGCAGTTCAAGAGGTCAACGAAAGAAGCGAGCAAATTCGCAAGGCCCTCGCATCGTTGCCCGCAAATTATCGTCTGGTCGTCGAACTGCGCCATTATCAGGAAATGTCCTACGACGAAATTGCCGCGCAGTTGAACATTCCATTGAGCGATGTGAAGAGTCATCTCTTCCGCGCCCGCAAACTTTTGGCGGAGAAACTCCATGCACCTGACTGAAGAGCAACTCAACGAATATCTCGATAACGAAACCGCCGAGCGCGCACAAATAGAATCGCATCTCTCTTCGTGTGACGAATGTGCGGCGCGATTATCCACGCTTCAAAATTTATTTGTTGAAATAGAATCCCTTCCCGAACTGGTATTGACACGCAACCTCGCCGCACCGTTCACTCTCCGCTCAAGCCTGCCAGCCCAACTTCCACGCTGGCTCCCGCTGACAGTGACTCTGCAAGCCGTCATTGCGTTGGTCGTATCTATTATCGCCGCACCTTTTGTGATTCAATTGCTGCCTGCTATCGAGATGCCATCTTTTAGTAACGCATTCATTCAAATCCAAACTCAATCGACAACCTGGCTTGACATGCTCTCTCAATTTCAAATACCTACGATATCCGCATTCTCGTTTGAACTTTCCAGCTTATATCTAATGTTTGCACTCGCAGTTGTGTCCATGCTTTGGCTGGTAGGGAACGGGCTGTTATTGAGAAATCAACGGTAGAAACACAGCGCCGCTGTCTCTCTACACTTCAATTAGGAGATCACATATGACCGACATCCTTCGTCTATTTTTCATCATCATCCTGCTGACCATTGCTCTTACTGCATATTTTCTTGTAGTGAATGCTTTATTCGAAAACCGCGCCGCTAAAACCCAGAGTGTAATTACCGCCATGCCTGGCCGTTCTTTTGGCGTTGGGCTGGTTAACTTTGCTTTCTTTGGGTTGATCGCCGTGGTGCTGTTCTCGATCGCAGGGAACGCGGGTAATTTTGTCAAAGTCATTTTGATCACCCCTGCATTGGTGATTACTGCTGCGCTCACCATTATGCTCAGCTTTGGGTTGATAGGCACAGTCAACTTGCTTGGTGAACGTATTTTTCCTGAAGCTGTCTCATGGAAACAAACTGTTTTTAGCACAATAATATTATCCTTTGCCTGTGCGCTGCCTTTTGTTGGATGGTTCCTGTTATTACCCTATGTTGGTTTCGCCGGCATCGGCGGATTTATTTTGGGGTTTTTCCAGCGCGACATTAAATAAATCCTGAGTTTTGTCTTTCATTTATCAACCCAAGGATGCACAAAATGTGCATCCCTTTCTTTTTAAACCCATAGCTTTTTTATGATTAATGACTGATTTTGCGCGGTGTCGTTCTGAGCGATAGCGAAGAACCTCTACAATTGTCTCAGAGACCCTTCGCTATCGCTCAGGGAATCACGGCTGGGTGCATAAGGTGAGTTAATGATTTGCAACTTTTTCCCACTCATCCCTGTATCTCTTATAACCTAAAAAATGAAAGGACATTTCCCATGGCTGACATATCCGCTATCTTCTTCATCCTGCTCATCATCGGGGTTGCATTCCCTGCAATGCTCACCACTTGGTGGCTGCTGTTTCCTGCTCTCGTTTCACGTGCGCAACATCGCGTTGAAAAAACTCCGATGCAAACCTTCTGGATGGGACTCATCATCCTCATCGTTGTGACCATTCCCATCGTCATTCTGTTCGCGCTTCCGTTCGGACCTGCGAAATTTGCCGGTTGGATTTTACTTGCGGCTGCGCTGGCAGTTTCATCGATTGGTTCCGCTGGCATCGCCGCACACTTAGGCGCAAGGCTGACACGTCAAAGCAACATCTCCGCATTAAGTGGATTCGTACGTGGTTCTGTTCTGCTTGAACTTGCCGCATTCTTTCCTGCATTGGGGTGGTTCTTTATCTGGCCGCTTGTGATCATTATGGCCTTTGGTGTTACCGGCTTCGCCTTCCTCAATTGGATGCCGCGTGAGAAGACTGTCCGCGTGCCTGATGCTGCTGCATCACAAGCATAAATCAAACCGCAGAGACGTAGAGCGAATAGAAATCTTTTCTTAAAGCGTCTTTGTAATTCATCCTTTCACTATTCATCCTTTCCCATGACTCTCTCCCGACGTGACTTCCTCAAGCTTGCCTCCCTCGTCACCGCCAGTGCCGCGCTTTCCTCTTGTGCGCCCGCGTACGCGTACCGCAAACTCGCAGGTGACCTTCCCACTGTCCCGTGGACCGCTCTCAGCGCAAGTGACTTCCTCGCATTAAGCCGACTCACCTTTGGTCCACGCGTTGCGGAGCGCGCTCGTTTTGTGGAGATCGGTTTACAAAACTATATCGAGGAACAACTCGATTTCAACACCATCAATGATCTCGCCTGTGATGTTCAACTATCGACATTTGACACACTTAAGATGGATGCGAATGAACTCGAAGGCATCAGCAATGGACTCTTCGATGGCTATGATCGCGACACGGTTCCAAACGAACTTCGTCAGGCCACGTTGATTCGCCAGCTATACAGCAAACGCCAACTCTACGAAGTGATGGTCGAATTCTGGAGTGACCACTTCAACATCTTCATGGAAAAAGGAAATGAATTTTTCCTCAAAACTGTTGATGACCGCGAAGTGATTCGCAAACATGCGCTGGGTTCGTTCCGTGATCTATTATGGGCGTCGGCACATTCGCCCGCGATGATGACCTATCTTGATAATCAGGCCAACGAGAAGAGCCATCCCAACGAAAATTATGCGCGTGAACTGATGGAACTGCATACACTCAGCGTCAACGGCGGATACACCCAACAAGATGTAATGGAACTCGCGCGCTGTCTCACGGGCTGGAACGTCAAGGAACATTTTTGGCTCGGCGAGTTTGTCTTCAAGGACGAACTGCATGATACAGGTGTAAAAAACGTTTTGGGATTAACGATTCAGCCGTCGGGAATTAAAGAAGCGGAGCAGGTCATCGAAATGCTGGCGGTTCATCCCAGCACTGCAAAATTTATTTCCACCAAACTCGCGCGCCGCTTCATCGCCGATGAGCCGCCGCAACAACTTATCGAAAAAGCAACGCAAACTTTTCTCGATACCAAAGGCGATATCAAATCTGTGCTGCGGGTTATTTTGCTTGATGGCCTTGCACTCGCACAGCCCAAATACAAACGTCCTGCGAATTATGTGCTTTCCGCGCTGCGCATGTTGAACGTTGAAACCGATGCGGTTGCCATCAATGAACATCTTCTGCGCATGGGTCAATCTTATTTCAATTGGCCCACGCCCGATGGTTATCCTGACCATAACGAATCGTGGCAGGGCAATCTCATGCCGCGCTGGCAATTCGCGTTTGAATTGATCCGCAATGAGATCAAGAATACAAAACATAATTTAAATTCTTTACTGGATGTCTCGTCTACCGGTGTTTTACAAGACGATATAGATTCGCTTACATCTTTATTATTAGGCGCGCCGTTGGAGCGCATCACCCGCGACGGGTTGATCGATTCCGTCCGAACAGCAGGCGCCACTGATGAAGAGACTCTGCAAGTCATCGCCGGCGGATTGATCGCCTCGCCCGCATTTCAATGGCGTTGACTCTGGAGTGCAACAGCTTGCTGTTGCATAAACGGGAGCAAGCTCCCTGACTCCATAACTTTAGGAGATAAACATGCTTACACAAACCTTGCCCACCTGGATGCCCCGCCTTTCCTTTGCTCCCGTCAGCACCGCCCCACGCGGTGATACATTGGTCGTCGTCTTCCTTCGCGGCGCAGCGGACATCTTAAACATGGTCGTACCGCATGGCGAAGATGCGTATTATCAACTGCGTCCGTCGCTCGGCATCGCAAGACCCGATGACTCGAATGTCAAAAAAGAAGAACGCGCCGTTGACCTGGATGGCTTCTTCGGCTTTCACCCGATGATGAATCCATTAATGAGTGCGTGGCAAAGCCAACAACTTGCCATCATCCATGCCTGTGGCGCACCGGACGAATCGCGCAGTCACTTCAAGGCCATGGAATTAATGGAGCGCGGCGTGGACGATGAGCGCGGTCCCGCCTCGGGTTGGATCGGACGTCACCTCGCTACATTGAATACCGGCAATACATCTCCATTGCGTGCAGTCGGCATGGGCACACGTCCGCAAAGAAGTTTGAGTGGAAGTGTGCCAGTCTCCGCATTGCGTTCCATCGCAGATTTTCATCTCGGTGGTGACCCGCGTGCCTTACAGCAAATGCGCCTTGCGTTGAATACGGTGTATCAGGACGATGTGATGGGACAGGAAACCTTGTCCATCATGGACACATTGCAAACGCTTGATCCATTAACCTACACAGCTTCCCGCAATGCAAAATATCCCGACACCGAATTTGGACTCGCGCTCAAACAAACTGCCATGCTGATCAAAGCACAAGTGGGCCTCGAAGTCTCTGCCATTGACGTCGGTGGTTGGGATACACACTTCGCCCAAGGTTCCGCCAGCGGACAAATGCCTAACTTAATGAAAGATTTAGCTGAAGGACTCGCTGCTTTTCACGCCGATATGTTCGATCATCAGAATCAACTCACCACCGTCACCATGTCTGAGTTTGGACGTCGTGCTTCTGAAAACGGCAGTCTTGGCACAGACCACGGTCACGGCAGCATGATGATGGTCTTGGGCGGCAATGTGGATGGCGGCAAAGTCCACGGCGAATGGCCGGGCATGGAAGAAAGTCAATTAATTGGACCAGGCGACTTGGCGGTCACTACCGATTATCGCGATGTGCTTTCTGAAATTTTGGCCAAGCGATTAAATAACCCCGCAACAGATCAGGTTTTCCCTGAATATCAACCAAAGATGCCGAATGTACTGAAATAACGTTTTGCATCGTGTCGTTCTGAGCGATAGCGAAGAACCTCTACGATTATCTCAGAGACCCTTCGCTATCGCTCAGGGAATCACGTCAAAGTTCATACGTTGTCGTGCTGCATGCTTTGTTGGGCGTTTTTGTTTAATAATTATTTTTTTACTCGTAACTGTTTTAACCGTTTTCTAAATTCTAAATTTTCTGTGTTTTGATTTTCTTTCAAATTTAGCGGAGGATTAAAGTAGCTTATAAGTTGTGTTTCGTCATTTTTCCAATCAAGATTTACGAAATAAAACATCAAAAGATTAGACTTCATCCAACTTGTAAGATTTAATTCATCTACATTATGAAATTTAGTTTTCCCCGAAGATGGATTCTTATCTCTAGGAATTTGATTATAGCCAAAAAGAACGCCTAAACTTTTTCGTAACGTAGACCTGCCCGCATTATCTCCAAAATGGCTTTTATAGTCTCTATTACGAAAACTTTTACTGGCTATCCCAGTATAAATTACTTCAAGCCCTTCGAAACTCGAAAGTTTAGGGACAATATTTGCTATTGGAAAGTGAAACTTGCTGTCTATTCTTAAGCAAAATAAGTAATTGCCTTGAGTGTCAGGCAATTTATCGCTAGAATTAGTATTGGGGTCAAAAGCATTTTGGCGAAAGCCGTTTAAAATTTTGTTTAGTTCAGCCATAAGCTACTCAGGATTTTTTGACATTTGGCTTTCATAAATATTTTTTGCAAAGAACTGCCCAACTAGTGTTTAGACAGTAACCACCCACATAACTGTTTATGAACATCAAAAGATTAGAATATTGCAAAAAGTATAGCATGAACTCAAATGAGTTCAGCTTTTTTTATTACTGCGCTCCCATATCCACCGTGATGTATCCGTTAAAGTCACTGCTTGAGTAATAGGCATACCCCGCGCCGATCTCTTTGACGCTTGGGTCTAATACAGAATCCCAATGGGGTTTGTCCGCCTGCCATTGACTCATTGCATCGCGCGGAGTGCCAATGGCGATGATCTCACCGTAATAGGTGTTGGCTGGATAGCCTGCGCTGAGCAGTCTGTCGCCAATCCATGATCCATTCGTCCCCGCGTGACCGAGAAAGTTATTACAAGCCATATCTGCACTATGAGTTTGCGCTGCAGACATCAATTGCGAGTTAATTGTCAACGCTGGCAGGTTGGCATTCGTGCGGGCCTGGTTGATCAGTGAAATTAATTCTGAAACATAGCCTGCGTTTTGCGAGTATGTGCAATTACTATTTCCACTCGTGGGTACAAAAGGTGTGCCTGAGCTGCTTGTTGCCTGTGCAAGGCCATTGCCAACAACGATCTTCACCCAAAATGTTTTTTCAATTCCAATACCCAGCTCTTTGGCAGATGCATCATTCAATGTGAAGTTGCCTGTGTATGCGCCATCAGTTGCAGGAGCAATTAACTCCACCGAAACCTGGGCGTTTTGCTTCGGAGCCGTATCAGGTATCGGCGCGGAGAGAGGCGCATCCATTTGGTCGCCAAATGAAAATTTCACCGTGTAATTCACCCAGGAACAAGTTCCGCTGTTTTGAAATTCCCATGTCTTTGTAAATTTTTCTCCCGCTTTCATTTGAGTGTTGTCGGGAATGGTCACGTCTTTTAATAGAATGGTGCTATCTTTACAGTCTGCGGCTTTGGTTGCATCCAATGTGGGCGCGAGCGTATTTTCTGGCGTGGGAGTTAATGTGGCTGGAACAAACCCTGCCTTGGTCGGGATCAATGTAGCTGTGACAAAATTTGATTCAACAGGAGTAGACGTCGCGGCATTCGTAGAGATGCCGATACAGGAGGTTAATAAATTTGCGAACAGAAATATCAGGATTATTTTCTTTGACATATTTTCTCGAAAAGATTAAAACATCATCATCTGCCCAGTGGATTTTTCAAGCGGGTCGCTGGCGATCTGCTCCTCAAAAGATTCACGCGTCAAGATCGGGACCTCGGAAATGGTGCGCAGTAAACGATACTTTGCCACCCGATGATTTTTTAAACGCGCGGCGAGTGCAGGGTCGCGTTGTTGTTTGTATGAAGCAAGCGCAGCCCGCCCGCCGGGGATAATGATGATCGTATCTGGCGCAGCGGTCTCCAATGCGCGCCCAAGTAGCGCGGAGGCCAGTGCAAGAAATGAACGCACGCGTTTTCCGTTTTCTTCCCAAATAAGCAGTTTGCCTTCCTTGCGGGTTTTATAGCTCAACCTATTACCGATCGTCTCTACCAAAACAGAAATGCTGTTCAGCTCTTCACGCCGCCTTGACGATAAATCCTCTGCGCGTAGTTTCCACCCTCCCGATTCTTTTTCTGCATACGAATTTAATATGGCATATAACAAACCTTTTGACGGCGTAAGCAGCCCGGTAAATTTTGGATAAAGCTCTTCTTCCGCTTCAAGATATATGCAGCTTTGATTCTTTTGCAGAAAATTTACAAGCTCAATTTCCACACGGTCTGATAGTGACTCGTTTATATTGCCAGATAGGGGAGAAGTTGAAGAACGAAGCCCCCACATTCCTGTGTCTATGCTTTCGCCTGTTGAGTAATGAATAAACCTGGCATCATCCTTCAAGGCTGATTCAAATAATGAATTTATCTTGCGGAGTGCCTCATCAAATTCAATATCTGGTTGTTTGAGAGCATGTGCCTCAGCTAAGGCGATCAACCCGGCTGTGTGTACATGTAGATAACTTGCTGGCTCACCGCGTAACGTAAGATATCCTTGAATTGCATTTACCAAACCAATTACAGCGCTGCTTTGCGTTTCTTGTTTTTGCTCGCTTTTCCAAATTACTTGTACAGGGTCATACTCAGTGCGCAATGCAACGCTTTGCAGTGAAAATGCCGCCGCGCTGGCTGCACTAAAAACAGAATTTAAGAAAGCAGGTTCAGGCTCGGGCAGTAAGCCAAAAAATGGAACACCATCGGGAAGCAGATCATTCAAATGATTGAAGGCTGAATGTAACGCCGTAGCATTCCATGCCCAATCATATCTTCTGCGCCGCAACGCAACCTTATATGGCTCCACCGCATCCTTGCCCCACAACCAGCCAGCCCACAATGCAGAGAGAGTCCAAAAGGCTTGATTAGGGCGCGGCACAGAACCTATCACCGCAGCGATGGGGATTTCTTTTTTGACAACATGCGCGAGGTCTTTCAGTCGTCCTTCATAGATGCAGATGCCGCCGCTCTCTGGGATTTTTTTAGGCCATATCATGCCCGTAGGGTACGCTTCCACCGGGACCGTTGAGCCTGTCTCTGTCCAAAGGCTGAGTCCACGCTCAAGCATCATCCACACATTGTGCTCACGGAATTGATTCGGCGTACTCAACTGCTTTGGCCGCGGACGTTCGGCAGGGTGCGCCCAAATCGTATTGCCCGCGTCACAGGCAAGCAGGATAAGCGCAGTCAATGCACGCTTTCTTTCTGCAGAAAGGTGCATGCTGTCAAGTCGGTTGACAATTGTGGTGAGAATATAGAGCGGACGAGGCAGGTAATGCTGGATTGCCTCCTCTGCGTAGATTCTATCCTCATCATTCAAAGCAATTACTTTTTCAAAAGCGCGTGAACGATGCAATGAGTCGGTTTCTGCGATTTTCCTGGCGCGGTTTATATCTTCATCAGTGACAAAGTGTTCGCCAGAGTCGCCGCAGTGTTTGCATTCGTAAATACGTGCATAAGGTGCATCCTCCCCTTTGTGCCATAAAAAAGATTGTGCATAAATTTGTTGATTACATTTTTCGCAAGTAGTGAGGTATAAAGATTGAAGATGACCTTCCAGTCTTTCGTCCCCTTTTTTGATCGCGCCAAGATCTGCTAGTGCCGCGGTGAATTCGGCTTGAGCGGGCGGGTTTGCGAACATCTCCAATAAAAAACGTGTAATGGGATTATTTGCTGTGACCAGTACGCGATATCCACTGCGCGCGGCTTCCAGAACCAGCCGGGGGGAGAATCCGAATGGGTCCAGCAGCCAACTTCCGGGTAAGTTTAGATGCGAGAGCCATGCAGAGATCACTCCCTCCTCAAGCGGAGGTAAAAACCGTGAGAGCGGCCCTGAATCTGCGGGTTTTAATCCTGGGATATATGGTTGAAAATCCATTGTGTGTTAAGTATACATCCCCATGGAAAAAGCGTTTATAACTTTTTCACTGTAAATATCTCAAAGAGAGGCAGAGGCCAGTAAAGAGTGGCAATGGGTTCTACTTTTTCGGCGTTGATATTATGTGCAAGCTCATTCTTGATTTCTGCAATTCCGCGTTCGTGATACGCCCCTGAGTATTCCGGGCCAGCTATTTTACGGCCAAGACGATAGATGATGTTTTCTGTTGGGCCAGAGACGATTATTTGTCCACCTGGTTTGAGAAGCGTGAGAAGGTCGTTCAATGTGCGCGGCAAATCTTTGACGTGCTCAAGCACATCCAGCGCAATAATAAGATCGAATGAGTTTGTGGGCAGGTCGCTGATGTTGTTTTTAGCTGCATCTTTAACATCTACATTTGATGCTAGTGGAATATATGCTTTCACAAGTTCAAGCGGTAAAAGATCAAGGTCCATGGCAGTAACTTTTGCGCTGGTCTGCGAAAGATAGGGCAGCATCACGCCGCTGCCACAGCCAAAATCAAGTATATGCTCGTACATCGTTGGGCATTGAATATGCTCCATCACTTTGCGGAGTCGCTGCCAGAATAACCAGTTAATGATCGGGTTTCGGTGTGAGTATGCTGGAAAGGCGGCTTCGTCAAGGCGGCCTTTTTCTGATTGAGCAAGGACTTGTCGAATGGCATTTCGATAGCGGGATTTATAAGGTTTGAATTCACTTGTTTTCATAATGGGTTCACAATCGTTTTGCGTGGAGTGGAATTCAAATCAATCTCAATTGCAGAAAGTAAAATTTGAATGGCAAGAATAACAGATAGAGTAGGCAGGATAACAGTACCTGTTGGGGCTGGAATATCGAGCCTGGCGTACTGGATCCATTTTGTAATTCCGAAGATCAAACCAAAGAACAAAAGCGGGATACCCGTCATTAAATATACAGATGCCATTGAAAAATCGAAAAGGAAATATTTAAGAACAATGCGGCGCAACAGGGTAGTTATCAATTTAATGGGAAACTCGACCAACACACGCCAAATGGACATGCTTGAAGTTTCGTTACGATAGCGCGCAGGAATAGGGACATCCAAAATAAACGCATTCAGAAGATATAAATGAGAGAGCATGGATGTTTCGAAATAATAGCGGTTGTCCAGTTTGTTGAGAGGGAGTTGTGCGAGGATTTCAGCGTGAATGGCAAAATATCCATTTGTTGGGTCGAAGATATTCCAATATCCAGTTGCGGCTTTGGTGAGAAAACTAAGCCCAAGGTTTCCAATGCGGCGAATGAAAGGCATTTGTTGAAGAGATTGAAAATCGCGAAAGCGGTTGCCTTTGGCATAATCGGCTTTGCCTTCAATGAGTGGTGTGATCAGTGCGGGGATATGGGCAGAGTCCATTTGACCGTCGCCATCAAGTTTTATGATGATCTGCGCGCCGAGTTCAATCGCTTTTTGAAAACCTGAGATCACAGCTCCGCCCACGCCTTTATTTTGTTCGTGACGAATCAGGATGATACGCTTATCTTTTTTCGCGGCGGCAGTTACCAGGTCAGAGCATGAATCGGAAGATGCGTCATCTACAACAATAATATATTTTATGTAAGGGGGCAGTCCAGTTATTACAGTTTCAATATTTTTTTCCACTTGATAGGCAGGTATAACCGTTGCAATACTGTATTTAGTAAAATCCATGAAAGAAATTGTACTCGAAAAGGTGATAGAATCGCGGCAAGGATAAAGATAAAATATGGCTACCGGGGAACAAATTCTCATTGTTGAAAGTGACCCAGATATTGCAGATTTGATCGGTCGGCAATCTCTTCGTCCGCTTGGATATCAGGTGACTGTAGTTGGGGATGCAGGCTCTGCGATTAAACACGCGCTTCAGACTCCCCCAAGCCTGATTCTCGCAAATTTAAATTTGCCAGGCCTGAGCGGAAAAGACCTCATCACTGGCTTGAATTCGCAAGGTGTTAAATCTCCGCTGATCATAATCGCTGAAAAAGGACAGGAAGCAGATGCAATTCAAGCTTTCCGTCTTGGTGCTACAGACGTAATGTTTTGGCCCCTGCGTGATGCTGAAGTAGTATCGATTGTTGAGCGGGCTTTGCGCCAGACCCAGGAAACACGTGAACGCCAAAAGCTGGATCGTCAGCTAAAAACAGCGAACGAAGAACAGCAACGTAGACTGCGTGACCTTACAACCATTCTTTCCACAGCAAAAGCGGTGGTTTCGATCACAGATCAGCGCATGCTGCTGGATCGTATTCTTGAAAGCGCTTTGCAAGTGGCAGAAGCGGATATTTGCTGGCTGATGCTGCGGGAAGAGCGGAGCAACGCCTATTTGCTTCGTGCTCAACGCAATTTGCCTGAGGCGTGGGCGAAGAAAATCAACCAACCTGTTGATGATGGAATTAGTTCGCTTGTGGCGCTCTCGGGGGAGAGCCTTGTTATGAACGGTTCGGCTTTACAAAAATTCAAGATTGCAGCGTTGGGGAAAGCAGTCGGTGTAATTCCGATAAAAATCCAAAACGAGGTAATTGGTTTATTAATTGTAATACGCAAGGGTGATCGTGAGATTACCCGGGATGCCCAGGTTTTACTGGAAGCAATGGCAGATTACGCATCCATTTCATTGGTGAACGCGCGTCTATTTCGTGCTTTGGAGCAGTCTGCTGAAAATGCACGCGCAGGCGAAAGACAACGCTATGCGACGCTTGAATCCATTCGTGATTCTGTTCAAAGTGAATTAAAAGCGGCAACCTATCCGCTTAATCTTGTATTGACAGAAAAGCCAGGTTCACTCAACCCTGAGCAAAAGACAGCTCTCGAATCTGTGCAGAAAGCGCTTCAGCGCCTTTCAGGTGCCACAGAGAAAACGATTGTCCCACCTAAATAAACCTGTTTATTCATAATATATATGCCGAAACAAGAATTAATCTTACTGGCGCTTGACGCTTCTCCAATTTTGGATTTAATGCAGCGCGCATTAAATGCAACGGGTTTTGATGTTGCTGCCAGTAATGACCGCATGGGCTTGAATAAAGCAATTCTGGAAGCCATACCTTCCTTGTTAATTATCGGTCAGAAATTTGCAGATCAGGATGGTTTGCTTATTTCAAAGGAATTGCTTGAGCGTTTTCCCACTTTGCCGATCGTTTTATATGCAGAACAGGATACAAGCGGATTTGCCAAATCAGCATTGAAAATGGGGTTAAGCGGATATCTGTACCCGCCATTGAAGATGGATGATATTGTTGATGAAGTGAATAGGAGCCTTGCACGGGCACGGCAGTTGGGGGATTGGCTGCGAAAAGAAGTAAGGCGGACAACATCTTCTCTGGCTGAAAAGGCGAAAATCTCTGAAGCTGAACGGATCAAGCTGGAAGCGATTATTGCAAATATTCAAGATGGAGTCATCGTGATGGACGAGCATCATGACATCCTGTTTGTGAATCGTGCTGTACGGGACATTTTTAATCTGGAGGGGAAGGAAGTTTCAGGAAAATCACTTAGCGATGTGATCTCCAACACGGATTTGAGAGCTTTGGTTGCCCGTTCAGTTGATGGGCCATTAAAATATCACGAGATCAATTTTGATGATGGCCGTGTGTTTAATGCGCAATATACTCCCATTCCAAGGATTGGCGCAGCTGTAACCATGCAGGATATTTCCTATATCAAGGAACTCGACCGTTTGAAAAGCGATTTTATTCATACTGTTTCTCATGACCTGCGATCTCCTCTCACAGCAATTCTTGGCTATACAGAATTGATCGAACGGACAGGTCCATTAAATACGAATCAGCATGAGTTTTTGCGGCGTTTACAAGGAAGTGTTCAACATATAACATCCCTGGTAAATGATCTGCTTGATCTTGGCCGTCTTGAAGCAGGCTTTGATACACGGCGTGAAGTTGTTCAACTTGAGGGTGTTTTGAAGTATGCGCTGGATATGTTTGATACCCAAATTAAAAATAAAAAGATAAATTTCACTACGGATATTGCTTCGGATCTGCCCCCGTTGCGTGCAAATCCCATCCGTATTCGCCGAATGTTGGATAACCTTTTAGGGAATGCCATAAAATATACGCCCGATGGCGGGAGTGTGTGGGTTAGTATTTCCACGCAGGATCATCAAATTATTCTTAAGGTTGATGATACAGGCCCTGGGATTCCAACTGAAGAGCAGAATAATATTTTCGAAAAATTTTACCGAGCCACTACTGCTCCTGGTAGTGTGGAGGGTTCCGGGCTGGGTCTGGCTATTGTTAAATCCATAGTTACCAGCCATCAGGGCAGGGTGTGGGTGGAATCCACGGTTGGAAAAGGTTCATCATTTATTGTGATTCTTCCTGCGCTGGAATAATTCGTAAACAAAGATCACATGTATTATTAATTAAATATGCTGCCGCCGAGTTTTACTCGGCGGCAGCTTTCGCCAAAGGAGGAGACTGGAGGAGCATGTTGGAGGTGTCTATGTTCCGTCTCCATTTATATATTAATTCAATTATCGATTTTCAGACATCAACAAATGTAATGGAATGCGTGTGACAAAATTCATAAATATTTATAGTCTATTGAGATAAGTGCGCGCCAGCGAAACAGCTTCTTCAGTATGTAAATAGGATTGTATGGAAAGTTTGGAATCTGAGTTGCCTGTAATCATTTTGGACACTCTGTGATCGGCACGATGAATGCATAATACAGGTTTTCCAATATTCAGGGCGAAACCAATTTCATATCCCACTCCATGTGACGGTGTGCTAACTTCTGCGATAACTACATCGCAATTTTTTATCCAGTTGACATCGCGTTCGTATACTTCCTGAGGAGTGAGCGCGCGTTCGTTTTCCTGGACATCTGATTGGACCAGGTGCGATGTGGGGATTACATGACCGTCATTGGTGAGAGCAATAACAAGCTCTTGATAAGTCGATTCAAATTCACGCCCGCCCGTGATCGAACAGGCAAAGTAAATGTTCATTTATCCTTGCCTGGCAGTCGCGAGAGGATGGAGCCATCCCGCTTTTTTTTCGGAGCAGAATCATCTGTGCCGCTTGCGCGCATGCTTTCCAAATCAGTGCTGAATTTCATCCAGTCGTTGACCAAGATTACAAAGTGCGGTGTTTTATCCTTGAAGAAAAGCGGTGACAGGAATAAGCGCAAGGTGGCTTGCGGCATAGGGTGTCCTCTTAGTTCAATGACACTGGCGGTCATTTTTGCAAGAGGTTGAATAATTTCCGCCTGCCATTTTGAAACGCTGTTCGGAGGAAATAGTGTGCCCATATTGGTGGATGATGTACGGAGAAATCTCTTGTATGAAATGTTGAGACGTAAAAAAGGTGTGGATAATCGAAGATGGTCACTGAATGGCTGGACATAAGCGCTTTTGCGCAGAAGGAATAATAATAAGCCAAGGAATAAATTAAGCCCGCCAATACTGGCGGTTGTAAGCCAGCGCCACTGTTCGTAACCCCAAGTATGGAGCGCCCATGCCAGACCTAGCAAGGCAAGGCCTAGTGTGAAAATCGCAGGCCACCAACGGTTGAGCATATGTGTGTAAATGACTAACGGATAACGTTTTCCACGTTTTGCCATGCTTATTTATTATCCTGTTGGCCGCTGTTTAATTGAACGATCAACTTGCTGATAGCTTGCTCGAGATGCTCGCCTTTTAAGCTAAAGGTGATATCTCCGCGTGTCTTTTCGATAATGCCGCGCGCCAGGTCAGTTTGACGGCGCAGACCATTTGTGATCGCATCTGGATAATCCATGGTGACCATGATGGAGTAAATATCATCCATGATGCCAAGCAGGCGCTCCACTTCGGGGGAGTAGCCGTGGCGAAGAATATCCAAACTGCGACGGCGCAACTCGCCGACGACTTCTGCCAACCCGTTGAGATAGGTTGAGGGTTCAACGACCAGTTCTTCGGGAGTCTGAAGCGGTTCGTTCCGAATTAAGGCACAGGTGACATTCGCTTCGACAAATTCCTTGAGTGCATCCTGTGTATAGCCTGCGTAAAAAAGATCAGGATAGGATGCGAGAGAGGTGCGCAACGCATCGGCCAGTTGACGCGCTTCCTGCAAGTGCGTATTCATTACATCGGCTTCGTCACGATGGACAGCGCGAATGGCAAGCGAACAGGCGCGTGTTAGTTGACGCGCCTGCGCAAGAGCCTGGTCACGTGTGGATGTGCGCGCGTCGAAATTTTTGCGGATCCGTTCGGTGATCTGTTCAAGTTTATGCATTTTGATCAGGGTTCTTTGGGTGGTTCGGGCGGTTGTTGAAATGGACGAAAAAGATTGTCGGCCAGGGTTGTGTTGGTGGGCAGGTGGATCTCTCCGAAAGCGGTTTCGTAACGCGCAATGTTTTCAGTGAGTGCTCTCACCAATAGTTTTGCACTGAGAGGAGTCATGACAACGCGGGAACGGATTTTTGCTTTTGGCTCGCCAGGTAGGAGGTGGGCAAAGTCTAAAACGATATCGGCAGGGGAGTGGGCAATGCGGGCCAGGTTTGCGTAGACGAGTTCAAGATCTGCTGGAAGTTCAAGTACAGGGCCTGTTGGTTTTGGGGGTATTTGAGGTGTGGTCATGGGGTTATCTTTATTTGAGAACAGGTCTAACAAACGATGCTTGATTTGTCAGACCTGTCGTTATTAAGAAATTAGAATGGAATATCGTCTTCGGGAGGAAGCTCGGCCATTTCCATGCCACCACTGCCTGAGATTGGGCCGCCTTCACCTTCATTCCGTGAAGAGAGGAAACGTACGGTGGATGCTGTGATTTCAAAGGATGACCCTGTTGAGCCATCTTGTTTTGTCCAAACTTTGGGCCCGCCGGTAGCTGGGTCTGCGCTCATGCGGCCATCCACAAGAACCTGTTGCCCTTTCTTGAGATACTGATTGCAAATTTCGGCTTGCTTACCCCAGGCTGTCACGCGGAACCAAATAGTTTTTTTTACTTTTTCACCGTTGGCGTTGGTATAAGATTCATTAACGGCAACAGAAAAACTTGTGACAGCCTGCCCTGATGGCGTGTAGCGCATTTCGGGGTCACGTCCTAAATTACCAGTGACTATAATTTTTTGATAGCTCATTTTTCCTCCGAGGGTATGTGTATATTTGTCATTATTTGAGATATGTATTAACCCATGCAGATTCGTCTGGGTCTAACTCAGTGATTTTATCAGTAAGTTGATTAAGTAGTTGAATGGATTGTCTGGCAGTTTCGTATAAAAACTCTGAATCGGCCTCCTGTTTTTTAAAATATTGTTGTACATTTGTGGATACTGTTGGTCCCTCAGATGATTTGTGGTGGATGATGGAATTCCTTGCTTTGATCAATTTCTTCAAAAGTTCGAACCATTTCTGTTGACGAGATAACTCCCTGCCTGTGATTAGTTTTGGAACAAGGATCCACTTGCTTAATGTATCAAGTTTATCCAAGTGATCTTTGACAAATACATCACCCAAATGGCGGGCGGCATAATCGTATATATACGCTTCAACAGCCATGACAGAAAAGACAACAATAATCGACGATGATTTCGCTAGTTCTTGCTGAAGTGGATTGATTCTTTGCTCAATCAGGATTGCTTCATCCTCCCCGCTTATCTTTATATGTTTTCCCTCAAGCTTTTCTATTTGCGCCTCAAGGTTTATCATTTTTTCGTGGTTTTCTTTTACGATCCCTGAAAACAAGCGAATTGATGATCTTCGCGCATTGGAAACTTGTTTTTTCACGTGTACAGGCCATTTTTTTATGTAAGGGTACCCGCCGAACTGCGACGGGGATAATAAGACAAATCGTATTGTACTCGCACTTTCTTGATTTGTTAACGAGTGAATCTTATTACGAGTTATGTTTTCTTCGTAATGTAAGAGATAGTACGTTTAATGTTGTCCTTTCAAATAATAATTAATTTTAAAGGAGAAATATGAAACTTACATTTAAGCACTATGGCATCATTCTCACTACTCTGATAACTGCCTGCCTCCATCTTAGCCTGTATCCAGATTTCAGCTTTGCTTTGAATGGTTTTGGTTATATTGGTTTGTTGGGAACTTATTTTCTGCCAATCCCATTTTTTCTGGAAAAAGAAAATCATTTAATTATCTGGTGGGGACTTGTAAGTTACACGCTGGTTACCATGTTGTTATGGGTATTTATAGGAGACATGCATTTTGTGGCAGGCACCTCCAGTGCAACAGGGTACTATGCTAAAACTGCTGAGGTCTTTTTGCTCGCGTTCCTTTGGGCAGATAATCCGAAATGAAGAAATTCCAGATGTTGACGATTCTGTAGCAACAAAAAACGAAGGTGATGATCCTTCGTTTTTTGTTGCTATTTGCTGGTGCGTGCCAATCCGCGCATTGCGGCAATTTGCCGCAGGTGATCTACCTCATGCGCCAGAAGCAGCAACATCCATGTGTTATAGGTGCATTTTCCAAACGCAGAATGATTTTCAACTTTTTCAGGGTTGTGATTTGTACGAGTACCTTCGATTGCCACCTGAATTCTTTTGGTGGCTGTGCTTATGCTTGCCCACAAATCATCTGCTGGGATGTTTACCTTCGCACCCTCTCCAAATCCGCGCGGAGACTCTACAGCGTGAGCCAGTTGACTGGTGGAAATATCGAGCAATTTATTATGATAGAAGCCTTGTGTAAAAACAAGGTGGGTTATTGATTCACTGATCGACCAAAACGGATGGACCGTGGAAGAAAATGCAACTTGCTCATCGGTAAGACCTTCCAGGCTTGCCTGAGACTGTGCGCGGACGCGTTGGAAGGTCTCAATAAATTCATCCAGCGGGAAGCGGGTGGATGCCTCAAACCAAGTGATCTCTTTGGTAAAGGCAGAAAGAAGCAGGGGGTTGAGAATGTCAGATGTGATCATAAATAGTAGGACGCCTTCTCTGTTTTTTATATTACCCGATCTCGTACGCGTAAAGAATGGTTTCCATTTCCTGCGGGGTTAGCCCGCCGTGATGACCATAAAACCTTTGCTCATGCTTATTCTTTTCGTACCACCAGACCGATTCGTAACGATAGGAAAGTACTACAAGATTCCCAACCCGCTCTCTAAATCTAGTGGAAACATCAGGGCCAAAATACCCTTCCGCGATCAAGGTCTCGGTTTTGACAACATCTGCTTTGCCTTCAAGTCGTTTGGCAAGGAAGTCCTGGGCTTCTTCGAGCATCTCGTTTTTGATATAGAGAAACATATCACGCGGCGAGCCTGCCGGCACAAGCAGATGATCTTTGCGATTCTTCTTTATAAAACGCTGAAAGTTTTCAAAGTTTGGATTGATGTTTAAATAGGTGGTGGTCTTCGGATCAATTTCACACATGCCATGATCGGCGGTCATCAGGAACAGTACCTTCTTTTTCCCTTTGAAAGTGCGTTCAAAATAATGTTCCATCATGAGCAGGAAAGTTTCGATTTCCACTTCGGTCTGCGGAGCGGTGGGACCATACTCATGGGCCAGTGAGTCAATTTTATCGAAATAGAGGTGGATATAGGTGGGCGCCTTTTGCTTTTCCAGCAATGTGCCTATATTTACAAAAGCTTCCGAAAGAGTCTTGAAAGGAAGAATTTTCGAACCTTCCATGACAAAATTCGAATAGGTGGAGGGTGTGAAATCACGCAATCCAAAGTTAAAAGATTCCACGCCCATCTTTTTTAGTTCAGAATAAAACACTCCTTTTGGATAGATATCTGCCGCATTTATGCGTTTAGATTTTAAAGCGTCAAGTTCCTTTGAACCTGAAAAAGAAAATAATAGCGGCGCGATGATGCGGTCTACTTTTGGCTCGTAGTAGATCCATTCATGCACCCCGCTCACGCCGACTGGCAGACCTGTATGAATCGTGGTCACATGCGCGGCTGTGGTGGATGGGAATTGCGAAGTCAGTTTTTCGATCTTTCCATATTTAGTCATGCGCTTGAGAAAAGCTGCATCTTGAAAACGATCATAAAAACGCCAGCCAAAAGCATCGATAAAGAATACGACCACCGCATCGTATTTTTTGGATGCGAATGCATCTTTAATACGATTTGGAATTCCAGCAAACCCATTCTCGTCATATCTTGGTTTTACAAAAGTTTCATTCAAAGTATCGGCCTTAAAAACAGGCGCAGGAAAATTTTCCTGCGCCTGTGCTCTATTTTATTTCATCATCCGCGCGGCTTTTCTTCCAATTCCCACTGCGAAATTTGTTCCGCGATCCCATGGATACACTTGACTCATCGATGCAAAATACAATCCTTCAATCGGCGTTTTTATCTCGGGGATATTCTTTGAATGATTCACCAAAGGTATGGGCTGGGCATAATTTGTTTTGGATACCCAAATTTTCCTGACCCATTCACGTGAGAACTCAGGGTTGAACTTTTGAAACGCGGGAATAAATCTTTCCAGCAATTCATCGTCGCTCATTGTGAAATATTCATGGCCCAATTCCAAATAGTCACCCGCGTAAATAATATAATCGCCGCCAAAATTTTCTTTCGGCACAAAGTTCGTGTGTTCCACCAGCGCCAAAAATGGATAGCCTTCATCCTTCGGCACGTTGAACCAGTAATAGCCATCTTTTGAAAGTGAATATTTGAGCGCCAGCGTCATCACCACCGCACCCATGGATTTCAAATCAAGCAGACCTTTTAAATAATTTTCGGGCAGATCGGGACATAACTTTGCCATCAGATTGGGAGACGAAGTAACCAACACCTTATCGAAGGATTCACCGTCCACGCTCAGACTCCCCTTCGACTCGCTCAGGGCGCTGCCCGAAGCCTGCTCCCGCTTAATGGATTTGATCGGTGCGTTGAGTTTTATTTCCACACCCATCTCACGCAGTTTCTCTGCGAAAAGATTTGCAAAATTCTGAAAGCCGCCTTCGAATGTGCCGAGTCGAGTCGTGCGGGCATGCATACGCGCCCATAACCACGCCATGTTGACATCTTTATAGAAGGAGCCAAATTTTCCGATCAATAGCGGCTTCCACATCTGCTCGTAGACTTGTTTACCCGCATATTTCATCATCCACTCATCGGCAGTGACTTTTTCCAGCGCGCGCCAATTATTCGTGATACGCAAAAACAGCCCAACGAAGCCGAATCTAATTTTGTTCAGACCAAATCCCAGTCCAGGAAAACGAAGCGCGTTGATGATCGAGTCGAAGGGATACCATTTATTCTTATAGAGCATCACCGTCAGCGGGCGTGGGAATCGCACCTTGTCTTCCAATCCCAATTCGCGGATCAAGCCCAACATTTCTGAATCACTTTGAAACCAATGGTGATAGAACTTCTCCACTGACCAGTTCCAATGCGGCTCTTTGAAACCAGAAGCCAGTCCACCTACATATTCAGCAGATTCAAAAATAGTCACATCATGACCCGCCTTCTTCAAATCATATGCGGCAACCATGCCGCCATAGCCCGCTCCGATAATTGCAATTTTCATTAACACTCCAATTCTTAAATTTATACACCCAAGCGTGATTCCCTGAGCGGAGCGACACTTGCGCTGCACGCCAGTGCAGTGAGGGTCTCTACCGTTGAAATCCGAGATTCTTCGCTGTCGCTCAGAATGACACTTGCGCAGTGAGTTAAAGTATTATCACTTTTTGCTATTTTTTCTTTTGTTCCAACCTTGCTGCAAGCGGTTGGAGCTTGCTCCACTCCCGCCGAATGGCATACATCATCGCAAGAGTCTCAAGCCAGCGAATGTCACATTGCGGGTCATTGGCGAGGCGCTCAAAGATTTGGATGGCATCATCGTCGGTGCGCCCTTCCTTCAGGTATTCATTTGCCAATTGTTTGAGATAAACCACATTGTTGAGATTCGCCAGATTAGTCTGTGCAATTTGTAAGCGGGTTTCCCGCAAGCGCTCAATTACGCGCTTGATGGCTGCTTCTAATTCTTCGGTGGTAAAGGGCTTAACCAGATATTCCTGAATCCCGAGGGAGCTTGTTGCGCTCAATGTTACGGGGCTATTTTCTGCGGATATGATGATACAGCCTGTGCCTGGATATTCCTGAATGATGTGCTTATATGCCGTCAACCCATCCATGACAGGCATGTTTACGTCCAAAATAACAATATCTGGATGATATTCCTTTGTCATCTCGACTGCCTGCAAACCATTGGATGCGATGGCAGTTACTTCCACATTGTCCATCGTGGCGATCATCAAACGGGTGTTCCGACGCGTTTCCTGAACATCATCGGCGATGAGGATTCGTAATTTTTCTTTTTTGGGTATATCGATCTGAGTCATTTATCCTTTGCCTTAACTCATATACGAGGTTTTAAGTATAACCCAAGCCTGTTTGGGCAAACTATTTATTCTGGACCGTTTCTTCCCTCAGGGAATCATTCCACTTTAATCCCTCTCGCGCCATAAAATATGCACCAAGTAAAGTGATGGGAAGCCAAAGTGCAACATGTAACGTGAGTGTGTATCCCGCAGCTGTGGCTTGATCGACACTATATGCCGTGAGGACTGCAATACCTGGCGCATCAAATGTGCCAATGTAGCCCGGTGCGGATGGAATGGTTGTGGCGAGATTGACAATGCCATTCATCAACATCAAGGCGAAGAATGACACGTTGAAATTGAATGCATGCATCACGAACCAGTATTTGCCCGTCTCTAACAGCCAGATGATGACCGAAGTAAAGAAGACCATCAAAACGTTAAAGGGAGATCGGAGCGAAGCGAGTCCATCCAGAAATTTATTCATAATGCCAGAGATTTTCTCATGCAAACGTTTTGGCGCTAAGCGTTCGATGATCCACGTGCCGATCCTGGCGGTAACCTGTGGGAACATAGCCGCTAAAAGAAAGACACCCAGCGCGCCAAGAAAAACGCCAGTACCGATAATCGCCACCTGTTGAATGTTGCCCACAAAACCAGATGCGCCAGTAAGTTTTGCCAGCTCCGATAAATTGACGAAGATAAAAGCCAGCATTACCACGCCGTCAAAGATACGCTCAACGATGATGGTTGCCAGCGAAGCGGAGACAGGTACGCCTTCCTTGCGTTTGAGGATCACGGCGCGTAATACTTCACCGGCGCGCGCGGGATAAATATTATTGCCCATATACCCAATGGTTGTGATCGGGAACATGGTTCTGGTTGGGATTTCCTTGATGGGTTTTAGCAGATAATGCCAACGCCAGGCCCGTACCCACACGCCAATAAAATACACACCAATCCCTGGAATCAGCCAGAAATAATTTGCTCTTTGAACCGTGCCCCAAAACTCATTGAGCTTGAGTCCGCGCAGGGAAAGCCAGATGAATACAACGCTGATTAAAACGCCGAGCCAGAATTGCCAGTTTTTTATTTTCATAGAGCGTGATTGTACCAAAGGAAGGGGAGAGTGCAGAATGAAGAATGCAGAGTGCAGAATGGAGAATGGAGAGTTGAAATCGTTCGGATATAATCATTTTGTAATTAGATTTTTGAATTTTTTGAAAAGGATACTTTATGAAAAAATATTGGATGAATAGCCGCGATTACTTTCTTATTGCATTTGGTGCATTAATTCAGGCGGTTAGCTTGCGGATATTCTTTGTCCCGGCGAATCTGGCTTCGGGCGGGGTGAGTGGAATTGCCCAGCTCATTAATCATTTCACCAACTGGCCGATCGGTTTGATGGTGTTAATCGGCAATGGTCCGCTTTTCATACTTGGCTGGCGTTTTCTTGGCGGAAGGCGTTTTGCTTTGCGGACTGCGGTTGCGATTGTTACCTATTCGTTACTAACTGATTTACTTTTGAAGATTCCCCTCTTTACGTATTACACAAATATTTTGATCAATGACTTGAAAGGTGATATTTTCCTCAACTCCTTATATGGCGCGATCATCAGCGGCATTGGGTATGGATTGGTCTATCGCGCGCGCGGCACAAGCGGCGGCTCGGATATTCTGGCGCGCATCCTTAATAAGTGGCGCGGCGTTTCGATGACTCAAAGTTATTTAATGGTGGATACGCTGGTCATCTTATCGGCTGGATTTATCTTCGGCTGGAAAGAGGCGCTGTACGCGATGATCACGTTATACGTCAGCGGGCTGGTGGCAGAAACCGTGCTGGAGGGCGGCGGGACTGTCCGCACGGCGATGATCGTGACGAACAAACCAGAAAATGTTACTTCGCGTATTATTGAAGATCTTGAGCGTGGTGTCACTTATCTGGAAGGGCGCGGCGCGTATACAGGAAATTCACGCCCTGTTTTATATTGTGTGATCTCGCGCGCAGAAGTTGCAACGTTGAAAACGATCGTACATGAAATCGACCCCGAAGCCTTTATGGTGATCGGGGTCGCGCATGAGGTGTTGGGGGAGGGGTTCAGGCCGCTGAAAGAAAGATAGCATGTCGTTGCGAGGGCGGTGGTCTTCCGCCCGAAGCAATCTCCTAACAACAGGGGATTGCTTCGTCGGAAAGAGCAAGTGCCCTCCTCGCAACGACATTATTTTCTCTTGATATACCCAAACTGATTCAGCATGTTTTGATTATCACGCCAGTCTTTTGAGACTTTCACCCGCACTTCGAGAAAAACTTTTCGTCCGCCCATGTCTTCGATCTCTTTGCGCGCGGCGCTGCCGATGGATTTCAACATCTTGCCGCCTTCGCCAATGACAATTCCTTTTTGTGATTCACGTTCCACAAAAATGGTCGCGGCGATGTAGGCCATGCCGTTCTCGCGCTCCTTGAATTCGTCAATGCGGACGGCCAAACTATGCGGCACTTCATCGCGTAAAATTTTCAAACACGATTCGCGGATGAGGTCTGCGGCGATGTCGCGCTCGTACGAATCTGTCACTTGTTCTTCTGGATAATCGGCTTCTCTCTCCGGAAGCATGTTGATCAGTTTCTCGCGCAGTTCGTCCAGCCCGATCTTTTTCGTAGCGGATACTTTCATCGTCTCGGCATGATTCAACAACTTGGAGAATGTCTCCACCCGGGCAGATTCCTCGTCAGCGCTGAGAGTGTCTATTTTATTTAGCACCAGCAAACGTTGAGCCCGACCCTTGCGCCGCACGTCAGGGCCGGTGAGCGGAAGCTTGTTAAGCAGTTCAGCGATGCGGATGTCGTCTTCTGTCGGTTCATCAGACGAATCCACCAGCCACATAATTATATCCACACCATCTGCGGCTTCTTCAGCTTCATAATTTAGGAACTCGCCAAGTTTATGGCGGGCTTGATGAATGCCGGGTGTATCGACAAAAACAAGCTGGGCATTTTCCAGCGTGAGAATTCCAAGCTGACGTTTGCGTGTGGTCTGCGGACGCGGTGAAACGGCCGCAACCTTTTGCCCAAGCAACGCGTTGAGCAAAGTGGACTTGCCCACGTTGGGGCGTCCGATGATGGCGATAAAACCTGAATGATGTTCGGTCATAATTTTTTAGGACTCCAATTTGCGACAGCAAGGCTGGCGATGATCAGACTTGCGCCCGTTAATATTTGCCAGGTGGGTTGTTCATTTAGGAAAATCACGCCGAGCGTGATGCCGCCCAGTGGAAAAAGATAGGTGACCATGGTCAGGCGGGTGGGGCCAATCTCGTGGATCAAATAAAAAGCCATAAGGAATGCAAGACCTGAGCCAAGAATGCCCATGAAGAGCAATGCAACCCAGGTGATGGGAAGTGTTGGAATTTTTATGGGCGATTCAAATAGAAATGAAGCCAGCCACATCACCGCCGTGGCAGAAAATAGCGGCCCCATACTTCGGAGGATGCCGGGCGTATTCTCGGTGGCTTTACGAATATAAATGGAACTGCCCGCATAAAATACAGAGGCGAGGATGACGGCCAATTGCCCCAGCAGGGAACTTTGCGATGCGCCAACATCCTTGCTCATCAACACCACCACGCCCGCGAAGCCCATTAGCAAGCCAAGCACTTTTGGAATCGTCATCTTGTCATCCTGCAGCATAAAATGCGCGGCGACAATGGTGAATAAAGGCACGGTTGCATCCAGAATGGAAGCCACTCCTGAATCGATCACCGTTTCACCCCACGAGATTAAAAAGAAAGGGATGGCAATATTGGTCAGTCCTACGATCAACAAGGGCATCCACTCTTTTAATGTGCGCGGCAATGTTACGCGTTGAAAGGCGATCACGACGATGCCGAACAACAGCCCGAAGAACGCTCTGTAGGCAACCAGTGTGAGAGGTCCCATTTCCCGCAGGGCGATCTTGATCCAGAGAAAGGATGAACTCCAGATCAGGCCAAGGGTGATGAATACGATCCAATGTTTTGTTTTCAAATATGCTCCTAAAAACTAGATAAGAAATAAAACAGACTGCATGTTAAAAGTGTTTATGAATCTAACGCCATGAGTTTACCATTTTCTTTTCACGACAAATCGCAGGCTTCGCTATCTAAGCAGGGATGGGAATTGAAAATAAATCAAAGGATGAAAAAAGTCACTACCGAACCCTCCTGGTTTCAATTCGCTCGCTACATATCAGATGAAATTAATTGTTTACCAATATTTTTTTCACAAATTCAACAAAAGTTTCTGCAGACTTCGAGAGTTTTTTGTTCTTCAAATATGCGATCACGATTTTGCTTTGTATGCTATCACTTAGAGGAATGGAAACAATATCAGACCTCTTATAATAATCAAGAACTTTCTCCATCATTAATGCAATGCCAGTATTGGATGCCACCAGACCGATAATACTTTCGCCGCGCAGCGTGGAATAAAACACCCTGGGCTCAAACCCGGCGCTTTTACATGCTTCCACCGATAGTTCGTACACGATAGTACCTTCATCGTACATAATAAAGTTTTCATCTGCAAGTTCTGCCAGCGAAATAGATTTTTTCGTGGCAAAACGATGCTGATTTGATACCGCAACCAGCAGTTGATCTTTGAAGATTTCGAGGCCAGTATATTGATTTGCATCCATATCATAATCACGGACAAATGCCAGATCGTATTGACGACTCTTTAAGGCGGAAAAAATAGTTGAAGCTTCTCTTTCTTCCAAAGTGAAATTGATATTCGGGTACGCGCTTCTAAATTGGGCAATATAAGATGTGATTCCATATTGCGCTATTACTGGAATGGCAACAATGGCCAGGGAGGATGCCGTTGTCTTATATTCTTCAAGGTCAAGGAGTGCAGTTTTATACCCCTTATTAAGATTCATGGCATGTTTATGAAAAACCTTGCCTGCAGCTGTGAGTGATATTTTTCGTTTACTGCGGTCAAATAACTGAATATCTAATTCTTTCTCAAGCGCAATGATCTGCTTGGAAAGGGAAGATTGTGAAATATATAAATCTTCAGCAGCGCTGCTAAAGGAGCCGCTTTCTGTTACAGACAAGAAATATTGAACTTGTTTGATTTCCATAAATAACCTTTTATTCCATTCTGGAATAGATTGTATCAAAGATTGAATTGATTCAAGGCGTACCCAATGATATCTTTGATCTACTGTTGTAAATTCAGATAGCATATTCATCAAAGAATGGAATCAATTATGAAACTTGAGAGGAAAAATCAAAAAATGACAACTCTAATAATTGCATTTTTTGCGGGAGTTGTGATCGCCGCAATTTTCAGGTCTTTGAAAGTGACCGTCCCAGTCCCACATGATCTGGCTGGTCTGGTTGGGTTGATTGGCATGTTTGTCGGGAGCATGGTTGTGGACATTGTTACAAAGATGATGTCCAAATAAAAAGAGGAAAATATTATGAGTGAAGAAAATTATGCAAAGACTGACCATATCAAACGCAAAATGTTTGATATCTCGTACGCCAATCTTTCTCCTGCTCAAAAGCTGGATATTTATTGGCCTGAAAAAGGGGACGGTCCATTTCCCGTAATTGTGTCCATTCATGGCGGCGCATACATGGGCGGCGATAAGCGCGATATTCAGGTGACAGCCGCGCTCGAAGGGTTGAAACATGATTACGCGGTAGTTGCGATCAACTATCGGATGAGCGGCGAAGCGAAATTTCCCGCGCTGGTTCACGATGTTAAAGCCGCGATCCGCTGGATTCGGGCGAATGCAAAACTACACCTTTTCAATCCCGATAAAATTGCGACTTGGGGCGGCTCTGCGGGCGGATATTTATCTTTAATGGCAGGTGTTTCTACAAATGTCCCTGAACTGGATGATTTGAGTCTTGGGAACGCCGATCAGCCCAGCCATGTGCAAGCAGTAGTGGCTTGGTTCCCGCCGACAGACTTTTTGAAGATGGATGAACAGCTAGCGGAATCGGGCTTGGCACATGGTGAGGATGAAGATCACAACGGCTCAGACTCGCCCGAGTCCCTGCTTCTCGGAAATAAAATTACCCTCATCCCAGACCTGGTTCGCTCCGCCAACCCTGAAACCTATATTCATCCTGATGTTCCGCCATTCTTCATTCAACATGGCAAAGTAGATGATATTGTGCCGCACCAGCAGTCGGTTAATTTTGCCGCCAAGGTAAGAGAGATCGCTGGTGATGAAAGGGTTACGCTGGAACTCATCCAAGGCGCAGGGCACGGCGACCCGAAATTTGATTCTGCAAAGAATGTGAAGAAGGTGTTGGATTTTCTCGACCAACATTTAAAATAATCAAAACATAAAAAGGATAAAAAGAATGATTCGGAATTTCATAAAAACTGTTTGTATTGTTTTCGTATTGATGCTCAGCCTGACGGGTTGCAGCGGATTATCCGTCATGCCGGGCGGCTCCAGCACATTTGCGTCAGTTGACCCAACGCATAAAGATTTGGCATACGCAGATGTTTCGTCTGCGCAAAAGCTTGATCTATACATTCCTACTTCTGGAAGCGGACCATTCCCCGTGGTCATCATGGTGCATGGCGGCGGATTCATGTTCGGCGATAAAGCTGACGGCGGGGGCTTGACGGGTGTGGATCAACTTCTAGCGGCGGGATATGCTGTGGCGAGTATCAACTATCGGCTGAGCGGCGAAGCGATTTATCCAGCGCAGATATATGACGCGAAGGCGGCAGTCCGCTTTTTGCGGGCGAGTGCTGAAACCTATAATCTAAATCCAGATAGATTCGGAGCGTGGGGCGCTTCAGCAGGAGGCAACCTGGTTTCATTATTAGGTACGACCTGCGGCGTGGCTGAACTCGAAGGCGCAGAACTCGGCAATGCCGATCAATCAAGTTGTGTGCAGGCGGTGGTGGATTGGTTCGGTCCGATCGATTTTCTGAAAATGCAGGAACAATTGACCGAAGCGGGCTGTTCAGCTAGCACAAACGAAGCCAGTTCACCTGAATCAAAACTGATTGGCGCGGCAATTCAGACCGTCCCCGAGAAGGTCGCCCTGACCAACCCGATGAATTACATCACTGCTGATGATGCGCCCTTTTTCATTGAAAATGGTACTGCCGATTGCAACATTCCGCCCGTTCAAAATAAAAACCTGGCGGACGCACTCAGCGCGGTGATTGGTGCAGATAAGGTGACGTATGTTTCATTGGAAGGTGCAGGGCATGGCGGTTCGCAATTTGAAACTGATGAGAATCTGAAATTGGTCGTAGGATTTCTAGACACCTATTTAAAGTAACTTTTTATAAAAAAGCCTCCGCCGATAAGATGTCTTTACGGCGGAGGCTTTTTAGATAATTAGTAGAGTTTCAAAACTGTCTTTTTTTATTGATGACCCACAATGCGATGCGGTACATATTCAATCTTCTTCACCAAATAATATTCGCCGCGTTCAAAGCCGCGATCTAAATAGTAGTGACGTGTTCCAATAGCGGCGATGACTGCTAATTTTTCAAAACCATTTTTGCGCGCTATATTTTCCGCTTCTTCGAGCAGACGTGTTCCCAGCCCCAAGTGTTGTGCCGCTCCAGTTTGTTCCGCGCCAACTGCGAGCGATTGTCCGTAGACATGCACTTCACGAATCAATGCTGCATGATCGAGATCAGACATGCCCGTTAGAGTTGCATCTTTGGACGGCAAAGACAAGCGGATAAAACCCGCCAGCCAATCTTCAGGTGTGATGAAGGAAATAAAATGTTCTTCGGCTGTGCCTGCTTGATAGGTCAGATCATCAAGACGTAACGTCTCTGAATCAACAACGCTGCCTTTCACTTCACGACAGCGGATGCACTGACAGATCGTGCCGCGTTCTTTCATGATGGCCTGAATATCCTGCCGCAGACTTGTACGTGTATTTCCTTCCACAACATTGTTGCCAGGAATATCGCGGATAACGCGATTGACTCTGCAATAACGTGGAATGGTCGGTTTGATATTGGCGATCAAATCCACTAAATCTTCTGTAGTATATGGATGAAATTCTCCGCGCTGCCAATATTCATATAACTCGGCATTCACAAGCAATTGATTTGGATAAATTTTTATTTCATCGGGACAGAAATCCTGCCAGAATTTCGCGAAGTCTACGCGATCTGATGCGGGAGTTGCGCCTAAAAGATTTGGCATCCAATGCAAAACGATCTTGAAACCAGCGGCGCGTAATAATGCTGTGGCTTGGCGTGTGCATTCCACATCATGTCCGCGTTTGTTGATCTCCAAAATATGATCGTCGAAACTTTGCGCACCCATTTGCACTTTGGTCACGCCCAGATGACGCAGCCAGCGCAATTCGTCTGGATTGATTTCATCGGGACGGGTCTCAATAACTAATCCAACATTGCGATGGATGGCAGTTTCATTTGTAGCTTGCGCTTGAGCAATATCCACTCCAGCGGTTTCGAGTTTATCTTTGTGATTTCGAAGCCCGCCTTTTTCAGTTTCATTCATCGCATCAAAACAGCGCTTGACAAACCATTCCTGATAATCGCGTTTGTAAGATGACCATGTGCCGCCGAGAATCAGCAATTCGATCTTGTTGGTCGGATGGCCCAAATTTTCCAGCGCGAGAATCCGCGCATAGACTTGTTCATAAGGGTCGAACTCATGTTGCAGCGCACGCATCGCACCGGGCTCATCAGGCAGATAACTCTTTGGCATCCGCACATCCGTAGGGCAGAAGATGCACTTGCCCGGGCATGGATAAGCCTTCGTTAAAACAGTAACCGTCGTCACGCCGGAAAGAGTCCGCATGGGTTTCATGCGGATGCGTTCCAGCAGAATCCGATCAGGCTCAATCGCGCCAGCCGCTACCATTTGGTTATAAGCAGCGACCAGCGCCGCTTTTGTCAGATAGCCTTCGCCGCCGTCCAGTGGATGAGTCCGCAATGCGCGCATCACCTCTGTCCCTTCGCGTATTTCTTCCAACACGTGATGCGCCAGCGTAAGTTTCTCTGGCGTGAGCGTGTTATTTTTTTTCCAGCGTTGTCTTCGTTCAGAAGTTTCCATAATTATTTCTCTATCAAGGAGTGCAGACTTCAGTCTGCTTTTTTACCTTTGTCGGGTCTGTATGAAATTCGTTTTGTGATTCTGCAATATCTTTTTTGCTGAACATACTGGTATGCAAACCACATTCCACTTTTCCGCGCCCAGCCCAGCGGCCTGCGCGCTCATCGTCATTTACGCCAATCGCGATGGTGCACGGTGCACAGCCTACGCTTCGATATCCCTTTTCAAAAAGCGGATGCTGCGGCAAATGATTTTCTTCTATGTATCGATTTACATCCGCCTTCGTCCAGTTTAAAAGCGGATTGATTTTCAGCAAACCGTCTTCCTGCAATTCTAAAAATTGCGCCTGTGCGCGCACTGTGGTTTGATCGCGGCGAATTCCGCTGATCCACGCCTTATACCCTTTCAACGCACTTTGCATCGGCTGCACTTTATGCAAATAACAGCATAAGTTTGGGTCTTCTACTGGAAGCGTGCGTGTGTTCTGGCGCGCATAAGTATCCCAGCGGTGATCACGATACAGGTCAACGATTTTCAAACTCCATTCATCCGCGATCTTCTCGCGAAACATCAGCGTTTCCCAAAAATGATACCCCGTATCAATAAAAAAAACAGGGATGTCTGCTGTGGTTTGCGCGATCATATGCAAAAGCGGCATCGATTGCGTTTGGAACGATGAGCTCATTGCCATATACGGCGAAAACCGATCCACCGCCCATTCAATGATCTCTTGCGGAGTTTTGGTTTCAAATTCCTTTGAAAATTTTTTGATCTTATGTACCGATAACATGTTGGAATTATACCGTTATAGAGCACCCGAATGGGTAAAGTGCCCGAAGGGTATAATGCCGTCATGAATTCAACCACAGCCGAAAACCTGCTTGCAATCAACCGCAAATTTTATAACCAATTTGGAGATCAATTTTCAGCCACACGTCAGCGGCTACAACCCGGCGTAAAAAAAATTCTTGAAACCATTCCCGCGGATGTCTCCGTTTTGGATTTGGGATGCGGCAACGGGCATTTTCTGTGCGAATTGAGTAAACGCGGCCACAAAGCAGCGCTTCTCGGCCTGGACTTTAGCCTGCCTCTGCTCCGAGATGCACAGTCTGCGCCGGGAGTGGAGTTTCGTGAAGTTGATCTTTCGCAGTTGTCAGTAACCAGTGAACAGTTGCTGATAACTGATAACTGGTCACTGATTACTGCTTTTGCCACACTTCATCATATTCCCTCCAACGAAATGCGTTTGGATATTTTGAAGACGGTTCGTAAATTGTTGAAAGACGATGGAAAATTTATTTTATCCAACTGGCAGTTCTTGAACAGCGAAAAGCTCAAGTCACGGATTCAATCGTGGGACAGAGTTGGAATTAATGAAAACGATTTGGATGAAGGGGATTACTTATTGGATTGGCGCAGCGGGGGAGAAGGTTTGCGGTACGCGCACCATTTCTCAGCGCAGGAACTGCTTGGGCTGGCCGAGCAGGTTGAAATGCGTGTGATCGATTCTTTTTTATCCGATGGAGACGGTGGAAATTTGGGTTTGTATCAGGTTTGGTCGGCTGCTGACTGAGTCGATTTGTTGACCACAACGCAGTTACGCCCGGCACGTTTGGCTTCGTAAAGAGCTGCATCGGCCCGTTCGATCACAGTTTTTAATGTGTCTGATTCATGGGTTTCTGCAACACCAATGCTGATGGTAACCGGCAATAGCCCGCTGTCTGTTGCAAATGGTTCCTTCATGATCATCTGACGTAAACGTTCGGCAACCATTCTTGCTGATTCAAGATTTGTTTCAGGCAGGAGCACAACGAATTCTTCGCCGCCATATCTGGCAATCACATCAACAGCGCGCGAACCGATGCGGCAGCGTTCTGCCAGGTTTCGTAAAGTTTGGTCGCCTGTTGCGTGGCCGAATTGATCGTTGACTTTTTTGAAGTAATCGATATCAAAGATCATGGCCGAGAATGGACGGTTGATGCGGCGTGCGCGCTGGAATTCGAAGTCGCCAATTTGAAACAAGCCGCGGCGATTGTACACACCGGTTAGCGGATCAGTGATGGCCTGGTCTTGAGTCTCTTTGAAGATGCGCGCATTTTCCAGTGTAATGGATGCCTGATTTGCGAAGGTTGTTGCAAGGAGAACTTCATCGTTGGTGAAGCGGGTGAGTTCGAAACTTTCGATGGTAATGATGCCAATACTTTTGTTTTGATAAATAAGGGGAACACCTAGCCAGGTTTTTATTTTGTTATACGGCGGGTTGCGAAAGATCTCAAATTCCTTATATGCATCAGAAATCAAATATGCCTTTTCACTTTTGATCACAGTTGAACTGGGGTTGTCACTGTTGATGGGAATGCGCATTCCAACAAGACTATTTCCCTGGTCCCAACCGCTCCCGCCAATGATCTCCAATTCATTCCCGACTAATATTTGTATTGACGCGCTGTCGTAGGAGATCACTTCTTTAAGTTGCTCAAGAATTCTTGTAATCGCCTGCCCGGTTTCAAGTGTTTCACTTAAGGCCGCCCCGGCTTTGCGTAATGTTTCCGATGTGTCTGCGCGGCGCTGGGCCTGCTCCATGATTTTAAATTTATCAAATGCAAGCGCGATCAATGCGGAAGCCTGTTCGCAGATCGTGATTTCATCAGGTTGCAATTGATGAAGATTCCTATAGGAAAGAATAATCGCACCGATCTTTTCTTTTTCAGCGATGAGCGGTAAAACGATCAGTGATCTTGCGGGGCATTGTTTTGCAATTTCATGCTCCAGGTATTGCGAGTTATACGCATCATCCACAGATAAGCTGTGCCCCAACTGGAGTGCTAACTCAGTAAACGTGTAGTCTCTGGAAACAGGTTGCAGGGAAAGATAAGTATCGCGGCTTGTGCTATTTGAGGCCAAAGGCACCACTTGTAGATTTGCCTCATCCCATAATGTAATAAAGCATTCGTTGGCTGAGATCAATTTAGCCAGGCGGTCTGCAAGGTCTTTCGCCATTAACCTAAGTGATTTTGCCTGTAAAGCTTCGCGCACAATGTCATGCAGAAGATTTAAAGCTTCCTGCCTGCGGATCAATTTCTGTTCTGTGCGGGCACGCGTCTCGGCTGAACCTAAAATACTGGCGGCAATGTGCAGCGCTTCCAATTCAGTGCCTGTCCAGTATCTTTCATAAGTACATTCATCAAACCCGATAAAGCCCCACCAATGATTGTCTACAAAGATCGGCAAGATTGCGATGGAAAAAATATTCTGCCCATCCAATGCTTTCTGTTCAGATTCAGGCAGCTCACTTAACAAGCCATGGATCGGTTCGCCGGTAGATAGAGTTTCCTCCCAGCGTTTTAGGCCTGCAGTTCGAAGCGGAACATGCTGTAAGTTATTATTTTTTATCTGCGGAGTAATTCCTGGAGCCGCCCATTCATAGCATTGACTGGAGTAGATAATCCCTTGCTCATCCGAATAATTCATGAAAACATAAACACGGCTTACATTTGCGGCCTGACCGATCTTTTCCAGCACATTTGGAACATTTTGTTCCCAGGAGGTATCTTTTAGAAATTGTTCTGCGGCCAGCCCAATGGCAGACATGATCGATTCCCGCCTGCTTAACGCTGCTTCTGTCTCCTTACGCTGGGTAATATCATGCAAAGAGATCATCATATCGGAGTTGTTTTGGCTTTTCAGAGCGGAGACTTGAGAAACGGTCATCTCATAAACTTTAGTCTGCGTGCCCGTCCCAATTTTTATCTCAGTTTGATTTTCTGTGGAAGTAAGATGAGATACAAGTGTTTCCCCATATTTTTCTGAAATATGTTTTAACGGCTGGCCGATAACTTCAGATTCTGATCTTTTGAATAGCTTTTCTGCCACTGGGTTTACATATAGAATGCGCTCACTCGAGTTGACAATGATAACGCCGGCCTGCATATTTTTTAGTACAGTGATGTGTTCAAGGGGAACAATCTCAAGCAGGCGGTAGCGAATGATCGCCCAGGAAAGCCCAATCCCTGTAGGTAGGAATAGCAGCGGGGTAATATCAAGGTTTGGAATTGGATTCAGCTTGCCCACAAAGATCAAACTGCCGACCCAGGGTATGAGAATTCCTAAAACTACAAAGCTGATTTGAATACGGTAGATACCCGGCCTTTGGATCATTTCCATAATCAGCAGAATGCTGGCAATGATTACCATTGTGTATGAAAAAATAATTTGTACCCAAAAGAAAAAACCGTAGCGGACATCCAGTAATTTGAGTCCCCTTACTTCGATAATTCTTGCCATATCCCATATCAAGTGATGGGATTCATTGGTCCATACCAGAAACAGAATTGTAAGAGGAATGCTCCATAACAACATGCGGGTGCGCAGCGCAAGCAGATGGCTGTTGCCTGTATATTCGAGCGAGAAAAATAAAAGGAATACCGGGATGGATACGATCCCAATGTATTCGATTTTTGTAAGAAATAATTTTGCAGGGAGAGATGGAAAAAGGATTTCGAGGCTGTATGCAAATGACCAAATGGACATGCCAAGCATGGCCCATGCAAAAGGAGTGACAGCTACTGCCGGGCGTTTACGCCATGCGTGTAACCCCAGCCACGCAAATGGGACTGCGGCTAATAGATAAATCGCTGAAACGTATAAGTCGGGGCGGTTTTGCATATTAATAAAATAATTAAGGTTTACATCAGTTGGTAATTTTATCCTTGATTTGTTATATATAAAAAAAATTGGACACCAAAATAGCGCCCAAATTTTATGTCTAGATGAGCACCTGTTGTGGGTTTACAATATACTGCCACCAGTTATTGTGTATCCCATTTTTGCGGCCAGCGACACTGGGAAAGTGATTGAACCACCACTTGTGGTGAGCACGAATATCTCCGCTGCCCCATTCTGTTGGGCCTACTACACGTATATCCCCTTTGAAGTTGGGAAAGTTTAACTGCCAGTCGTAACATTCGCTATTTACGCGCGCGGAATTGTTCCAGTCATAATCCTGTTGGCTGTTGGGTGCAAAGTGAATACTTCCACAGGCAGCTTTACCCGCTGCAATCTTATCGTAACGTGTGAAGCGATTCCATAAATTTGCTTCTGCGGCGGTCTTGCTAAAAACCTTTTCCATGATCGATTCGGCGCGGTGACCGTAGCCTTCGAGCATTTCACCAACATATCTTTCGTAAGAGAAGCCCATCACGACAAAGCGCCGCTTACTGGCAGATGTATTGATCAATGGGGGAGCATTACACCAGAATGCTCCCGGCCCGGCCATCACAGATTCATAAAAGCCTGCGTGTGGAAAACCGAAAACCCACACTTCATCAATTTCGCCTTTTGCCACACGCTGCAAGATATTGTATTTGGTGAGAATGGCGTTGTAATTAACTTCCTGCGGCATGTGAGGTGTTTTTACCTGGTTTAATACATCCATGTAAGTTTTTGGATCGTATTGAAATCCATCAGTTTTAGCTGGGAATTCATTGACATCAATGCGTTGAACGATTTGATAACGGGCCATCCCTACGCTGACCTGGGTTAGGTCAGCCATGAAGCCAGTTACTAGGTCTGTTGGGCGGAACCATTTTTTCTTTTGCGAGAGCGTGATGCCTGTAGTTTTGTCCATCACAGGGTCGTATACGATCACCAGTACTTTGCTCTGTGTAATTTGCGCAGGCTCATTAATGCTGTCTTTTGGATAGCTGGATTGTGTAGACTTGAATATATTGAAGAACGCATCAAGAATGTTAGGCATGATCTCTCCTCATTGTGATTGAGTGACGGAGCGCGCGTTACGGAGCGCGCGTTATTAAGGCGAGTTATGAATTATGGCATGTCAGTGGCAAAATAAACCTGACCTTTGATGGAAAGGTACAACACATGATTTGGGCCGACTGTGATTGCGCCAACTGCCCCGGATGGGATTGGATTCGCCGTACCGGTCTTCGGGAGGAACTGATTTTGCAACTCAAGTGAGCGTGGTGTAAAACGTAACACACTTTGCGAATCTGCATTCAGTAAGAGAATGGATTGATCTGGTTGGGCGTTAAATAGCATTTGGGTGAAATGAGCCGCGGTAAATAAATTCATATCCTGATAGGCGGGGATCGGGTTTACAAGTACTGACGGGTCTTCACAACGGGTTGGCACAGATTCGATGCGGCTGTAGGAACAAGTGGAGAGATGCCCATCGGCGTGGAGCATGTAGAGATTATCGCCGCTGATGACAAGATCGATCACATCCTGCTTTTCAGGAGTTTGCCCGCCAAAGAAAAAATAAGGCTGGTCAATGAATGTTCCATCTTTGCCGTTGTATACCCACACTGCGCGGGCAGGTGCATCCAATACATATAGATTCCCATTTTCCAATATAAAGGCGGTGACACGTCCCCAGTTTGTATCTGGAACTGGCAATGGAATGGCTTGCGCAACCTGACCCGGGGCACAATATAAAAGATTGCCGCTTGCATCTATGCCGAGTAGAGTCGCGTTGATGGATTTCAAACTCGGCAATGCAAGGATATCAACCAGCGGCCCCACCGTATAGTTGCCGTATACACCGGGCTTACAATTAAATGTTGTGTCCAGTTGGTAGCCGCTTCCGCTTGTGGATGGTTGAGCGCGGAGCACTTCTCCATTCGCTGCATTAAGCAGAAATAGGTCAAATTCGCTGGCGGCCATACGGCTGATCTCAATGCCCAGGTTGCTGCTGAATGCAGAGTTGAACTGCAAACGTGTGATGCCGAGCAATTTATCACGGTTGGTATTTGCTTCCTGACGCAGGGAGATCGTATCTGAAGTTTCACGGTGGGCTTCTGCCAGGTTGACACTGTTAATGACATTGTCCCAGGCAATACGCTGCTCAATGGGGTTGGTCAGAGTCAAGGCCTGGGCTTTCATATCTTGAGCCTGCCTCAGATAAGTATCATATTGCTGGCTGCGTCCGTAGCGCAGATAAACCACGCTGGCGATAGTGACCACCATTAATGGAATTAATATCGCCATAAACATCATGGTTGTAGCGGATGGCGCGGCGGGCAGTTCCCCGGTTTCAGTGTTTGGCAGTAAACGCGGCAGGAAGTTCCTGAATTTTTCGCTGATCGTTTCGCTAATTCGCCTGGTGGATTGGATACTCGTAGCGATTGCTTTCGCAGTTTGACGAGTCCTTACAGAGGGTTCGCGTGGAGCGGATGGCTCTGCTGTTATTGCCGGCTCGGCAGTTTTTTCCACATCAAGAATTTCTTCTTCAACTTCTTCCTCAGGCATCGGTGTATCACTGACAGCAGGTTGAGTTGTGACCGTCTGTGTGGATGTATTCAACCTTGGAATTGAAGCTGGAAAACTTAGTGGTGCGGTATTGCGCGGCAGGCTTGCTAATGGATTGGCAGGGGGTGGGTTTTGTTGAAGAGGTTTATTATCTTCAAGAGGAATCGCATAAGCAGAAGGTTGAAGTGTATGCGCCGGAGATGGCTTTTCATCTTGTATTGGTGAGACAGGCTCGGGCGTGGGTAATGTTTCCTCGCGGCGTGGCAGGTTCGAGATTGGGTTTGAAGCGGGAGGAGTCGTACTTTCTTCTTTTTTCGTTTCTTTAGATTCAGGCGTTCCACTTAAAAGATTTAAATTACCTTTTCCATCCGTTGCTTGTATCAAAACAGCATTTAGATCTGCGCTTGTAAGAGTTGACAGACGGCGGCGCATGGCATCCAAAGAAGAAGGGGTGGGGTCGTTCAACATGCTGTCCCATGCGCTGGGTGCTCTTCCGAAAAATAATATGCGATCTCCCGCACTTAAAGTAGTTTGTGCATAATGAACATTTGTTATTTGGTTTGTGCCCAATCCCTTGCCTGAAACGACTGGTTCATGAATATGCCGTGTTTCATTTTGACCAAACCAATACGCGTGCATTGGGCCGCTTAAAGCAAATGTACATTGCGCGTCGCGCTCACGCAAGGATGCCAGTGTGAGCCAGCCAATTGCATATTGACCGCGCCCACTGGTGGTGATGTTTCGTTCCAGCAGAATTTTATTTACAAAATCAGCGGCAGTGCGTAACGCGCGGGTGAGCGGGCCTGTGGTTTGATAAAAAGCAGTTCCCGCATCCTGCGCAACTTGTAAATATTCAGAAGTTGAAAATGTAGAGTTGCCCGTAAGCAGCAAATACACGATCAGGCGGTCTTTTTCACGGCCGCGTGCTGCATTTTGCGGCGGGGTAAGCGCGAGCAAACCAGGTAAATTGGCAATTTCCTGTCCGTTGATTCGATAGAGAGGGGAGAGAGTTAAATCAAGAGTCATGTAAGAATACACCTTAAGCGAGTATCATTATACTGGTAAAATTCGCGGCTATGATTCAATATACATTACATAAAGATTTCTCAGAGATCAATGCACAAGAGTGGAACGGCTTGTTGAAAGATTCGGTCAGTGACATTCCTTTTTTGCGTTATGAATATCAGCGCACCTGGTGGGAACATCGCGGCGGCGGTGAATGGAAGCAGGCAGAATTGGTACTGGTCACCGCGCGCGAAGATGAAAAACTGATCGGAATCGCACCGCTTTTTATTTCTGAATATGACGGTCAACCCGCGCTTCTTTTAAACGGCAGTATCGAAATATCTGATTATTTGGATTTGATCGTGCGGATGGATGACCATGCACACTTCATCACTGGATTATTGGATTTCCTCGCTTCTTCCCTAGCCGATAATTGGCGCGGTCTCGATTGGTATAACCTCCCTGATTCATCTCCCACCCTCGCCGCCCTCAAAGCGGAATCGACTCAACGCGGCTGGGTTCATCACGAAGAAATGTATCGCCCCACTCCGCGAATTGCCTTGAATGGTGATTTCGAGGAATATCTTGGGCGCGTTGAAAAGAAACAGCGCCATGAGATCCGCCGAAAAATGCGCCGCGCCGAAGAAAGTGGACGTGGAGTCCGTTGGACTATTTCTGATATGACCGATGTGGAAGCCGAGATAGATACATTCCTTGGCCTCATGGAACACGATCAGGGCAAGGCAGGTTTTCTGCATGAGCCCATGCGGAATCAAATGCGCGCAGTCATTCGCACCGCACATGAAAACGGCTGGCTCTGGCTGGCCTTCCTTGAAGCAGACGGTCAACGCATAGCGGCCGCACTTAATTTTGATTACAATAATAAATTATGGGGGTACAACGCTGGCGTCAACCGTGATTTTATGGACCTTTCCCCTGGCTGGGTTTTACTGGGCTATGTTCTTCAATGGGCCTGTGAAAACAAACGTACCGAATTCGATTTCATGCGCGGCGACGAAGAATATAAATATCGCTTCGGCGCGGTCAATCAGTATGTAATGCGGGTGAAGTTGACGCGGAATTAAATCTTCCAGCTTATAATCAAGAGCAGACTTTGGTACATCAGAATCGCCATTTGAATTTGTGCTATGCTTTTTAATCTTTGACCGTCTATAAGCCAGTAGATTGTCAAATGGCAGGTAAACACCTAGTTGGGCAGCAAACAATACACATATAAAAACAATGAAACCTTTTTTGCCTATTATCTTCCTTTTGCTCATCTTCGCAGGGTGCATGTCGAAACCAACTCAAAATGCAAATTTGGTTTCGAACACTACATCTTTTCAACCGAGCATAAGCAAAACGTCGCCACCATCTCAAACGTCAATCGAAACATTAAGACCAACTCTATCCCCTACACGCGTTCGACCTACTATTCCTGTTGCCACGCTGAATGCAAAAGCAACATCAGAAGTGCTCGAAAGTTTGTGTGATGAATTCGAATCTGATTCCAGTCGATTCTCCAGAATATCGCCTAATGGAGGATGGGTTGCAATCAGTTGTGGCTATAAAAGAAACCAAACGCTAATCATACAAAATCAGCAGGATGCAAAGTGGATCTTTCATTTGGCAGACTTCTTAGAGCCAAATCTTCAAGGAGGCACGGGTGGTCTTTCGCCCTTAGCTTGGAGTATAGATGGTAAATTTCTCTACTTCACCAAGGTATTAGGGGCTGATGGCGGTGGCAATCAATGTTTTCCTGGATATGGGGTCTATGGACTTTATCGTCTTCATCTTAAGACAGGAACTTTAGTAACACTTATCTCTTCGAAAGACGATTGGTTCCCTGGGGATGAGATCAGATTTTCACCGACTAACGAATATTATGCGGTAGATCTTAATGGTGTAACCATAATAAATCTAGAAAGTGGAGATGCCACAAGGATTGATGTTTCTGGTGTAATGGAAATGAGTTGGTCACCAGATGGTAGATTTCTAGCATTTTCTATAGCTAGTTGTGGTGAGGACTTTGTAGAATCGTCATCGATATTTGTTTGGGATTCATCCACAAAACAAAAGCAAGTTCTATTGTCCTCAGAAGAAATGTTGCTAAGACCTCGAACATGGATTGATAATTCGATACTTGAATTTGAAGGCGAAAAATGGGTTGACAATGATTACCTATATACCATTTTTCAATACGATCTTAAGGACAATGCAATGGTATTTTCTGGCACAGCTACACCGCGACCATGATAATTGCTGCCCAGCACAGCGTCCTGCACGATCACCAGGATAATAATGCACCTGACGTGTGGGATTCTGCCGCCATTCCCAGCAGTTTTCTATACCTTATCATATTTCCGCTCGGACGGCGTCCCGCCGCCCGCCCCACACGCCGCTAACGCAAACCGTTGAAACTGTCGAATAAGTCACTTTCCAAAAATTATTTTTGAAAAGTGGGACAGAAACGCTGAAAAGTATCTGGTTTTGGTGTTCTGCACAACATTTTAGCAATATTTGGCATTATTTTAGCCTGTTGAGGGAGATTTTTTTGAACATTTTTAGAACCAAGGTTTTTTCGACAGTCTCATTGGGCGGCTCATCCTAATACACCGTCGAGCAGATAGCCGGCACAGGTTTTTGCCTGTGACCTTCTAGCTCCGTTCCTCACATAGTTCCTGCCCGTCTTTTGTGGCACAATCGTGATCGTTTATCTCGCCTTTTCTTCGCCTAAGGAGTCCCCATGCCAAACCCGCTTCCTTCCAAAGATCCATATCTGAGGTACCTAAAAGTCAACTCGGCGGATGAAATGTGGCACAAGCTCCTTACCGAGGGTGAACCGATAGACAAATACCAGCATCACCTTTATGGCCTGCTCCCCTCTAATCCGCGGTGCAAGTATTGTCATGGTCCATTCCGCGGCGTGGGCGGTGCGCTCATGCGCATTCTGGGTGTTCGCCAATCGGCCAAGAATCCCAGATTTTGCACAGCCTGCGATGTCTTCGCTGGCAAGTATCAGGGCGGCGCGGAGGTGGAGCTGACCATGCTATTCGTGGATGTGCGCGGCTCAACCACGCTGGCCGAGAACATGAGCGCCACTGAGTTCAGCCGCTTGATGAACCGCTTCTATGACGCCACGATCAACGTTCTCGTGCACGCCGATGCTTTCGTTGACAATTTTGTGGGGGATGAAGTCACGGCCTTGTTTATCCCCGGCTACGTGGGCAAGGAGCACGCCCGCCATGCGGTGGAAGCCGGGCAGGCCCTGTTACGTGTCATGGGTTACGGGGAGCCGGGTGGACCGTGGGTCCCGGTCGGAGTTGGGGTTCACACCGGCACGGCCTATGTGGGTACAATTGCCGGGGCGAGTGGGGCCTCCGCCGATTTCACTGCACTCGGTGACAACGTGAACATTACCGCGCGCCTGGCATCCAAAGCCGGCCCGGGCGAAGTTTTAATCAGCGAGGCCACGTGCAATGCGGCGCGGATAGAAACCGGGGGGTTAGAAAAACGTGAACTGGAACTAAAGGGCAAGAGTGAGTCCGTGAGCGTAAGAGTATTGCATGCAAGCTGACTGACATGCGTGAAGCGTTCGTATTGAACCGCCGCCCAACAAAGCGTGCGCCCCGTAAGAGCATCGGGACAGACTGTGCCCTCGGAAAACCACCCAATATCTTGGGCAGGTGTTGAGGACTGCTTTAAATTTCGTACCAACTCACTTGCAAAAAATGCAAGTAATCCCTTATGGAGACATAAAATGTCCGAAAGCATCATGGCTGAGATTTCCGAGCAATATCGCAACACCCACGAAAACCTGCCTGCTCTCATTATTCACCTGACCGATGAACAGATTGGCTGGACACCCAATGCAACCACTCCATCCATAGGTTTCCATATCTGGCATCTGGCATGCTGGGCAGATTACCTTCAAGAGATGATTAATGGACGCGGGAGTCAACTCTGGGAAAAGGAAGAATTAGCAGCACGTTGGGATATGGAAACCGAGAGTTTAGGCTACGCCCAAACTGGCATGAGCATGGATGATAAAACTGCTGTGACGCTTCGAATACCAAAAAAGGAATTACTCCTTGATTATGCGCGCCGCGCGTTTAACGCCTCCCAGCGTACCGTTGAAAGAATCAGCGATAAGGAGTTCTACAAAATTTATGAGGGCTTTCATGGCGAAAACTGGCATGACGGACATATCGGTCCCATCATTTCAACATGGTTGACGCATGACAATCGGCATCTTGGAATGATTGAATGTCTTGTTGGAGCGCAAGGCATTTATGGAAGCGCAGACAGTTAAAATACAAAGCAGTCAATGATGAATACAACCATCTTAAGTATATTGTTGGGAATAGGCGGCATGTTTGGATGGGGAATCTATGACTTTCTTGGCGGCGTTTTTGCCAAGCAGATTGGGTCATTCAAGTCATTGTTTTGGTCACAATTGGCTGGTTTGATTTCTATTTTTCTACTTGCCATTGTTGTCAAGTCAAGCGTCAATGTTTCCGTCTTGGTGATCGTTTTGTCCTCAATTGCAGCAATTTTTTATTCTGCCGGCTATTTGTTTTTCTTCAAAGGCTTTGAGATAGGCAATGTGTCGATCATTGCCGCAACCATGAATCTGTGGGCTGTGTTTACCATGTTGTTTGCTTTTATGTTTATGGGGCAGCGGCTTTCTGCTATACAAACTTTGGGCGTTGTGATGATTATCTTTGGCGCTGCTTTGGCATCCTTAAACTGGAGTGAAATCAGAAATCAAAGTTTCCAACTTCCAGCGGGTGTTAAAGAAGCCGTCTTTGGGGCTTTTTTCTTTGGTGTCTTTTGGAATGTTAGCGAGATTATTTCTGAAAAAGTCGGGTGGTTATTAACGACTCTGATTGTAAAACTTGGAATTGTTTTATTCCTGTTGATCTTCTCATTTCTTGCAAGACAAAAGATTCGTTTCACGAAAACTTCAACGAAAACAAAATACATAATTTTATTAATGGGCGTTATTGAGGCGGTTGCGGTGACACTCGTTAATTACGGCTTGACCATCGGAGACGCAATATTGATTACACCTGTCGCCTCCGCCTTATCAATAGTAACTATCTTGCTTGCTATTATTTTCCTGAAAGACAAAGTTATCAAAATTCAAGGAATCGGGATAGCTACAGCGATTATCGGTATAATCGTAACTGCACTTTGACAAGTGAGCTTCAGTTTAAGCATGCCTAACACCCGACAAGTGGGAGTCTGCGCGTTTTAAGAGCAGTTTTCTGGCTTCAAGTTTTTTCTACACCTCAAGTATTATCCACGCCGCCCACTTGCAGGTAACGCAAACCGTTCGCTGCAAAGCAAGTGCAATACAAGAACAAGCCTCTCTATAATAGAGAGGCTTGTATATCACCACGATCAAAGCCAGTTATCTTTGTAATCAATCACATACTGCTTGAACAGAATTGGTTTGCACCCCGTCAAAGTTTCCACTTCACGGGTTATATTTTTCGCCATTCCGAATCTTGTAGATGTATATAACCCCATCTGTACAAGAGCGAACATAAAGGGTGTTCCCCTATGAATGGTCTCAATGAGAAAATAAAAGGGATTGGGATTGCGATAAATAATTTTGCGCCCAAGCACTTCGCTCATTATTCCTGTTGCTTCCCAATAATCGAGAGCCTCGCTACCTGTCAAATCATAATTTTTTCCCGCATGTCCTTCCTCGGTCAATGCCAGAGCCGCAACCGCCCCAATATCACGTGCGTCAATAAAACTGGTTTTGGCATTTCCCACAGGCACAAAAATCTCATTACCTTCCTTAATTTCTTTGCGGTGCGTGGTATTTAGATTCTGCATAAAAAAACTACATCGCAAATAGGTGGTTTGTAGATTGATTTTATGTAGGTAGGTTTCCACTTTGTAATGGGGGACATATTTCGCATTTTCAATCCCAATTAATGAAAGAAAGACAACATGTGTGACGCCCGCTTGTTTCGCCGCATCCATAGACGGATTCATATCACGCTTAATGTTGGTCAGGTGTGGCGGACGCATGTAGAACATTTTCTTTATGCCTTGAAAAGTCGCTGCGTAAGTAGTGGGGTCGGTGAAATCAAAGCGAACCGCTTCCACCGAATCGCCAAATCTTTCCTTGATTCTTCTCACATCAATATCCGCAGCGCGAACTGTGCCGCCATTGGCTAAAACATGCTTGACAACCTCCGCGCCCACATTGCCGAGTGCGCCGATAACTAAAACTGGAAGTGACATTTGTTTTTCTCCTGTGCTTGACTTTATATAGACCAGTCGTTATAATAATGGAGTAAATGGATTTTGTAAAGTGACAAACGGCATATCATTCCCGCTAGGAAGCGGAAGAAAGTAATACGGAAAGGAGATCGATGGAAACAACTAAACTACAGACTGATGAGCGCGGCAAGACGCCCATTCCGAAAAGTGCGTACAAATTCGTCAATCCGATCATGAAGGCGATTCTGCGCTCCCCCATTCATGGTTTGCTCAGCCACGCCATGATGGTGCTGGCCTTCAAGGGTCGCAAGAGCGGCAAAAAGATTTCCACACCGGTGGGCTACATCCGCAATGGGAATTCGCTGATCGTATTCACGTTTGGAAACTGGTGGGTGAACCTGCAAAATAACGCCGAAGTGACCATGCGCTTGCAGGGCAGGGATGTGAAGGGCAGGACGAACATCGTTGGCGATCTGCAAGAAGTGAAAAAGCGAATCAATTTAATTGTAGAGGAACGCGGCGAGAAGATGGCAAAAGGCTTGGGATTCGAGCGTGTGCCGGAGAACGCTTCCGATGAGGAGATCCGGCGCGCATCGCAAAACCTGACCTTCATCCAGATCGACCTGTGAGACGATTATGAGCAACGCGCGCGAACAAATCCTGCAAACCACCTGTGACCTGATGGAAAAGCAAGGCTATCATGGCACAGGCTTGAATGAGATCGTCAAGGAAAGCGGCGCTCCGAAAGGGTCGTTGTATCATTATTTTCCTGAAGGCAAGGAACAAATCACATCCGAAGCGGTTTTACAATCAGGCAGAGTCACTGCCGAACGGATCCAAAATGGATTAAAGGGCAACAGTAACGCGGCAAAGGCAATTCATGATTTTATTTTGAATATCGCCAATCAGGTGGCATCGTCAGGATTCGCGGCAGGCAGTCCGTTGACGGCAGTGGCGATGGAAACCGCCACCCAATCTGAACGCATTAATTCAGCCTGCCGCGAAGCATACACCTTGTTGGAAACAGCGTTCAAAGAAAAATTGCTTGAAAGCGGTTTCACAAAAAGACAGGCGGAAGAACTTGGAACATTTATCACCGCCGCCATTGAAGGCGGCATTATTCTCAGCCGCACAGCACATAATGTCGACCCGTTGCTGGTGGTGGCAAAACAACTGCGGACGGTGATCGCATCTGTGATGAAAGCCTGATAACTCAATTTTTCAACATTCAAAGGAATAACAATGACTCAATCTACCCCCACTCGTTACCATCCATTTTACGTTGTCCTGCATTGGTTGATGGCAGTCCCCATCATCCTGAACCTGTTGACCGGAATGTTTGCGCTCGACCCCATGCCCGACACACCCGCTAAGATCGGTCCCCTGAGCGTCCATGCCATTGCTGGTATGTTAATTGCCATCCTGCTGGTGGTTCGTTTAATCGCGCGGTTCATCCTGCCGCGCCCGGCGACTGCCAATCAAAGCAATCCATTCCTGCGCTTCGTGGCAAATGCGACTCACTTCCTTTTGTACGTGGGAATGATCGGTATGGTCGTCAGCGGTTTGGGACTTTCGATAATGGCGAACCTGCCCGCCGTGTTCCGCGGTGACGTTCCCTTCCCCAGTGACTTTATGGATTTTCTTCCACGCATCGGTCACGGGTTCACCGCCACCGCTTTGCTCGCGCTGGTCGGTCTGCATGTTGCGGCGGCGCTGTATCACCAGTTCATTGTCAAAGATAACCTGTTGGCACGCATGTCCATTGGAAGGAAATAATTATGCACATCACGGTTTATCACGATACCGTCTGACCCTTCTGCCGCATCGGAAAGCGGCACTTGCAGCGGTCGCTGCAACAGTGGCAGGGTGAACCCATTACTGTGGAATATAAGCCGTTCTATCTCGATCCCACCATCCCGCCCGAAGGCTTGGATTTTCGAGCGAAGATGAATCACAAAGGCGGCGGACAGATTCCGCTCGAACAATTTTTCGACGCGCCGCGCCAGATGGGAGAACGCGTGGGACTCACATTCAATTTTGAGGACATCACCAGGGCGCCGAACACCACGCTTTCGCATTATCTCATCTCGCTCACGCCTAACGAGAAAGTTGATTCCGTTATCGAGGATATTTACGCCGCCTATTTCGAACACGGGCAGGACATCGGCGATATCGAAGTCCTGCTCAAGATAGCGGAAAGGCATCAGTTGGATGCACCCAGCCTCAGGGTCCAGATGATGGAGGCGGAGACGCAGTCGCGGGTGCAGGCAGAGGTCGAAGAGTCGTATCAGCTTGGGATCAGCGGCGTGCCGTTCTTCGTCATCAATCACAAGTACGCCTTCAGTGGGGCACAGCCTCCTGAAGTGATTACACAAATCTTGGAAAAAATCGAAAAGGAGAAAAAATGAAAATCGTTATATTTGGAGCATCTCGTGGAGTTGGCTTGCAAGTTGTTAAACAAGCATTGGAAGCAGGGCATACGGTGACTGCCTTTGTCCGTTCGCCAGAAAAATTCGAGGTCAAACATGCAAACCTAATCGTGTTCAAAGGCGATTCAACGGACGCCGTTGCAGTCGAAAAAGCGATTGCAGGGCAAGAAGCTGTAGTCAGCGCGTTGGGACCGACGCGTCCGCCAGTTCCTCACATGATGAAAACATCCGCACAAAATATCGTGGCAGGGATGAAAAAGCATGGGGTACGCCGTCTGGTTTCGACAACGGGCGCGGGGGTTCGTCAGCCCGAAGATAAGCCAAAATTTATTGACCACTTTATTGGGTTCCTGCTTAATCTTCTGGCAAAAGATGTAGTATTAGATTCTGCCGAGAATGTAAAAGTAATTCAAGCTTCTGATTTGGAATGGACAGTTGTACGTTATCCGCGCTTGATGGATGGCGAACACACGCGCAAATATCAAATCGGTTTTGTGAGCAAAGAGTCAGGCACACAACTTTCCCGCGCCGATGGGGCTGATTTTGTGTTGAAGGAATTGACAGAGAAAAAATGGTTGAAAAAATTACCGCTGGTGAGTTATTAGAAAACCTCCTCACAGGAAGCGAGTTTTTTAACTGAACCGCATCTAACAAAACGTACCCGACGCTGGGGAGTCTGTCGTCCGCCCCAGCGCAGGTACCCCACAGAAGCATGCCGGGCTTTCCCATTCAAGAAGGACACTCTCGGGGACGATGCCGCAAACCGTTGAAACTGTCGAATAAGTCACTTTTCAAAAATTATTTTTGAAAAGTGGGACAGAAACGCTGAAAAGTATCTGGTTTTGGTGTTCTGCACAACATTTTAGCAATATTTTGGCATTATTTTAGCCTGTTGTAGGAGATTTTTTTGAACATTTTTAGAACCAGGGGTTTTTCGACAGTCTCGTTGGCTGGCTTCGTCGCGTTCCGACATATAGATAGGTGCCTTGGGGTGGCAGAAGGCGGATCAGCTCAACGAGCTTTTGAATGAGCTGATCCAAAACCTTTCCCAGGAAGAAAAATTATATCCAGCAGGTTCTGGATGGGGTGAGCACACGAGAGTCTGTGTCGAAGAAATAAAAGAAGGAAATTATGTCTGAACAGAAACGTATCATTGTTACCGGGGCAACCGGTTTGATTGGCCGCCCATTGTGCCGAGCCTTGATTGAAAAAGGCTACGGTGTGGTTGTTTTTTCGCGTGACCCCGAAGCGGCCAGGAGTAAGTTGCCTGGCGCGCTGGAATATGTGGCCTGGCAGCAACCCGAAGGCAGCGGTCCCTGGGCTACGGTAATCGATGGGGCTTATGCGGTCATCCACCTGGCGGGCGAACCCTTGTTTGGAAAAAAGGTTAACCTCAAGCAGGTGCTCGCTGCAACCCAATCCAAAATCGAGAGCACTCGCGCGTTGGTCACTGCCATGAGCAGAGCAGCCCTCAAACCTAAAGTGTTCATCAATGGCTCATCGATCGGTGTCTACGGCTTCACCGGCTTTAGCGACGAGAAGCTGACCGAAAAATCGCCGCAAGGTACGGACCATTGGGCGGAAGGCAACGTTGCTTGGGAAGCCGCTGCCCTGCCTACCGCAGAAATGGGTATTCGCACAATTCTCCTACGCACGGGCGTTTTCCTTGGCATTGATGGGGGCGCGCTGGTCTCACAACTGCCTCAATTCGAACGCGGCTATGGTGGTTCGGTAGCGCCTGGCACACAATGGTTCTCCTGGATTCATGTCGATGATCAGGTAGGTATCATGCTCCACATTCTGGAAGACGAGCGTATCTCCGGGCCGGTGAACGTTTCTGCGCCACACCCAGTGCGGCACCAGGAATACGCGTCTATTGTCGGCAAGGTCTTGGGCAAGCCTGCCAGTCGCAAGATCCCGGGTTGGATGCTCAAATGGTTTGTGATGGGCGAACCCGCTGAAATCATCATCCACGGACGACGTATGATCCCGCAGAAGATGCTCGAGATGGGTTATGCATTCAAGTTCAGCGAGTGTGAACAAGCCGTGCGTGATATTTTGGTTAAAAACAAGAAATGATGCCAGACCAGAATCTATCTAAAAAGGTCGTTTTGATCACCGGCGGCAATCGTGGGATTGGGTTGGTGGCTGCCCGAAAACTTGCTGAACATGGCTGCCACGTCATCCTGACTTCCCGAAACGAAAAATTGGGGACACAAGCCGCCGATCAGATCCGCCAGCAGGTTCCGGGTGCGGAAGTCGAGGTGATGCAGCTTGACCTGGCTTCCTTCGCATCGATCCGAAAATTCACGGATGCTTTTTACGCCAGAGAACTTCCGCTCCACGTCCTGATCAATAACGCCGGGCTGATGAATGTGGACAAGCAGGCCAAATTTACCGCTGACGGTTTTGAGCTGACTTTTGGGACCAACCATCTTGGGCATTTCCTGCTTGTTCATCTTTTGCTTCCCGACCTGCTGTGTTCCGCTCCGGCCAGGCTGGTGGTTGTTTCATCTCAAACTCACATCTCTGGGATCGGCAGCGGTCCGCCGGTAGACTTTGACTATGAAAACCTGCGCTCTGAAAAATACTACAACCCGGAAGTATTTTACAAAAACTCCAAGTTGGCTAATATCTGGTTTGGTTATGAACTTCAGCGTCGATTGGTTGGCAGGGGGGTAACAGTGAATGCCGTATGTCCAGGCTATGTCCCAGTGACTATTGCGGAGCATATCCCCAATCCGGTCGCGAAGTGGATATTCAAAAATATCATCACGCGTTTCGATGACACGCGCACAGTGGAACAGGGCGCCGACACCCTCGTTTATACCGCCCTCGACTCAAGCCTGGAAGGTGTAGGTGGAAAATTCATCACCGATTGTCATATCATCCCGTCCAGCCCTGAATCTTATGCCGAACAAAAAGCCAAGAAACTTTGGGATTATAGTTGCGAGGCCTGCGGGATTGAGTGTTTTGGCGGGTTGGTCTAACGCTGCTCGAACTGGCCGGGGCTTCTACTGATCATTCCGATGAATATGAAACGATGGATAAGGCATTGGCTGATTTAATTCCACGTATCGTTTTACAATAAACCGCTGCCCAACACAGCGTGCAGCAACTGTCTTTAAAGCCCAGGCAGTTGCTGTTTTTTTCTTTCTAAACTAAAACTCGCCTTCCAGATTTTCGTAACTTTTATCTGTGCTATGGGTAAGCATGGTCTTTGCAAAGTCGATTGATAGATTTCTGTTTTTAAGGCGCAGGCTTAGCGCGAAAAAATAAAAATTTGTGGTTTTCGTCTTTTTCGCGCTATTTGCATTAAGTATTTTCTGATTTTGCAAAAGCCATGTATGGGTAAGGGTTGGTACTTTACATTCCATCCAATCAGTATGGATTGTATTGGCTTTTTATAAATTGTATTTTCGCGTGTTCGGGGTTATGATTTACGAAGATATTGGAGGCCCATTATGCGAGATCTAACGAACGAAATCCTTGAACTAATTCGCCGCACCTCATCCAGTCTGCCGCCAGATGTAGAAAAACGGTTGCGCGCATCCATTGAGAAGGAAGAACCAGGTTCCACTGCGCGTGGGGCGTTGGAGACTATTCTCAAAAATATCGACCTTTCGCGCGCCAACTCCACGCCGATCTGTCAGGATACAGGTACGCCGATTTTTTATGTTCATTACCCGCTGGGTTGGTCTACGATCAAGCTCAAAGAGCAGATCCGCTCTGCGATGGCCGAGGCAACCAAACGGTCATTTATGCGACCGAATGCTGTGGATGCCATTTATGATAACAACACAGGTAATAATCTCGGCGGCGATGACTTCCCTTATGTCCATTTTGAAGAAGTGGAAGGCGATGATCTCACCATCGAGTTAATGCTCAAAGGCGGCGGATGCGAGAACGTTGGCCGACAATATTCCCTGCCGGATAATTCCGTCGGTGCAGGCCGCGACCTTGCTGGTGTGCGCAAAGTAGTTTTGGATGCAGTCCAAAAAGCTCAAGGTCAGGGATGCGCGCCTGGTATTTTGGGCGTCGCCATTGGCGGTGACCGTGGCTCCTCCTACATCAAATCCAAGGAAGTGTTGTTCAGTGAAATGGGCACACGTAATGAAGACCCGAAGATCGCTGAGTTGGAAGAACGCCTGACCACTGAAGCGAATGAACTGGGAATTGGCCCAATGGGATTTGGCGGTAAGACCACGGTGTTGGATACCAAAATCGTGGGTTTGAGTCGTTTACCTGCTTCCTACTTTGTCTCTGTTTCGTATATGTGCTGGGCATATCGCCGTCGTAAGCTGACGGTGAAGGGCGAGGAAGTAATTTACGATTGACGATTTATGATTTTCGATTTCGTAAGGAGAAATGATGAAACAGATAACCACTCCAATCAGCGATGATGTGATCCGTGATTTGAAAGTTGGCGATGCGGTTGCCCTCTCTGGCATGATGGTCACAGGGCGGGATGCCGTCCACAAATGGATGATCGAAACTTTTATCAAAAAGACCCGCGCACCCGAAGGCGATGATCTGCGAGTATATGAAGAGTTGAAAAAACTGTTGTATGGTTCGGTCATCTATCACTGCGGACCTGTCGTGGCGGGACTTGATACAAAGGAATATAAGATTATCGCGGCAGGCCCTACTACATCCATTCGTGAAGAACCGTATCAAGCCGATGTGATGAAACACTTCAATGTCAAAGGAGTGATCGGCAAAGGCGGCATGGGACCGAAGACATTGAAAGGCTGCGAAGAAACCCCTGCTGTATATTTTCATGCAATTGGCGGTGCGGCTTCCTATATTGCACAGACTATAACAAAAGTACATGGTGTATTTAAGCTGGACTTTGGCGTGCCTGAGGCAATCTGGGTGATCGAAGTAAAGGAATTCCCTGTTGTGGTTACCATGGACTCACACGGGGGAAGTCAACATGCGGTGGTCGATGGTTCATCGAAAAAAATTCTTGAAGATTTGCTGGCAAAACCGTATTAGCCCACTGGGCGGGATAAACATCCCGCCCAGTGGGCTAATAGCAAGGTACTAAATTGATTTAGACTGTTATATAATGCTTGTTATGCTAAGCCAGTTGCATCGTTTGTTTGCTTCCCCTATTTTTGAGAATGAAGAAAAAACGCGTGTTGCACAGATTTTAAATAGCTTTGTGTGGAGCGCAATAGGTATTCTTTCTCCAATTATTGTTTTCCGTACCCTGTTTTCTACCGAAAACGGTAATGTACCATTGCTGATCCTCTTGGCGATTGTCCTTGTATTGGCTGGTATACAGGTTGTAATTCGGCGTGGCTATATAAGGGGTGCCAGTATTTCCCTGGTGTGCATATTGTGGGTCGCAATGACTTATCAGGCTTGGGATGCAGATGGAATTCACGATGTAGCAGCAATAGCATACCTTGTTATTATTCTTCTCGCTGGCTTGTTGCTTGGGTGGCGTGAAGGATTGCTTGTTGGCATATTAAGCATAACGATACTATGGATTTTTGCCATACAAGAAGTACAAGGACTTCGTATTCAAAGTGTGGATGGGCCATTGAATATTGCCCGCGACCTGACTGTCGTTTTTGTTTTGGCAGGCACACTTGTTTATCTTTTGATCAATAGCCTGAATCGTTCCCTGTATGATGCCCGCCTTGAACTAAAAGAGCGTTTGCGTGCCGAGGGGAAACTGCAGAAACAGACAGATTATCTCACCGCCTTAAATGAGACCGCGTTAGGTTTGTTAAATCGCTCCGAACTTCAACCTTTACTCGAATCCATTCTTGCGCGAGCCTGCGATCTGCTTAATACGCAGCATGGCTTGATCGAGCTGGTCTTACCGGATGGGTCAGCACTTCGGCAGGACGTTGGGTATGGTGTTTTATCCAAATATAACGGGGCGCTTACCTATAAAAATAAGGGAGTAACAGGAAGTGTGTGGGCAAGTAGAATCCCCCTTGTAATTCAAAATTATCGCACCTGGGACAAGAGGCTGCCCGAGTTTGCCAACGCAGGTTTTAATGCAGTGATGGGTGTTCCTTTAATTGTAGGGAATGAAGTTATAGGGGTCCTTGCAATCTCCCTGGTTGAACAGGAGCGGACTTTTACTGAGGAACAGATTAGTTTGATGGAGCGTTTTGCTGCGCTGGCCTCTCTTGCAATTGATAACGCCCGCCTATTCGAACAAACCCAAAATGAGATTCACGAAAGAAGCATTGCAGAGTCTGCCTTGCGTGCCAGCGAGGAAAGATTTAGAAAAGTGTTTCAAGCCAGCCCGGTTGCAAGTGTTATTTCCTCTCTTGAGGAAGGGCGTGTAATTGAAGCCAATGATGCCTACTGGAAATTAACTGCATTCGAATCGCACATGAGCATTGGCCGAACCGCCATTGAATTGGGGATATGGGATAGCGAAGAGCAAAGAATAAGCTTTGTTGAAAAATTACAGCGCGAACATTCCATTTACGACGCAGATTATCAATTTGTAAACAAAGGCGGCGAATTCATTTCAACACTTGCCTTTTATGAGCTTGTGAATTTAGGCGGAGTGGATAGTGTCCTTTCCATGTTCCATGATATTTCAGAACAAAAAAATGCACGTGTATCTCTGCAAAATAGCGAGGCTCGTACACGAGCCATCCTTGCATCTATTCCGGATATGATCTTTGAAATATCCAAGGATGGCACCTTTTTGGATTTTATGGCCTCTGCCGAGATTGCGCCGATCATGCATCCTTCTCAATTTCTTGGCAGGAATATAAAGGAACTGTTCCCGCCAGTGATCGCGGCTCAAACTTTTTTTGCTCTTGAACGCGCACTGGCGACCGACCAACTGCATGCTTTTGAATATGGGCTTCCGCCAGGCAGTGAGGCCCAATTCTTTGAGGCCCGCATCACCGCCATTACCTCTGAATCTGCGATCATCATGGTGCGTGACATCAGCCAACGGAAATATATTCAACTTGAGCGTGAGAAACTTATTAATGATTTGGAGGATAAGAACAGCGAATTGGAACGGTTCACGTACACCGTATCGCATGATCTTAAATCTCCACTGATTACGATTAAGGGTTTTCTTGGCTTTCTAGAGCAGGATGCCCTTAATGGAAACATCAAACGATTGAAAGCAGATATTCAACGCATTGGCGATGCCACTGATAAAATGCAATTGTTGCTTAATGAGTTGCTTCAACTTTCCAGAATTGGGCGGTTAACAAACCCATACCAACATATAAAATTTGAAGAGATTACTGACGAAATTATTGAGCTTTTACATGGGCGCCTTAACGAAAAAAAGGTTGATGTTTATGTCCAGGAAGACCTTCCAATGGTCTATGGCGATCGACGGCGCTTGCTGGAAGTGATTCAAAACCTTGTGGATAATGCGGCAAAATTTACAGGCTCCCAGGCCAATCCACGGATTGAGATCGGCCAGAATGGTATTGAAGATGGAAAACCGATTTTCTATGTGAAAGATAATGGCTTGGGAATAGAGCCCATTCATCAGGAGCGGATTTTCGGACTGTTCAATAAATTGGATGCAGCTTCTGATGGGACGGGAATTGGACTTGCTTTGGTTAAGAGAATTATCGAAGTCCACGGAGGCAGGATTTGGGTCCAGAGTGAAGCGGGAAATGGGGCTACTTTCTTTTTCACGCTTCCCACCGGACCTGAATCCTGATTCTGTTGCAACGTCATTCTCACACATCTGACTTGGGGGTATACTTTCGTGCAACCCATCATTTAAGAGGAGAAAATACATGAAACGAGCTGTGAGTATTAGCATTGGTTCATCCAAACGTGACAAGGCTGTTGAAGTCACTTTGCTTGGCGAAAAGATTAGCATTGAACGCATCGGTACCGATGGCGATATGGAAGCCGCTGCTTTGAAATATAAAGAACTTGATGGCACTGTGGATGCATTTGGCGTGGGTGGCGCAGATTTGGGAGTGATGGCTGATGGAAAGTGGTATACCCTGCATTCAGTAACACCCATGGTGCGCTATGTGAAGAAAACACCATTGGTAGACGGCGGTGGATTAAAGAATACGCTTGAAAACAAAGCTCCTGCATTTTTAGACAAAAAAATTGGCGATTACATCAACTCGCGCGGACGCAAGGTACTTGTCACCGTGGGTGTTGATCGTTGGGGACTCTCCCGGGCGTTTGCTGACGCAGGTTATGAAACTGTATTTGGCGATATGATGTTCGGCTTGGATATTCCGATGGCTATTCATACGATCAGCCAGCTTAAGACTGTGGCTGCATTGATGATGCCAATTGCTGGAAGATTACCTTTTGCATGGATTTACCCAACCGGTGAAAAGCAGGAAAAACGTACACCCAAGTGGGGAAAATATTATGCATGGGCAACTGTCATTGCTGGTGACTGTCATTACATCAAACGCTTTATGCCCGATGATCTGACCGGTAAAGTGATCGTTACAAATACAACTACACCCGAAGATGTAGCTCAATTTAAAAAAGCTGGCGTGAAGTACCTCATTACAACTACGCCGGTATTGGAAGGACGCTCCTTCGGCACAAATATGATGGAAGCAGCGATTGTAGCGGTGGCTGGCAAGGGACGTCCGCTCACATGGCCTGAATTGACCGAGATGCTGGATAAACTTGGCTTTGAACCACAACTACAGGAACTGAATTAAATTATGGATGCAATTGTAACTGCCGGCGGAATTCCGCAGCCACGTGACCCATTATATAAATATTCAAATGGCAACTCCAAAGCTTTGATCGATGTTGCGGGTAAGCCCATGGTCCAATGGGTCTTGGATGCGCTGGGTGATTCCAAAAATGTGGATAATGTGATCGTGATCGGCCTTACAGCAAAGAGCGGCCTCACCTGTAAGAAGCCGTTACATTACATCTCCAATCAGGGGCGTATGCTCGCCAATATTGTTGTAGGCGTAAATAAATCCATTGAATTAAATAAGAAGAACGAATATTGTCTTCTAGTGTCTTCAGATATTCCTGCGATCAAAAGTAATATGGTGGATTGGCTGGTCAAGACCGCCATGGAAACCCGCGATGATATTTATTACGGGGTTTGTCCTCAGGATGTCATGGAAACGCGTTATCCCACATCACATCGCACCTATACCAAGTTGAAAGATATGCAAGTATGCGGCGCTGACATTAATATTATTCATGTTAATCAAGTGACCCAGCACCTTGATACCTGGGAAGCCTTGATCGGCAACCGCAAGAGTCCTTTGCGGCAGGCGGCTGTCATTGGCTGGGATACCCTTTTCCAATTGTTTACCCGTCAACTCACCTTGCAAGGTATGGTGGAGCGTGCTTCAGAACGTATCGGCATAAAAGGCCGCGCCATTCATTGGTCACATGCTGAACCGTGCATGGATGTAGATAAACCCCATCAGTTGGAGATCATGCGTGAGGACCTGGCAAGTCAAATGAAGAAGACATCTACGCCGGTGAAAAAAGTCGTAGCACCAAAAGTGAGTACAAAGCTCAAGGCGAAGGCCAAACAAAAATGAGTTTTCGTTCTTTACTTGAATTTGATGCCCGACTCTCTGACCAATTACGCGTGGCTGAGAAGCCGGGCATTTTGCGGAATATTGCTGTCTTCCTTGCCCATTCCGGTGACTCATGGTTTTGGTTCCCTGCGCTGATCCTTTTGTGGTTTGTTAGCAATTCGTTTTGGAAGCAATGGACAGTTGTCGAGTTCTTCGGCATTCTCGGATTGGCCGGTGTTGTGCTGGCGATAAAATTCCTGGTGCGCAGGGAAAGACCGCAAGGCGAGTGGGGCGGAATTTATCGCAACACCGACCCGCACTCCTTCCCATCTGGACACGCCGCCCGTTCATTTCTAATCGCAGTCATCGCATCTGCTTTTGGACCGTTGTGGCTGGTTATTGTTCTCTGGATATGGGCGCCGCTGGTGGCTTTAGCCCGCGTTGCCATGGGCGTGCATTATCTGTCAGATGTTGTGGCAGGCGCGGTTTTGGGCGTGATCGTTGCTCTCATCGGTTTACAGATCTACATGCCGATGATTAATTGGTTTACATCCTATTCCGGGGTTTCGCTCTGGTAGATATTTTCTGAATCAGAATAAATGCATGAATGTAAACTTATTACATTCATGCATTTATTCATTAACTCATCTTACGCACCAACCATAATTCCCTGAGCGATACTTGCGCCGCGCTGTGCTTGTTGCAGTGCAGGTGTAGCGAAGGGACTCTACTGCGGAAAGCGGAAATGAGAGATGTTTCGCTTCGCTCAACATGACACTGTGTAAGGCGAGTAATTAATTCAGAATAGAAGAGGCTTTACATGCGAGCATTTACATTTCGTCTTAAACCTGGGGATGATTTGTTCGATTCCATCGAAAAGATTGTCTCTGATAAAAAGATCGAAGCAGGCTGTGTGCTTTCTTCTGTAGGAAGCCTAACACACGCCACCTTGCGGCTTGCGAACCGTGATTATTACAACGAATATGAAGGTCATTTTGAGATCGTTTCGATGACCGGCACAGTTTCAATCAATGGCTCACATATCCACGTTGCTATTTCCGACGGTAATGGAGTGACCATCGGCGGTCATCTTGTTTCAGGATGCAAAATATATACAACTGCCGAAATCGTTCTGGCTGTGTTCGATGATATTGTTTATAAACGCGAATTATTGAAAAACGACTCGGGGTATGAAGAATTAACGGTATACCCATTTAAACTTGATAAAGCAGGTTGACTTTCAAAATTGCCGGTAATTAGATATGCTCTTTTTGAATTTGCCAGTGTAAACTTGTGATTGTTAAAATTAAAAAAGGTTGTATTTATCTATGCAATGGCAAACTAATCCTTATTTTATTCCCCTCATAATTGCTGGTCTGATCAGCCTGACCAATGCTTTGGTGGTGGCTCAGCGCAGAAGTGTCGCAGGTTCCCTGCCCTTACTCGGTATGTTGCTGGCTCTTAGCGGCTGGTCTTTTGCTTATGCCTTTGAACTGGCCAGCGGAAGCCAGGCCTGGCAGGTGTTTTGGTCAAAAGTAGAATACCTGGGAATCGTATGTGTTCCCTTCCTTTTTCTTCTATTTACTTTGGAATACGCCCGGCATCAAAAGGTTTTTCAGCGTGGAATTATTTATTGGGTATGGTTGATTCCCGCAATCACGCTGGCGCTCGTATGGACGAATGAATCTCACGGCCTGATATGGAGTAAGATCGGTCAAAAGGATGGGGGCGGTTTTTATTTACTCTCGCTGGAGCACGGCCTTGCATTTTGGATCTGGACCGCGTTTTCATACATTTGTCTTTTGCTTGGCTCAATTATCTTGATTCGTCGGGCAATTTCCAGCCCGCCTGAACTTAAGCCCCAATCCTATATTCTTGTGTTTGGTGCCGCGATTACCTTGATTGGAAACATTATTTATCTATCCGGGCTAAGCCCTGTTCCTGACTTGGATTTGACCCCCATCACTTTCATTATTTCGATGATTGCCTACAGCGTTGGCCTTTTCCGCTTCGGGATACTGGATATTATGCCGATTGCCGGCGAGACTGTTTTGGAGAGCCTGGATAATGTTGTCATTGTGATCGATGATGCAGGCAGAATTGTATTTATCAATCAAGCATTTGAATACTATACAAGTACTGATTCAAAAACATTTTTTGGAAAGCCTGTCTCCACCTTATCCTTCTGGCCTGATCTGAGTAAATTGGTTGGTTCAAATGCAAAGACGCGCGGAGAAGTGGTCATGAGCATTGACGGGCGTGAGCCTGTTTATTTTGATACGCGTGTCTCGACGGTTCGCTGGAAGAGTCAACGCGTAGGGCGTGCCTGTATTTTGGAAGATGTATCTGAACGAAGGCGCGCGGAAAAAAGTGCCTTTGGTGTGAGCGATGAGAGCTCTTTATCGAATGACAACATTCCCGTAATTTTTGTTTTACGTTCACAAGATGAAAAGATCATCGAAGTAAATCGTTCTTTTATCCTGGATCTGGGGTACGAGCGAAAAGATGTAGTTGGGCAATCCCTTCTCCAACTTGGGGTTTGGGATACTTATCAACGAGGCGATTTTTTAAAGGTTCTTCGCAGTGAAGGTTTTGTAAAGAACCTTTCACTGTCACTTGTAAATATTAACCGAATGAAAAAAGACTACCTTGTCTCAGCGTATAAGATGGATATTTCGGAAGACAGTTATACTGTCATTCTGGCTCAGCCCGTTGAAGACTAATTGCGTTTCAATCAAAAAGAGACAGTGGCAACTGTCTCTTTTTGATTCTTACCTGTTTTTGTAAGCGTTCAAAAACTCTTCTTGATTCCTAACTGTTTCTTTCATTCCTAATTTTTTCCCCAGTCTTGTTAATTGCGGAGGCTCTACGTAGGTTTGTGCCAGGATTTCTTCCTGACCAAGAACTTCACGTGCAGGGCCATCGAGTAAAACCCGTCCTTTTGAAAGAGCAATTACACGTTCAAAATTTTCCGCACAAAAATCGATATCGTGCGTGATCGTAATTACAGTTTTGCCTTCGCTGCGTAGCTCAGCAATGACATATGCAATGCGCGCCACATTGACCGCATCCTGCCCTGTGGTGGGTTCATCGAAAATAACAATGGGTGTATCCATTGCGATGATGGATGCAATCGCTACCATCTTACGCCAGGTGGGAGATATGTCGTAAGGATTGGTCTCAGTTTTATCGCTTAACTCGGTCAATGCCAGTGCACGCTTGACCAGATCATCAATTTTCTCTTTTGAATAGCCTAAATTGCGTGGACCAAATTTTATCTCCGTGCCCACGTCTTTTGAAAATAATTGCTCATCAGGATTTTGAAATACATACCCGACTCGTGACGCAAGTTTTGCCACCGAATATTTTTTCGTATCCCAGCCCTCGATCAAAACCGACCCGACAGTGGGTTGCAACAACCCATTGAAGTGTCTCACGAGAGTAGTCTTGCCGGAGCCGTTCTGACCCACAATAGCAACCTGCTCGCCCGCTTCGATTACAAGCGAAATGCCACGCAAGGCTTCAAGTCCAGTGGGATAGGTAAAACGAAGGTCTTTGATTTCTAGTTTCATTGGTTATTCTGTTGGGGCACGGCGCCGCCGTGCCCTTACGCAAATCCTTCCACCGCCTCATCCAACGTAACCGGTAAATTTTCCTTCTTCCACAAACCTTGCTTCTTCGCTTCCCTCGCCGTGGATGTGTAACGCGAAATGCCGAATCCGTTTTCAGCCAAAACATCAGATGTCAATACTTCACTGGGTTTGCCTTCGAGTAGAATTTGCCCATCTTTCAACGCAATGACTCGGTCTGCGAATTGTGCGATCCATTCCATTTTGTGTTCCACCATCACAACCGTCATGCCGCCCTCCGCCATTTTGCGGATCACGCCAAAGACTTCACGCGTACCGATCGGGTCCATTTGCGAGGTCGGTTCATCGAGGACAAGCAGCTTGGGCTGCATGACCAGGATTGAGGTCAGTGCGACGCGTTGTTGTTGTCCGCCGGAGAGGGAATAAGGTGAGCGATCCGCCAGGTCGCTGATTCCTGTCAACGCCATGGCTTCATACACACGAGGTTTCATCTCTTCACGAGGCACGCCGTTATTTTCCAATCCGAAAGCAATCTCTTCAAAGACGGTATATTTCGCGCCCGAGATCTGGTTGAACGGATTTTGGAACGCGAGACCGACATTTAGGATCCATTCATCCAGCGCGGACTTGCTTGATTCCATGCCAGCCACTTCAATCGAGCCGCTAATCTCACCTTTGAAGAAATGCGGCACGAAACCAGCAAGCGTATAACACAACGTGGATTTACCCGCGCCGTTCGGCCCAACAACCGCAACGAACTCACCCTCGTTCACTTGCAAATTGATGTTCTGCAAGACAGGTGTTTTGGTAAGCGGATATTTATAGGTGACGTTTTGAAGATTTACGAAAGCCATATTTTCAACACAATCGAAATGAGAATGAGAATGATAAGAACCCAGCGGATGATTTTATCTGAATTGGTGTCAGGGATTTCGTGCAGAGATGTTTTGACCTTTTTGGATGTGAAACCGCGCGCTTCGATGGCGATGGCGCGTTCTTCCACTTCAACAAGCGAGCCGAAAACGAGTGGCGCGACAAGTGGCATAACAGAACCAGCCCTTTTGAAAAATGTGCTTTCGGTATCCAATCCTCGTGATCGCTGGGCGTCAATAATGGTTTGGGCCTTGGCCTGCATTTGCGGCAGGATTTGCAATGTGGAAATAATCACGTAGGCGAATTGCGGCGGCAGTCCGCGGCGTGTGAGATCAGACATCAATTCACTTGGGTGTGTTGTCAACAAAAAGAGCGTAAATGCAGAGATCATCACTGTAATTCTTGTAGAGATTCTGAACGCGAACAAAAGGCTTTCCTGGGTTACATCCAGAAACCAAAATTTGAAAATTACTATTTGACCGACCGGTTGGAAGAAAGCCTGCATGAGAAAAATGAATCCCGCTGCGGGGATGATCAGGCGGATTGCGCTTGTAAAATATTCCCTGGAAACCTTGCCAACAAAGCATAGGGGTACGATCACCAGAAGTAATAAAGCGTGAGCTGTCCAATACCAGGGGCTGAAAATGGAAATGACAACAATACTTAAAGCCAAAACAATTTTGGTCCAGGGGTTAAGGTGATGAAGAGCGCTGTCGCGTTTGACGTAATAAGAAAGGCGTTCATGCATAAGAGTAAGTGAATTGGATTATAAGCTAAAAAAATCAGGCTTCTGGAAGAAGCCTGATTTTTTACAAATTGATGCTATTGACCTTACACACCTAACCGTGATTCCCTGAGCGGAGGGTCTCTACCCCTGAAATTCGAGATTCTTCGCTTCGCTCAGAAAGACACTGCGTAAAGTGAGCTATTAAGCAGCCAGCATGTTGCGGACCACAAAGCCCAGCAAGACGACAACTACAACAACCACCAGCGCAATCACCAACTGGGTGGTATTGTTGCCCTGTTCCACTTCTGCATTCTCAGGCCTCGGGAAGCGGGCAACGAGACGCTTGGATAAGCCTTGAACAATGGCAAAGGCAAGCATGGCTGTGGTGATCTTATCTACGGGCTCAACTAGAAAGCCGGTACTCAATACAGCGGATAAAACACCTTGACCGGTTTGGAGCAGGTAGGCGGTGATAAAGGAAGATCCGCTGGCTGTAATGCCGCCATAAAGGTAAACAGAAATCGGGGTGGATACGATCGCAGCCGTAAGCGCGATGAGGAAGCCCGATAAGATTACCTTCCACCAGCTCTTGAATAATCCCGCATTGGCGCAGAAGCCTGCGACCAAACCAATGAAAAACGCCACAGGCCACCATGGGAGGGAATCGGGATTGAATAATCCCCAGATGGTGTTTGCTAAAGCGCCTGTCAGCGCACCTGCCCACGGGCCGCAAATGATGCCTACGAGTACGGTGCCGATCGAATCAAGGAAAACAGGTAATTTCAAAAGAACAACGATTTGCCCTATCGCGATATTAATGGCAATCGCCACAGGGATGAGAACCCACGTCATGGTAGTGAAATCTTTTTTGATGTTTTCCAATATTTTTCCGAACATGTTATCCTCCGAATGAAATAATTGATGGATTACTTTTACATAATAACACTCTTCAAGCTCAAAGGTCACGAAAGTGATTTTGCCAGTTTTTCCATCCTTTCCAAAAAAAGCTCCATGAAAACACGAGGTCTAACACTGAGAGCCACTTTCATATTAGCTGCCTTTTTTTCATAGTTGTAAAAATCTGCAAACGTGTTTCCCAGCCCCATGCCAGTTGAAATATCCACATCCACATAAAGGTCTTGATAATCACAGATCTCAGGCATAAAGGTCAATGCCAGGGTCATTGGGTCGTTGATCACACATCCGTCTATTTTTTGATATTCATCGTGAAACTCCATGTAAAAGCGAGTCGCGTCTGCGATGAATTTTGTGATCGGTGAGTCGATTCTCAACAGGCGGTTCAAGTCTTCAGGCAGGAAGATACATTGATAGGTCACATCCAGCGGCGTAAGGGTGATCGGCATTCCTGAATGATAAACAATGTGTGCGGCGTGCGGATCCACATAGGCATTGAATTCTGCGAGCGCCGTAGTGTTGCCTTCATGACGGATTGCGCCGCCCATGATAAACACCTCTTTGACATTTTCAACAATGCGCGGTTCCTGTCGAATTGCCAATGCGATGTCGGTCAACGGGCCGATGCAGACCAATGTCATTTCCCTTGGGTTAGACATGATCTTCTCGATTAGAAAATCGCTTCCTTTCTCGACCTGAGGCTTGGTCTGTGGTGCTGACAGTTTTGCGTACCCGATTCCCTGCTCACCATGAGTTTCAGGTGCAAGCAGGGACGGCTGCACAAGCGGCAACTCACAGCCTTTGTAAACAGGGATATGACTCGCCTTTGCCAATTCCAAAACGGAAAGCGCATTGATCGTCCCTTGTTCTGTGGAAGAATTTCCGTGCACAACACTCAAGCCTTCAAGTCTCACTTCGGGAGACGCCAAAGCGAGGAGAATAGCCAGAGAATCGTCGATCCCAGGATCGGTGTCCAGAATGATGCGTTTGGTCATAGTCTCCTTTTACATGTCGTTGCGAGGGCGCTCGATTACTTGCCCGAAGCAATCTCCAACTATGCGGGAGATTGCTTCGTCGGGAAGAGCGACCCTCCTCGCAATGACATCAAATTTTGCGGCTTAATGCTTCCATCTGTCCTAAAAACAATTCAACGAAGTCATCCCCGCGTACATCCATGGCAACTTTCATATTGACTGGTTTTTTTGAAATATTGAAAAAATCTGCAAAGGTGTTTCCCATCGAAACGCCGCCTGAAATATCAACATCCACATAATATTCTTTCAAGGTTAATAACTCTGGTGCAAGGATGGTCGCCAGCGTAAGAGGATCATGAAGCGCGCAACCTGCCTGACCGCGCGACAGGGAAAATTCCATATAGTCTTGCATGGCTTCCGCGATAAATTTTGAGATGGGCGAATTGATGCGGAGTAATCTATCGATGTGCTCCTGTTTCAAAATGCATTTGTGGGTCACATCCAGCGGAATTAATGTGATGGGGATGCCTGAATGAAAGACAATATGCGCGGCATGTGGGTCAACATAAATATTGAATTCAGCCAGCGGACTCATGTTGCCACCCTCCTGAATCGCACCGCCCATGATAACCAACTCCTTCACTGATTGCGCAAAACATGCTTCCTTGCGGATCGCCATGGCGATGTTGGTCAACGGGGCGATGGGGAAGATGCTGATCTCGTCAGGCTCAGCAAGGACTTTATCGATCAAAAAATCCACTGCATGTCGGTCAACGGGTTTATTCTTTGGCTCAGGAAGTTTTGAATGACCTATGCCGCTTTCACCATGCACGAGAGCCGATGCACGCAACGGTTGAATCAAGGGGAGCATACTTCCTTGTGCCACGGGAATATGGCTTGCATGTGCCAATTCCAAAACAGATAAAGCGTTGCGTGTGGCTTTGTCTACTGTCACATTGCCTTGAGTTGTAGTCAGCGCTTCAAGTTTGATCTTTGGCGATGAGAGCGCAAGCAGGAAGGTTAAAGAGTCGTCTACGCCGGGGTCGGTGTCAATGATGATTCGGGTTGGGGTCATGATGTCCTGTAGGGGCTGGCCTTGTGCCTGTCCTTTTGGGCGACCACAAGGGTCGCTCCTACGAAATGAATTTTTCTACATCTTCTTTTGTTGGTAAGGAAGGTTGTGCGCCAAACTTTGTCGTTGCTAATGCGCCGCAGGCATTGGCATATTTGACTGCTTTAATCTGGACTGCAGCAGCTTGCTGCTGCACATCCGACAGCTTGCTGTCGGACTCCAGAGCCCTAACTAAATACGAAGCGAATCCACCAATGAATGCATCTCCTGCGGCAGTGGTATCCACTACATTTACTTTATATGTGTCTATGTGCATCCCTTGTTTATTGGATACAAACAAAGCACCTTTTTGTCCAAGAGTTACGATCACATTCTTTGCGCCGCGATTCAACAAAGCTTTTGCAGCTTGCTCAGTAGATGAGATATCTGTTACAGGAATACCTGTTAATAGATTCAGTTCTGTTTCGTTGGGAATGATGTAATCTACACTCGAAATTAATTCATTGGGCAATTCACATGCAGGGGCGGGATTCAAAATGACAGTCATGCCTTTTTGCTTGCCCCATTTCGCGGCATGGATAACGGTCTCCAGCGGAATTTCAAGTTGTAAAAGTAAAATCCTTGCTTCGATATTCAATGCTTCGATATCTTTTGGCGTTACCTTCCCATTCGCACCCGCAGATAAGACAATGCTATTTTGTCCGCTCGCATCGATAACGATGATGGCTGTGCCTGTTGCGGAGTCGTCGATCAATACATTGGTTATATCCACAGAGTCTGATTTGAGATTGTCCAATAAAAATGGACCAAAGCTATCTTTCCCTACTCGTCCCAGCATGGCTACGCTTGCGCCTTGTCTTGCCGCTGCAACAGCCTGATTAGCTCCCTTGCCGCCAGGGATGATTTGCAAATCATCTCCGCTGATGGTTTCTCCAGGTTGTGGAAAATGCGGCGTACGTACAACGAGGTCCGCGTTGAGTGAGCCGATGACGAGTACATCGCACTTGGGTATGTTGGACATGGAAGCTATTTTACTTCCATTATGTCACTGCGAGGGCGTTTTTGTTCTTTGCCCGAAGCAGTCTCATCGTCGTGTTGGAGATGACTTCGGCAAGAAGTGAATCAATCTGTTTTTATTGCATCCATATACATAAACTGATTGGATTCGGTTACTTCACCAACAAATACAAATCCTAAATTCGTAATCCTGGCAAGCAACTCTGTTCTTTTTTCTGTCCAGCGGCTGATAGGTTCTGCAATTTTCAAGAGGCCTCCAAACTTCAAAACGCGGTGGGCTTCCTTGAGATATTCTTCATAGTTCAAACCCATCAGCGAGAGGGAAAATACTGCCACATCCAATGACATATCATTCAATGGAATATGCGCTATATCGCACGCGGTAACTTTTTCGTTGATGGCAACATGGTCAAATGAATATACTTTATTTGGCAAGAGCGCGGCAAGTTTTGCTTCGCCGCAGCCGAAATCACCAATGACCCAATCGGGACGTTTCTTGAGTGATTTTGCTATTTTTTCAAACGGAACTTCCGCCCAATCTTTTCGCGCTTCACGATAGAGCGTGTGATAGAGATACCATTCTTCTGGATTTGCTTGTAATCTTTCGTGCGTGGTGGAACTGTATGCAGAGTTGAAGCGGCTGTTCATCACGGACAAGTCACCAAAGCGGCGTTGAATAATATTTGCGGTCTCTTTGGGCAGCGGAACTTTCAACTGTGAGCGTTCAATGATCGCAATGCCGTCTTCTTCAATTCTTTGAATCCACGTTTGCAATGCTTCGCGCGCTTTCTTGTACATCGTTTCGGGTGAAGATAGCTCCGCTTCGGGAATGACTCCATCCATCGCGGCATCGGCGAGAGTCTTCTTGTATTGAATGCGGTTCATGCGCATCCTGTCCCATGACCAGATATCGCCGTTGTGTTCAAGCACCACCTGCGGCACGATAACTTCCACTTTGTCGAACGCCGAGCCTTGACGATACAAACGCCCGATGAGTTGTTCATATTCTGCATGTGTCCACGGCAGGCTGACAACGATCATGCGGTTACAGA
>JAYVUA010000097.1:0-77547 GCA_043788255.1 Anaerolineales bacterium | reverse complement strand
AATATCTCCATGAAGTAAAGTTATAAATTCTGGTCGCGGCTTGACGTCACCCTCATCCAGCACAAGGTAATCTCCATAGTTGGCAAGCAGCTCCAAGTTACGTTCTGAATCGATCAACACGAAATGGTCACAAAGCACAACGTGAGATGCGCCTTTGCGAAGCAGGTCAACTCCAACAGCAAAACGTCCGCCATATCCAAAGACAAGCACCCGTTTTCCCTGAATGGATTTTTCATTCGCAGACAAAATCTTAACGTACTGATCCACAGCCGCTGACGGGTCGCTCGACTCCAATCCAGGGCGAATAATCCATCTTCGTTTCAAAAGGAAGCGAGCTATATTTTCAGGTAGAAAGTGACGGGCAAGGCGAAGAATAAGATACTTGATGTTCACAAAAGGTTCCTTATGGCAGCTGAGCAGAACAATCTGCCGGGTTATGTATTGGCACAAGCAATTGCACGCCAATTTCTTTCAGAGTAATTTTTGGCTCATAGTAACACAGGACCGGGCTTGATACCCACTTGACCCAGGCATTATTTTCTTCGCCAAATTGATAAGAGCTATCCTTAATAGGAGATCGAAGTGGTTCAGAAATGATCAACGAAAACCTTTGTGCTGAAATATCTGAATAAAAGTCTTCGAAATACGCGGAATTTGAACTCAACGCCTTATCCATTAAAAATTTCTTTTCGTATTCGGCCACAAGAGGCACATTGGTAATAAAGCCAAAGGTTAATAATTGACGTTGATCTAAAAACAGTACTTCTCCACCCTCAGATCGCGCGAGCGATACTTCTTCCTGTATCGTTTTAATGGCATCGTTTGTTACATCTTGAGGCGGGTACATATCCAGGGATTTCTCATTTTTTGCATCTGTCAATGTCACAAGCCACGATGCATCTTTGCCAAAATTATGTCCGCGCATGACTTCTAGTGATCGAAGTCCCGGCAAGGCCAGGGATAAAACAATCACAATCTTCACCCAAAAGGGAAAGGTGTCCATCGTTGCGACCCATTCTTCAGCATTACTTTTCCATGCCAGTGCTGCTGCAAACACAAGGCCGATGAGGAACATATCCATATTGTGTAAGTCACCGCCACCGCCTATTTTTGTACTCACAACCAACCCAACGATGAGGAAAGCCAATAAAGGCAATGTAATAGCAAAAGCCTGCCATACATTCAAAGTCCATTTTTTGTGCAATACAAGATATAAAAATATAATGATTAGGGGCAATGTCGCAATCAATAAACCAGCAAGAATACCCATACCATAAGTCGCATTGGGAAACAGCCGATACCATAAAAGCGGCTGATCAGAAACTTTTGAGACGATCCCGTTTACAGAAACAGATGTACTGGCACTTGCAAATAAATCCGTAATTTTAGGGATAAAAAATCCACCAAATGCACCAGCCAGACTCAATGAAACGGTACGTACCCATGAATTACGTTCCAGCTTTTTATCTATCAAAACTGCACCAGCCAATTCCAACATACCAATCCACATACCCGGGGCAAATAACCAAGTAAAACGGCTTTGTTCCGCAGCATAACCTGTCAGCATGATAAAGGGGATAGCTAACCACAGAGGTCGCTGCCATATTAAAGCAACAGCTACTGCACAAAAAACAAGAGGGGGATGTATGGGTCCTTGCTTCAGAAAGATCAAGGTCCATAAAGCAGGCAGCAACCATGTTTTTTTATTAGAACGGACTACGCCGAATATTACCAAGCCAAGTATTAAGTACGGAATAATGACGGTTAGCGCAATCCAGAAACGTTCCATACCAATCGTGATTCCAGGGAAGAGGAAAGGAAAACCACCTATAAATTTTCTGCCAATGTCCAATAAAACAACAATTTCCCGATCAGCAGGATAATCATACAAACGCCTGCCAAATAAGATTGAATAATCCCACATGCGATTGCCTTCAGACCAACCCAATGAGAATGGATAATTGGTCACATTCATAAAAGGTTCCGTTATTACAAATAAACTGGAAGTTAAAAGAATTGCAGTAAAAAGCTCATTCCAACTGAAAAGAACGTCCCCCTGCTTCAGCATGAAAGCAAGCATAAAAACCACAAGGAGCCATATTAATACACGTATATAAACATCGCTGAAAACCAGTCCCCATGGTGTGTACTGAAAAAATAATACCGGTGCCAACAAAATAAGCATGGCAGCAAGCCAGCGCAAGTTTTCCAGTCTCTCACGAAGGATAATCATCCTATCAAAAAGGATTACAATTTTTTCCTGCCGCCACAATAAAAGGATAGCAATAATCACAGTGAAAACACAAACGGCTATATAAACCAGAAAGATCAATTCCCACTTAAAAGAATACTCTCCCCGCCATGTTCCCGTACCCCAGGCAATTTTTTGAAACCCAAAACAGGATTTAATAATCAAATAGACAAAAACAATTAAAATAAATAATCTGTCGAACTTGTTCTTCATCAACTTACTCCATGGTTAACCTATGCAATTTTAAAAGCGGCCTGTATAAGCAAATACACAGAATTTATCTGCCTTTCTATATGAACGATGTGGAAAATATGTGTACAACAGAAAATAAATTAATACTACTAAGATGGTTATATAAAAAAGTACGGATTCTAATTAATACAGGCGCAAATTCCGGCTGAAAAGGTCTGAGGGCGAGAGGCTCCTACCAAGAAGAAAAAAGATACATCCAAGCAACGAATCCAATCACAAGACTAGCGTGGAAGGTGATTAGCTTTTCAGCCAAATTTGCCAGAGAGTCCATAGACTGAAAATAAGAACGGCTAAACCCGTCGAGGAAAGTAAAATATACAGAATAATCATTGCCAACTGAACAAAGAACCCAGCTTCATACCTGACAAAACCAACATTTAATAAACCGTCAATATTTCTAGGAGAAGGACTTGCTTTTTAATAAAAAAATCAGATATTGCTCACAATACGTTTTTTATTGATTGTTTAAGAAGCAAGGCATGCAACGGCAAGTATAGCAGCACTGCCAAATTCATCAGATAAAAAAGTATGCGCGACGCGACAAGAACTGTTGCAATCTCAGTTTGCGGCAAACCAAAATAACCATATAAATACAACATACTTATTTCGTTTACGCCTAACCCACCAAAGATTTGAAGCGGCAGGTAGGATATTAGTTGCATAAGTAAGTTAGCGAATACAATCCCAAAAATACCGATTTTTAGTTCAAAAATCTGCAAAGTGGCATACGCCCAAATTAAGTTCAGAAACAAGTAAAAAATTGAGTATACAATACTTAATCCAACCATTTGAAAAACAGCTCTTTGCTCTTGTTCAGCAAGAGATTGGAGCATATTTAGACTTTTGTCGATAAAGCTAATTTTACCGAGATTTAATTTATTACTTATTCCTCGCAGTCCCAAAACAAAGCGTTCTCGTAAGATTATTGAACACAAGAAAAGGAAAATTAAAACAAAAATTAAAACCAATATAATAGTAACCGCGTTATGAAGTAATATGATTTTTTTCCAAACAAAAAAACTCGACACAAATAGAAATATCCATATAGCAATCAAATCCCCCGCTTTGGTTAGGAGAAAAACAAATGAAGCTCGCCTGATTTTTACGCCCTGCTCAACATGAAACATTGTAAGGTAAGAGATAATCCCCACGCTTGTGGCAATAAAGTTTGAAATTGCATTTTGCGTTACAACAATGTTTAGCACAGCAGAATAATTAACCTGCCGATCAATCAAGATATAGTATTGCAATGCCTTTAACAAGGTAATCAAAAAGAATAATATAAATGCAACGAAAAGCCAAAAAACCGATATGCGCTCTTGTAATGCAATAATCTCCCCCATTTTTACCTTGGATAGGACAAAGCCTACCAGCAGAAATGCGAGAACGCCTTTTACAACATTCAAAAATCTGGATAATTGAGTTTTCTTTTCCATTAGGAAGATCGGGGTGAAAAAAGGGATTTTAGCAAATCGTCTTGACGGCCTCTTTGATGCAAATAAAAGAGAATTTCGCGCCAAACTAACCTTAGCCACGGCATAGACAGTGGGCAGGAAAATATTGCATTCCAACCAAGTTTCCATGCCGACCTTTTATTACCGCTCTTGAATTGCCATACTGCATTTACAAAATATAGTTCCGAACGTCGTTGGCGCACCAAATTTACATAATCAGGAAACTGAGATTCTATTAATGCCAAAGTAAGGTTTTGATCTTCAAACTTCCAATCCCAATTCTGAGTTACATTTTTTGGATGACGGCGGTAACGGGCAAGGATGTTGTCCATATACCCAACTTTACCATCACATTGCGCTAAAACATGTACCCACATCAACCAATCTGATGCAAAATGAATTCGCTCGTCAAAGCCACCCGAAGGAATGCATTTTCTGCAGACCATTACGGATGTAGCACACATATAGGTGCCATATCGTATAACAGATTTTACATCCCCATTCATCTTTCCATAACGTTGGGACCAATAATACAAAGAGTTTCCTGTACTCGAATCAAATACATCCACATCATGGTATGACAAAGTAACTTTCGGGTGAGTTTGCATAAAATCAACCTGCATCGCGATTTTCCCCGGACAAAGCAAATCATCTCCTCCTTGGAAAGCGATTAATTCGCCTTTGGCTTCAAACAAGGCACGGTTGGTATTTCCAGTAATTCCAGCACGCGATTGATTCAAGATAGGGATAAGACGATTTGGATATTTATCCGCAATAGCTTGAATAATTTTTTGCGTCGAGTCCGTGGAGTTATCGTCGGAGACAATCACTTCCAGATTATCATAATCCTGTTCAAGGGCAGATAACAATGTTTGTTCAACAAGATCCTGTTGATTATACGTAATAATGAGTATAGAAACTAGCGGAGCAGACATATAGACAATACCTCTGAAATATTTTTACGCTATGCAATTCTTCGTGTTTTCAAAACATTCAAAAAAAGATAACCATCTACTCACTTTTCACATAGACAGAGTTAACTTGTTTGGCCGGATTGCCGGCTACAATCTCACCATCTGAAACATTTCTGGTTACAACACTCCCGGCGGCAACGACAGCATCTCTACCAATTGAGACTCCCTTCAAAATAATAGAACGCGATCCAATCCAAACATTATCGCCGATCTTAATAGGCAACGTCTTCCCATTCTGACTGCGCTGATGAGGAGCCAAGCCGTGAAAATCAGCATCATAGATCAGGGTATGTGGCCCAATACGACAATCATCGCCTACTATAATTGATGTACGGGCAATAATTTCACAACCATTCATAATCGCTGTCCGTCGCCCAATTTGAATTATGGCTTTTGGCTCGCGCGGTTGTAAAATGATCGGAAGTTTCACCCACCCTGCTAATTCATATCCTAAAGTTACATGATCATGAAGAATTAAAGTGCCCTGCCCTTGAAGCATTGCAGAAGATTCGACACGAACAGCTTTCCCGATTTTACAATGTCCACCATACCACCAAGCATCAACATAAAGATGCGCAACACGTAATAGAGACAGCAAAAATTTTAACGGCAAAAAATAAAATACTGGCGTTCGCAATTTTCTCAATACCTTATTTTTCATAGAATGTTCGTATCGTTGAAATAACCTGGTTTACATCCTCAGGATGCATATGGGGTCCCATTGGAATGCTAAGAACTGTTTGAGCAATATTCTCAGCAATGGGAAAGTTGCCGTTTTTATAACCTGCATCCTTATATGCATCCGACAAATGCGGCGGTATTGGATAATGAATTAAAGTGCCTATTCCATTTTCGTTTAAATACTTTTGCAAATCATTACGTTTGAGATGGCGAATAACAAACAAATGCCATGCAGGGCTTGCCCACTCAGGCGCATGAGGCAAAACCAAGTCGGGCAAATCAGATAGATTTTCGAGGTACTCAACCGCTATGCTTTTACGCCGCAAATTCCATTCATCGAGATATTTTAATTTAACTTGTAAAAATGCGGCCTGTAATGGATCAAGACGAGAGTTATAACCGACAACCTCGTTGAAATATTTAATTTTCGAACCATAATTCCTTAGAATACGAATGCGATCGGCTAAATAATCGTCATTGGTGGTCACAGCACCTGCGTCGCCAAATGCACCAAGGTTTTTGCCCGGGTAAAAACTCCAACCGGCAGCATCCCCTATACTCCCAGCTTGTCTTCCTTTATACGTTGCTCCATGCGCCTGGGCAGCATCTTCTATAACTTTCAAATTATGTCGACGCGCAATTTCAAGAATGGAATCCATATCAGAAGTTTGCCCGTACAAGTGGACCAATAAAATAGCGCGTGTACGAGATGTAATGGAAGATTCAATTCTAGCGGGGTCAATATTAAATGTAAGCGGATCAGGTTCAACTGGAACAGGGCAGGCCCCTGTATATGATACAGCGAGCCATGTCGCAATATAAGTATTTGAAGGGACTATCACTTCATCCCCATTTCCGATTTCATAAGCTTTCAGGATAAGATGCAGAGCATCCAAACCGTTTGCCACACCCACGCAATGCTTTGCGCCACAATAGGATGAGTATTGTGATTCAAAAGCATCAACCTCTTCACCTAAAATATACCAACCAGACTTCATTACACGGCGATATGCATCATCCAATTCATCTTGTAATTCTTGATAAGGACTGGTTAAATCCAGAAAAGGGATATTCATGGCATTACTCATCAGATTGTACTTTCAGATTCCTAATCACTTTTGCAGGGATACCCATGACTACATCATAGGGTTGAACATCCTTTGTCACAACTGCGTTCGCAGCAACAAATGCGCCTTCACCAATTACAATACCCGGCAACAGGCAAGCACCTGCTCCAATCGTAGCTCCGTTACAAAGCCGAGGCCCTTTGATATATTCCTCTTGATATTTACGATCCACAACGATGTTATCGTTGGTAGTGGCAACCAAAACGCTAATGAAAACATTTTCACCAATTTCACAATTTCCCGTGATATGGGTTAGATCCATAATTCGGGTGTGATCGCCAATTTTTGTATTATAATTAACAGTTACATAGCGGCTTAATAGACAATAATTTCCAATACGCACCTGCTCTCGTAGTGATGCTCCGTCTCCCAACAATGTATTGTTACCAACTGTTACATCATAAAATATAACAGCATTGGGCCCGATTGCACAATTATCCCCAATCACAATTTTAGCTTCGAACTTTATCGGACGTGCGGTTGCTCCAGCCCCCTTTGGGGTTTTTCCAATATAAGTACCTGGAAATATTTCGACATTATCTCCAATAACAACTCCTGGCTCAATGATGACATGCGGATGAATCTTTACATTATTGCCAATCTCTACTCCTGAGCGAATGACACAAAATTCGCCAATTTCGACATTCTCCCCAATCTTGATTGTTTCGACTACAGCTTTTTTACTAATCATATTTTATTCCTTGTTCTTAGCCTCTGGGTGTATGCCATTATATAAGTCTAGGTATTGAACATAATCACGAATGTAATCGTCTGCATTATACACATCTGAAGCAAGAACCAAAAGAATTGCATTGGTCGTGAATTTGTATTGGATGCCCCAAATCATTGGCGGCAGGTAAATACCAATATCAGGCTCATTTAAAGTAATTTCATCCCGATTGATTCCATCATCAATAACCACCGAACAGGATCCTTTAAGACAAATCAGGAATTGGTGTGTTTGCTTGTGTGCGTGCTCTCCACGCACTTCCATACTCGGCACATCAAATACAACAAAATAACGTTTTGGGATAAATGGCAGATGCTGGTCATATTCGCCAAAGGTCAAACTGCCCCGCAAATCAACAATTCGAGGAAGTTTGATCAACTTTACTTGTTTTACAGAAAGTATTTCTAAAGGATTTGTTATTTTTTTAGGTAGGATAGTCTTTGTACTGGTCACTGAGATATATCCTGTAATGCATGCTGGATTCCCGATCACTATCGCATTGGGCGGCACATCACGCGTGACCACTGCTCCTGCATTTACCAGCGCATTTGTCCCGATTGTCAGGCCGGATAAAATCGTAGCATTAGCTCCAATAGATGCACCTCGATGAATTACGATTCGGGAGGTTTTTTCAGAATATAGTTTAGATCCTTGGAATGCATCATTCGCGAACGTGGCATTGGGGCCTATAAAGACATCATCCTCGATGGTGACTCCATCCCACAATTGAACTCCGCTTTTGATGGTTACACGATCACCAATCTTTACTTCATTTTCAATAAAGACGTGATCGCATATATTACAGTCAGCGCCAAGTTGCGCACCCGGCAGAATATGTGCAAATGCCCAAATGCGTGTCCCATCTCCGACACGAGCGCCATCTTCAACAATCCCATTTGAATGAACAAAGTAAGATTTTTTCATAATAACAATTTAAAACCCTTTCCAAATAATCAACCTGAAACTCATATGCGACTTGTAATGAATAAAAGCTAGTATACCAGTGGGTTGAAATATGAACTTTAGGATTCTTTACTTGCCCAAACCCCAAGCATTGCCAACGCATACAACCGCTTGCCATGATCCACACGTGCAGACTTATGTTCTTGAATAATTGTATTCAACGCAGAGCGGTCAAACCATTTGTGCAACGGACTTCCATCTGCAAGCAAGGTTTGTTTTGACCAATCATACAACGGCCCACGGAACCAGGCGGAAACGGGAATCCCGAATCCCTGTTTGCCGCGACCTTTAATAGAATCAGGAAGCTCTTTGGCAAATGCCTTCTTAAGCAGATACTTGCCGCTTCTTCCTTTAACTTTGAGCTGGTCGGGCACACGGGCAGACCATTCCACGAGTTCATGATCGAGAAACGGCGAACGGCCTTCGAGCGAGGCGGCCATTGTCATGCGGTCTGCTTTGACGAGTAAATCGCCGGGCAGATAGGTGTGCAAGTCTGTGTAGAGAGTCTTGTCGAGATATGAACCTTCGGCGGAATCAAATTGTTTGGCTAGAAGAGACTGGGCATTATCAGCGCTGAAATGGAATTCAGGCTTCCACAATGCAGCACGCTGATTTGGCGAGAAGTACGATCCCCAACGCAGGATGCTGGCACGACGATCAATATCAGGAATTTGCTCAAGGCGTTTGATTCCGTTGATGAGGCTTTGTCCAACGGGACGGTCAGAGTTATCGGGGAAGAAATTTGCAATGGACGGAATCAGGTTGCGGGTTAAGAAACGAGGCGCGCGCGCATATGCATTTGCAAAGCCATCCATCCAGTAGCGTTGATAGCCCGCGAAGTCCTCGTCGCCGCCGTCTCCATTTAACGCAACGGTGACATGCTCACGAGTCAAAACGGAAAGATGATAGAGCGGAATTGCAGACGCATCCGCAAACGGCTCGCCAAAATGTGATGCGATCTTTTCAAGCGTGGACGGAATATCACCATAGGTCAGCGTGAACTCGTGATGCTCGGTGGAATATTTTTCGGCAACGGCGCGGGCATGCGGCAGCTCGCTAAAATTTTGCTCGGCAAAGCCAGCCGAAAAAGTTTTGACAGGGCCACTGGCAAACTCGGACATGAGTGCAACGATGATACTGGAGTCAATGCCACCGCTGAGATGCGCGCCCAGCGGACGTTCACTGAGCAGGCGTATTTTCACAGCTTCACGCAAACGCGTGCGCAATTCTTCAATCAATTCATCTTCGCTGGCGGTGAATTTGGGTTGATAGGTGTAATCCCAATACTTCTGAATACGTGCCTGTCCATTTTCCCAAACAAGCGTATGCGCGGGCGGTAATTTATAAATGCCTTCATATGCTGTGAGCGGATCGGGCACATATTGCATACTGAGATACAGATCAATCGCTTCAAGATTGATTTCAGGTTTATTCGGCAGTGCGGCCAGCACCGCACTTAACTCGGAGCCAAAATAAATTGTGCCATTTTGAATGCTGTAATACATCGGCTTCTTGCCGAGGCGATCACGGCCAAGCAACAATCGTTTTTTCTTTTCATCCCACAACGCAAAAGCAAACATACCGCGCAGACGTTTAATACAATCATCGCCTTCATCTTCATAAAAATGGACAATACATTCAGTATCTGTTTTTGTTGAAAGGTGATGTCCACGGCGTTCAAGTTCGGCGCGCATTTCAGGATAGTTATAGCACTCGCCGTTGAAGACAATCCATACACATTTATCTTCGTTGGCAATCGGTTGATCGCCGCCGTTAACATCAATGATGGCGAGACGGCGCATGGCAAGGCCAACCCCCGCGTCGCTATAAAAGCCGTCGCTGTCAGGCCCGCGATGCGCAATGGCTGCGTTCATTTTTTCGAGCAGCGCGCGCTCAGGTTTTTGATGGGTTGAATGGGAGAGTCCGCAAATGCCACACATAAATTTTTATCCACTAATATAATTTTCGAAACCACACTGGTGGTTTCGATACGCCCCGCAAAGAACGTGCGGAGCTACTCAACCACCAATTTTCTCAAGATACTCGGAATACTGACGGGCGACATTTTCCCATGAATATTCCTCTTCGACTCTTTGGCGGGATGCCTGCCCCATTCGCATGCGCGTCTTTTCATTGATGATGAGCCTGCGCAATCCGTCTCGGAGAGAATCTACATCTTCGGCATTAACCAGCAACCCTGTCGCGCCGTCGAGGACGAGTTCTTCACTGCCTGCGATTCTGGTTGCCACCACGGACAATCCACTGGACATGGCTTCAAGCACTGCGTTGGGCATGCCTTCATGTCGTGATGGAAATAAGAACAAGTTCGAACGATGATACCACTGAGTCAATTCTTCACGATTTTGCCAGCCGAGAAATTTTACACGGTCACTGATATTTAATTCTTGAGACAACGACTTCAAGACTTCCAATTGCGGGCCGTCACCAGCGATGCGCCATTCCCATTCGAGGTCTTTGAGTTGGGCGAGAGCACGCAGGCCGAGGTCGAGTCCCTTTTGGTGGACGATGCGACCAACAGAAAAAATTTGAGTGGGAGACCATTCACGGGATTCATTTTTGTACTGCAATCCATCCACACCATTGGGGATGATGGGAATTTCGATGGACGAATCGAAGGCAAGGGCAAGATCGCGCAATCCATTACTATTGGCAATGACTGCATCAGCTTGATGCCAGATAACTCTTAGGAATGGGCCGATTAGTTTGTGAAAGATCTTGAAATCATATGGGCGAAAGCCAGGCACATCTCCGCCGCGCAGGGAAACGATATAAGGGATGCGATACAGTTTTTTCAAAAGCCAGGCTACCGCGCCCGATGGCATACCAAAGAATGCCAAAGTGGCGTTTGGCTTGATTTGGGGTATCAGGCTGAAGGTCCGCAATGATGCGGATGCAATGAAGATAACTTGTTCCAATGCAGTAGAGCGATCCTGTTTGCGGCGAAATGCAGGGACACGGAAAATCGTCACCCCATTTTGAATTTCCATATGAGGCAGACCTGCAAAACGAGCAGTCAACACCGTTACATGATGGCCAAGAACTGCGAGGCAGCGCGCAATATTGGCACTGGCATTGCCTGCACCACCGCCAATTGGTGGATACTCGCTGTTGATAATTAATATACGCATACTACTTGAAAGTTACCTGAGGACATTCAGGTGCATCCCGCGGTACAAAGACCTGAATATTTGAAGAATCCAAAGTGAGGACTGGTTCATATTCGCACAATAAATGATAGGCCACCAATTGATTCCACGCATTACTTTCTTCGGCGAAGTCACCTGTAGTGGCGTCTAAATTTTGTTTACGAGCAACAATTGCTGTAAAACGATGTTTCTCCAGGTCACTATAAAACTTATCGAGGTATGGCTGGTTTCCGGAGATGGCCATTTCAGTCAACGAGATCACTTCATACTCAGGGACGATGGGAATATTCGGGATCATTCCAAAGGTTAGCAGGTGTCTTTCATAAATAAAGAGTACCTCCCCTTTTGCGCTATATCCTTGGACGGTCTGCCGCAGGGTAAGCAGATCATTCGACGCTTGCACCTGGTCATATTGAACAGGCAGGACAACACGCGATAAAGAGAAAATCACAGGAATGATGAGGAGAAAATTCATCAAAAGCGGTGGGTCTATTTTATGCAAAGTCAACGGAAGAGATTCTGCTTCAACAAGGTTACTGAAGAAATATATTATTATTAATCCCACCAAAACAATATAAGCGTCCATATTGTGGAGGTCGCCCCCGCCGCCAATTTTCGTACTGACAACCAGCCCGCCGCCCAATAATACAACCAGCATGGCAAGAATACCGATCCAACGAATGGGATGCAGCATGTTCCATCGTCCACGCAAAATCCATACGAGCAATAAACACGGCGGAAATGAAACCAAAAGCGTGCCCGGAATCACACCCAATGGATTGGTATCGCTTGGCCACCAGCGATACCATAACAAAGCTGATGTAAAACTGGAACCAAAGGCGCTTAGATCGTGATTTCCAGAAATTGAAATGTAAAAAAATTGACCTACAAAAGCAAAGAACAGACCAGTAACACCCCATAATGCCGGTATTTGAATATATTGCCAGAAATTTTTACTTTTGGACAAAGGCTGTTCAAGCAAATAAATTGCAATCGCAAGCATTGCTGGAACAGGGAACCAATTGACACGGCTCATTCCTGCCCAAAAGGAAGCGAGGATCACCGCGAGTAGAGACTTTAGATTTTGTTTGGGAGAAATACCTGCAAAAACAATAATGACACATACCAACAGGTGATAATAAACTGCGCCTTGAAATAAGAACAAAGCAAACCAACCCCCGATCAGGAATTTCATCAGCGGGCTATCCAACTTTAGGCGCCTAGTTAGGAAAAATGAGGCTGCGCTGCTTAAGCTAATCCAGAGAAAAGCCTGCCAAAGGCGCGCGGCCCAAAGTGTGGAATTGCCAAAAAGAAATGGAATTGACAAAAGAAAATAACGCGATCCATGCCAGACTGAGAGAGGCAGGCTGACCCCATACACAGATTTACTAAACGGGAGAGAGCCATAATAAAAACGGCTTGCTTCCGACCACCCCATCGAGAATGGGTAATCCGTAACGGGTTGAAGCACAAAGCAAGCCTGGAAAACAATCCCGCCAATGAGCAAAGCCAAGCCAGAAGATTGTATCCAGGATGAACGTAACAGTATTTTTATTCCCAAAGCCTGGAGTAACGTCAACCATAACCAGACCCACAACAACGGAAAAAAGGATGGGACTGCCTTTCCAAAAAAATCATATTTTGCATACCAAAGCGCAGGGATTGAAGCAACCAACAGAATTGAACCGACAATTTTCCAGATAAGGCCTGCGTCCAAAAATTCAAGCCTTTGCCAATCATCATTTTGTTTGCTGCGTAAAAGCAAATAAATTCCCAGCCCCAGGTTTATGGAAAATATAACGATGACAAGAACCCACTTATAGCGGGAACGTATTTTCAGAAGAGCCTGAGTTTGTTGTTCAGTTTGATAAATTGCCACGGCACTAATAGCAATGGAAAGCATAATAAATGCCTGCCAAAATTGTCTGATGGATGATTTCATTAATTCACCTATATATCAACTTTTCAGATCAGTCTGGACTTTTCTTTTTATTCATATCTGCCAAAATTGAGGGTAGAAAAAACGCGCCGGGCAAACTTGTCACAATGAATAAAACGCGGATCAGGACAGCAATCGCAAGGCTTTCAGAATGATTTAAACCTCCAAATTTTGAAAGCAAAAAGGTGAGCGAAAGTTCCTGAACGCCATACCCATTCACTGAAATCGGAATGAGTGTAACAAAGTAGGTAAAACTCCACAAACCCGCGATCAACCAAAAGGAAACATGTCTCCCCATTCCAATAACAAGAAGGTAAACCGCAAAAAAGATAAAAACCATATTCCCAAACGTAAATAGCAGGGAAATCAACAAAGCCATTGGTTTTTTGAGCCAGATCACGAACGTTCCAAAGGTGCGTTTCACAAAATCAAGACCGGTTTGAATCAGCGCTGTAAATGAAACAGATTGCAAACCAGTATTTGCAAATGACATGATCGGGATTAACCCAAGGGGCAAAGTAATACTCATACCCAGCATCCCGATCAAACGGTCGGCAACCATGGATGCGAGACAGATTGCACGGTCATATCCCAATTGCATGGCACCTGCCAAACGGACCACATCACCACCGATTGTGGTTGGCAAAAAATTTGAAGCAAAAAGCCCGGTAAAGGTGAGATTGGCTGTGCGCCAAAACGGAATATCTATGCCTGCTGAGCGCAAAAGGATATGCCAGCGAGCAACGACAAACAACCTTGAAATCAACATAACAATAACTCCGGCAAGTAAATACCAGAGGGATATATTTTTCAAAGCAGAGGTGATATCCTCACCACTCTCTTCTTTCAATAATACATACAACAGTACGACGGCTAAAAGACTCCCCGCTGACCGGGCAATCGTTTGGCGATTTTCGCTGATCCACTTTGCCACTTAATTACCATCCTTTTTCAGGTTGATCATGGTGCGGATGGTATAGGTAGGTTTTTGCTGGGATTCATGATATGTACGCACAAGCAATTCTGCGATCAGGCCCATCAAGATGGATTGAAAACCCATAATCGTAAACATGATCGCAAGTTGGAAGAGAGGAGACCCGAGGACAGCTATAGAATCAAAAATACGTCGGATGAAAAGATACAACATCAGCGCCCCGCCGCCAAAGATAAAGGTCACGCCTGTACCGCCAAACAAATAGATGGGTTTATTGGAATAGCTTAACAGAAACTTGACGGTAAACAAGTCCAGCAATACTTTGATGGTTCGCTCCAAGCCATATTTGGCTTTCCCAAACTTGCGCGGATGATGATGGACAGGTAGTTCTGCAATATTTGCACCAATCGAATGTGCGAAGACAGGAATGAAGCGATGCATTTCTCCATATAAACGGAAACCAGCCAGCGCTTCACGACGATACGCCTTGAGGGTACATCCGTAATCATGCAAGTGGACGCCGGTCACCCAGGAAATCAATCCATTCGCCATGACAGAGGGTAATGTTCGCGTAATGGCATTATCTTTGCGTTCCTTGCGCCACCCGCTGACAAGGTCATAACCCTCATCTAGTTTAGCAAGTAACATGGGTATGTCAGCGGGATCGTTTTGCATGTCGGCATCCAGCAAAATAATGGTTTCACCGACGGCATGGTCAATGCCTGCCGCGATTGCAGCAGTCTGGCCAAAATTTCGGCGAAAAGAAATAACGCGAATATGCTCACGATCTTTTTCGGCCTGTTCTTTAAGGGCATCCAGACTCTTATCACGACTGCCGTCATCCACGAAGATCACTTCCCATGATTGATTAATCGTCTGCATAGTGGCGTTGATCGCATTTAACAAAAGCGGGATATTCTCCTGCTCGTTATAAACGGGAATTACAAGGGATAGTTTCATTTATTTCCTATGAAAAATACGTAATTGAGAATCTTCCAAACAAGAAGTTCCCATTGGGGAACGTTCATATTCATCAAACCGATCGGGACTCAAAAATTCTTTCCACTCACTAGTATAACGTCCACTCTCAATAATAAAATAATTTGCAGTGGCTTTCCAATTGGCATCCATTTCTTCATTCCAGAAGCCAAACTTAATTAACTCGGTAGTCTTACCATTTCCCCTAAAAGCATAACCATTGTTAATTTGGCCGGGGAAAATATCCACGCCGGGCAGGTATAAAAGTGGGGCAGCCGATAGGCCGCCATTCCAGTAAACCAAACTTCCTTGCGGAATAACTTCTCTCAGGTAGCTCCCAATTTGTTCGTTTGCGAAGATAACATCAGATTTGCAATCCCGCGCGCCTGCACTTCCATGCAACACAGGGGACATGACAAGGCCAAGTATAAGCGTTACAGCTAGGATAAATGACCCGAACTTTATTTTATCGCGCAGTATACGGCGCCAAACCAAATATCCAAAAAAGATAATCAAACAGCCGGCGACAAATCCCAAAAAAGTGGATGTATATTTCATAGCCGAGTTATTGTTAATGTGAAATTTATTAGACAATATATCCCACCAAGTGACAAACCCGGGCAGAATTTGAAGATTCCGCATTCTCGGAGCAGGCAGCTTTAGCATCGATGGACCAATATCTTCAAAGGCAGAAAAGCCCATCCCACTAAACACGATCAATAAAACTAAAAGGATTAAACTCTGATTGATGTTCGATGGCTGCCAATTCCACGATTTTGCGAGGATGACCACAAGGAGAATTCCAGCAATGTTGAAGAAAGCAATATAAGGGGTAAAACAAAAAACGCAGTAATCCAAGCCTATCGCTGCCAGAGAATGCATAATGACCAATCCCCAAAACAAAGTCAAAAGGAATACGCCGATGCGGAAATCGGTACGGGATTTCCAGTTCTCTGATTTTGGCCAAAGAAAAAAGGCAGCGATGCTGCCAACCATGGCAACAAAATGAAAGCGGATTGCCTGGAACACCGAAAGGATTCGCGAAGCCAGAGAAATATCAGGAGACCAGCTAAGGGTTCCTCCTCCGTTATACGTCACCCCGGCTGGGAGTTTGAGGAAAGGCACCCAATCCCACAATTGTAGAATTGACGGCCAATACATGATGTGAACCAATATCACAATGAACAAACCAGAAATCAACAAGCCAGTGGCTTTTCGTCCGTGCTGCCAAAATGCGTAGACAGCCAAAAGCGGCAATACCGGCACCATATTCTGGCGGACGAGAATCATGAGACCTGCCAGCAGACCCGCTAAAACCAATTGCATAGCTGAGCGCTTCTCACCCAATGACAAAACCAGCGCCCATGCCAGCATACAAGCAATCGTACTTTGAGTCGCACCGCCGCTATAAATTTTGATAATCATCGGGCTGAGAGCAAATACCCAAACTGCTCCTGCCGCCAGCCATTTCCCACCTACATTCCGCGCAGCTACCCACGTTCCAATCACAGCCAGGGTACCAAAACAGACTGCTAAATAGCGGCCTGTCCGCAGCCCTGCTCCAAACAATAATTGAACATACCCTGGTATTAAAAATGCAAGCGGGGCTTTGTTCGTTGAGATTCCAGGGTCAAAAGGATGATATTTTCCACTGGCAAATAAAATCCCTTTCAACAAATATGCGCCTTCATCAAGGTTGGATATGGTTGTATGCGCAAAAATAATCGCCTGAATTAAATAAACCAGCATTCCCGCCAAGGCGACTACATTCGCAGTCCAAACAGGCCATTCTCGTTCTTGAAAAAATGCGCGTTTATTCATAAACCCAGTTCAGAGAGAGCTTATCCTTTTTTTATGCGTGCCATATCTGAATCAACCATCATGGTAACGAGTTCTTTGAAGGAAACGGCTGGTTCCCATTTAAGTTTAGTACGTGCCTTCGTTGGGTCTGATATCAACAAATCCACTTCGGCTGGGCGATAAAACTTCTCATCCTGAATCACGAATTCCTTATAATCCAAACCAACATGTGAGAATGCGATCTCGCAGAATTCGCGTACTGCATGAGTCTCACCAGTGCCGATCACATAGTTATCAGGCTCATCCTGCTGAAGCATTAACCACATGGCTTCCACGTAATCTCCAGCGAATCCCCAATCACGTTGTGATTCGAGGTTGCCAAGACGCAGCTCACTGGCTTTGCCAAGTTTTATTTTTGCGACTGCATCAGAAATCTTGCGCGTGACAAATTCCATGCCGCGGCGCGGACTTTCATGATTAAACAAAATCCCTGATGTCGCAAACATATCGAATGACTCACGGTAATTGACCGTGATCCAATGGCCATAAACCTTGGCAACACCATAAGGGCTGCGCGGATAGAATGGAGTGGTCTCTTTTTGAGGAACTTCCATCACTTTGCCAAACATCTCACTGGAGGAAGCCTGATAAAAACGGATCTTGGGATTCACAAATCGAATCGCTTCGAGCATACGGGTCACGCCGATGGCGGTTACATCACCCGTCAGAGCAGGCTGGTTCCACGAAGTAGGCACAAAGGATTGCGCCGCAAGGTTGTACACTTCAGTGGGCTTATGCTCCTCAAGTAATGAAAGCAAAGAACCTTGATCCTGCAAGTCTCCCTGCACGACCGTAATATCATCGAGAATATGTTTAATTCTTTCACTGGTAACCGTGCTTGAGCGGCGTGCAACCCCAACCACTCGATAGCCTTTTTTCAATAATAGTTCGGCAAGATATGAACCGTCCTGGCCTGTAATGCCAGTAATAAGTGCAGTGGACATATTTTATTAACTCCTTCTTCAAAATTCAGTCGCTGAATTATACACTACGTTTTCGGTCACGCCACACGCCCCAAAAGAAGATCAAAGCCCATAACCCGATGATGATCGCCATCATTTGAATGAACGGAACCTGCGGACCAAGCGATAAGTATCGGCTTGCATACCATTGACCAAACACCAAAAGGAAAACGCCTTCCATGGCAAGCACACGCCCAAACCAGGCGTTTCTTAATTCGCGCCACCAGACCCAAACGGTCCCGGCGAGAACCGCCTGCCATATCAATAGAATCGCCCGATAGCGCGGATTATCCCATTGATCTCCGCCCCCGCGCAAAGCCGTGATCAAAACCCAGCCCCACATCGCAAGGCTTAACCAGATGAATAGCCTGCGCTTCGCATCCGATCCTTCGACACGCTCAGGACGACGCCCTTCGCCTGCTGCCGCCATAAAGGACAGAATCAGCAACGGGAGCATCGCATACCAACCTAGGGCACGTAAAATCCCAATGACTCGCCATACAGATGTTGTGGGTTCCACAAAGGCTGCGGGCAAAACAGGTTGGAAGATGCCGTAGACAGTTACAAACGGAAGCTGCATAGACTTGGGCATTTGGTCAAAAAGCCTTTGAACTTTGCCCGAGCCGCGCTCCAATTTATACATATCCCACTTGACCGCTTCTCGAATGAAATTATTAATCACGCGGATCGGCGCGCCGCCGCCGCCCAAATTCCCTGACCGATTTAATCCAGAAGAAAGCAAGAACAAACCAATAACAAATACAACTAGAACTCCAAAGATCATCCACCACGGAATACGGCCACGCTCACTCGAGAAGTACACCCACCCAGCCAAAATGACCAAGGTCACCAATGCCACACTGGGTGAAACAAGCAGCATCCCCAGAATGCCAAGGCCAAGCCACAAAAATGATTCCCGGTGGTTGAGTAGCCCCGAACGTTTTTCGAGGGGCGTATCGAAACCACCCAGACTCACAAATCCCCACAGCACAAACGCACTAAACGCCCATAAATACGGCTCACGCATCGCGGAACCGCCGAGCAAAACACTCTCAGGGTACAGCGCGTAAATCCAACCTGAGGCGACAGCGACCTTCATCCCCCATTGTTGACTGACCGCTTTCCATAAAAATGGTAATGCCAACGCCGCCATAAACGCGGACAACAGCACCAGCATCAGTGGACGATGCGCGTCGGGCGATAAGTAACGATACACAAACGCGCTGAATGCCAGCAAACCGCCGTATTGATCATAGGCATAATTCTTACTGAACGCATCCAAAACAGGGACATCAGAACTCGCCAACTCCCAGGCTTGTGTATCCCGTCGATGAGCGTCTGTGTAAACAAAGCCCGCGCTTTGATCTTCATCATCCACATAACCATAGATAGGCAATGCAAAATACGTAACAACGCCGCCCACAAAACGTAAAGCAAACGCAAGTACAACCATACATACAAGTGCTTTCTTAGTATTGAGTAATTCTGGTGGTCGAGTAGGGCGAGTATTCTTCTCGCCCGTATCGAGACTACCGTTACTTGCCCATCGCGTGGACCAAACCAACAGGGAAATGCAAAGAAGAAAAAGGAAAGAAAATCCCAGCCAGCCGATCAGCCAATTACCAGATTGGAGGGACGATAAAATCGCTCCCAACCCAAGGGAGAGAGGGGTAATCCAAATGAAATCACGTTGATTGAAGGTCTTCATATCCCCACTTTTACCACGAAGTTGTAAAGGGCGCAGGATAAATTGCAACAGTTTTTTGGCAATTGTAGTTTCGAGGATTAGGAATATAATTCTGTCTATAGGTAGTTATGCAGAGTCATTCCGTATAATACATAGTCGGGCGGCAAATCGATTTGAAGTAGAAGGATGAAAGTATGCAATCACTAATAGATCAGATATTACAATGGCCAGCAATAATTCAAGGTGTTATAGGCTCAGCAATATTTTGGTTGTTGCAGATGCTTTTTGTTTCTATTGGCAAGTTTGTCTTACGTCAATTTAGTCAATACAATAGTACTCTCGCAAGAGAAATATTATTCCGCGAATATATTTATCGCAAGTATTATTCTCGAAACGGGTTGATAAATATTACAGAAGGTTTTATTATTACTTTCGATCAAATATTTCAATATCTAATTCGCGGTTTAATTTTTATTGTTTTCGCTCTACTAATTTCTGGTGTAAGTCAATTCGCCTTAGGCGTTTCACTTGTAGCCGCCCTTTATTATTTATTTAGATCTTTGTTGTGGATTAGCCCATCTAGGAATTGGTCAGGTGACAGCAACTTGAAACATTGGCAAAGGGTAGCAGAAATTGAAAAAAAATTATTAGGAAAAGTAGAAACAGACACCCAAGAACACGTCGAGCAATTTGCCACTGAAGATGCAGAAATCAAGAAAACTTCCTAGGGTCTGTATGCAAATTAACTTTGGTCACCCTGAGCGGTAGCGAAGGGTCTTATTTTCGCCCGGGCTAAGTTAATTTCAGGCAAAAGTAGTGGTTCTTCGTCGCTCCTCAGAATGACACCTCATAATTGATTTTGCATACATGCCCTAGCCCATGCCACCCATCAAAGCGTGCAGCAACTGTCTTGATTATCAAGCCGTTGCTGTTTTTTACCCCGCCAGTTTCCCCATCACCCTCTCCTCCCTCTTCACCCAAGTCAACTGCTCCACATCTTTCCTTGCTTGAACACCTAACGCATATCTGCGTGATTCATTCGCAAGCAAAGACTCAATCACCGCTTTCCAATTCCCAATCACCAATTCCCAATTACCCGCTTCTATAAACACCGCATTCCCCTCATTCAACACTTCCCGAATCGACGGTAAATCCGCTGAAACAATTGCGCGGCCAGATGCCATGTATTCAAACATCTTCATCGGGTTGATGACCTCGGCAATGTCCTGTCCGCTGCTGGCGGAGATCGAGCGGCTGTATGGCATGAGCAAAACATCGGATGCGGCTTGATAAAACGGAATACTTTCATGCTTCACAAAACCCGTCATCGTCACATTCGTCATTTTGGCTTCGGTCAATTTCGCGCGCCAAAAATCCACCAACTCAGGCGTGCCGCCCACCCACAAAAAATTTATCTGTGGCATTTGCTTCGCGAGTTCAAACAACAAGTCCGCGCCGCGGCCAGGATAAATGTGACCCGTGAATCCAACGGTCAGCCCTTCAGGCAGATTCAATTGATGTCTTGCTTCAACTGGATTCGGCAGCCCGTCATATTTTTCCAACTCGACGCCATTCGGTGCGACAAGCAGCGACTCATCCTTAAACTGGATTTTGGTCGAGCGTTCTAAAGCATTTCTCAACGCGGACGTTGTGACCGTCATCAACTTTTTTCCACTCGCCTTCCAAAATTGACGCAGCCACCACGCGCCCATTGTCCCAGATACGTCCGCGTGCATTTCGAGGACGACGGGATAGCCCGCCCATAATCCAATCACGGCAGATTGTGGAAGCCATGTATAGATTAAGTCTGCGTTGAATCTTTTGGCGGCACGCTGGGCATGGAAGATAAAGTCAAAGCGTTTGAGATGTTTTTCAGACGGAAGCAGTTCGAGAGGTGGTGTGATGCGTAATCCGTAATGTGTAAGTAGTGATTCTGGCGCAACAGTTTCAGTTTCGGCAGGCGCATACATCCGTATCTCATGTCCCAATTGCATTAAAGCTTGAGTCACTTTCATCGCCTGAATCGAATTGGCAGTGAGCGATGGAATGCGTGAATTAGTGATTACAGCAATTTTCATATATTTGTGTAGGGGCACAGCGAGATTATAAGAGACTTTAACGAATTATCATTCCGCTGTGCCCTTACTTTCATTAGTTCGAATCTCTTTCAATCCGCGAAGAACCATGATACCCACGGAAGCAATGTAATAATATGAAAGCAGCGCACCCGCAGCGAGGATACCGTATTTAGGAATCAACCAAAAGGCGAGAGCCAGTTTGGTGAGACCCACTGTCAGCGTGGCCCAAATGGGGAAATCGGGCAGCCCCAACGAAAGCAGGAGCGGACGATTCCAAAACAAAGTGTAATTAAACGCCAGCCCTACAAATAAAGCCAGCAACGCAGGATATGCAAGCACAAATTCTTCATGGCCTGTGTAATACACAAGAACGATTTTTCCTAAAAAGATAAATCCAAGCGTGGCAACTGCATTGACCGCAAAGGCAAGCGACGTGATCTTACGCAGGAAGCTGCGCAGAGATGACCAGGCTTGCTGCACAACCAGCCGATTGATCTCGGGGTATGTAGCGGCGATGAGCGGGTCTGCGGGGACAGAAAGGAAACTCACCAGCGTATAAGCCGCCTTGTAATAACCAACGGCTTCGGTCGAAAGAAAATAACCCACCCACAAGGGTTCACTCTCACGAAATACTTTAATGATGGTGGCGCTGATATTCGAGCTGATCGCAAAACGAATGAGCGCACGCGATTCTGCGAAGGGAGGTAATGGGGTCTTCCACCAGCCTGAACCAAGTTCATGCTGAAGTTGGCGTTGAGCCGTGAAGAAAAGTCCCAGACCAAGAATGGTCTTGCCGATAAGATATGCCAGCAAGACGACCCACAACGTGTTCGGTAAAAAGAATGCAGCAGCAACTACAATCCCCAGCGAGAAGAGGCTTTGGATCAAGTTAATAATGCCTTGATAGCGAATCTTGCCCGTTAACTGCAAAATCCCTGTGGATGTTTCGGTGTTGAAGTTTGCCAGCAAGCCGATTGCAAAAACAACAAAGAGAACAGCTGTATCAGGCGTTTTAGCAATGGCACGCGAAGCCCATTCAGAGGTAAGCAGCACGATCAGAAAAGCCAATACCGAGACGAACGCTTCTGTTAATCCAGCCGCTTTGATGAGCGCGCCTGCTTTTTGCTTCTCACCCTTCTCAAGATATTCTCCGCCATACCGCACCACCACTTCGCTCATACGGAACGAGAGCAAGCTGTTGACCGTGGAGGCGTAGCCCATCACAACCGTGACCAGACCCAATCCCACTACCCCGAGCAGGCGGATCACAAGCATCCCCATCACAAAGCTTAATCCCAGGCTGATGGTGTTCGTGCTGAACAATGCTCCGCTGGAACGGAGCACTTTATTGAGCAGAGGGTCTTTCGTAAATTTGGAGAAAAGAGACATGCGATTTGGGATTTACGATTTTAGATTTACGAATTACGGATTGTATATTGCGTAACCGTAATTCGTAAATAATCAAGGCGTAAGAATTTCTTTCGCCCATTCGCGTTCTGCATAATACCAGTCGATCAGGTTCTTAATTCCATCCCGCAAATTGACTTGTGGATTCCAGCCTAGTAAATTCTTGGCTTTGGTCACATCTGCATGATTCATAGAGACATCTGCCAGGTTGGGCGGGCCATATTGTACGTTGGCTTTTTTGCCAGTCAACTCTTCAACGATCTCAACGAGCTCATTGATGGTTACCACTTCATGTCCGCCGAGATTGATGACTTCATATCCCAACGGTTTCAACGCCGCGATCGTTCCACGGGCGATATCATCCACATAGGTGAAACCGCGCGATTGTTTGCCATCTCCATTAATGCGGATCGGCTCGCCTTCAATGATCCATTTCACGAAGCGGAAAATGGCTAAGTCAGGTCGCCCCGCAGGGCCATAGACCGTGAAGAAACGCAGAACGGTCACATCAATATTGTAAAGATGATGATAGGAGTACGCCATCGCCTCTGCGCCTTTCTTGCTGGCCGCATACGGCTGGATCGGTTCACTGCTCGACGCAGTTTCAGGGGTTGGGTAAATAGGGTTTTCGCCATAAATGCTGGATGTGGATGCGAGAATAAATTTCTTGCATCCAAACTGACGGCATACTTCAAGCATGTTCAATGTGCCGATCGTATTAGACTCGAGAAACGCCCACGGATTTTCCACGCTGAAGCGCACGCCCGCGCGAGCCGCGAGATTGATTACGCCGTCAATTTTCTCATTCTTGAACAAGTCAATGGATGATTTTTCGGAGATATCGTGTTTGTGGAATTTAAATCCATCCAAAGATTGAAGTTTCTTTAAACGATACTCTTTAATACGCGGATCATACGCATCATTGACATTATCAATGCCAACGACAGTATGTCCCTGCTCGATAAGCATGGTTGAGGTCCGTGCTCCTATAAAACCTGCCGCGCCCGTTATTAGATAATTTGCCATCTTATTCTTTCCTTCTTTATAATCTCACAACTTTTTCGCTATTTTTCCCAAGCTGACCTGTGGCATTTCGAGAGTCAAATACAAACTTCGCTGACTCAATGACTTTCTTATAATCATATTCCTTATGATTCGTAATGATGACCACCGCATCAGCCGATTCGACAGATTTCATCAGGTCTTTGACACTATCCATTTTCCAGCCGTCATATTCATGGTGAATGTGCGGAATATATGGATCATGATATTCCACAATGGCACCCTTCTTTCGCATCAAGCCGATCACATCCATTGCGGGGGATTCGCGCACATCATCGATATCTGGCTTATAGGCCACGCCAAGCACAAGCACTTTTGAGCCATTTAAGATCTTGCCGCGGTCATTCATTGCTTCCAAAATACGTGACACAACATAACGGGGCATATTCGTGTTGATCTCGGATGCCAATTCAATGAAACGCGCATTGTAATTAAACGACTTCATCTTCCACGAGAGATATAACGGGTCAATTGGAATACAGTGACCGCCCAAGCCCGGGCCAGGTGTAAATTTCATAAAGCCAAAAGGCTTTGAAGCTGCCGCATCGATCACTTCCCACACATCCACGCCGAGGCGCTCGCACATGATCGCCAACTCATTGACCAGCCCAATATTGATCATGCGAAATGTATTTTCCAACAGCTTGGACATTTCCGCTGCTTCTGCCGTGGAAACATGATGAACCGTTTTAATCGCGCCTTCATACCAGACCGTTGCAACTTCACCGCAGGACTCAGTAATTCCGCCAACCACCTTGGGAGTATTGATGGTGGTGTAATCTTCACGGCCCGGGTCTACCCGCTCTGGGGAAAACGCAAGGAACCAATCTTCACCAACTTTAAGTCCATGCTCGGCGCCGAGTTTTGGAAGTAAAACTTCACGCGTCGTACCGGGATACGTAGTTGATTCGAGCACAACTACCATGCCCTTGTGCATATATTTCCCTAACTCTTCTGTGGCGGAAATAATAAACGACATATCAGGGTCGCCTGTCTGACGTAATGGCGTTGGCACACAAATACTGACCGCATCCATTTCCTTCAATATAGAAAAATCCGCTGTGGCAGTGAAATGTCCGCTCTGCACCAATCTTGCAACTGTCTCCGATTTCACATCCGGGATATAAGACTCGCCTTTTGCGAGTGCGTCAATTTTACGCTTATCAGGGTCAACACCAGTCACATGGAAGCCTGCTTCGCCGAATACAACGGCAAGCGGCAAGCCTACATACCCTAGGCCAAGAATTGCAATTGTAGCTGTTTTATTTTTTAATTTTTTAACAAGAATTTCTTTCGCAGTCATTTTTTCCTTTCAAAGTTATATATCATTCTGAATAACGCACTTCAAGCCTCTCACCAGTTTTTCCATCGATGAGAACGTAACAGGCATCTATTTGTATTGGCCCGGTGTATGAACCATCAATACTTGCTGGTCCATACAAAAGCCATAAGCCATCAGTTGAAATAAACCACATTTTTGAATCCGGCGTACGATCATCACATTCGTTCATTATTGTCTTTTCCTGCACTTCACTGCAGGTCATCGACTCAGCTTTGGCTTGTTGAGGTTCTTCTTTCATGTCCAAAGCATAGTAATTGTGCCTGCAATAATCCAGGGCATTTTTTATAACAGAGTCTTTATCAGTTCCACGTTTGATTGACGAATTGATTATGCCATAAACAAGTGAAGTTATTGTCAAAAATAAAATCGCAAATTCTATAAGACGTTCAAGCTTTGTCTTGACATTTATTTCAAATTTTTCAGGCATTCGTCACTCCGCTCAGGGCGAAATTTTCTATTTAGAACAAGCTTAACTGCTTCGGTTTCGTATCAGGAATTTCCATAATCTTCTTTTTTTCTTTCACTACAGAAGGCTTCCCCAAAGCGGCCCGCGCTTCTTTTAATTGATCGGGCAATTTGGCAAAATCTGCAAGGATGGTTGGCTTGAGCGCCGATTGGTGTAATGCCGCCGCAGGGTGAAACATGGGAATGACATACCGTTCGCCTATTTTTTGCATTTGTCCATGCACCGCGCTGATCTTCACCCCTGCAAAGAACTTGCTCATGGAAATACGTCCCAGTGTGACAATGATACTCGGGTTGATCGCTTTGATCTGTGCTTCAAGATAATGATCACAAGCTTCAAGTTCGTCAGGCAGCGGATCACGATTACCGGGCGGGCGGCATTTGACAACATTCGCGATAAAAACCTCTGCACGTGTCACATCCGCCTGGGCAAGAAGCTGATCTAAAAATTTACCCGAAGCCCCCACAAAGGGATGTCCCTGCTCGTTTTCATGAAAGCCTGGTCCCTCGCCAATGAACATGATCTCTGCATCGGCAGGGCCATCACCCGGCACAGACTTTTTACGTGACTCGTGCAAAACACATTTTGTACAGACGGAAACTTCGGTGGCAAGTTGGGCTAGTGTCTCTTCGGCAATCATTTATTCTCCAGGCAGACGGTCCAGCGTCATTAAGATCGCGTCTTCATTATTATCTTTGTAATAGCCTACTCGTCGCCCAGTTTCAATGAAGCCAAAATCATAATACATTTTCAATGCGGCTTCATTACTTTCGCGTACTTCCAAAAAGGATGTGAGCGCGCCTTCTTCTTTAGCAGCTTGCAGCGTATGCAAAAGTAGTTTCCTCCCAACCCCCTGCTGACGATAATCGGGATGCGTCGCGATCGTTGCGATATGAATTTCATCCACAATGAACCATGCGACCAGCATCGCAGAGATATGTCCATCCGCTTCGACAACCCAACTTCGTGAAGCAGGGTTATCTGTCAGCTCAAACTGAAATGCACGTGTAGGCCATGGCAAACTAAATGAAACCTGATCAATTGCGACAACCTGCTCAAGGTCATCAATGGTCATTTTACGAATCGTGTAACTCATTCAATTGCGGTTCCCGCAACATGCAAATACACAGGCGCAAGAGTCGCGGCATCATCCACATCATTGTTCTGCCAGCGTGCCCACGCCAATTCAGCAAGGATGGCCGGGCGGCGCACACAATTCACCGGCGAAGCAAGCAATACATTTACACGTTTTCGCGCCAGCCGATTGCGATCTTCAGATGATAATTCGCCCGCCACATAAGTGGGACTCTCAATCTCATTGACCAACTCATCCACGGTTCCGCTTCTTACCGGACCGTTAGCCTGCCACTCATTCTTCAAGCCTTTATACCAACTGAAAGCGATTCGCTTGCGCCCGGCAGCAATGACCGTCACCAGTGGGTGTTTTCCCATGGGCTGTGCCGTTGCAATAATATCCATAGTGGGGATTCCAATCACAGGCAAATGACGCGCAAGCGCAATTCCTTTAACCAGTGATAAGCCAACTCGCAAACTTGTAAACGAACCCGGGCCTACTGCCACACCCAAAGCGCTGACCATGTCTATAGAAACGCCGCAGCGAGTCAAAAGTCCGGAAAGAGCCGGTGCCAATTCAGTGGTGTGATGCTGACGAGTCGTCCAGGTCATCTCGCTGAGCACTTGAGTCCCATCATATAAAGCCAGGCCAACCTGAGCAGTGGATGTATCTATTGCAAGTAACATTAGCCCGCTCCAAACATGGACTGGCGAATGCCGTCCAGTAATTCATCATAGCGTTTTCCGTTTGCGTTGAAACGCATCTGGCGGTGTTCATCCTGAATATGATCGAGGTTGATCCACAGCCTTTCCTTGGGAACCAGGTTGCCCAATCGTTCGGGCCATTCGACAATTAACGCACCTTCCGCCAGCATCGACTCGAGATCCAACTCTTCGGCTTCAGGGACAGAATCAAGCCGATATGTATCAAGGTGAAAAAGTTGATCCCCATTTGCACGGCGATATAAATTTACAATAATAAAAGTTGGGCTTGAAACAGAATCCTGCGAGCCCCAGCCTTGGGCAAGGCCCTGCACAAAAGTGGTTTTGCCCGCGCCAAGGTCGCCCTGTAAACAAATCACATCACCTGCTTTTATTTCACTGCCAAGCCGCATACCGATACGACGTGTCTGCTCCGGGCTGCGGCTGAAGAATTCAAGGGTGTGTGAATCTAAAATGGGCATGGCGAAAGAATTATACTCCCTGATAAATCAACACGATAAAAATAACCACAAAACACACCAAGTGTCACAAAGGGAAATCTTTTGAACTTCCTTTGTGACACTTGGTGGTTAAATATTCTTAGAATTTCAATCTTGCAGAAATACGTGAAGCCAAACTCCCGCGCCAGTTTTGCAAAATCGCTTCAATATAAAGGTTTTCAAGGGAACGCACCTGCCCCTCGATTGAATATTTCTCACTTAACTCGGTGGAGCGTTTTCCATATTGAAATAATTTTTCACGGTCAGATAACATCATCACCAGCGTGTCTCTAAATGCGTTTACATCCAATGTCGTCAGATGACCATTTTCATTTTCAATAACCATGCCTTCAAAGGCTTCATCTTGAACCACCAGCATGGGCAGACCCGCTGCAATCGCTTCGATTGCAGAAATGGGATGCACCTCTGTGGTTGAGGCTGAAAGAAATATGGTTGCATCATGCAGCAGGTCGGGTAATTCAGCACGGTTGAGCATACCCAGGAAATGAATGCGATCCTTTACTTTTGTGGCTCTGGCATGTTCTTCCAATTTTTTGCGCGCACTTCCATCTCCCGCAAAAACAAGCTGCGCGTCAGGGATTTGATCTGCCATGAGTTCAAATGCATCGATCAGAAAATCAAGACGTTTCTCAGGGTCAACCCTGCCTACCGATAATAAAATCGGCGCATCAGCCTGTAACCCAAGCCTGTTTCTGAAGCTGCCGGGGTTTTTGGCCACTTTGAAATTAGTGAGATCAATTCCATTCGGAATGACATGGATCGGTTTGTCAACTTTCTGTTCCAAAAGCAGACGGTAAAATTTTGGCGAAGGCACAACAATTTGATCACCAAGATTGGTGGATGTGGTACTGAACCAGCGCGCGGCATGACGAATCAGGCTTGTGCCGCCAATGACTTTCAGGTAATGAGTGTAATCTGTGATGGATGTGTGATACGTATAAATAAGAGGCAGGTTCTTTGTGGAAGCCGTGAAATACGCCAACAGTCCCACGGTCAATGGGCTGTGCGCGTGCAACACATCAAAATGTTTTCGGGTTAGTGACCAGGTACTGCGCGGCGTTCCCAACACGGCAACATAAATGGGCGGGTCGTTCAAGTATTTCAAAGATGGCAAGCGTACAATGCCAGGTTTATCATCTGTGTATCCAGGAATCCTCGGCGCAAAAATGGTGACCTGATGTCCCCTGCGCTGCAAACCTTCGGACACCAATTGTAAAGAAATGGAGACGCCATTTACCTGCGGCGCATATGTATCTGTAAACAACCCGATGCGAAGTGAAGCTGGATCCTTTTTTAGAGCAGATTCTTTTGAGACCTTTGCCATGTTGAATATCTCCTGAAGTTTCTACATCGTCCTGCAGGATTAGGCTTATCAACTTTGTCTATTCGATAAACCTGCGGAACGATGTTCTTATTTCGCTTCTTCTTTATCTTCTTCATGCTTCGTTAGGTTTGCCTTCAAGCGTTTCGCCAACTCACGCCGAGTGAGCAAAACACGATGCTGACACCCTTTGCATTCCAAACCGATATCCGCGCCAAGGCGTATCACTGTCCATTCGTAGGAGCCGCATGGATGCGGTTTCCTCAAACGCAAATGATCTTTCAACTGCAAATCTGGAAGCATGCATAAGATTATACCGCCATGACATCAGCCGCTATTCACCGTATGTTAAAAGCATGTAAACAAAACATCATCCGGAATGCGGACTTAAGTCCGCTCTCCTTTTTATCGGTGTGACATATTTCCCAGCATGCATGCGAAAACTTTCCTTGAGGAAAACTCTGTATCGAAGATAATAAAGGCGTAGTCTGATACGGAGGCAATACCATGAACGAAGAACTGAAAATCAATTTTTGGGGTGTGCGCGGAAGTTATCCTACACCCGGCGCGGGAACGGTCAAATATGGCGGCAACACTGCTTGTGTGGAAGTCCGCGCTGGCGAACGTACAATTATTTTGGATGCAGGAACAGGCATCATTCCGCTCGGACGCGAATTGGTGAAACGCGCCGTACAAGAGAAACGCTCAATTGAATTACTGTTACTCTTCAGTCACTTGCACCACGACCACACGCAGGGCTTTCCATTTTTTGTGCCTGCCTATATACCCAATGCACGCCTGCACATTTTTGGTCCCGGCGGCACACCTGAAACGGTGAAACATGTTTTGGAACACAATCAATCTGCAGAAACTTTCCCGATCAGTTTGCGGGAGATGGCTTCTGCGAAAGATATTGAGTCAGTGCGCGAGTCGCAGGTGATTGTTTGGGATGAGGGTGGAGTCCATTTCGCTGAATCAGGTTCGAGGTCGAGTGAAGATGCGGTTGTAATTCGCATTCATAAATCGTACGCGCATCCTGGCGGAGTGTATATCTATCGCATCACATGGCGCGGCAAATCGGTTGTGTATGCGACGGATACCGAAGGCTACGTGGGCATGGATCGCAGGCTGGTGGCGTTCGCGCGCGATGCAGATGTGTTGATCCACGATGCTCAATACAGCGAAGAACATTATCGCGGACAGCTTACTGGATTCCCATCCACACAAGGATATGGACACTCGACAGCAGCGATGGCATCGGAAGTAGCCGCATCCGCCGAGACGGGTGAACTGGTTCTGTTTCACCACGACCCCGCCTACACTGACGATTTGGTGGCATCACAAGAATCAGCCGCGCAAAAGTTATTCCCTGATTCACGTGCCGCGTATGAAGGTATGGAAATTAATTTGATAGCTTCTCGTCATTGCGAGGGAGATCTTGTTCTCCCTGGCACCGCCCGCCAGGGCAGGTGTGCCCGACACTTGCGCCGTACGCCAATGCGGTGAGCAATCCCCGAAGCGACAAGGAGATTGCTTCGCCGCCAAAGTATAAAAGCGGCGGCTCGCAATGACAGAAGTATTTGAAGAACGGATGTAAAATATGTTAAGAATGAATGAAATAAAAAAAGACGATACCCGCAATATTCTCTCAGACATCAAACTCTTCGAGGGACTCACACCCACACAATTGGATTGGGTTGCGAAACATGCGCATCGGCGCGTCTTCACAGCGGGAACGAATGTGATGACGATTGAACAGCCTGGCGAAGCCGTGTTCATCATTTTGCATGGGACTGTGAAAATCCACGTTGAGCAGGGTGAACGTGATGTGATCCTTTCTGTGTTGGGAGGCGGCGACCTGCTTGGCGAGATGAGTCTCATCGATAGCGTAGGCCGCTCCGCCAGCGCATTGACATTGGAAAGCTCGCTCATGCTGTGGATGGATAGAACCACGTTCAATTACCTGTTGGATAACTTCCCGCCTGTGGCGCGTAATCTGGTAAAGATATTATCCTCTCGCGTGCGGCTATCTGACCAGGTCATTCAATCTCTCGCGACATTAGATGTAAACGGACGGGTTGCTCGTCAGTTGCTTGCATTTGCTGAAAGATATGGCCGTGAAATGGCTGACGGTGTACAAGTCCGCATTGTGTTGACTCAAGGTGATCTGGCCGATCTCGTAGGTGCCTCGCGCAAACGAGTTAATCAAGCAATGGTATTCTTCAAAGAGCAGGGACTCGCCAGCACAGATGCAGAAGGACGGTTTATTATCCACGATAAAGCAGGCTTGGCGCGGTTTTGTGATTGAAAGATAGGTGATTAGGTAATTAGGAATTAGGTAGTCGCTGGTTGATTAGTTTCAACTGGCGACTATTCGACTCTGGGCTATTTGACTATAATCACATTATGAACAGATATAAATTCTTTCACGCTGTCGAAGTCCGTTATGGAGATTTGGATCCGCAGGGGCACGTCAACAACGCCAAGCATCTTACTTATTTTGAGCAAGCGCGCATTGCCTACATGATCGAGTTGGGATTATTCTCTAAAGATCAATCCTTTATGGAGATTGGCGTGATTCTGGCGGATATTCATATCGCTTATCTCGCACCAGTTTACTTTGGCGAGCACATCAAAGTTGGAGTTCACGCTGCCAAGTTGGGTACCAAATCCATGACCTGGATGCAGAATATTGTAGATGCAAAAACAGGTAAAGAGCTAGCCAAAGGGGAAGTTGTGATGGTGACTTACGATTACCGCGAAGCGAAAACAATTAATATTCCACACGATTGGCGTGAGAAGATAAAGGCGTTCGAAGGTTTGCAGGTTTAAACGTTGGAACGTTCAAACCTGCAAACTTTCCAACATATTTCAGGAGCAACCATGTCCCTTCCCAGCATTGACGAAAAATATTTCACCACCTTCCTCGTTGACCTGCTCAACATTGCCTCGCCGACTGGCTTTGCGGTACCCGCAATTGATTTTGTGGAAAAAGAATTATCCAAATATAAACAGCTGCAACTTTCACGCACCCGCAAAGGCGCACTCATTGCAAAGTGGGAAGTAAAAAGTGACTTGCCGCCTGTGGCATTAACGGCGCATGCCGATACACTCGGCGCAGTGGTGAAGGAAATCAAATCAAATGGGCGGTTGAAGCTCAGCCGCATTGGCGGGATTCAATGGCCAAATGTAGAAACAGAAGGCGTGTGGATATTCACATCTAAAGGCGAAAAGATTCGCGGCTCAGTTTTGATTGACACAGCTTCGGGTCACATTTACAGCGCGTCGGGCAGCGAAACTCCACGCAACGACGCTCATCTGGAAGTTCGTATTGATGCGCGCACAAACTCAGAGAAAGAAACTCGCGAACTGGGAATCAACATTGGCGATTGTGTAGCCTTTGATCCGCGTGTGGAAGTGACCAATGGATTCATCCGTTCGCGATTCCTGGATGACAAGGCTTGCGTGGCGAATCTTGTAGCGGCGATCAAGTCAATGGCAGAAGCAGGTCAAGGTCCCGTGCGAAGCGTGTACTTCTTCATATCAAATTATGAAGAGGTAGGTCATGGTGCGGCGGCTGGCATTCCATCTGATGTGGTTGAATTGGTCACAGTGGATATGGCAGTGGTTGGCAGCGGACAGGAGTCGGATGAGTTTCACGCGACTTTGTGCATCAAAGACAGCAGCGGGCCATATTCCGAAGGGCTGAATAAAAAAATGCGCGCGATCGCAGAGAAGCATAACATTCCATATAAAACAGATGTGTATCCATTCTATGGTTCAGACGGCGAAGCCTTCTGGCGCGCGGGCGGCGATGTAGCGCTCTCGTTGATCGGCCCCGGCATTGACGCTTCGCACAATTACGAACGCGCTCACATGGACGGCTTGAACGCGACAACAAATTGGATCATGGCTTATCTGCTCGAAAAATAAGAAACCACTAACGTAATGATTACCCGGTTGACGCTATCTGCTTAATGAGGATTTGAATATGGCTACAGAATCAATTGACGCAAAGATCGGCTCGATCGCACCAGACTTCAAGCTGCGTGCCACAAACGGGCAGGAAATCGCCCTTTCAGATTTTCGCGGAAAATCAAACGTAATTTTGTTCTTTATCCGCGAAACAACCTGCGCACAATGCCGCACACACGTCGCCCAATTGGGAAGCATGCATGAACAGTTTCGTGAGGCGGGCGCAGAAATCATCGTGATCCTAGGAAACGATCTTGATACAGCAAAAGAATATGCAGACGGAATCGGCCTGCCTTTTCCAATCCTTTCCGACCCAGGCCGTGAGGTATACAATCTCTACGAGTTGGAAAAATATTTCCTGCTGTTTCAACGAACGGCATCTCTTGTGATCGATAAGGACGGATTAGTCCGCTATCTCAAACGAACCACCGTTCCAAATATCTGGTTACAGGAAACCCGTGAACTCTACGGATTTGTAGACAGTTTGAATTAAGAACAAAGCATCAAAAGTTTAAGCCTCACTGTTGTGAGGCTTTTTGTTTTCCAACCCCCTATTTACTTATCACTTTTCACCTCTTCCCTGTATACTTGCCTCATGAAACTGGATGCTGCACTTCCCATCGTTCAATTGAAAGATGTACCCGCTATTGCGAAAGCCGCACAGGAGATCGGATTTGATGCGCTGTGGACTCAAGAGACTCAGCACGATCCTTTTCTGCCCTGTACGCTGATTGCTGAACATTCAGAGACTCTGCGCTTTGGCACAGCGATTGCGGTTTCGTTTGCGCGATCACCAGCGAACCTGGCCTACACCGCATGGGACTTATCTGCCCAATCGAGCGGAAGATTTATTTTGGGATTGGGCACACAGGTCAAGGCGCATATTGAGCGCAGGTTCGGCATGACCTGGCCTGAGTCTGTAACGGGAAAATTGCGCGAACAGATCCAAGTCATCCGCGCATTTTGGGATAACTGGCAGAACGGCACAAAGTTAAATTTCCGCGGCGAATATTACAAAGCGACGCTGATGTCGCCATTCTTTAATCCAGGGGCGATTGAACATCCGAACATTCCGATTTATATAGCTGGTGTAAATACAGGTCTGGCCAAACTGGCGGGCGAATTATGTCAGGGATTCCACGCGCATCCATTCAACACTGTGAAATATTTGAATGAAGTAATATTGCCTGCGATTGACGAAGGACTGGTAAAAGAAAGAAGAAAGAGGAAAGATATTTCTGTTTCAGTGACCGCATTTGTAGCCACTTCTCCCGAAGAAGAATCTTTCGTACGGATGCAGATCGCATTTTACGCATCCACGCCATCCTACAAAGCCGTAATGGATTTACACGGCTGGGGCGGGACCGCTGAAAAACTATCGGTCTTCGCAGCCAAAGGCGAATGGGCCGAGATGCCCATGCTCATCACGGATGAGATGCTAAATGAATTTTGTTTGATGACCACGCAGGAAAATCTGGCAAATGATTTGAAGAAGAGATACGAAGGAATTGCAGATCGGTTGACTCTGTATACGCCATTTGTCCCGAATGAGAAGGATGAGTGGTGGAAAGAGCTAGCGAAGGCGTTTAATTAATATTCATCTTAAAAATGTCATCCTGAGCAATAGCGAAGGATCTCTCCTCTCGAAAGTACGAGACTCTCACCTGCACTGCAACAAACGCAGTGCGGCGCAAGTGTCGGTCGCGAAGAACGCTCCCTCAGAGCGACATGGTGGCTTTGACTCAAAGCAATGTAAAATCCAATTACGAAAAACTTACTAAAAAACACCCAAATACATAAGGAACCCTATGAACTTCACCGATTACCAAACCAAATCCCGCGCCACCGCAAAATATCCCGCCATTGGCCACGCAGTTATTTACCCCACACTGGGTCTCGTCAACGAGGCGGGCGAAGTGGCGGGCAAGATCAAAAAAGTATTTCGCGATAAGAGCGGCGAGATCAACGCCGAAACCCGCGAGGCCCTCAAAGCCGAATTGGGCGATGTGCTTTGGTATCTCGCCCAAACCTGCACCGAATTGGACTTGTCCCTGGATGAGGTGGCCGAAGCCAACATCACAAAGCTTTTAGACAGGCAATCTCGCGGTAAAATACAAGGCGATGGGGATAACAGATAAAATCCTTTCCCGTGTTTCAAGGGTGGGTCAATGGGTGCTCGGCAAAATCCATTGTAAACAGGTGAGAGAAAATATATAAAGAATCAAAACAGCCATAAAAACCTAGCCCTTTGAGCAGGCATTCTTCCAGTAAGATTCCAGCAGATAGAACGAACAGGTAAGGGTATATATCAGGCTGTGAACTTGCCCAAAGCCTGATACGTGAAACCTAACACTTGACACCCAAACCCGTAAGGAAACTCTAACCTTTTTCCAACACGGAGTCACCTGCCTTTTTGGTACAATGCCTAGAGATATAGGAGATTATTATGGCTGGCATGGAACGATTTACACAGCGAGCAAGGCGCGTACTCAGCCTCGCACATCAAGAGGCCGAACGCGCTCGCCAAAGCAGCATTGGAACCGAGCATCTTCTTCTTGGATTAATGGATGAAGAAGGCGGTGTGGCAGGCCGTGTCCTGCGTGACCTCGGCATGACCCCAGACCGCGTCCGCGAAGTAGTTCTGCGCGTTTCGGGCACCCCAACCAACTTCGACCCAAACAAAATTGAGCTCTCCGCAGAAACCCAACAAGTTCTCGAATTTGCTGTAGATGAAGCACGCCGGCTCAGTCATCACTACATCGGCACAGAACATATTCTGCTTGCCCTTGTGCGTATTGAATCAAATGGGATGGAAGCGCTTCACAAACTCGGCGTCACTGCAGATCAAATCCGCAGACAGACTCGCCGCGTATTGAATGAATCCGCATCCTCCTCCCCGACGCCTGCCGGCCCACAACCGGGCAAAAGTGGCGCTGCGGCAACTGGCCCCAAAACTCCGCTCGTCGATCAACTCGCCACAGACTTAACCTCCAAAGCTGAAGAGAAAAAACTTGACCCCGTGATTGGCCGTCAAAAAGAAATCGAGCGTGTCATTCAAATTTTGGCACGCCGCACAAAGAACAACCCCGCCCTCATTGGCGAACCCGGCGTCGGTAAGACCGCCATCGTGGAAGGCCTCGCCCAACGCATCGTGGACGGAGATGTCCCCGCTCCATTGATGAATAAACGCGTTTTGCAGCTTGATGTTGCATCGCTTGTTGCTGGAACGATGTATCGTGGTCAGTTCGAGGAAAGACTCAAACGGATCATTGATGAATTAAAACAATCAGGGGCGATCCTTTTCATTGACGAGGTGCATATGCTGGTCGGGGCTGGAGCCGCTGGTTCCTCTGTCGATGCGGCAAACATCCTCAAGCCCGCCTTATCGCGCGGCGAATTACAAGTCATCGGCGCGACCACCATGGATGAATATCGCAAGCACATCGAATCTGATGCTGCGCTTGAACGCCGCTTCCAACCTGTACAAGTAGATGAACCCTCTGAAGAAGAGACCATTCAAATTCTCAAAGGCATTCGCGGCGCATATGAAGAACATCATCATTTGGTTATTTCAGATGAAGCACTGGAAGCTGCAACGCATTTATCCTCACGTTATGTCACTGAGCGTTTTCTGCCTGATAAAGCCATAGACCTGATCGACGAATCATCTTCACGTGTGCGCATGTACAAAAGTCCTGCTGCGAAATATGCCAAAGATCTATTTGGTCAATTGCGCGCTGCGCGTCAAAACCGCACGCTCGCGCAGGAAGAGGGCAACTCTGAAGATATCAAGGAATGGGAAGAGCGCGAAACAGACCTGGGCCAGCAGATCGAGCGTCTGCGCACAGGCTGGGACCGCGCCAACAGCCCCGTGGTTTCTGCAGAGGATATTGCCGAAGTCGTCTCCATGTGGACGGGTGTTCCGCTCATGCAGCTCGCAGAAGCAGAGTCACAACGCCTGCTCAAAATGGAAGATGAATTACGTAAAGACATAATCGGTCAGGAAGATGCGATCGTTGCCATCTCACGCGCAGTCCGCCGCGCGCGCGCTGGCTTGAAAGACCCGAAGCGCCCAATTGGTTCATTCATGTTCCTTGGACCCACAGGCGTCGGCAAAACCCAATTGACAAAGACTCTCGCCAAATTCATGTTTGGCAGCGAAGAAGCCGCCATCCAACTGGATATGTCCGAGTTCATGGAACGTCACACCGCCGCTCGTTTGGTTGGTGCGCCTCCCGGATATGTCGGCTACGAAGACGCAGGCCAGCTGACCGAAGCTTTGCGCCGCCGTCCATATTCAATCATTGTTTTTGATGAGATCGAAAAGGCGCATCCAGAAGTTCACAACATGTTGCTTCAGATCATGGAAGAAGGTCACCTGAGTGACGCAAAAGGCCGCAAAGTGGATTTCCGCAATGCAATCATTGTCATGACCTCCAACATTGGCGCAGATATGATCAAGAATCAATCTTCACTTGGCTTTGCCATGAAGCGCGATGAAGCCACTGAGGAAAAACTGGGCTACGATGATATGCGCAAGAAATTGAATGAATCACTCAAACGCGCATTCCGCCCTGAGTTCATCAACCGCATGGATTCAGTTGTCATCTTCCGTGCGCTAAACAAGGAAGATATTCAAAAGATCGTCTCGCTTGAGCTGGCCAAAGTTTCAGAACGCATCAATGAACAAAACCTTGTCATTACTGCATCGGAAGAAGCCCTCGCCTCTCTCGCCACCCAGGGCTACGACTCTGAATTTGGCGCGCGTCCGCTTCGCAGAATCATTCAGCAAAAAGTGGAAGACCCACTATCAGACCGCCTGCTTGCAGGTGAATTTGCGAACGGCGATACGATAGACCTTGAAGTCAATGAGGATGGAGAAATTGTCCTCAATAAAGCAGTGGAAAAACTGCCCGAACCCAGTATATAAAAACAAGATTGCAGGGACACAGCGATGTTGTGTCCCTGCAAAAAATTTATGAACAAACAAGAATTACTCAAACAAGCAGATTACAACTTCCAACGCGGCAACCGCGATTTGGCAAAAAAATATTTGGCTGAATTGCTGGCCCAGTATCCCAACGAAGAAGCTGGATGGATGTTACTAGCACGCGTAGTGGAAGAAAAAGAACGCAAGATCGAATGCTACGAGCGCGTGGTCAAGATCAATCCAAATAACAATGAAGCAAAAATCGGGTTGATTCGCCTAACATCCCCTGACAAGACTGTCCCCTTACGTGGTTCTGCAAGTTCCTTAATCCCTGCTTCAAATTCACTAAAAAATATTTTACGCAGCGGAATCATTATTATCGTTGTGACGTTGTTCTTTGGTACAACTACTTACGTGATCGCTCAGAACAATCCTGAATCCAAAGTAGCCAAACTGATCATCCGTGCAACGCCCACCCCTTTGACACAGCCTCTAACAGACGGCGTTGCAGCCCAAACCCGAGCTCAGGTTGTTACCAAATATCCAGAATATGCGCCGCTTGTAGACACCTTGATCAGCTTTGCCGTGAATAATACCGAAAGCGGTATGGACGGCGCCCCTGAACGCCCAGGTGTCCAAATCGTGCCATCAGACTCAGTAGGTTTGCAGGCAAAAAAATCATTTGAAAAGGCACTTCCTCAGCCCGGCTCGCTCAATACAGCCATGCTGACTGAGCAGCAAATCACATCATGGCTGGCTATGGAAATGAAGAACAGCCCGGACCTGCCGCTAAGCGATGTACAAGTCTATTTGCAGAACGGGGAGATCCAGGTTTGGGGCATGGTAGATGGAAGCAATAATTCCACATCTGCCCTGGTTACTGGAAAGGTCAGCATTGATTCAAGCGGGTTACCAAACTTTGAGATCGATTCGCTGCAGATCGGTCAGCAGGTGATTCCAGGCTTTGTGCTTTCGCAAGCTGAAAACTGGCTAAACCAGATACTTGTTGAAAAGATCAACGAGCAGGTTCCAGGGCTTCAGATCATGAACATCAACATCAATAACGGGTTGATTACCATATCAGGAATGAGATAGCAAAATCCAAAAGACCGCCCTTGAGGCGGTCTTTTTTGTTAAACTGTAATCTATTCTTAATAATATTTTGGCATCCAACCGCGTCTATGCGGTAGACAGGCCAGTCTATTTTATCCACAAGATCATCAAAAGGAGACTTTATTATGAACACAAATTATGAGACCGCTACATTAGCTGGGGGATGCTTCTGGTGTTTGGAAGCTATTTTCGATGAAATGAAAGGCGTGGTGTCTGTTGAATCTGGCTATTCAAATGGACATGTAGCCAACCCCACGTATCGCGCTGTCTGCGGCGGAGATACAGGTCATGCAGAAGTGACCCGTATTCAGTTTGACCCCTCCGTAATCTCATTCCGTGACCTGTTGAATGTCTTCTTCGCCATCCATGACCCCACTACTATAAACCGTCAGGGTGCAGACGTTGGCACACAATATCGTTCCGCCATTTTCTATCACTCGCCTGAGCAAAAGGAAACTGCTGAAACACTCATCAGCGAGTTGAATGCCCAAAAGATCTGGAACAGCCCCATCGTCACAGAAGTGACCGCGATTAACAACTTCTCCATTGCTGAAGATTATCATCAGGAATATTTTGTGCGCAATCAGAATCAGCCATATTGCCAGGCCGTGGTTGCACCGAAGGTATCCAAGTTTAGGAAGCACTATTTAGAGTTGTTGAAGAAACAACTAGTGTAAGCAGACAGACCCTAAAGGTTTTGAAAACCTTTAGGGTCTTATTTTTTGTTATACTCTCTTTATCTATGAACGAAACCAAACCCCCCAACTTCCACATCCGCCATGTGCCTATTTACAGCGATGCCGTCCTCGCGCCGATGGATGGTTATTCCGATTGGCCGTTCCGTTCGCTTTGCCGCGAGCTGGGTTCGGCCATGAGCTACACCGAATTCGTCAAAGTGGAAAAAATCCTCAGCCGCTCAAAAGAACCTGCGAAACGGCTTTACTTTACCGAAGTTGAACGTCCAATCACCTTCCAAATCTATGGCGACGATCCCGATCTCATTCTCAAAGCTGCGTTGAAGGTACAGGAATTAAATCCTGATATTATCGATCTCAATATGGGCTGCCCTGCCAAAAGTATCGCTGATCGTGGCGCTGGCGTTGGCATGATGCCATCTCCATTAAAAATCGCACGCACATTCCGAAAACTAACAAAGGCCTTGCGCGTTCCCTTCACTGGAAAAATACGCCTCGGCTGGGACAGAAACAAAAACTACAAACTCATCGCGCGCATTGTGGAAGAAGAAGGCGGATCGTTGATCGCTGTCCATGGGCGTACCAAAGAACAACGCTATACAGGCAATGCAGATTGGGATGCGATTGCTGAAGTCAAGTCACTTGTCAAGATTCCTGTCATCGGCAGTGGTGATGTAAAAACTGTCGCCGATATAGAACGCATGAAGAAATATACTCATTGTGACGCGGTCATGATTGGGCGCGGCGCACTCGCCAACCCGTGGATTTTTTCAAGGCTTGATCGTGAACAAGTCTCAGCCGAACAAGTTCGGGAAACCGTCCGCAGGCATCTTGCAAAGAGTGTAGAATTTTACGGCGATGAAGACGGCTCACGTTTATTCCGCAAATACGCAGTGCAATATTTGCTCATGCAAACCCTCACTCGCGAAACCCGTAAACAAATCCTCAAGCCCATGCCATCGGGCGAATTTCTTGAAATGCTTAATCAAGTCTACACAGTCACCGCATAACGTATAATCACACCATGATCCTCGATCTTCCACTTATTCTCGAAACCCGTAGAAACCACGCGCTCGAACACGCCACCCTGCACATGTTGGCTCATACTCATAAAAGTAACATGGCTGGACATTCCAACCCGACAGGATTTTTCCTGCTCGGCGATTTTTCAACTGCTGATATCTGGGCTGCAACAACAGAGGCACTGACTCGATTACGCAGCGGTGAAAGCGAACTAGCCGTCCACGCGGGATGCGGCACCAACATGGCAACTACCGCGCTTCTCTCCGGGACCCTGGCCTGGCTTCCGCTTCGAGGAACAAAATCCACACTCGGGCGATTCCTGCTCATTCCCATCGCATTGATCTTCGCCATCATTGGCTATAACTTAAGTCGTCCGCTCGGCCCCTGGCTGCAAAAATATATCACCACCGAAGCAGACATGGGCGAGATGCAGATCATCGACATCATCCCGGTCAGCAAGGGCGTTCACCGAATCATCACCAAGTAGGGCAGGGTAACCCCGTCCCTACCCAATAACATGCCCAACATCTTCTTCCTGCACGGCAACGACGAATTTGCCATCAACCGCAAGATCAAAGACTTCGAGTCTGATTTCAGCGACCCCACCACGGCAGGCATGAATACAGCCCGCCTCGAAGCACGCAGCATGACCGAAAATGATTTGAACAATGCGGTCAATGCCATGCCTTTCCTCGCACCAAAGCGGCTGGTTATCATCTCAAGTCCTTCGTCCAAATTCAACAACCCCTCGACACGCAAAAAATTTGAAGAGTTCATCAGTAATGCACCTGATACCGCCAAAGTTGTCATCCATGAATTGATGGAGCCAAAAGAAGTTGAGAAACACTGGCTGGTGAAATGGGCAGCCAAAAATTCATCTCTGGTGAAACTGCAAGCCTTTATGCTGCCCAAACAAAGGGACATGCCAGGCTGGATCGTAAACGAAGCAAAAAATCAAAATGGAAAAATTGATCCTGCAGCTGCGGCAAAGCTGGCTGAAATGGTCGGCGTGGATACCCGTCAGGCGGGCATGGAACTTGCCAAATTGCTGGCTTATGTCAATTGGGCCAGACCCGTTCAAGGGTCCGATGTGGAAGCGGTTTGTATCGTTACATCCCAACAAAGCGTGTTTGACTTCGTCGATGCGTTATCACAGGGCAATGGCAAAGTGGCACAAAAGTTGCTGCATCGCTTGTTGGAAAATGAAGACCCGTTTTCATTGTGGGGTATGGTCGTACGTCAATTTCGTTTGTTGATCCAGGCGCGTGAAATTTTAGACGGCCGCGGGAACAAGGATGATGTGGCGCGTGCGTTGGGCGTGCATCCCTTCGTTGCAGAAAAAACAACGGGGCAGGCCAGCCGCTTTTCCATTGAGTCGCTTGAAAATATTTATCATCGCCTGCTTGTAATTGATGAACAGGTAAAAACAAGCCAGGTCACATTGGACCTGGCACTTGATACGTTGATCGTTGAATTAGCGGGAAAATAATTTTTAAAAAAGCGTTTCCTGTACAGAGCCGCCTTCCGAACCCTTCCAGCCAAATTCTTTTAAATAAATACGGCCTCGGTCGTTGAAAAAAACTTTTTCCTCTTCAAGTAAGAGACGCTGCCTGCGTGCGCCGGCACCATCACGCTCGCTGATTTCGCCTTTCGAATTGATCACCCGATGCCAGGGTACATCTTCGGGGCAATGTGCCATCGCGCCGCCCACCCACAGCGGACCAAAAGCAGTGTAGGTTTCGATCTCCACGCCGGGGGGCGGTGGAAGCATTTTTGCGATCTGACCATAGGTAGCAACACGGCCGCGAGGAACCTGACGGACAAGGTCCCATACTTGCTGATAAAAAGCCTCGGGGTTTGGAGGGGATGTAAATTGTGGCATGTGAATTTTCCTTGGAATTACTATTTTATCGTAAAGGTAGTAAAGTTCTGAAAAAAATTACTTAAAGATAACTCGAAATCGCTCGCAAACCAAAGGCATGTCCTCGCTGAATTCCCTGCCAACTTTTGGAAGCACACGCGAGAAAAAGTTCGTGTGTGCCTCGCGCCAATATTCCAATGATAAATCACCTTCACCTTCGGAACGGGCGAACTCTTCATCCACTTCGTTGTAGCGGCGCAGCGTAATTTCAGTGGTTTCCAGAATGCAAATGGGCTCACCCCGGCCATTCAACGTGATGGAAATCAATCCAGCCTCGGGGATCGGATTCCCTTCCGCCTCCCACTCCCAGACTGCAGAACATGTGCCTGTTTTGATGCCGCTTAACACAAGTTGACTCAATTCATCGGCCAACTGCGGGTTATCCCCAAACCAGTCCGCAATATATATTTTACGATGATATGGCGAATCAGCGGCCAGACTGGCGAGAAAATCATTCCAATATTTTTCGATATTTGGATCCGTCACGCGACAAACTCTCCACCTGTAACCTGCTGTTCGATCAAGGTTCGCACGGGCGTAAATTTAAACAAGGCCTCCACACGCTGAAAGCATCTACCGTTACCCATCAACACCTTGCGGGCATGGAACACTTCGCCCCCCGTTTCATAGTCCACGCTGGGATCGTTATCCAGGTCTACGCGGCCTTCGATCAATTCCCCGCAGCGCAGGCATTTGACCGTAAAAGTGTAATAACGTTTTTCAGGTTTGGCGGGCTGACCGCTGAAAAGGCTTTTGAGAAAATTCATTTTTTATTCATCCTTATATCCTGCTCCGCATCCTTGCCATATCCATATAGCTCAACTTTGAACGCGGAAAGTGATTGGTTAATATCCTTGATAAAGACAAACAAGGATGCGATCAACGAAGACATACAACACACAAATATTATACTAATCAGCCACGCATCCTCCAACCCTAGAAGCGCAGTAATGAACAGGACAATGATCAATAAGGCCGCGCTTAAGACACTTGTGGCCGCAAAAAGAATAGACATACGGATCAAGCGCGCCTGACTCCAGAGGATGTCAATTTGGGCTATCGTTTTTTGCTTCACAGGCCCATGAATGGTCTCAGATAAGGCGAGCAGGTTTCGGGCGCGGTCAATCACACGCGAAAGGCGATTGGTCATGCTTAACAATAGCAGGCCAACGCCCGAGATCAGGATGACAGGTCCAATGGCGATTTGGAGAACAGGTATTAATTTCGCAATCGATATCAATTTAAAACTTCCATTTCTTCAAAACATCCATCGCCTTGTAATGAGTCAAATCCAATTGCAATGGTGTAATCGAAACACAGCCCGCGCGCAACGCACCGAAATCTGTGCCGGGCTCATCCACACCGGTGGGTGCTTCGCCACCGATCCAGTAATAGGGTTTGCCGCGCGGGTCAATTCGTTCATCGAGAGCATCGCGATAAACACGTAGTCCCTGGCGGGTGATCATAAATCCCTTGAGTTCGCTCTCTTTCAAATAAGGCACATTGACATTCATCACCACGCCTTCAGGCAAACCATCCGAGATGACTTTCTCTGCCACACGCCGCGCAACAGATGCCGAGCAGGAATAATCCAGAAGGCCTTTAAATCCTTCAGGAGAATCCAGTGAAACTGCAATTCCTTTCACACCCGCGATGACCGCTTCCATCGCCGCCGTAACTGTTCCTGAATAAGTGACATCGTGCCCAAGGTTGGCATTTGGGTTGATGCCTGAAACGACCAGGTCAATTTGCTCTTCAATTAATCCAAGCAAAGGCAACGCCACACAATCCGAAGGGGCGCCATCGGACATGAAAGCAGGCGAACCATCTGCGAGCACCGTCTCACGCACACGCAGTGGGCGTTCCATGGTTTTCACATGCCCCGAAGCAGACCAGTTTTTATCTGGCGCAAAGACAGTCACTTTGCCAAGCTTGCGCATCTCCTGCACGAGGGCGAGCAATCCGGGTGCAGTGACCCCATCATCATTGGTTACAAGGATATGCATATTTCAATTTCCGATTTGAGATTTGTGATTTCGAGTTGATTATAACCCGCCCTTATACAGCCGTAGGGACACGGCGGCGCCGTGTCCCTACAAAAAATTTATGGTAAAGCCATAACGATCAAAATCAAGGCAATGCCAACCAGTGTACCTTTTAGAATCACTTTCAAGGCTTGAGTTCTCACCTGCTTTAATTCGCCCTGATCTTCAATTTTTTCTTCCTTATCTGTTAGTTGGCGTGAACCACGCGCAGCAAGACTTACTCAGGTTTTATCACGCCATTGAAAGTAGCTTGTCGCGGATGCCGCGAACACGAAGAACAAAGGCAATCGCCATAGCTTCTCCGCGCCAAAAAGAAGCAGGAAGGCAAGCGCTACCACGCCAATCACCATTTGAACAATGGCAAAATTCAGTCGCTTGCGCCGCTCCTTTGGGCTGATATTTGCGAGGCACACAACACCTTCATCATGTTCATGGGAAGACTCATTAGTTGGGGTGGAATTTGAAAACTTTGTATTTAATTCTGTCAGCATATAAAACGTCCTTTATTTCTTATTTTCCGAACCCAATCAAGACAACCCCAGTACAGAAATTCATACAAAAAAGGTCTCCAAGTTTTTGAAAACTCAGAGACCTGCATACTACTTGACCCGTAACACTACCCCATTTTGAGATGGGTCATACACCAGCAAGCCTTCCTTTATTTTATTGGAAGGAATACCTGCGTTATCTACTCGTGCAACAACTTCATCCAGTGCAGCTTGATTGGCAAAATCAACTGTGAAGTGACGCAAACCGACCGCATCTGCTGGCGGCGGAGGAGCGCCAACTCCCTGCCAGGTGTTTAATCCAAGGTGATGGTGATATCCACCAGCAGAGACAAATGCCATTTGAAATTCAGTTGCGGCACCCATCACATCAAAGCCAATCAGGCCATGATAAAAATCAACAGCTTCTTTAATATCACGCACATGCAAGTGGATATGTCCCATGCGGGTCTCAGGCGGAACGGGAACATCAAGCTTTTCATCTTCCTTTAAATACTTGAACAAAGCTTCCACATCCAATGGCTCGCGGCCATCACTCCAGGAACCATCTATACGGCGAGTTTCATATTTGCCATCCTTCATTGACCATGAACCGTCTTCAGGCGATTCGCAATACAATTCAATGCCATTGCCTTCAGGGTCATCAAGATAGGTGGTCTTGGTCATGATGTGATCGGTGGGAGAGTTGCGATATTTGAATGCATATAAACGCGCCATCGCAATGGCAAGCTCACGACGGCTTGGGAAGAGTACCGCGAAATGATATAAGCCTGTGACACCACGATATTTTTTCAAGCCTGGTTCTTCGGTCATGTGCAGTAAGTCCATGCTGCCTGCGCCGAGACCCGCCTTATTGCCTTCGCGCCAGTGGAGTTTGAATCCCAACACCTGCTGATAGAATGCGAGTTGATTCTCCAGATTGGCAACTGTCAACGAGACATGACCCATCAGCGTGGCGGGGTGAATCGAGAAGTCAGTTTTATTTGCAGTTTGTGTTTGCATTGGTTTCATTTCCTTCATCTCTTGCGATTTTATGATTATTGTCCATGGCTTGGACAACATCACCACGGGTTTAATTTCTGTTGAGAATTGGTTCGTAATTACAATCCATTAACTAATGGCGCCACCCGTTTACCGATCAGGTCAATGGATTGTGTAAGTTTTTCATGCGACAAACCTGCATTATCCATCTGGAAAGTGACTCTTGAAATACCACCAAGAGCTTCACTGTGCCGAAGGATTTTTGCGGCAACATCTTCGGGGGTGCCAATCAACAATGAACCCAATGGTCCCAATTGTTCTTCAAAATGTTCCCTGCGCACGGGCGGCCAGCCGCGCTCTTTTCCGATCTTTGTAAAAGTTTCGGCATAGCCGGGATAGTAATCATCGAAAACTTCCTGCATGGTATTCACCACATAGCCGAGTGAGTGTAATGCGACATCCAGTTTTTCAGGGGCATGTCCTGCTTGTTTTCCAGCCTCTCTGTAAAGATCGACAAGTGGGCGAAAACGTCGTGTTTCGCCGCCGATTATGGCAACCGTAAGCGGCAGCCCAAGCATCCCTGCGCGAATAAATGATTGAGGTGTGCCCCCAACACCCAGGCGAATAGGAAAAGGATCCTGCATTGGTCTTGGGTAGATGGCTTGATCTATAAGTGCAGGCCGAAATTTACCGGACCAATTAACCACTTCATTATCACGGATATTAAGCAGGAGATTCAACTTTTCAGAAAACAGCTCATCGTAATCCTGAAGATCCAAACCAAACAGCGGGAAGGCTTCTATGAATGAACCACGGCCAACCACCATTTCTGCCCTGCCCTGCGAAACCAGATCCAGGGTGGCAAAGTTTTGAAATACCCGAACGGGGTCTGCGGCGCTGAGTACGGTTACAGCGCTGGTAAGGCGAATTTTCTTTGTACGTGCCGCTGCCGCAGCCAGAATGATTGTAGGCGCAGAATCAAGGAATTCTTTTCGATGATGTTCTCCAATGCCAAATACATCAAGCCCTGCCCGGTCTGCCTGTTCAATTCTTTCGAGCAACTCAGCCATCGATTGCGCCCTGCTTCCAGCAGTGCTCATGTCATCATTCGATACTGCGGCAAAACTATCAATTCCAATTTCCATGATTCTTTTTCTCCAAATGCTTCTTACGAGTTAGACAACATCACTGCAGGTTTATACTGGACAACTCTTTTTAACACAAAGGACGCAAAGGAAGAATGCCTGTTAAATTAACTCCTTTGTGTCCTTTGTATTAAGACTTTTCCCGCCAGAAAATTTCTTTTTAGTAACCGAGTTCTTCCTTCACCAGCACAATCGTAACACGATCAGGAACCACTTCACGGTTGACAATTAACATTTTCGCATTTGCGCTGTGCATTCCATAAGCATCATGTAAACGCGCATCTTCCAAAGGATAAGAGTATTCTTCAATACGGCGAAATCCTTCATCCAAATCTTTGACTAATTTTTGCGTACCAACAACCCAAATCACTTTGGCTGAACCATATGCATGTGCACTCAATTGACTGCCGCCAAAAGATGAAACCAACACCTGTCCAGTTTCGGTAATGGCTTGCACACTGCCAATAAAGTAATCGGGACTGGCGCGCAGTTTGCGGATCTCGTCAGCCTGAGTCTTGCGATCTAATGCAAACACCTTTGGGCGCACCGCGTCATAACGGCCCGACTTATCGAACTCGGCGGCCAAACCAATTTTCTCAAGAGATTGAGACTGACCCACATAAATCTCCACACCCTGAGGTACGAGGTCAAGAATAAATTTTTTGGCTTCTTCACCGTTCTCAACGATCACAGTTTTCATACCGTTGATTTCCAGCCTTTTAGCAATGCGTGTCACTTGCTCATCACTGGCTAATTTTGTAAATTCTTTGTTGGGAGCCAACGTTGTATCTTTTACAGTTACTTCTAACATATGAACCTTCTCTCTAAATGTGTTAACTTACGATCTTCAATGCGCTGCCCCAATTCGTACCCAGGGTTCCTTGCGTCACAATATGTAAAAACTGCATTCCCTCGATTTGGCGTGCGCGGCTTAAGGGGCCTGTATCAATCGCGCGCATACCGCCATCATTCACCAATTTGATGACCTGATTTTTCGCATCCGCATCATCACCCGCTATAAAGACATCCAACTGTTGACCAGCCACTTCTCCCGCGAGGAGCGTACCGGCATATGTAGTATTGAAAGCCTTAATCACTCTTGCGCCGGAAGCAATTGCTTTTGCCAAATCTTCAGCCGAAGACGAATCAGATGCAGTCACGAGTCCGTCATAGGTTGAATTCAGGGGGTTGGCAATATCCACAACGGTCTTGCCAGCAAGACGATTACCCAACTGTTTTGCAATCTCAATGTTTGTACCATACCAAACAGCCAATACAACTACATCGCCCAGTTCAACGTTATCCAGAGTCGCTGTTGAAACCTTTGCGCCATTCCTGGCAGAAGTCTTTATACTTGCGGCTGCTTCCTGAGCAGTTTCAGGTTTTGTATCCACAAAGGTGACCGAGTGGCCGCCTGCCACTGCGCGGGTTCCAATGCCGCGTCCCATATTTCCAGATCCAATAATTGTTATGTTCATTTTATTTCTCCTTTTTATTTATTAAGAAAATAATTCAAATCGTCCAAAAGCTATGAATACCGCAAATGCCAGCATGACCACATTCACAGGGATCACGTTATATTCCTTCTTGGGCAAATGTTCTGTGAAGATTGCAAGCAATTGAATGATCATCAAACCAATAGCCGCGAGAACAGTCAACCATGGCAAAATTCCTGTGACCAACGGAAGGATCAATCCCAGCCCGCCGAGCAATTCAGAAATTCCAACGAAACGAATAAATCCATCCGAACGATTCTTTGCCCACGGCATTTGTACCTTCACTTTTTCAACCTGGAAGGTTTTCATCACGCCAGCCATCAAATACATCGCCGCCAGCAAACCTTGTACGATCCATAATGCAATATTCATTCTTGACTCTCCTTGAGTTATTTGATATTATACGGTTGTTGCCTAAGCAACAGATGTTGTATAATTTACCTTCCTTACCCATTCAAGTCAACCAACAAAAAATCAGTTCTGTTGACTAAGCGACATAGGAGACAAAATGTTGCCTAACCCCGATGAAAAACTCGACCCACGCGTCAAACGGACCCGCGGCCTGATCCTGCAATCCTTTGGAGATCTACTCGCTGAGAAAAATTTCGAGAGCATCTCTGTACAGGATGTGACTGATAAAGCACAAGTCAATCGTGCTACTTTTTACGCACACTTTCAGGATAAATATGCCCTGCTTGATTATTCCATCGGGCAAATGTTCAAACAGGAAATTGAAAAACGGACATTGAATGCCTGTCATTACACCCCCGATAATTTGAGAAATCTGATTCTTGCCGTCTGTGAATTCCACTCTAACCTGCATGGGAACTGCGCCCAACCTCACGATCAATTTGAATCGCTTGTAGAAACGCAGATAAAAAAAATCATATTCGACTTGTTATCGCACTGGCTGGAAAAATCAAAAGTAAAAGTATCCAGAGAAATTCCCGTAACGGTGGCCACCTGGGCAATCTATGGATTGGCTTCGTATTACGGTCACAGCAAAAAACGCCCCGCCCTCGAAAAATTCGTGGACGAAGCGCTGCCGTTGGTGGCGGTTAATTTGGAACAGTTTGCGTAATTTTTTGTAGGGGCGCAGCAATGCTGCGCCCCTACAACGCCCCTACAATTATTATTCCAACGAACGTTTGAAATTCAAAAAAGCATTTTCCTCAGCGGGGTCAGCGCCATATGCCATGGCGAGATAATAAGCCATGTAATCGCCAAAGATAATCAAAGTCCACAAATGAGCAATGACCGATTCTCCGCGCGCATCGATCACGTCTGTGTTCAAGGCTTCAAGCATGAAAGCCTGACGCATTAAATCGGAGCGTAAACGATTGCGCGAATGGTCACTCGGCGCACGCATGAATAGCGTCATCGTGTGGGCGTTTAAGGTTGGGGTTGGGTTGACACTGGCGATCAAAGTGTTGTGCGTGGCTTCGGGGATGATCTCAAAATTTGCACCCGCTTTGGCAAGTTGATTAATTTGAGTCTTCCATCTTCGAGCAACGGGAGCAAGATTTTCAGTCCCTACAAAAGTGACCCAGCGCCCCACCAATTGACCCGCGTAACGCTTGGCAGGATTCTTCGCGGCGATCACATCTGCAACGATATGCTGCTGCGAACGCTTCATCATAGCGATGGCTTCAGCAACATCGTTGGCAGGGTCGGGAATGAATCCGAGGCGGGAGAACAACGCGAGCAATAACCCAAACGGATATGCAATTGCGGCTGTATCTACAACGCCGTTGCTGTCGAATTTCCACGCGGGGATATTTTTTTCGGCGGCACGTTGAATCAATTTGCCTCCCGTGGAGATGACGAAGATGTTGCAATCATTTTTTATGGCTGTATCAAAAGACTCCAACACTTCTTCGGTGTTGCCTGAATGCGAACAGCAAATGACCAGTGTCCTTTGTCCGCTGGCGAACGCGGGTAGGTTGTAGCCGCGATTCAATGTCATAGTGAGGCGAATGCTTGAGGAAACAGAAGCAGTTACCAGTTCAGCGGCGATCGCTGAGTCACCGAGCGCGCAAATAACTATGTTTTGAATATCTTTGATATCAGGAAGCGGCTGTGCCAATCCTAATTCCCATGCGCTTTGCAATTGACTCGGCAGGCCGTCAATTTGAGCGAGCATGTTGTGAGTATCAATTTTTTTGAAGAGTTCAAGATCGTCTAGGTTCATAAATTCCATGATTCTCTGAGCGATGGCGAAGAGTCTCTGAGATAATCATAGAGATCCTTCGCTACGCTCAGGATGACATTATTTAGCTAACTCGCATCCTTGATGAAGTTACTTAAATCTTTTTTCAAAGATTTAAGTGAAGGCATGTGGACATACATCATGTGGCCTGCTTCGTAATATCCCATACTGATATTTTTACGCAGAGATTCATCGAGACCGAGATGATCGAAGGTGTATTCGGTCGCGGAGTATGGCGTGCCGAGATCGTAATACCCATTGGCCACGAAGACTTTAAGATATTTATTGAAAGTCATTGAGCTTCGTAAAGTTTCAGCGACGTTGACATATTGATTTTGGAAATAACTATACGACCAGTTCAACCAAACTTTATCGCTGAGAATTTCATAAGGAGAATCGGTTTCAAATTTCAATTCAGCACGGATGTAATCATTGAAGGCGGCTGTATAGGGCCCGTTGACCTGGGCAAACAATGGATCATATTCAGGCATGGATGTAACGCCGATGCGATCCATACCCGTGTAACGGCTGTCTAAACGGCCGACGGTTTTTCCACGCTCACGCAGAAGCTCCTTGAAGTAATGCTGGTCGAGGATGCGTAAATTACTGCGCTCAATAAATTCCTGTGATATGCCTGTATAGCGCGAAAGTTTTTCGACAACACGAGCACGTTCTTCGGGTGTAAGAGATGCTCCTTTAAGTAAAGCGGCGGCGTATTCGCCCCAGGCAAATTCTTTGGCTTCCTTGAGCGTATTTTGCAGGGAGGCTTTGAAATTTAATTTGCCGTGATACCAGGCCGTGGCCGCATAAGCTGGGACAAACAGAATGTATGGCAAATCATTATTGAGATTGAAATCAATGGTGGTGAAATCAAGCACAGCGGAAATCAGCATGAGGCCGTTCAACAACATGCCGTGACGATCTTGCAAATATCCTGATAAACCCGCGGCGCGCGTGGTTCCATAGGATTCACCCGCGAGAAATTTTGGCGAGAGCCAGCGGTTATAACGTGTGGTGTACAAGCGAATGAAATCGCCAACGGATGCGATATCTTTTGTGAAGGTGTGCCATTCTTTTGATTTCTCACCTTCCACAGGGCGGCTGAAACCTGTGCTCATCGGGTCGATGAAGACGAGGTCAGTTTCATCGATGATTGAATACTGGTTGTCGGTCAGCTTGAAAGGCGGCTTGGGCATTTCACCTTCGTCAGTGAGTACCACGCGGCGCGGACCGAGTACGCCCATGTGCAGCCAGACAGACGAGGAGCCTGGTCCGCCGTTGAAGGAGAAAGTGACGGGGCGTTTGGATTTATCTTTCACGCCATCTTTTGTATACGCAACAAAAAAGATTTGCGCACGCGGCTTTTCGATCTCCGCGTCTTTTTCCTTGTCGTTGACTTCTTCCTTGAGAATCATTGTCCCCGTGGTGACAGTATATTTGATGGTCTTGCCGCCAATTTTTATGGAATGTTTGGTTTCAACAAGATTATCTTTGGGGGTGGATTTTTCGTCTTTCTTTTCATCTTTCTTTTCTTCGGGTTTGGTCTCTTTTTTTTCGGGCATGGAATTCTCCTTGGGTTATGAAAGGTACATTTTCTTCGAGATCACTTCAATTTCTGGAATTATGAATTTTAGGATGGCAAACGAAACCCATTCTACAGGAACGAGAAAGAGAAAGGCAACATCTGCAAGAAGGGGATTTTGGATATGAGTGGCCAATCTTTTACCTGATACATCGTACATCTTGCGAATCCGCTTGTGCAAATTCGGGGCAATCGCCATCAATGCCAATTCAACGGCTTTGAGACGCTGCAATTGAGGATTCACCTGTATCAAGATTCCGCTCTTCAAATTAACAGACTGCGAGCAGACGATATGCGGATGCCCATTTGCCGCAGCGGTGGCGATATAACAATTCGGCGGCTGAGGTGGAAGCGCCGCATACAACTCGTACATTTTCAAGATATCAAAACGCAAGGCATAGACATAGGCAGAAAGCCATGCGGCAATGCCAAGTCCGCGTATCAGGGTTAATTTGTTTTCATGATTTTTAAGCAGCCAAAGAGCAACCTGACCCGAAATTAAAAAAGACCAGAACGGGGCAACTATACCTAAAAAGAACGCAATGAAAATAAAAGGTGCAAAAGGAGTTTTCCAGGCAATCATAGCAATGAATAAAATAGTAATTCCAAGCCCAAGCATGATATTGCGGACGAGTGACGCCTTCCATTTTCTAGTCAGCCAAAAATACAACTTCGACATGATGAATGGGGAAAAATATGCAAGCAAAATAAAAAAGGGAGAAGATGAACTTTTTAAAGCAAGGATGGTAAGAACACTATATTGCAATGCCAAGAATACCCCCGTGTAAATGCCAAAGCGGATCACAAATGAATCAGCGTGTTTTTCTGTATTCATCAACAATAGGACAAAACAAACGAGGGAATATGAAAGCAACGGAAAAAAGAAAAGCTCTGCGCCTGGAGATAAGAACAGATTAATGTAATCAGGCAATCGCCCTGATTGCCAATCTGGTTTTAATAATTTAACAAACGCAAAGTTCACAAAAGGCATGACTACAATAAAAAACCCGTACAATAATCGCTGCAAAAAGGAAAGCGGGAACAAGGAAGGGTTGATAGTAGAAGTTGTCGGTTGCTCAGTTGACTCATTCATTAGTTTCTTTTCCTTATTAATACCATTTTTTCAATACAACTATCCAGCCTGCTTTATTTCAGCGAGTTGATTAATGCATACACATCTTTTTTGTTCCAGCCGCTTTGTTCTGCCAGCTCTACTGAAATTTCCTTGGCAGGTTTACCTGCTTTCAATTCCTTCTTAATTGCCTTGAGCAATTCTTCTTCTGTCCACAGGCTTCTTTCCTCTTTCGTCTTACCTGCGATGACCAGTGTAAACTCTCCGCGCGGTTCTTTGGATTTGAAATATTCGATTGCGCCGCTGACGGGTCCGCGCCAATATTCTTCGTAGAGTTTAGTCATTTCGCGGGCGACGCAAATTTGACGGTCACCTAAAGTGGAGAGAATATCTTCAAGTGAGTCAACGATGCGGTGGGGAGATTCCAGGAAAATCAGTGTATAGGTCAGGTTTCCAACCTGACTTACGGCTTTGCGACGTTCGGTTGATTTGTGTGGGAGATAACCGAGGTAAAGGAATGAATCCGTGGGCAGGCCGGAGACCGTCACAGCGGCGATGGGAGCTGAGGGACCAGGAACAGGCCGAACGTCGAAGCCGGATGCGAGAGCGGCTTGTACCAATTCGTAGCCCGGGTCGTTGATCGCAGGCGTGCCTGCATCCGAGACCAAAGCCACATCACCCTCTGAAAGTTTTTCGAGGATGAAATCCAGTTTATTGAGTTTGTTATGTTCGAAGTAGCTGGTAAGTTGGGATTTTATTTCGAAGTGCTTGAGCAATGTGCCTGTGTGACGTGTATCTTCAGCGGCGATCAAAATTGATTCACTCAAGATGCGTACAGCGCGCGGAGATAAGTCTTCGAGATTTCCAATCGGTGTGGCGACGAGGTAAAGAATTCCCATGAGGTTATTTTATCATCCCGCCAGACAAAACGAAAATCGGGCGCTTCTGCGCCCGATTTATTTAGGACTTTCGCTTGTCATTCTGAGCAGAGCGACACTTGTGCTGCACACCAGTGCAGTGAGAAGGGGTAGAGACCCTTCGCTACCGCTCAGGGAGACATGGAAAGGCCAGGCTGAGCGAAAGTCCTGTTATTTATTGACAACCTTTTAATTTCATTTTATAGAGGACACAGCCCGCACCTTGCGGAGGAGCCACCACACAACATTGGTTGGCTGAGTCGAAGGTATCATTTTGTGGGCATTTGCCAAGGTCACTGCTGGCAACAACTGGAGGTGTACAAACTTTCAAATCATATTCCAGGAAGGATGCCCCTGTACATACCAGAATATTTTTACCGTCACTTGTTGACTGAGTCACACAGGAGCCGCCAGGATTAAGAGCCTCAAAGGTTGCGCCTTCAGGAATCACAACCGTCACATAAGGAGCTTTTTTTGTGCAGGTGCTGTTTGTCTCTTTAATTTCTGGAACAGGAATAATCACATTGGGTGCGCAAGCAAGGGCAAAAGAGGGTGCAGCAGGAGATGGTTCAACCACTTCCAAGGTTGGCGCTGCTGTATTTGTCGGCGGGACAACTACCACCACCTCGGGTGCAAACAATTGTTTGCGTAACAGGAAGGCTCCAATAACCAGAACAAGCAGGATGATGCCCGCAACGACCAGCCCCATTCTTCCGCGCGAAGTCTTTTGGGGAGCGGCGAATACACCCGAGCGCAACCCTGAATTTGTACTAAAAGTAAGATTGCCTTCATTTCCAAAAGCAGCAAGGTTTAATGCCTTTGCCAGATCAATGGTTGTTTCGTAACGCCGGATCTTGTCTTTCGCCAAAGCCTTTTTTATGATCTCGTCCACTGCGGGAGGCAAACTGGGCATAATTGTTAATATTTCCGGTACTGGCTCGGTGATATGTTTTACAACCACGCCCATGGGTGTATCTGCACTGTAAGGCTGTTGCCCGCTCAACATTTGATAAATGATCACGCCCAGGCCATAGACATCACTGCGACCGTCGATCTCATTCCCCTGTGCCTGTTCGGGACTCATATAAGCAGGGGTGCCAATGACGCCGCTACCGGTCAACCCGCCGCCTGCTTCTGTTAATTTAGCTACACCAAAATCAGAAATAAAGGGGTCTTCATTATTGTCAAAAAGGATATTATCGGGTTTAAGGTCGCGGTGAACAATGCCCTTTTTATGGGCATATGCAAGTCCCTTGGCGATTTTTTCTATTACGCGGGCTGTATCTTCAATTGAAAAATTGCCTTTCGCGATCTGATCCGAAAGAGAGCCGCCCATCATATAGCGCATTACAAAATATGGCTGGCCGTCTTCATTGCCGACATCGTAAACAGGGACAATGGCTGGATGTTCCAGGCCGGCCACCATTTTAATCTCGCGTTCGAAGCGTGAGCGGAATTGCGGATCATGCAACATCTCGCGCGGTAATACCTTGATCGCGACTTCGCGGTCAAAGCTTGGGTCATAGGCGTGATACACCGTAGCCATACCGCCGCGGCCCAGTTCAGATTTTATAATATATCGTCCAAATTTTTCAGGAAGTGCCATGGGGTCAAGTATAAACCAGATGGATATGATGGCGCAAGCGAGGTACAGGTTTATGTCAGGATATTGATATATATCCTTTTGGCACGCTATTATTTATGGCAACCACCTGCTCGAGGGTGGTTGCCATAAAACAAAAGCAATTACTCTGCTGTTTCAACCTTTCCAGAAGTTGACATAACAAAGCCGATAAACATCAGGATCACGCCAACAAATTCGCTGAGGTAAAGCATATCGGTATAGCCGGCTTTGAGCAGTGACCCGCCCATGGCAGGTGAGAGCGCGCCCGCCGCGATGAGAATATTACCGAACATGCGGTTGGCAAGCACTTTCTTGCGCCAAAATAAAAACGCCGAATAGATCGCACCGCCTACCAAGGTAAGCGTCCCATAAATATTGAGCAAAATGGTAAAGAGGATCATCAAGCCGCTGCGCGCAAAGATTTCCTTATATTGCTCTGAGGCAGGCATTGAAAGATTGTAATTCGAGGAAATAACGGGAGCAAGCATTACAAATATAAACGCCAGTATCGAGATTACGGTCAACACCCAGGTAATCACTTTTGCAGTGTTCCCCTTTCGCACGAGCAGGTGAACCGTACCCATGCCAAGCCAGGCAGCAGTGAGCATTGCGCCGCTGAGATACCAAATCTTCAGCACGAAGGCGCTGAAGGTCAAGCTAAGAATGACTTCGCTCAATGTACCAAGGCCATAAAAAAACAAGCCAATGGCCCAAAGCAAAAGGTGGGTACCCCCGCGTCGCCGATAACGGTTATATACAGCAACAACAAATATAAAAGTTATAAGAGTGGATAGATACGGAATGTAGGTCATGGTTATCATCCTATGAAAAAAGAATTAAGCTGAAGGAGTTGTCGCGATCAACGAGAAGCTTATTATCACAAGCACCGCAAATAAAACCAAAATAAGGATTACCGATACAAGCAGAATCGCTTTTCCATTCACTTTAATACAGAAAACCTGAAAGATATGTCAGAATGAGATATCTAAACCTTCTCAGCGTTTATTATTCAATGCCTGATAGGTTTGTAAAAGACTAATCAATATTCCATCAGTGAAGCTATGCATCTTTCCAAAGGTCTCTGCAGTTTGCCCGGAAGGGACATTTGCATCCCCGTAAACTTTCATCACTGACTCAATCAACACTTTTCTAAAGAACAAAAAAGCTCTGGCTGCATCCACATAACTCAAACGGTAACGATGCGCACGTGAAGCATATTCGTAACCAATGGCGTAGGCTTCAGAATCAGCTTCCTGCCCATTCGTTGCAACATAAGTCATCAAACCGTGAAACAAGGAGCGAGCGCTCAGGCGATATTGTTCACGCGCATCTTCATCCAGTTTTTGATACCAAGATTCAGCCTGCAGGCGTCCTTCCGAAATTTGCACGCGGACAGTCTTGATAACTTCCTGCATCATGTGTTCGGGTTCGATCGAGCTTGCGCGGGTCTTTTTATATGACTGTGCCCATAACAAAATTTCGTTGTGTTTATAGCGGCGATGACCACCTGGGGTCTTGTGTGTGGGCAATACGCCCTTATCAGACCAAAGCCTCACCGTGCTGGGATGCACACCCAACACTTTTGCAGCATCACTGAGAGAAAGCCATTCATCAGTCATAATCTATTCCGAAGCCAAAGCCACTTTTTCAACGAAAGACGGTTCTTCAACATTTTTTTGAAATTTATTGACATCAATACGCGTGAGCATGACTGCTGCAATAAGCAGCATCAACGCTTCGATACTGAACACGACGAGATACCCGCTCAATGCCTGACCTGTGGCCTGAGTCACCACATCGCGCACTACGCCGCCTAGAATGGATCCTGTCAGGCGCGAGAGAGCATTGGAGAATCCCCATACACCGATATATAAACCTATATTGTCTTTCACAGTAAAATCAAACATAAGGGATAAATTCGCAATGGTCGACAACCCCGTACCACCCCCTAGCAGAGTCACGCCAGTATAAAAGACATTCTTATTAAGCATAAGTCCACTAATAACGATGACAACAAACCCAGCGAACGCTCCAAGATTCCCCGCTTGTGCAATCGCTTTTTTTGCAAGGCGTCCTTCGAGCAACCCTGCAATAATGATCGCGATCAAAACAAAAGTTCCCCAAATGGATGTGATGCGGGTTGTTTGGGTAACGGTCATACCAAAGGCTTCAGCGCCGAAAGGTTCAAGCAAAATATCCTGGCCAAGAATGGCGGCAAGTAATAAAAGTAAATAAACGAAAAAGAGACTGGCTACTGGATTGGCCGTCACCGCAGTCATCATATGTTTAATTGTGTATGCATCTGCATGTGTATTCGGTGAGGAAATGCTTGAGCGTGGCTCAAGCCTGATAAGACCGAGCAGGCCCAGGATTAAGGCAGAGACGGCTACATATCCAAAAGCACGAATTAATGCTGCAGGCGTGTAAGGATCCACCATGCGACCAAGCCCAATCGCCGTGATAATAACGGAAACGATCATCATGAACCACATTGTAGCGATGGTTTTTCCACGTCCATTTTCGCCTGAGAGTTCAGTTGCAAGCGAGAGATATGAAACTGCGGAAAGGTTGTAACCCAAACCCCAGGCGCCAAACGCAAAGATACCTGCGATGGTTCCGAGTACAAGGTTGTTGCCCATTAAAAAAGCAACTTGGGGGGAAACATAAACACCAAGCACGCAAAGGATAAGGCCAACAAAAATATATGGAGTGCGGCGAAAACCAAAAATAGGGTGTCGATCTGAGTATGAACCGATGGCAACTTGAATGGGAGCAAATAAATATGGAAGCGATGCAAGGATCGCAACCAGAGTGGCAGAAATGGAAAGTTCCTTGATCATCACGCGATTAAGTGTACTGTTGATCGGCACGAGGGTCATCGCAACTGCGACATGAATAAGACCAAGTTGAAAGCGTTTGAGAAACATGGACACCTATTAACACAGCAAAGGCGCTTGATACGCCCTCGCTTCTGATTGTTTGAATTGTACTTTTTAGCGCAAAAAAGGCAATGTAGATTTAGGTAGAATTTTACTAGAGATTTGTGAGCAATTGAATCCAAATTCTTGGTTTGGCTGGCTGGATGTTTTAAATAAAAAGGTCGGGACATTTAGTCCCGACCTTTGTTTATGCCTGTGCCAGCGCTTCTTTTCCTGACTTTCGACCTGCCCACTTTAAGCCAATGCCAATCGCTACAAAATAAGTAACGTAGGCGATCATCTCGCTCAAGGTTGGGCTGGGATTATACCCAAACAATGCGCCGAGCAACTGTCCCAGTGTTGATTGTTCGCTAATGAAGGCAGTGAAATCCCAGACACGGTCTACGATCGATGGAATCCATCCGACTTCAGTAAATTCATGCACACCATGTGCAAATAATCCTGCGGCGAACAGAACCAACATAACCCCTGTCACCTGGAAGAAACGACGCAGGTCAAGGCGAACCGTGCTGGCAAAGATAGACCAGCCCAGCAAAATAGCCGTGCCCAGCCCGAGGAAAGCGCCAACCATGGTTTGCAGAGAGGTTGAAACAAAGACTGAAGCAGTGAGAAAAAGAGCCAGTTCAATACCTTCACGTAATACCGCAATGAAGGCAACAAAGAATATGGCACGCTGTCCAAACTGTGAAGCGCGGTGAATATCCGCCTCTAGGCTGGATTTTAAGATGCGGGCCTGACGGCTCATCCAGAAGATCATCCAGGTCAACAGGCCAGCCGCGATTAACATGGTGAAACCCTCAAAAATGGCTTCGCCGGGGTCTTTCATTTCTAGGCCCAAGGTAGTCAGAAGCACTGCACTTAAAATACTAAGAGCGCCAGCGCTCAATGTGCCGAACCAAATCACGGGGACAAGATCGGTACGTTTCATTTGACGGACAGCGCCAAGCAAAATGCCGACAATTAGGGCAGCTTCAATTCCTTCACGCAGAGAAAGCAGGTAACTAGCTAACATTTGTAATACACTCCATAAAGTTAGGTTTGTGAATCAAACAACTAATGGCAATGTTATAATCCAGATAATTAGGATAATCTAGATAAATGTAATAATTTTAATTTATATCCCCATTAAATCAGGTATCAACGTGGTTGATACTTTTTGGAGTTTGCAACAGCATTATGACCATCAGCACAGCCATGCGACACTACGCCGCAGAAATCTATCGACTGCAAGAAGACCACGAACAGGTATCTCTTTCGCTTTTAAGTTCCCAAGTGGAAATTTCGGCTCAGGCCATTTCCACGATGGTAAAACGCCTCAACAAAAGCGGATACCTGGTGCATGAACCCTATCGTGGGGTGCGTCTGACAGCGGAAGGCGAAAAGATAGCCATGCCCTCCTTGCGACGTCACCGCCTAACAGAAGTATTCCTTGTAAAAATTATGAAATATGATTGGGCTTCTGCTCATGAACTTTCAGATATATTTGAACGCGGGATCAATGATGAGCTTGAAGACCGCATGGATGAACTTGCGGGCCGCCCTACGCGCTGTCCTCATGGAGAACCGATTCCCTCGAAAGACGGGATCATGCCCAAGGTTAAGGATGAATCGCTGGTTAATGTCCCTTCCGGGTCTGACTGCATCGTCAGTCGAGTCCGCACGCATAATATGGAAAAACTTCATTACATCGCCGAACTTGGCCTTGTCCCTGGAACGCCATTCCATTTGTTAAGTTGTGCTCCATTCAAGGGGCCTTTGCGATTGGAAATGAAACCGCAAAGCCATATCATTGGTTACGAATTGTCGCAATCTATTTGGGTGGAAGTAATAAAAAAAGGAGAAGGCAATAAACTTCCACAACAAAAAAATATTTGATATTTGGTGTCTTATGGCTTCCGAGTCCCGACCACTTTTCTTTTGCGGAATAAATTTACCAGCAAAGTTAGGCTTAGTTTAATGAGCATCCCCAAATAATAAACCGCGCTAAATATTATTGAATAGTCTTTCGCGAAGTGCTTTCGATAGTAAAGATAATAAGAACGATGCCACTCAATAATGGCGCGGTATGGTTGAACCTTGGAGCCGCCTTCGCCGCCATAGTGAATAATCTGCGCTTGGGGATGATAGAAAATTTTCCAGCCAGCCAAACGGGCACGGCGACAGTAGTCTGTATCTTCCTGATAGGCAAAGAAGTTTTCATCCTGATAACCTATTTGCTCAATCACCGTGCGGCGGATCATCATACACGACCCTGAAACTGCTTCTGCTTCGTGAGTTAGGTCTTCATCGAGGTAGGTCATCAAATAACCAGAAAATCGTTTGTCCTTTGGAAATAGGCGGGAGAGACCCGAAAAATAACAGATCGCGTCCCATGGGCGGGCTTCACTGCGGCGGCATTGCTTCTGAAGAGTCCCATCACGGTTAAGAACTTTCGGGCCAACAATCCCTACTTCTGAATGTGTTTCTAAAAAGCAAGCTAGTTCTGCAATCGCATTCGGCTTAACCAAAGTATCGGGGTTGAGTAAGATAATATAGTGTCCATTGCTTTCACGCATAGCTTGATTATTGGGGCGTGTATACCCGGTGTTATGGTCATTAACCAGAAGTTTGATCTTCGGGAATTCCCTACCAAGCATCTCCACGGTTCCATCTTCAGAATGATTATCCACGACGATGATTTCATAGGAAGGTGAGTTAACAGCCTTATAAATAGAGCGCAAGCAATCTCGCAGCAGGTCGCGGGTTTGATAGGAAACAATACAGATCGAAATATCTACACTCATATTTATTCGCTCTTACGCTTGAGAAATGAAATAAACGGTGTGAACCAATTACGAGACATGGCACGATGGATCTCGGCAACTGAGACTTTCCGTTGAGACTGGATAGCGGGGCGTTTTTTCAATATGGCGGTGAGTCCACGTAGCGCATCCCACTTGGCTCGCCATATTGTATTTCCCTGACCTCTAAAGGTGAAATAAATCAAAAAGAAAACATTGGTTATGAGGTGAAGGGGAAGATAAAGCCAAAAAAGAAGCGATGGCATATCTTTGAAATAAGTCCAAACCAGATTACGGTGACCAAAATATACAGAAAAGTCACTTCGTTTCCCGGTACTTGCCGACCCGACATGATGAACAACAGCCTCAGGTACCAGCATGCAATTTAATCCGCGCAAGCGTAGGCGAAAGCCAAGGTCAACATCTTCGTGATATGAGAAATAATCCTCATCAAATCCACCTGCATCCAGAAACTCCTGACGAGGAAAAAATGCGGCCGCTCCACAGGCACTGAATACATTTTCCATTTTATGGGCTGGGTAAACGGGTTGACCGTAATTTTTTCGCCAGGCTAAACTGCTCACATGGTATACGTCTCCCTCTCCATCCAGATAACTCGGAGTATCTGCCTGAATTTGACGTGATGCAAAAAAAGTTTTAGGATGGCTATCAGCCGCTTTCACTAGGCTTTCAAGCCAATTGGGTACAGGGAATGCATCTGCGTTGAGAAGAGCAAGCCACTGTCCGCAGGCAAGGCTGGCACCAATATTGTTCGCGGTGGCAAATCCCGTATTGGCACTCAATCCATGAACACGCAAGTTAAGAGATGAATATCTTTCCTGTACACCATCAAGTGCTCCATCATCCGAGCCATTATCTACAAGAATGACTTCAAAATCCCGAAAGGATTGCGCCAGAAGGTGATTCAGGCAGGTGGTCAAATACTTTTTACTATTCCAGGTGACAATGATTATGGAGACAAGTAGGCGAGGCTGCATTGTTTATGTTGTGACTATATTATTTCCTAATGTTGGAAACTTATTGTGTCTCTCCGTCACTGTTTGAGCTTATCTTCCCAGCTTTTCTGGTGGTAAGTATGATAGAAATTAATATATTGCACCAGACCAAAAAAGTATGAATAATACGGAAAGATATGGCGACAGCTAAAATTCTGTCTGCACCAATATAGGGGCCAAGCATTAAAGCCACCAAACCCTCGCTGACTCCAAGGCCGGACGGCACCAAAATGCTGATATAGCCGCCCAAATATCCTGTTGCATAAGCGCCTATAGCGGTCCAAAATGGAATAACAGTGCCCCCTTCGCTAATATACAATAGCCAGACAAAGCAGGAGGCTGTTATGATCCAGACAAGAATTCCGAGGAACAGCGCTTTTAATAAAGCAAATACAGTCGGCAACCGGGAACTTTCAGGGTAATATTTTTGCCTGATTTTATCCAACCAATCGCGACCAAATAAAAGAAACAAAAACGGGAGAAGGAAAACGACTGCGTACCCCCAGCCAATTATTGTGATCAAACCTGAAACACCAACAACAGCGCATGCTGACAACATGACCAATGTATACACAAAGATAATGATAACAGTATCAACTTTTGATATGCCCTTCGCCCACAACAACCCGGCAAACCCGATATAGCCCCATATCCCTCCAGGGATCATGGCCGCTACTTGCGACAGATTGAGTGAATGATAGCCATCGGCAAACCCAAAGGTATATCCCTTATCCTGCACCAGGACCACCAATGCATAAACCGTAAATACAACTGTAAGTTCAAGAAAGACGATCAGGATGGGCAATTGAAAAAAAGAAATATGCTTAAATGTGTCAATAATAATGTTTCTATAGATCCAGATCCAATACAGAAAAAGACCAAGGATTGCAACTCCAAAAACCGGGGACAACTTTGCTCTCCAGTTTTTGATTGTTTGCATTAATTTTAAATTCTGAGGGGTGGATGTGTTCAATAAATCTCCTGTCATCCTTGTTTCTTTTTGGTTGTACCGGTGGACAGGAGCGTTTTATAAAAGTCTAACCGTTTTTTACCCGACTCTTTTTTTTCATCCATCAATATCTGTTCCGGTATCTTGAAGTTTTTGTGGAATGTAGGGTAGAAATCATAATTAATAGTATCCTTTTGCTCCAGCCAACTCAACAAGTTCTTGCAAGTTTTAATGTGGTCGTTGGTATTTTCCACATAGGACCGTCCAAGCTCTGCCAGTTTTTTTCTTCGATCAACATCCAGGATCATTTGTCGGAGATTATCCTTGAGCGTAAATTTATTAACATTTATTGCAGGACAACCCGCAGGAACTTTGCAATAATCAGCCATATATCTTACAAGAACTGCATTCCCAGTTGCCATGGCTTCTGCGGATAAACCGCCGACTGTGGCGGAATATAATTCGTCCACCACAATGTCCGAATCAGCCAACAAATCACGCAATTCTGTATTTGGCATGTTCTCAATCAGTCGAAATTCAAATAGCAAACCTTCTTGCTTTAACTCCTTAATTACATCAAGAACAACATCCGTACCTTTTGCCTCTGGAACACTGGGAGCGTGAAGAATGAGCGGTTTTATTCGGCCGGGAACATTAAATTTATATTGAGACAGATCCAAAGGCACACTTGCCCTCATATAGGGACGAGTTTGTAGTTGACCACAATCAGGTTGGGAAATAATTAAATCCGAATATTTCTCAGCCACCCCGACCGTACGCTTTTTATCCCAATAACTTCCCCCTGAACGAGTTCTAGCATATTCAAAAAAGGGGAATATTTCATCCTGCGCATCAAAGGATTTCATCTCTCCAGCAAAAGCATACCAATAACGAATATCGCTTCCCCAAAACGCAGTAATGACTTTTTTGCCTAGCAACCTCAAAACAGGATAGTACAAATAAGTAGGTAGAACTGCTGGAGCGTATAGAATAAACAAATCACAATTTAAACCTTTTGCTAATTGCGCCATTTGCGTTGTAATTTTCAAGTACTTCAACAAAATATTATCTGGCTTGGCATTGTGATTCCTGTCATCAATAATCAAGTCATATTCTGAATCGGGATAAAAACGGCTTTTGCTCCATACAGCAGAAAACACCTCATGTCCCAATGACTTGAAGCCTTTGGCATAATTGGCAGTGATATTTGCAACATCAGTCAAGCCAAGAAAAATACGCATCAAATTACCTCTAAGGCATAATCAGCCTATTGTCGTATATTACGGGTTTGGGAAGCAGAATTTCATATAAAAACTTTTCGGCACACGATTGAGTTTGTACATCAACCACCAAAATGGACGCATATGCTCGAAAGTCTTTTTATAGGTTTTGTAGTCACGATAGGTTTTTTTCTCCTGCGTCATCAGCTGCTCAAACTCCTCATCTGTAAAACCAAGCCGTTTCTTGACCATTTCAAGCAGATCAGGATCGTGTTCCCGGGGTTGATCAAGCAGTTCCAGACCTTGCTCTCTGGTGATTTGTCCTGAACGAACCAAGGCTGCATACCCTAGTAGGCGGGAATCAATCCCAAATCTTTTTGGAGCAAAATATGTGTGCCAAAACGCAGTAAAGCGATTTTCGAGATGATGGCCTCCATACCATTCCCAGCCAAAGTCGCGGGTCAGGAGTGCCATGGCATCCTTCTTCACATAATCAATGTAATACAAAGGTCGAATTTTCTTAATACTTAACACCGCTGTCCACTTGATAAAATTCAGCATAAGCATATTAGGATAAGTTTTAAGCGGGATCGTTCCATATTGTTTCTGAACACTTTGGATGTACTTGCCATCCATGTAGACCCATCCCAATGGAGCAACCCCCTCTGTACGGAAGGAATGGCCTTCGAAAATATATTTGATATTGTATTTCTCACAAGCCATATTGAGAACAGCAGCAAGACCGATGTCTGTAGGAGCTTCAATATCAAGGACCCCTGCTTTTAAAAAGGAGCGGTAAATATCATCATATTCTTTATTATCCACAACATATGTCCACAAATCCACATCCAGTTTTTTCAAAACATCATGAATATTTTCTGTAGCCACTGTGGAATTCCAGGTGTTATCAAAGTGGACAGCCAGCGGGCGCAGCCCCAATTCTTTTGCCAAAACAATCATATAGGATGAATCCGCGCCTCCGCTAACCCCCACCACCACATCATATTGTTTGCCGCGTCCGTCTTTCCGAATCTGATCAGCAATGGCACGCAATTTACCCATCCCCTCCTCACCAGTTGGATATTCACGGTTCAACTGATCATGAATCTGACAATAATTACATACACCGTTTTCATCAAAGGTAATATTAGGGAGACTTTCATCGTAAAGACAACGTGTACATCTTTTCATTCTATTTCATTCTCCTAGTACTTCTTCCAGTTTTGTGCGTTCCGGAAAGTTAATCAATACAGCGCGATTGCGGCCAAAATAAACCACCATGCTGCCAGCCGCACAAGCCGAAGCGCCGCCATCTTTTACAGCGGCACGAAAATCTTCAATTTTTCCCGCCCCTCCACAGGCAATAAGCGGCACGCCCACTGCACTGGTCACACTCTTAATCAATTCAATATCATAACCTTCCTGCGTACCATCCCGATCTATGGAATTTAACAGGATCTCGCCAGCGCCCATCTGTTCCATTTTGACTGCGAATTCCAGCGGGTCAAGGCCTGTGCCTTTGCGCCCGCCATGGATAAAGACCTCATAACGGCCAAATAGTTTTCGACGAACATCAATGGAGACCACAATGGTTGAACTGCCAAATTTATCCGCGGCAATTCGCACAAAGTCCGGGTTTTCGACTGCGCAGCTATTGATCGCCACTTTTTCGACACCCAAGCTAAGAATCTTGCGGATGGTTTCGACATCCCGCACACCGCCGCCATAGGTGACCGGCATGAAACATTCACTTGCGATCTCTGAAATAACCTTATAAGGAGGCTCGCGTTTCTCAATGGTCGCAGTAATATCAAGAAAGATCAGTTCGTCCACTTCTTTCTCATTGTAGATACGGATGGCGTTGATTGGATCGCCAATATAGCCGGGGTTTTTGAACTTAACGGTCTTGACCAGCCCGCCATCCTTAAGCAGGAGACAGGGCATCACGCGGGTTTTCAGCATCAGGCGTACTCCACAAAGTTCTTATATAATTTCATGCCGAACTTGTGACTCTTTTCAGGGTGGAACTGCGCTGCCATAATATGCCCTTGCTGGATGACAGAGACAAAATCATAGCCATATTCTGTCGTTGCCAGTACGTCTTTAGGATTATGCGAGACAACGTGAAATGAATGGACAAAATAAAAACGCGGCTCGGGATACATATCTTTGAAAAGCGTCCCTTCGCGCTGGACTTTGACCGTGTTCCAACCCATGTGCGGGATCTTCAGCCCGGTCTTTTTCTGATCAAAGCGGAAGCGGATGGTTTCCGCATCAAGCCAGCCGAGGCCGGGCAGCTCCCCTTCTTCACTTACTTTGGTTAGCAATTGCATGCCAAGACAGACACCCAGGGTTGGTGTCTTTGCCTTAAGAACTTTCTCATTCAACAAGCCGATCAACCCGGTTTCACGCAGGCGCTGCATACCCGTATCAAAGGCGCCAACCCCGGGCAAAATAAGTTTATTAGCCTGCTCAATATCTTTGGGGTCGGAGGAGACCTTGGCATCCTTCACCCCCACTTTTTTAAGCATGTTCAAGATCGAGCCTAAATTACCCATCCCATAATCAACAACAACAATCATTATTCCTCGTAAAAACTATAAATATCCAGTATTTTGAATAAACCTGGCGGGGCTACCAACCACCACACTATTTTCAGGCACATCCTTCAATACAACACTACTCATTCCAATCAAACAATGATCCCCAATAGTAACACCATCTCTAATGGAAGAATTTGTGCCAAGATAACAACTTTGTCCAATGCGGACATTTCCTGAAATACATACCCCGCCCGCAATACAGGTAAAATCTCCAATCACATCATCATGGCTAACAACACTATTTGGCAAAATGTAAACATGTTTGCCAATCGTTGCATTCGAAGTAATTGTAGCATTCTGAAATACAACAGTTCCTTGTCCCACAACTGCCATTCGAGATACACTGGCAGTTGGATGAATGATCGCTTCAAAGCGCCCGTCTTCAATTCCTATTTTTGCAAATATATCCTGTCGTTTCCAAAAATTTTTGGTGCTTCCAATTCCAAAAACAAAAGAACAATCCTTCAATTCGATTGCCTTCTGTAGAGGACCTAGAACTTTCACACCATGGAAAGATAGACTCCACTTTTCTGGATTGTCATCAAGAAAACCAATGCACTCGTAAATTAATTTACCCTGTGCATCATTGATATCAAGCAGAGTATCCAAGATATCAGTACAGTTTCCCCCAGTTCCAAGAATTACAATTTTTTTCATCTGTATAATCAACCAGCTTACTCTTGAATAACAACTTTAAGGGTATCCGCTATCACGTCCAAATCAGCTTCGTTCATCTGCGAATAAAGAGGCAGTGTAATGGTACGGGTAAAAGCCGCATGTGAGTTTGGAATTTGCCCGGCCTTATATCCAAATTGTCGTTGAAAGAAGGGCTGGTCGTGCAAGGCATAAGTACCCAATGTAGTCTCAATACCGCGCGCCTTCATATCTTCGACGATCCTGTCACGGTTGAGATTTTCATCCACAAGAATGACATACGATTGATAAATGTGACCGCCCCATTTCGGTTCAAACGGGATGCGGACACCGGGTATCTGTGAAAGCCGACCAGAAAGCGACATGGCCAATTCACGCTTGCGTTCAATGAGCCACGGCAGCTTCTCCATCTGCGCGACCCCAATCGCGCTGAGCACGTCGCTCAAGCGGTAATTAAAGCCAGCCTCTTCATATTGGAACCACGCCCCAGTGCGCACGCCGCCATGACTACGCAGCATTTTTATTTTTTCCGCCAACTCTGAGTCGTTGGTGGTGATCATACCGCCCTCGCCCGTGGTAATTACTTTGCGCGGATGAAAACTGAAGCATCCCATGGTTGAAAGGTTGCCGCAGAAACGGTCATAATATTTCGTGCCAATGGCGGTTGCCGCATCCTCGATCACCGGCAGGTTGTGTTCTTTTGCGATGGCAAGAATGGGGTCAAAGTCAGCGGCGCAGCCAAAGGCATCCACCGGAATAACGGCTTTCGTGCGGGGGGTGATCTTGCGGCGCATATCCTCCGGGTTCATTGTAAGAGTGTCCAGATCAATATCCACCAGAACAGGTATCGCTCCCAACTGCACAACCACGTTGGCCGTAGCCGGGAAAGTAAAATCAGCCACCAATACTTCATCACCAGGCTTAATGTCTAATACAACCAGCGCAAGATGTAAAGCCGTGGTGCAGGAACTCATGGCAAAGGCATATTTACTGCCAATATAATCAGCAACCATCTGTTCAAACTCAACGGTTTTTGGACCTTGTGTCAGGTAACCTGTTGCTAGTACCTTGGCAATTTCTTCGAGCTCGCGTTCATTCGTAAAGGGGATGTTTAAGCGTATCATAATTGCATAACACTCCGGTACCAGTCAACTGTCTCAGTTAGCGTTTGAGTAGAAATCGCGCGAGCCTCAAAACCCGTCAACTCTTTCAAGCGGGTCACATCTCCGCAGTGCCGGCGCACGTCACCGGGGCGCGCTGCGGAGTGAAAGACTGGATGATCTGGCACTTCCATCACAGCCGATAATTGCGAGACCAGGCTATTCATTGATGTCTCGCGGCCGGAACCAATGTTGATCACCTGGCCGCGCGTTTTTTCCTCTTCATAAATCTTCACCATGGCATCGACTGTATCCCGCACAAAAATAAAGTCACGGGTCTGTTCGCCGTCATCGAAAATCTCAATGGGAGTCTTATTCAAAATACGGCGAACGACGATCGGGATAATGCCAGCATAACTGCCGGGATTTTGCCGCGGCCCGAAATTATTAAACGGACGCACAACCACAGCGTCGATATTATATGTCTCACGATAAGACAAAACGATATGATCACAAGCCGCTTTGCTGGCCGCATAAGGTGTACAGGGTAAAAGAGGATGGTTTTCATTCATCGGCACATGGATCGCCGAACCATATGCCTCTGACGAAGAACAGTGCACCAGGGTCTGAATATAGCCGCGCCGGGCAAGTTCGCAAAATGTGGAGGCAATCCCGATATTCGTTTCAATCGTCCAGGTTGGAAAATCCAATGATGTAGGCAGGGGAATCACAGCTAAGTCAAAAACCACATCGATCTTTTCAGAGGTCACAAGTTGAAGCATGGCCGCCAAATTGGAAGCATCCATACGGAATAATTTCAGGTTTGGGTAAGCCTTGCGAGCTTCAATCAAATTTTCTTCGCTACCGAGAAAAAAACTGTCCACCACAACCAGATTGGCAGGATTTTCTTTAGCAATGCGATCCACCAGATGGCTGCCGATAAAACCAGCCCCGCCAGTCACCATGACATTTTTTTGAGTTAATTTCATTGTTTAAAGACACTCCTAGTATTTAAAAAATCACCTTGACATTCCTAATAAACGCTGTGTTATTTTCGATAATTATTCTTGTTGTAATCCATATCAAACCACATGGCAAAAAACAAGGATTGCATCCCGGTGATAAATAAGAAAACAGCCATGATCGTACTTGTTGCTTCAACAGCCCCAATAAAAATGCGGTAACAGAACAAGTATGCGCCCAGTAACAAACCGCTAATAAACATGATAAAACCGGAAAGGTAAAAGAAAATCAAGGGATGAAAGTCACGGATGACATATTTTTGGACCATGCGGTATAGAAAGAACCTGTACATCAAACGGGCAAGCTTTGGAATCATGCGGAGAGGTTTGATTCCCGACTTTTCACCAATGCCATAGATCGGCTTAATTTCAACATCGCAGACACGGAAACTAAAAATATTAAGCTTTACCAGCATATCGTTGGGCATGCCATAGCGCTTGTAGATGCCATCCAGATCAATCGTTTGGAGCACTTTCAGATTCGCCACCGTATAGCCTGTCTGCGAGTCTGCAATGTTCCAATACCCTGAGGCGATCTTGGTCAGCAGGGATAGCATGGCATTTCCCAGATACCGGACACGAGGAATTTTTTCCCAGGCTTCACCGGAAATCAATCGGTTCCCCTTGGAATAATCAACCTCATTGTTGACAACAGGGTCCAGGAGCGCCGGCAAATCGTTGGGGTCCATTTGAGCATCTCCAGCCATGACTACCGTGGCATCAATCCTCTGATCCCTGCACCATTTGTAGCCTGTTGCTATTGCCCCCCCAACTCCCTGGTTTACTTCGTGACGAATAAAGACCACGCGGTCGGGGTGTTTGCTTACATAGGACTGTACAACCATGGCTGTATTGTCTTTACTGCAATCATCTACAATTACAATCTTGTCTACAAATGCTGGCATGGTGTCAATAACCCGGCGGATGAGATTCTCTTCATCATAGGCAGGTACAACCACGCCAATCGTCTTTTCCTTATACATGATTTTTTTCCAAGTTATTTTTGATTCCTTTTCCTATTCCTGTATATTTAAAACCGGCCTCTTCAGCCTTAGTTTTAGTGAAAACAGATCGGCCATCAATCAGTATGGGAGTCCGCATCACTGAGCTGATCTCTGACAAATTCATCGTTTTATAATTATGATGGGCCACCATAAACACCAGCGCATCTGCATTCGCTGCCAAAGCAAGTAATTCCCCTTTATATTCAGCAACATAAGGATCATGAATTACCACTTCTGTTCCCAGTTCACGAAGGCGTTTCACCAAAGTAATGCTTGGACTATTGCGTATATCGTCAGAATCTTCCAGGTAGGCATATCCCAACACCAGTACGCGTGCATTGAAAACCTCGCGCCTTGAAACCGTCAATGCATTCTGCAACAGTTCTGCTACATGCAAAGGCATCGAGTCGTTAATGGCTCGCGATGCAGGAATGAGTCGAAGCGGCACATTCCTATCCTTAACACCATAAGCAAGCAACCATGGATCCTTCGGGATACAATGACCGCCAACGCCCGCGCCCGGCAGATGCATTTGGCGCATGGGGCTTTTATTGACGAGTTCACGTACTTTCCAGACATCCCCACCGACTGCCTCACAAATTAATGCGACTTCGTTTGCAAATGCGATCTGAACATCCCTATAAGCATTCTCTGCTGTTTTGACAAGCTCCGCAGTAACACAATCTGCCGCATCCAGATCAGCCTTAACGATGTGCTGGTATAGTCCGATCATCATCTCTGCTGTTTCGGGTGTATTGCCGCCTACCACGCGGCTGACAGTTTTAAGATTCTTGAGCAATTTTCCCGGCATGACACGTTCAGGGCAGTTGCCAAGGTAAAAATCCTGATCCGCTTTCATTCCACTATATTGTTCAAGCAGGGGTAGGACAACTTCGGCCATTGTACCCGGTGCAATTGTAGATTCGACAATGACCAGACTGCTTTTTTTCATCACAGAACCCAGACTCTTAAGCACGGCACGTAAAGCTTCATAGCGTGGAATATTTTGATCATCCACCGGCGTTTCAACATCGATCAAGATCAAATCGCAATCTTTGACATCGTCGTAGTTTGTCGTTGCGTGCAAACGACCCGTCGCAGCGACTTTCGAGATGAGCTCGGCCAGCCCTGGTTCCTCGCCTTCGATCGGGCAAATACCATTGTTGATCTTATCCACACGGTCAGTACGAAGTTCAATACCTAAAACGTTAAAACCACTGTCAGCAAATAAGGCCGCAACAGGCAATCCAACATAACCAAGTCCGATCACTGCGATCTTGACGGTTTTATTTTCTATGTTTTTGCGAAGTTCATTCATTAAGATCAATTTCCTGCGTTCGCCTGTCAAAATTCAATGGAGCGGTGTTCTTTTCCAGATTGAACGAGGGCCAGCGAGAGTTTCAATGCTGCCAGACCGTCTTCACCTGTAATAGGCATTGTACTATTTTCTTGTACCGCCTTGATAAAGGCTTGCAACTCAGCCTTGAGCGGCTCAAAACGCGGAATGGCAAAACGAGTCATACTACCTTCACTTACCCCTTTTAATGTAGCCAATGCGTTCCAGGATAAATCTTTTGCCTGTTCATTCTCAAAAAAATATAAATCCTGAGTGAGGTCATCCACACGGAAAAGACCGCGCTCACCAAGAACGATGGTCTCGCGGATCTTTGTCGGAGTGAGCCAGTTGATTTCAAGCCCGCCAACCACCCCATCCGCAAAACGAAGCGTCCCCCAGAGCAGATCCTCATGTTCGGTATGCAGTCGTTTTTCAGTCTCAGCATAGACGCGGATAACATCTGAACCCGCAAGAAAACGCATGATATCAACATCGTGCGGCGCGAGATCAACAACCACTCCCACATCACGGATACGCGCTGGGAACGGGCCGGCACGACGGCAAAAAACTTGATATATACGACCAAGCTCACCCGAGACCAGTTTTTGCTTGAGCGCCTGAATAGCAGGGTTGAAGCGGACGATATGCCCCACCATTAACTGTTTGTTGACAGTACGCGCTTTTTCAATCAAGCGCTGACCCTCTTCCACAGTCGCAGCAATCGGTTTTTCCATTAACACATGTGAACCAGATTCAAGAACAGCCAATCCTACTTCTTCGTGCATGGCCGTTGGAACAGCAATCGAAACCACATCTGGTTTTTCTTTCTTTAACATTTCACGGAAATCTGTATATGCATGTGCGCTGTGTTTCTCAGCGGTCGTAGCAACCAAATTTTGATCCGCATCAGCAACAGCAACCAGATCCGTTTCGGGCAATTCGCTATAAACACGGGCATGGTTCTTGCCCATTGAGCCTACACCAATGACTGCAACTTTCATTATTTCAGTCCTCTCACAACGACAAGAGTCGTCACATTCCGTTAATTCTTGGCCATGAATTCATTGATTATGGATACAATCGTTTCGAGATCCGCAGAACTAAGCGCGGGGTGTACAGGTAGAGATAATACCTTCAAAGTAGCTTCTTCCGTTTTAGGCAGACTATCTTTGTAGCCAAGGTCATTGACATAGAAAGTCTGTTGATGAATAGGCACAGGATAATAAACTTCTGATCCCACTCCGTTTTCATACAAATAGGTACGCAAAGCATCACGTTTCCCATCAGGCACTTGAACAGTATACTGATGAAAGACATGTGCAAGTCCTTGAGGAATAAACGGTGGCGTTACTCCCTTGAGATTCTCGCTCATGAATTTCGCATTCGCTTGACGCCGGGTGTTAAACTTCTCCAGTTTCTTCAACTGAGCCAGACCGATTGCGGCGTGGATGTCGGTCATGCGAAAGTTGTAGCCAAGCTCGTCATGATAATAGCGTTTTCGCATCCCATGTTGGCGAAGAACACGACATTTTTCGTCAATGATTGGATCATTGGTGGTGATCATGCCGCCTTCGCCGGAAGTAATGTTCTTGGTAGGATAAAGCGAGAACGTCCCCGTACCAAACGAGCCTACTTTACGGCCGTGATACTCTGCCCCGTGACTCTGGCAGGCATCTTCAATAACAACCAATCCATGTTTCTCTGCGATCTTCATGATCTCAGCCATGTCACATGCAAGGCCATAAAGATGTACTGGCAGGATCGCTTTCGTATTTTTAGTAATGGCTTTCTCGATTTGGGAGGCATCCAGATCAAATGTGCGCGGATCAATATCCACAAAAACCGGTTTTGCTCCAACAAATAAAATACTGTTGGCAGAAGCAATAAAGGTAAACGCCGAGGTGATGACTTCATCCCCCCTAGTGATGCCATGCGCCAGCATTGCTAGGTGCAAGGCAGTTGTGCCGGAAGTCGTGGCGATGGCAAAATTTGTACCGCACATCTGCGCAAAGGCCTCTTCAAAGGCTTTAACGCGTGGACCTTGAGCAATAATGCCCGAATCGAGTACTTCCATTACAGCTTGCTTTTCTTCATCCCCAATTTGGGGTTTTGCCATGTTAATCATTTCATTTTCTCCCAATCTTGAATTGAAATTTCGACTTGTTGGCCACACTTAATGCATTTGGTAATAATATTTTGTTCGTTTTGTGTTTCTTTTTCGAGCTTAGCTCCGCAAGTGCAGACAAAACCATGCAAGCGAGCCGGATTTCCGTACACCAAGCCGTAAGCTGGCACATCCTTTGTGACAATACTACCTGAACCAACCATTGCCCAATCGCCGATGGTAATGCCACAGCGAATCGTGGAATTAGCGCCTAGCGCCGCACCGCGTTTAATCAATGTTTTACTCAACACCCAGTCATCTGCGGCCTTCAAAGAGCCATCCGGATTGATGGCTCGCGGGTTCATATCATTGGTGAAGCAGACATGTGGTCCGACAAAAACCCCATCCTCGATTGTCACCCCATGATAAACAGAGACATAGTTTTGAATTTTAACATTATCCCCGATGGCTACGTCATTGTCTATATAGACACCTTTTCCAAAATTGCAATTGCTTCCAATCTTAGCCCCTTCGCGTATCTGAGCATGATGCCAGATACTGGTGCCATCACCAATACCTGCTTTCTCAGAAACATCGGCGGTTGGGTGGATACGAATGGTCATATTAGTTTTCCTTTATTATGAATTTAGTATGAGGCCTTGAGGTTTACTTTTCAATCATTTTGACTTCACAATTGTTATCATGAATTACTTGTTACAGCAATTGTTAAGCGAAGCTATTTTCTCACACAAGTAAATGGAAAGTCAAGCTTTGTTGCCTCTTAAGAGATTTTTTCAGATAACCAGCTTTCTTTTCTTGAATCACTGATTCTGTTTTTGGAAATAGAATGGGCTTCTTGTATATACAAATCTATAGCTTGTGTTTAATGGAAGTTCTAGTTTTAATAACCACGCCAGTGGTACTTAAACACAAAAAAATCAACAAAGAAATACTTAATCCTGTTTTGAAGGAAGGAGGGACATAATTCATTTTGATTACATGTTTCCCTTGCGCCACCATCACCCCGCGCATAGCGCAATTAACACGATATATTTTTGTTTGTTTGCCATCGATGGTAGCTTGCCAACCCTTGTCATAAGTATCACTAAGGATAACCATCGAGGTTCGTTGAATATTTGCATCAATTACGACATTGTTCGCATTATATTCACGTATCTGCGCACTCGAATCAACATTAATTCCAGCAATATTTAGTAGATTTCGATCCTCCACTACGGCCTCACTGGAAGGGTCAATCTGACTTAAAACTAAGGCGCAAGAATCCTGACTTGAGTATACATATTTATTAACAACAGGGAGCTCATTACTTAGGCTTGTATTTTCGTAAATATTCAAATCACCCTGGTGAACCAGTCTATATTTCTGTTCGATTGTTGAATTATATTGTAATAAAGCAAACGCCATATCACCTTTAACCTTTTTTTTGTCTATTATCATCGATCCACCGCTATAAATATCAAAATCTACAGTATACAAAATAGAATTCAAAGGTAAGTATTCTTTAATAGGTGTTACCTCAAAAGTAACAATTTGCCCCTGTTTTAATAGTAATTTTGGAAGATTAATTGAATAATATCCACTTTCTTGTCCAATTAGCCGGCCATTGAAATCAGTCAAAAGATTATCCTCGGAC
>JAYVUA010000096.1:0-33673 GCA_043788255.1 Anaerolineales bacterium | reverse complement strand
GCTATCAACATCCATTCGGTATACTTGAGGTCAGTCGGGTAGGTTTGCTTGAATTTGGTCATTCTCCAAGCTTACCCGACTACTTAAGAAACGCTCTCTGAGGGTTTTGTAAACCTTTAGGGTTCGGGGCTTTCACTATCTACAAGTGTTTATCTTTTATTTCTCAAAATGTTTTAATGTTTAGACTAACAAACTTTATCCATCGCAGGTTTTATGAAGGAAGGTCTGCCTTTAATATCATAAAATTCCTTTAAGAATCCACGATACTGTTCCCATAAACCGGGCTGTCGCAGGTCGAACAACTCGAATAATCTCTTGCCATAATGCCCCCAGACTTCCATATGCATCGACATAAGCCATTCCGGTTGGCGACGAAGAAATTTTTGACGATATTCTTCTTCATAATATTTACTTATCAAAGGGGTGGAATAACCCATTTTAGTGGCTTCTGCAGGTAAGCGCCCATCTAAAAAATGAAGGGCGCATTCGAATTCTTGCCAAGCATAGCACTCTTCACCATTCCAATTCATTTTAGGATTTTCACTTGGCGCATGTAATCTGCCATAATAAATGTTTATCGAATTACCGCCAAGATAATCCCATCCCCCCCAGACAAATTTTATTCGACACCATTCAGAATGGTAAATCAAGATTTTATTTGCAACTGAACGAAAGCTCTCATTAAAGCCCAAGGTATTCAGAGTGGAAAAACTCAGAGCTAGTCGAAGCATTTCTTGAATAGGATCAACATTTCTTTCATCATTATTATTCATTATCTTCTTCCTTTCTAAGGCAAGCTGAGAATAAACGTATTAGCTATTTCGTCAAAGACAAAGTCATATCCAACATTTTTTAACTCTTGAAGCTCTTTCATACGAACAGGCAAGTAATCTAACCTTAAAGCCTGCTTAATTTCCGAATCGGTCGCTCCTGAAAATATCAACTGAACTGCATTTTGTTCTTTAAGAATATTATCAGCAGGAATACCCTCAAGAGTATACTCAAAAGGCAAGCCTTTATCAATTCCCGTTTGAATGACTCGCTGGTTAACTAACCAAGCAGCATCCTTTCTCCCATCACCAAGTTCGCCTAGGAGCTTCCACATGTCTGGGTGAGGATTATAGTGGACCGATCCTGTTTCCCGCGCATAACTGGTAAAACCATTACCGTAATCAACCCACTTACCTAGGACAATCTGCCCTTCATCCGCATATTGCATGGAATTTTCAGCGATTGTATTGATCAAATTTTGCTGTTCGCTCGTAAGATGCTTCGGATCAATAGGACCTAAACTAATCAAGTTATCAATAGCTTCTAATACTTTCGCATCCTTTTTAGCGCGGAGCGCCAATTCAGGTCCAAACTCCATCAACTCTTTATTACTCCAACCAGAAAGTGCTGACACTGCTTCTGGACCCTGTTCGATTGCATAACCTAACACATCATCATCTAGTGTCGTTAATAATTTATTTACAGATGCTGGGTCAACTATACCCAACAATTTTACAGCAGGTGTACCATATTCCTTGATCAATTTTGCTGCATCATCTCCGTATAGTGCTAATAATGAAATACCTTCATCTCCATAAGCTCCGATAATCTCTACCGCATCATCGCCATAAGTTGCCAGTAGTGGAACAATATCATCACCATATGTTGCAATGAGTTCTACTGCATCATCACCAAGATTAACAAGTTGGTCACCAAGTTCATCCGCAATTGCATTTCCTGGCACTCCTCCATCCATTTGTTCCAATTGCAACTGTAGCGCTATTTGTGCCGCTTTATCCTGATCGCCTGTCCATGTATAGTAGGCTAATTGGCTAGAGAGTAATAATTCTTCTCCAGTGTCAATGATCGTCCCCATCTGAGTACAAGCCGTGGAATACTGCACACATTTGCTTGCAATGGTTGTCGTTACCCAAGGTACTACTGTGTTGGCTAACAATAATCCAACACCGGTTGTGACAATCGTTGCAACTGTTCCTGCTATAAGGTTGCTCCCCAAGTTATTACCCAAATCCAAACCGAAATGGGAATTTAAGACCACTGTACCTGCTGTAACAATTGCAGCTGTTACCAGTATTGCCCCACCAACGATCAACAAGGCTGGGGCAGTGATTACCCCGGCTACGACTGCCACCACCGCCGCCAAACCTACAACGGCCCCCGTTCCTAACGATAACTCAGTCTGATTATTAAATGCCCAGTTCCAGGCATTCTCAAACCATGTTTCCTGTTTTATAGGTGGATTGACTTCATTTCCCTCTTTAACCGCTTGATAATAAGCTGCAAGACCTGCTTGTTGCTCAGCAGCTTCTGCTTTTTGAGCAGCCTCAACCCGTCCCTGTCTCATAGCATCGTAATAAGCCGCGAGGCCTGCTTGCTGCATTGATTGATTCAGGTTTTCTGCGTCGCCGATTGCCACACCTAATCCCTGGGTTGCGGCAGTTTCTTTGAGTGCAGTGATCTGATCAGGGCTTGCTCCCTGTTTTATCAATTCATCAATCTTCGTATTTAAGGAAGCTTGCCCCTCCAGCCAGTTTTGGATTTTCAACTGCTCAATCATTGCAATGCGCTTCGCTTCTTGTGCCGCATTAAAGGCATCCACTTCAGCTCTCACTTGAGCAGCTTGAGCAGCTTCTTCTTCCTCACGCCTCTTCTTTTCTTCCAAAGCAACTGCGGTGGCAGAACCAATTAAAGCGACTGCCATGGCGCCCCATAGTATGCTTGAAGAGCTTGTGTTTGTTGTTCCAGAGATACTGCCAACAACATTGAGTACCTGTATAGTTGCACTAGTTGGGGAAGTAACGACCCCGCCAAAGGCCTGTCCTATCTGCTGAGTTCCTTCATCACTTATTTCGTTATCACTTGTTTCTGCTTGAGTTATGTGTGGAACAAACACAGGAATGGTCTGAAAATAACTCAATGGATTGACTTTCACGATCCCATATTTAATAGTTTCATTACCAGCCACGTCACTAACTTTAATCCAAATAATGTATTTGCCAATTGGAGCGGATGTGTCGTCTGCGAACCTGCCATCCCAAATAAAATTATCCTTGAATTTATTGCCAGCAACACTTTCTTCCCATACTACTTTTTTGAATTTTTCATTTTCATCTTCAATCACGATACGAACAGTATACAAACCGCTGCCATCATCTTCCAGGCTGTATTCAAAGGACTCACCAAGATTCAATTCTTCGGTAAGTGCGATAGCAGGCGGAATGGTGTCCACCATCATGGTTTGTTCGGAAACCTCAGTTTCATTGCCTGCATTATCAATTGTTTTGAATTTGTACGCATGAATACCATCGGAGAAGGATAATTCATTAGTGTCCATCCATACCCCACCATCAACGTTGGCTTGAATAGACCTCACCCCTGAAGTTACATCACTGGCTATGGCATTTATCTTCGTGTTTGAATGATACCAACCATTTCCGCCTCGAGTCCCATTAATGGATAATACCAAAGAAGGCGTTATAGTGTCGACAGAAACTGTAACTGCTGTGGTAGAGATATTTCCTGCGTTATCTGCGGCACGAAATACTGGGGTATATACACCGTCAGTGAAAGTCAACGGGGTGGTGTACGCATTCCAGATTACATTGTCTTCGCTTGCTTCCAAGGTCGCGAGGCCAGAAGTAGCGTCGGCAGCTGAAGCAGAGAGGGTAACATTTGATGTATACCAACCGCCAGTACCCAGTGAGCCGCTGATCTGCAAACTGATATCGGGAGATACGGTATCTACCTTTACACTTGTCGTTCCCATCTGCGAGCTATCTCCCCATGAGGATAATGCCCAATAGGTAAAGTCATTGACACCTTCAGTTAGTGGGATGGTACAGGTTTGCCCATTACACGCAAAAGTCTCACTGTTACGAGAACCTTCAATGTCGATAATCTGATATCCCGATAAAGGTTCGGTAGCTGTAAGAACAAGCTGGGGAGAAGTCATACACCAGCCATTTTGCAAAGTACAGTTTTGCAGATCTGGAGCAATTGTTGCTTCAGGCTGGGTAACAGTAACCGTTCCTACTTGCTCTTCCTTTCCCCATTGATTACGGCCAACATTCCATGACTCACAATCTCCCATAAAATTATCATATGCCAGCCACGGTTTGCTTTCATTACTGCAAGACCAGCTATCGACACTATGGTAACGATAATCGCCTTTGGCTGCTACGTACATACACTCACGCAAAACCACTTTGCAAACTGAAGTGGTCTCCGTCACGGTGCGACTAGGACCGAGATAATCTGCAAGAACAGGTGTTGCAAACCCCAGGAGAAAAATAAAAACAACGGAAATAAATAACGGCCTTTTGATTCTAATTAAATTAGTTTGTTTTTCCATATAAACCACTCCCACAACGGATGAATATATATATAACTTAATATGCCATTTATATCTAAGAGCTTAAACCTTAGCATCTTTGCTGCACATCTGCACCACGAGCGGCTAATACAACGTCATAATAAATGGCTTAAAATAAAAAGACCCTAAAGGATTTACCTTTAGGGTCTAATTTTTGAAAGTTACCTTCTATTTCTCAAAAACGTCGGGACATCCAAGTCATCACTATTAATGGAAGGCTGCGATGCAGATTTTGTTTCGGGTGTTGATTTGTAGTCTGCACTTACGTTGATCGATTCGCTCGGGCGGGCAAAAGGCGTATTGGAGGCGGAGAGCGGCTTTTCGTTCGTGCGAGGCGTGCGTTCCAATGCGCGGCGTGGTACACCCGTGCGCTCAAAGCCAGTGGCGATGACCGTACAGCGGATCTCATCACCCATTTCAGGATCGATGACTGCACCGAAGATCATGTTAACATCGGGGTGTGCGGTTTCGCGGATGATGGCAGCAGCCTGATTGACCTCGAAGAGGGTCATGTTCGAGCCGCCTGTTACATTGAAGAGCACACCGCGTGCGCCATCAATGGTGATATCGAGTAATTGACTGGAGATGGCTTGTTCAGCCGCATTCTTGGCACGGTCATCACCGGTGCCGCGACCAACTGCCATTAGTGCCGCGCCGCCTTCAGACATAATGGCACGCACATCAGCAAAGTCCAGGTTGATCAAACCAGGGATCGTGATGAGTTCAGAAATGCCTTGAATACCTTGATGTAAAACTTCATCGGCCATGCGGAAGGCATCCTGCAAGGATGATTTCTTATCAGCCAGTTGAAGCAAACGATCATTCGGAATCGAGATGAGCGTGTGTGCATGTTCCTTCATCTTCGTCACACCTGCCTCAGCAGATTGGGTGCGCTTGCCGCCTTCAAATGTAAAGGGACGAGTAACCACACCAATCGTGAGCGCGCCGCATTCCTTCGCAACCTGCGCAACAACAGGAGCAGCACCTGTACCGGTACCGCCGCCCATGCCCGCAGTGACGAAGACCATGTCTGCGCCTTTGAGCACATTATAGAGTTCGTCGGATGATTCTTCTGCGGCTTTGCGGCCGATCTCAGGATCACCGCCTGCGCCAAGTCCGCGTGTGAGCTTGTCACCCAAACGCACACGGATGGGCGCGCGTGAAAGTGTTAACGCCTGCGCATCAGTGTTGCATGAAATAAATTCAACACCTTGAATGCCTTCTTCCATCATACGGTTGACGGCGTTCTGACCTGCTCCACCTACTCCGATCACTTTGATGCGGGCGAAGGCTTCGGATTGAAGATTTCTTTTGTTCGAGTCCATGTGTTCCTCCTGGCAAGGGTATGCCAATCTTAAACGAGAATGCTGAAATTTAAAAGGGTTAAAGAGTAATTCATTTTGCTATTTGCCCATTGACACTGGGCGTATATCTAAGGTAATAATCGACCCAGCCAATTTTTAATTGAATCAAAACTCATATTTTTCTCTCCTTTGGTTCTGCGTTTTTTATTACCACTCACAGGTGTCACATCATGATCACGCATGCTTGTGGCCCAACGTAATAAACCAACGCTCGTGGAATACGCGGGTGAATCAAGCTTATCCACCAGCCCCGTTAAGTTCTCTGGCTGCGCAGTCCGCACGCTCATTCCCAACACTTCACTTGCAATACGATTAATACCGGGCAAAGCAGAAGTGCCGCCCGTTAATACCATGCCCGCAGGCAGCAAACCGTCATAACCAGAACGTTTGATTTCCTGCATGATCAAACCAAAAGTCTCTTCGATGCGCGCTTCGATAATATGCGCAAGGTCTTGACGATTGATTTTTACATCTTTATCTTCGCCGAACGGCCGGATGGAGAAATATTCCTCGGCTCCAACATCGGACCGAACAGCATAGCCTTGTTGCTTCTTCACTTCCTCCGCCTGAGAGAGTGGAAGACGCAAGCCATGTGCAATATCCTGGGTGATGTGATTGCCGCCCACTGCAAGTACCATCGTATGCCAGACATCACCATTTACATAAATTGCCAGGTCGGTTGTGCCGCCGCCGATATCGCAAACCGCAACACCCATCTGACGTTCCTGCTCGGTTAATACTACTTCTGCAGATGCAAGCGGATTCAAAACAAATTGCTGGATTTCAACTCCAGCCGCGCCCACGCACTGGCGAATGTTATCAACCGTAGCGGCGGCCGCTGTAATGATATGTGTTTCCACTTCAAGTTTGAAACCATGCATACCCACAGGAGTACGCACACCTTCCTGTCCATCCACGGTAATGCCGCGTTGAATGACATGCACGATCTCGCGGTCATGCGGAATGGCAACCGCCTGGGCCTGTTCAAGCGCACGGGCAATATCGAATGCATCGATAATTCCACTGGGGATGCCCGTAGCGCCGCGGCTATTGACCGATGAAACATGCGCGCCCGCAAGGCTGACCAATGCAGTCGTGATCTCCAAACCAGAGGTGCGTTCTGCTTTTTCGACTGATCGTTTAATTGCCTGTGATGCGGCGGTTAGGTCAACAACAATACCCTTGCGGATACCGTCCGAAGGTTCAATTCCCACACCAAGAATACGAATAGACTTTGCATCCTCCACCCGCCCAACGAGGGTGCAAATCTTGGTGGTGCCTACATCAATGCCAACTACAATTTCATCCATTTTTGTTATTGTCCATCTACAGTTACTTCTTGTACTTGAGTTTGTATCATCCGATAAAAAGGCGCATCAGGATAAACCACACTGATAAATTCGGGGATTCTGCCGCGGCTTGCAAGTGAATCGACAAGTGATTGATACACACGTATCTTCAAAGCCATGTCCCTCGAGCTTGTTCCAAAGAAGGCCTGCCATCCACGGCTATCTTTCCACCCAAGCCCGTAGACAGGATCAAAAATCATCGTCGAGCCGGCAGGTATGGTCGGAGCAAGAACGAGGATCGCATCCACTAATTCTTTTTGCATAAATGGCGGCGGGCTCAGCGGGTCATTTGATGTAACAACTCCAACAGGTGGAAGAGTCGATGCGGTCACAGAAATTAGTCCAGCCACGTCACCACGCGGACGAAATGCAACGCCCACAGAATCGATCCATGTATAACCTTCGCCTTGCTTCCACACGATAACGGGTTGGCGCTCGGTCAATGTGATGTAAACATGGTTCGGCAAATAAGCATTGACTTCCACTGAAGCCAGCTCCGGGTAATTCATGCGCAAGCGGGCTGCCATCTCATCAGGTTGAACTGTAAAAATGGACTGCCCCACCAGACCAAGCACAGTCTCGATCTCTTCGCGGCCGATGCGATTATTACCCAAGACCGTGGCACTGGGAACATGAAAGTAAGGAAGTGTAAGCCCAAGATATATGGCTGCGCTAAGCAAAATAGCAATTGAAAAAGAAACAACGCGCCAGCGAGAAAAAATATTCGGTGCAGAAACACTCGGTTTGTGCAAATGGATCTCAGGCAAACCTAGTGCCACATTGAATCGACGGGGCTTATCCACGCGAACAGGTTTGGCTATCAGGCGAGTTGGAACCGCTCGCGATGTGACCGGCTTAATCGGTTTCAATGCGCGCTGAGTTGTTTGTTGCAATTCTTTTACAGCACGTTGTGCGCGTCTTTGGCGTACGAGTTCGGCGCGGCTGATTTCGGGTTTATCGCTCATGCCGTCCTCCGTCGCTCGGTGTGGTCACGTTGTGCTTTGCGCTCCAGCGCAAGTTCGATCAAACGGTCAACAAGCTGGGGATAGGTCAGTCCGCTGGCCTGCCATAATTTTGGATACATGCTGATCGATGTAAAACCTGGAATCGTGTTTAATTCGTTCAAGAAAATTTTGTTCGTATCTTTCTCAACAAAAAAATCTGCACGAGCCATACCAGCGCAATCAATGGCCTGATAAGCATTCATAGCATACTCGCGGATCTTATCACTTACATTCGCAGGCAGCTCAGCAGGAATCATCAACCCGGAAGTGCCATCCACATATTTTGATTCGTATGAATAAAACTCACGGCTCGGCATAACCTCTCCGCATACAGAAGTCTGCGGAGTTTCATTGCCCAAAACGCTGACCTCGATCTCGCGCACATTGCCCACACCACGTTCAATAATTACGCGGCGGTCATAGCGTGCGGCTTCCATCAGTCCTTCGCTGAGATCGGAGCGTGAATTGCATTTACTAATGCCAACAGAAGAACCCAAGTTGGCAGGCTTCGCAAAAAGCGGATACGCGCCCAGCGTTTCGGCTTTCTCAATAATAGCGTTGATATTCTTTTCGATCTCACTTCGCAAAACAAGCAGTGACTCGACGATTGGAATATCATTCGCACGCATCACATCCTTGAAAACACCTTTATCCATACCAACGGAAGAACCCAGAACACCTGCGCCTACATAGGCAACATCTGCCAGTTCAAGCAAGCCTTGCATTGTGCCGTCTTCACCAAACGGCCCATGCAAAACAGGGAAGAACACATCAATGCCTGCAAGGGTTTCAATTTTATCGCCCATCTTGGTTGAGCGGACAATATATAAAGATTGATTGGCTGGTTCACTTGGGGGAATAACACGGTTCAAGCTGGCAAAATCACCTTTTTCAAATGCAGACAAAGTATCCACACCTGTCAGCCAGTCACCATCGAGTGTGATACCGATTTGAATCACTTCGTAGCGTTCAGCATCCAATGCAGCCAGCACAGAGCGCGCAGACATAAGTGAAACATCATGTTCACCTGAGCGGCCTCCAAACAATACTGCAATACGAAGTTTTTTCATATCATTTCATCTTTTAAACGTTTACATCCTTCGACAAGCTCAGGACATAGCGTTTAAACATCCCAATCTCCAACAAGCTCCACTTCCAACTCCAGTTCCACATTGAATTTTTGTGAAACGGTTTCCTGTACCAAACGAATCAAGGCGCGAACATCTTCGGCCCTGGTCTCGCCATGATTGATAAAAAAATTTCCATGCAAATTGCTGATCTCAGCACTGCCGATGCGCGTTCCTTTTAATTCCGCAGCTTCGATCAAACGGCCAGCATGATCGCCCTCAGGATTTTTGAACATTGAACCCATGCTTGCACCAGACGGTTGTGCGGCTTTTCGGCGTTCACTGAATTGTTCAATTTTAGCCGACACTTCTTCTTTTGTTGCATTTTTTAATCTCAACAATGCTGAAAGGACTATTGCAGTTTCATCACCGCGTTTTCCGCAGGACGCTGTGCGCAAAATACTGCTGCGATACCCATACCCCATTTGTTCAACAGAATATTTTTCAAGTCCTTTTCTCGTCAGCACATCAGCCCAGATCAAATTACCAGACATATCACCGCCAAACGCACCTGCATTCCCAAACACCGCGCCGCCAATTGTACCGGGGACTGTCGCTGCCCATTCCAAACCTGCAAAGCCTTTGGATGCACAGCGATTCGCAAGATTACTGAAGATAACACCCGCTTCACACCAGACCGTGGGCTGGTCGCCGCTTTCGAAGCGCACTTCCTTCGCCCGATTCAAAACCACTACGCCGCGCACACCCTTATCACTGACCAACACATTCGAGCCGCCGCCCAGTACATAATAAGGCAACTCGTGTTCCCAGAGAACCGTAATTACATCCCTTAATTGAGTAGCAGTTTTGACCATAACCAAAACGTCGGCCGGGCCGCCGATCCGAGCGGATGTGTACGGTGCAAGTGAAACATTCTCCTGCACAGCATCGCCGAACTGAAGGCGTAATACATCAACGGGCAAAGCGGGACTAGTCATAATCATCTCGTTTTATTTCTCTTTACAGTCCTTTTAATACATTCGTGCTGATCTGATCTGCATCACCTGCAGAGAGAACAAGAAGGACATCTCCCGAGCGCAGGTTTTTCAGTAAATAATCTGTCGTACCCTCAAGCGAGCCCGTGTAATGCGCGGATGGATGAGGCATGGCGCTGACAACTTCGGCAGAAGAGAAATCCTGCCTGGCTTCGCGTGATGCATATATTTCAGTAACCAAGACTTCATTCGCATCAGAAAATGCGCGCGAGAATTCAAAAAATAAAGTTTGCGTACGCGAGTACGTGTGCGGCTGCCAAACCGCCCAAATCCGTTGGTTCGGGTAGCGCGCCCGCGCACCTGCAAGCGTGGCGCGAATCTCGGTGGGATGATGAGCATAGTCATCGATCACGATGACACCTTTTTGTTCACCGCGCACCTCAAATCGGCGGCCTGTACCGGTAAATTCACTTAATGCATCTGCGGCTTCTTGAAGCGGCAATCCCATGGTTGCGATCACAGACAGCGTGGCAAGCGCATTGCGAACATTATGCTCACCAGGCACCTGCAAGGAAACATTCAAAATGGAGGCGGATTCAGCACCCATATTGGTCATTACAGAAAAATCATATCCACCGCGGTTGTTTGGCTTAACAGTCCGCGCTTGCATCCATTGCGGACTGTTGATGGTCATCTCGCCCTGTATACTATAAGAGACTACATTCAATCCTTTTCGGCGCGCATGACTAAGCAGGGAAACAGCACCTTCATCTTCAGCACAAGCGATCAATGTGCCGTCAGGAGGCAGTAATTCGACAAAACTTTGAAATGCAGAATACATGTCTTCAAACTTTGGGTAACAGTCAGGGTGATCGTGCTCCAGGTTGGTGACCACTTCGATGCGAGGCTTCAAACCAAGGAACATACGGTCATATTCATCTGCCTCAATAACAAAAGGATCACCTTTGCCCGAATGAGCATTTACTTTCAAATTGCTCAACGTGCCACCCACAATAAACGACGGATCACGTCCCATTGAGTATAGCGTCCACGCGACCATGGCCGTGGTTGTGGTCTTACCGTGCGTGCCTGCCACCGCGATTCCATTTTTTCCAGACATTAATTCACCGAGAAAATCCGCGCGCTTGTAAACAGGGATGCCTGCTTTTTTTGCTGCGACAACTTCAGGGTTATCATCTGCAATCGCAGAAGAGCGGATCACGATCTCAGCGCCGCCAACATTACGCGGATGATGGCCGATATAAATACTAACTCCATCGTTTTGCAGGTCAATGGCAAATTGCGAAAGGGATTTATCTGAACCTGTCACTTCATAGCCGCTTTCTTTAAGCAGGCGCGCGATGGCAGAAAGCCCTGAACCGCCAATGCCGATGAAGTGAACCCGTTTCATAAGTCAATTCCTCTGGAGTGCGACAACAAGCTGTCGCATTCCAAATTAATCCTAGACATACACCACAATAATAAAGATAAGGATAATAATGACAGCAAAATAAATGCCCGGCTCGCCCAGCAGGCGCGGAGGCATGTAGCGCATCATTAAGTCAACAGCCTGCACAATGATCGGGTCAGTTGCGGGGCTGATAATGTTCTTATATGGATATTCTGCCACATGGTTATAGAATAAAATGGTGCCTGCAACGAAATAGCCATTAATACCGCCAAGCACTGCGCCAAAGAGCGCATCCTGCAAACGTTCACGCGCGGCCTTTGAAGCAAAACGCGGAATGGATGAAACGGTTTGATATCCAAAATAAACAAGCGCCAGGAGAATGATGGTGTGTATCCAAAAAACTGAGACGCTGTTATCAGGCAGATCACGCACCAAGGGGATATATTTATCCAGCAATAAATTGACAGCCAGGGACGTGATCACACTGAATGCAACAAGTAATTCCTTTGCCCAACCGCGCATTGCGCCGATCACTGCAAAGAGAATAACATACATCCAGAAGACATAAACAATACTCATCATAAGGGCTGCTCTCCTGCCAATTTAACCAACTGGCTGGCGATAATGTCTGCTGCAAGAGGGTGTGATAATTTTTTCATCGCGGCACGCATGGCTTCAAGTTTATTTTTATTCAACAATAAATCTTTAACCACAGGTAGGAGTTTATCTTCCAATACCTCATCCTGCAAGATGAGGGCTGCATTCTGCTGGGCAAGAAAATCTGCATTCACCTTTTGGTATCGCCATGCATATGGATATGGGACAAGTACAGCAGGCAAATTAAAGAAAGGATATTCGCCCAAAGCAGATGCACCTGCACGCGAAACCACAAGATCTGCGGCGGCGAGAGCAGCGCCCATCTCATGCAAATAAGGCATGGGATGATAAAGAGAACGAAAATGTTCTGGTAATTCCTGTGCGGCTTTTTCCACAACAGGCCAATCAAGCGAACCCGTAATATGAATAACTTGTGCAATATTTAGCAATTCACCAAGATGATTGAGTACAGCCATATTAATAGAGCGTGCGCCTTTGCTGCCGCCTGTTACAAGCAATGTGGGCTTTGTTCGCGAAGCGTCCAGCCCAAAGTGTTGAGTCGCTTTTTCGCGGGACCAGTTTGAGAGGTCTGCGCGAAGCGGGTAGCCGCTGAGGATGAGTCTCTGTGGGTGTGAAAAATATTTATTTGAGTTGGGAGCTGTCACAGTGACAACATCTGCAAAACGGGAAAGGAACTTAAGCGCGAGGCCTGGCTCAATATCAGGTACATATAGAACAGTTGGAATATTTCGACCAGCAACAGCCATGGGCGCAGCCACGTATCCGCCCGTGAAGAAAAGCACATCGGGTTTGAACTCACGCAAAATGCTGCGTGAAGATAAAACGCCGCGAGCAAGCTTCGCGATGTTACCGGGCAGCGCACGCAGGCCAACACCATGCACGCCAGCAGCAGGTATGGAACGATAAGAGATGCCCGCGCGATTCACGAGTTCCTCTTCCATTCCGCCTTCGCCGCCAACCCACAGGGTTTCAACGTTGCGTCTACTGGTTAGCGCGTTGTGTACGGCGAGCGCGGGATACACTCCGCCGCCCGTTCCACCAGCGCAAATTAACAACCGCACTATAAGACCTCCATTCATCATCTGTGATCGTACCTTCGCCAGTTTGGCGGGAAATATTAAAGAGAATGCCAATTGCGGCAAGAGTTGCAACCAGGTTGGAGCCGCCCGCACTAACGAAAGGTAGAGCGTTGCCTGCAAACGGTAACAAGCCCACAATAACGGCCATGTTGATCAGGGCTTCAAGCCCAATCCAAATCACAAGGCCTGAAGCAAGAAGTGTGCCGAGCATATCGGGCGCGCGGCGCGCAATGACCAATCCGCGCCAAACGAGAAAACCAAACAAAGCGATCAACCCAACAGAACCAAACCAGCCAAGTTCTTCTGCCACAACAGCGAAGACACTGTCAGTTGGCGGGACTGGCAAACCTGTCAACTTGGATTGTGATTCGCCTAAACCAACGCCGAACCATCCGCCGTTGACAATGGCCTCAAATCCACGTCGGACATGATATGAAGCCTGTAATGGATCCTTGATACCTGCCACAAAATCACCAACCCGCTGCTGCCCTGTTGTACTGGCAGAGACTACCATCCATGCCACCAAGATAGCAACCACGAGCAAAACGCCGATCTGTTTTAGATCTCCACCTGCGAGAAAGAAAAGTAAACCGCCAAGAATAAAGACGGTTGCAGCGGCGCTCAAGTCTGGCTGTTGATAGATCAAACCGCCGATCACTCCGAGAATCACACCCAGCGGAATTAAGCCAAGAGAAATATCATGCAGGTGCTGTCGCTTTGCATACAACCAAACACTAAGATAAAGAATTGAAACCAACTTTGCCAATTCAGAAGGTTGTGCAGACCCATTGAAGATCGAACGTGTGGCACCAAAGCGAATTTCATTTACAAATAAAACCGCAAGCAACAATACGATCGTAAAAGCCAGGGCAGGCACAACCAACTTACGCCAATGATGATAATCAAAAAAGGCGAGAAAGAAGGCAATCAGCAGTCCCAGCCCAAGCCATTGCAACTGACGAAGAAACATAAACATCGGGTCGCCATAGATACTCAAGGAAAAATCCCAGGATGCTGAATAAAGCATAACCAGACCAAAAAGAATCAACGTTGACACGGAAACAAACAAAGGCATATCGAAGCCGCGCAAAAATTTTGCGGGATTAATTGGCGTGGAAAGTTTTTCGTTCATGAAAGTTCCTGTACCCATTTTCTGAATGCATCTCCTCTCTCAGCAAAATCTTTGAACTCGTCATAACTTGTGCCGCCTGGTGAAAACAGGACAATGTCTCCTGCGCTGGCAACTTCCGCAGCGATGGCGACTGCCTCTTCAAGATTATTTGCGCGACGAAGATCAACGCCTCGCTCTCCGCCGACAGCTGATACAGCTTTCTGAATCAGTTCTGCCGCTTCACCAAAGAGCACAACATGATCCACGCGTTTGTGAATCAGTTTTGCAATTTCATCCCAAGGCAAATCCTTATCACGCCCGCCGAGCATGAGCACGATCGGCTCATCAAAAGCATGAATATCTGCCATGCTTCGCTCTGGCGCAGTCGCAATTGAGCCGTTGTACCAGCGCACCCCATTCAGTTCGCGGACAAGTTCCAGTCTGTGAGGCACGCCGCGAAACTCTTCCACGGCTTCAAGCATGTCATCCAGTTTAAATCCAGCCGCATGACCGATGGTAAATGCTGCAAGCACGTTCGCCACATTATGATCACCGGGTAATTTGATCTTTTCGCGCAGTATCAAAGGCAGGTATGCATTGCCATCGCGCAAATTCAATAATCTATCGTGCAAGTATGCGCCATTCAAACCTTCGTCCAGATCATTCAAACTAAAGGTCAACAAGTTGCCTTTTACCTTATTGCGTAGATTCCATGCACCTTTGTCATCGTGACTGAGGATGGCCGTATCCTTCTCAGATTGAAACTCCAAAATACGTGCCTTGGCATTTGTATAGGCTTCCATCGTGCCATGACGATCCAAATGATTGGGCGTGATATTTAAAATAACTGAGATATTCGGCGAGATGGTCATTTGCTCCAATTGAAAGGAGGAAATCTCCAGGATGGCGAGGTCATCCGCTGTCATGTCATCCACGTAGTTGATGAGCGGGTCACCGATATTGCCGCCAACATATACCCGATTTACGATTGACGATTTTCGATTTTCGATTGACAACTTCGCCATTTCTCCAAGCAACGTTGTTGTGGTTGTCTTGCCTGCTGAGCCAGTAATACCAATCGTCCTGCATGGCGCAGCTTCCATAAAGATTTGCGTATCATTTGAAAATGGAATGCCGCGCCTGATTGCTTCCTGTACGATGGGCAATGTCAACGGGACGCCGCCAGAAAGACAAAGCACATCGGTCTTATTCAACAACTCCAACGGATGCCCACCCACAGCCCACTCTACATTTGGTTCCGCGAGGGATGCACGGGCGGAGGCAAGTTCATCCAGACTGCGAGCATCACTCAAGGTCACGTTTGAGCCGTGACGGGAGAGCCAGCGGGCAAGGGCAATGCCCTGGCGGGCGGCTCCTAAAATTAGAACGTGAGTGTTTGTCCAGTTTTCCATATTTTCAACGTTGGAACGTTTAACGTTCCAACTTATTTATACTTGGGATAAACCTATTCCTATCAAAGCGGCCATCAGCCCTATCAGCCAGAAACGCTGAACAACCTGCGTTTCACTCCAACCAAGCATTTCGAAATGCAAGTGGATGGGCGCAATTTTGAAAAAGCGTTTACCTTTTGTCCACTTAAAATAACCGATCTGAATCACCACACTTAACATTTCACTCAATGGAATGATGCCAATGATCAGCAGCATCAACCACTGACCTGTCATCAGTGAAATCACGGCAAGCACTGCACCAAGCGCAAGTGAGCCCGTATCGCCCATGAACAATTCCGCTGGGTGCACGTTGAACCATAAAAAGCCAAAAAGCGCGCCAACCAAAATAAAACAAAAGCGCGCAAGATAGATTTGTTCCTGCATTAAAGCAATTCCGCCAAAGGCTGCGATAGCGGTGGCAGCGATTAAGCCCGCGAGACCATCCAACCCATCGGTGAAGTTAACAGCATTGGATTCAGCAACAATAATAAATGCAGCGATAGGCACATACCACCAGCCAAGCTTGATCTCAAAGAACAAGCCCGGGAAATATAATTCAGGCACGTCCATTTTATATTTCAAAACATAGGCAGTTACCAAAGCAAGCAGCATCTGAAAGATAAATTTAGTACGGGCGCGCATTCCTTCCCCTTTACGTTTTCCACGAATGCCTTCCCAATCGTCAATTGCGCCCAGAACAGCAAATCCAAGCATGACCGCCATGGGTACAAGTACTGAACGTCCCACGCCGCTTGAGGGAACACCGATCAACGCCACCGCATTTAGCAAACCGCTAAAGAGCAACACCGGAAAAATAAACATGACACCGCCCATTGTAGGCGTACCCATTTTTACACCGTGATGACTGGGTTCTTCCACGCGAATGATCTTCCCGATCTTATAATGACGCAAAATTCTTAATAACGGTCCGCCCCAAATGGCAGTCATAATAAAGGCAAGCCCAGCTAAACTCAGTGATAGAGCGATTTGTTTCAAGACTGCACCTCTAAAGCCGCAGTGATGCGGTCCATGCGAAGCCCATGAGACCCTTTGATAAGAAGCGCATCTTTCGATGTGAGGTTTTTACTTAACCAGTCCACGATCGGTTCAGCGGTTTCAAACTCAAGAATAGCCGCAGGTTTCATACCCGCTCGCCGAGCAGAATCAGCGATCATATGCGCACGCGGACCCAGTGTCAGCAACAGCTTTACCACTTGTGCAGCACGCATACCCACCATTTCATGTCCCTGCTTTTCATAAGGACCCAATTCAAGCATATCGCCTAAAACTGCAATCTTGCGTCCATCCATTTCATCCAGTAAATTGATCGCAGCCAGCATGGATTCTGGTGATGCGTTATAGGTATCATCCAGGATCAATGCGCCAGTTTTGCTTCTAACAGCTACTAGCCTAAGCTGGGTATGTCCTTGTGCAAGGCCTTCAAAGATCTCCTCCCAAACCAAACCATCGTTGAGTCCTACAGCAGCAGCACGTAACGCTGTATGCACGGAGTGACGCCCAATCATGGGAACATGAGTATGAACGGTTTCACCCTTGTAATGCAAACGGAATCGAATACCATCCAGGCCGAGGCCTTCGATCTGGTCTGCCCATAGATGCGCTTCAGGGGAAAGGCCATAAAAGAAAACGCGGGCTTTTGATTTCTCTTCCATTTTACGAACCCAGGGGTCGTCAAAGTTTAGAATGGCAACCCCATCTGCAGGGAGCGAGTAAACTAATTCACTCTTGCCGCGTGCAATGGCTTCCTGTGAACCAGCGCGCTCGGCATGTACTGTACCTACATTCGTTACAACACCAACTTGAGGCAGGGCAATATCGCAAAGGAATTCGATCTCACCGGGGACATAAAATCCCATTTCCAATACGGCACGCTCATAACCTTTACCAAGTTTCAAAATAGTAAGAGGCAGGCCGATTTCATTATTTAAATTACCGGGGCTTTTTAGCGTGCGATAACGGGTGCCAAGTACTTCAGCAACCATTTCTTTTGAAGTTGATTTGCCCACACTTCCTGTAATACCAACTACTTGTAAATCCAGTTTTCGACGCCAGAAGCGTGCGATCTGCTGTAAAGCAGAGACTGTATTATCCACACGCAGACAGAGAGGCGGTGAAAAATCAAGTGTGGAGTCTGTCGATAGATCAGTGCGCAGGTCAAGGGTCCGCATGGAAGCGGGCATATCTTTTTGAGTTAAAGCAAAAGAGGCACCCCTCTTGAATGCTTCCGCAATGAAATCATGTCCATCCACTTGCTCGCCAGAAATCGCCACAAAGAGCGAACCCGGAATCACCTGACGCGAGTCTATCGCCGCTTCGGTAATCACTGAGGTGGCGTTTGCGGGGCGAACCGCATTGCGAGAGATGGCTTCGAGGGCGTCTGCGAGTGTAAGCATGTTATTTTGCTACAAGTTGTTTCCTAATACTATCAGGTGGAATATCCATCATGATGACAGTTTTTTCTGCGACTTCGGCGAAAACCGGTGCCGCAGTTTCCGAGCCCCAAATGGATGCCGATGGTTTTTCAAGCCAGACGTAGATCATGAATTGCGGATCGTCGACAGGTCCCCAGCCAATAAATGAAGCATTTGTCTTTGCACTATCATAAAAGCCATTGACAGGAATTTGAGCGGTGCCCGTCTTGCCAGCAATGCGGTAGCCCGGCACCAAAGCAAGTGAACTTTCCTGTTCCATTGAAACAGCAAGCATTTCAGAAAGTGTGTTTGCTGTTTGTTCAGAGATGGGAGTGCCAGCAAACTGCGCAGGCACATTATATTGACGGCCATCACGAACCATTGCATATAACGCGTGTGGTGTAACTGTGCGCCCCTTATTTGCAACAGAAGAGGCAGCCATCATGATCTGTATCGGCGTAGCAGTTACACCCTGACCAAATGCATTCGTTGCCAAATCAACAGGATACCAATCCGAATCACCGGGGATCTTGAGCCTGCCTGCTGCTTCCCCGGCAAGGTCCACACCTGTGAGCTGACCCAGCCCAAAATTATTCATATAGCTATAAAAAGCTCCCGCGCCCATTTGCGTGGATAAAGTTGCCATGCATACATTAAGAGAGTGCTGTAAACAGCCAACCATATCCTGCACGCCCCAAGGTTCCTGATTCCAGTTTTGAATAGTGGCGCCGCCAACAAGAATGGAACCTGTATCAAGATAGGTTGTGTTGGGTACCACTGTGCCGGTATCCAACGCAGCCGCCATGGTTAAAATCTTAATCACAGACCCCGGTTCATACGGCATGGAAATAGCAGGGTTGTACTCGCTGACATTGTTGTATATCGAATCGTAGTTCCAGAATTGATTCAAATCCATGCGCGGGGTAACCGCCATCGCAAGCAGCTCGCCGTTGCGCGGATCCATGATCACGATCGTGCCGCCCTCCGCCCCATAAGTGACAAGCGCTTCATCCAGGATTTGTTCGGTTGCAGCTTGCAAGTCCCGATTCACGGTAAGTACAAGTGTTGTGCCATCTGGAACATGAGGGATTTCAAAAGCTTTATTTGGATCCTTGGGAATAAGCACCTGCACAGAGTTCCCTGCCAACAAAGTGTCATACTTTCCTTCGATACCAAAATAACCGCGTCCATCACGATTCATAAATCCGATGATGTTCGAGGCCAAAGCACCTTCTGGATAACTGCGTTGTGGATGCGACTTGAATTCCAGCCCGGTCAACGGGCCATGCGTGCCTTGAGGTGCCTGTTTTTGTAAGACATCTTTCAAGGTCTGTAGATTAACAACATGCTCCGGCGTAATAAAATCGGCGATCACTACGTAAACGATGCCATCAGCCGGGTTTTGAATATCAGATAGGATTTTAGAATAATCAAGATTAAGTTCTTCAGCGACAGATGCGGCAATCGCAGAAGCATCTTTTACAGTTTTCAGGTCCACGCCAATTTCAAAAATGGATGTATTGCCTGCCAACAAGTGACCGTTACGATCATAGATCTCACCGCGATCTGGATAAAACGTGCGCAATTCATACGCATAATTGGAGGCTTGCTCACGAAAAGCAGCGGCCTCCACACTATTTTGAATACGCGTCATCTGTACAACAATAGCGAGCGCAATTAAACCCATCATAAAGGTCAAGACCTGGGTGCGGCGCGCGTACTGCTGTCTCATTGCAAACCTCGCGGTGAAGCAGAAATCTTTTCGTCCATCCAATCCAGCAGCGATTCGTTATATTCACGTGGAACGCTTAATGCACTCAATTGGGGATGGGATGCAGAAGAGAGAATATCTGGTTCAAGCGCGGCATAGCCTGCTACAACAAGATATTCTGCTTCACCAGTTTTCATGGGTCGAAAGCCAAGTTCCAGTGCGCGTTGTTTCATTACACTAGAAGATGTCAATGAAGCGAGCTGTGTTTGCAAATCTCCACTTACCTGCCGGCTGATGGCAATCGATGCATTCAAATCCTGGATTTCACGGCCAGCAATCGCGGCCTTCGAAGTCACATCCAGATAAATGGCCGCGATCATTGCAAGCGAAAGAACAATAAGAAACGACGTGCCAAACCACTGGCGATTGACTCGCCATGGAGCGATCTTATAAGCATGTACCAGATGATTTACGTTTTGTATGTTCATAGTTTTTCTACAACTCTAAGTTTTGCGCTTCGCGCTCGCGGGTTCTCTTTTAGTTCTTCATCAGTAGATATGATCGGTTTTTTATTGATCAACTTCACAACAGCATTGCGTTCCACTTCATAAATTCTTTCGTAAGGCGGATTTATGTTTTCCCTACTCTGCTCACGAAAAAAATCTTTGACAATTCGGTCTTCCAACGAGTGGAAAGAAATCACTGCGCATCTTCCACCTGACCTTAGTGCTGCCACTGCCTGCGGAAGCACACTCTCCACTCCAGCCAGTTCCTCGTTGACAGCGATGCGCAGGGCCTGAAATGTCTGTGTGGCTGGGTGCATTCGGTCACCTCTTCGGGGAGATGCTTTCTCGATCACAACGACCAGTTCACGGGTCGTATGAAGCGGTCTATTTTCAACGATGGCGCGCGCTATTTTTCTTGAGTCACGATCTTCGCCGTAACGAAAGATCAAGTCAGCGAGGTCATCCTGATGTAATGTATTGACCAGGTCTGCCGCACTCTGCAAAGCGTGCGGTCCAAAACGCATATCCAGTGGGCCATCCTGCATGAATGAAAAGCCGCGTTCAGCCGTATCAAACTGCATAGACGATGCACCCAGATCAAGCACGATGCCATCTACTGCATCCCATTCTGCGGCAGCAAGCTGTTTTGCAAGGGTGATGTAGGAGGCCTGCACGAGACGAGTACGCTGTTCGTAAGGAGCCAAGGTCTCACGAGCGAGCGTCAACGCCTGTGGGTCAACGTCCAGACCCAACAGGAGCCCATCTGGCGAGCAGGCCTCCAAGATCCCGCGAGCATGACCGCCCGCGCCCAGTGTGCCATCCACATAGCGACCACCACTTACCGGTTGCAATGCGTGTATAATCTCTTTGTAAAGTACAGGCTTGTGTGCGCTCATAACAAAACCTGTTGTTATGAAGCGGAATTTTTCTTCGAAAGATCCAATGTGGCGAAGCGTTGACTATTTGCTTCAACATCCTGCAGATTAGCCATTTGCTCATTCCATTCTGCAGGCTTCCACACTTCAAAATATTCGCCTTGACCTGCTACAATTGCCTCGCCTTCAATTTGCAGGAAGGCTCGCAGGTTCTGCGGCATAAGTATGCGCCCAACTTTATCCACTTCGATCGGATATGCATTGGATAAAATCAAGCGGCGCAGAAGACGTGCAGTTGGGTCGGCAAGATTCATCGCTTCAATGCGCTCATAAACCTGTTTGAAATATGACTCTGTCATCACCATCAGGCATTTATCAAAGCCCTGTGTAATGAAGGCGCCACCTTCCAACAACTCACGGAAGCGCGCTGGTATCATCAGGCGCCCTTTATCATCGAGGTTGTGTTGGAAGTGACCTAAGAACATTTGTGCTAATCTTCCTTTAATACATTGAACGCCAGGAACATCCCGGCGCTCTTACCACTTTCTACCACTACTTCCCACATTATACGCTTTTTGAGGGAAATAGCAAGTAGCCCATTCGGTTTTGCCAACTTTTTGCAACGTTGAGACTGGTCATTAATGACGACTTTCCCCTTCACCCTTCTTGAATCCACCCACTGGCACGATTATGAATTGCTCGATTCAGGCGACGGCTTGAAACTTGAGCGCTTCGGTAAATATATTTTCTCACGTCCGGAGTCGCAAGCCATGTGGTCGCGCGCATTACCCGCAGCTGAATGGAATAATGCTCATGCAACCTTCCAGCCCACACCAGAAGAAAGCGGAGGCCACTGGATCGAGAAAAAGAAATTACCAGAGAAATGGGAGATGAAATATCCACTTCCCCATTTGCAGGATTTGACTTTCTCTGTGATGACAACACCCGGCCGTCACCTTGGAGTTTTTCCCGAGGTCGCATCGCACTGGGACTTTATGGCTGGTCTCGTCCGAGAAGCAGGCCGGCCCGTAAAAGTTCTTAACCTATTTGGTTACACAGGTCTGGCATCACTCGCGGCGGCGGCGGCAGGCGCATCTGTGACTCACGTGGACGCATCAAAAAAATCCGTGGGCTGGGCGCGCGAAAACCAGGAACTATCTGGTCTAGGCAATAAACCCATCCGCTGGATCGTTGAAGATGCAGTTAAATATGTTCAACGGGAAGAAAAACGCGGTGTGAAGTATGATGGCATCATTCTGGATCCGCCCAAATTTGGCCGCGGCCCCAAAGGTGAAGTGTGGGAAGTATATAAATCGCTGCCAAGTTTGTTTGAACTGTGCCGTTCATGTTTGAGTGATAATCCCCTCTTCGTGATTGCCACTTTATATGCAGTCCGCGCCTCGGCGGTTCATGTAGCACAGGCTCTTGATGAAATTATGAAAAAATATAAAGGGAATATAGACAGCGGTGAATTGGTCACACGCGAAACAAGCGCAAACAGATTACTTTCGCAAGCAGTTTATGCAAGATGGTATTCCAAATAATAAAAAATCCGAGGCTCATCACCTCGGATTTTTTATTATTGTTAGCCGCTGCTACTGCTGCTTGTACTGCTGCTGCTTCCACCGCTGCTCTTACTACTGCTCGTACTTGTGGCTGGTGACGATACTTTCTTCAACAGGTCATACCAGAACGAAGAGCCTTGCGAAACAGCCGCGGCGGTAATTCCCAACCCAATCACTTTCAAGAGGGAAAACATAACCCATCCCATATAATCATTATTTGCAGGGAATTGCTGAGTTTGCCACCAGCCAATCTTAATTGAAAACGCACTCAGGTCATCAATAATGCTGGATAAATCTGCTGTCGCGCCATCTCTGGCTACAACCGCATCTGCCTGAGCGGCTGCAATGGCACGTAATTCAGCATTGGTCCACAGAGCCTTGGCAAGTTGAATGGTATCTGTACCAAATAAAATAGTAATCGCAATGGATAGAATGATCACAAAACTGCGTGCACGGGCACGGAAAGTGGCCGCGGCCTGATCCATCATGCCTGTAAAATATGCTGTCGTGCGATTCCGTAGATCAGCGATATTCGTAACGCCTTGGTTGATCCAACCAATAAAGGCTCTTTTTCCCTCAGAATCGGGCAGCTTGTCTATTGTCTCAGCTAATTGCAATAGATCCATTTCCTTTTTTGCAGTCAGGCCGGCAATATCAAAATATGCATCCACCAGGGTTGCAACGGGAACCTTTTCAAGCTTCTTTGGTTCGGTTCCAGAACCCAACACACTCAAAAAATTCTTATAACGAATCGGGCGCAAGGCCTGCATTTGCGGCAAATTAATAAGATCACCGATCTTTTTATCACCCACGATCCTTATCAAATATTGTTCAAGCGCCTTGCCTCGTGATTCCAAGCTTTCGTTAATCCACTGCGTGACAAGGGAAACAACGGAACCCAAAAGATAATAGACAACAATAAGACCGACAGCAACTTCAAGAACTTGTGGAATGGACATGGACTTCTCCTCGGCAATGATGATTCGTATTAATGCTTAAGCTCTTCCAATTCAGCAAGCCAATCCAACGGCCTGCCCCAGCGTTTACGTTCCTGCACGCCAGCTTGATTCTTCTTTGGCCTATCCCATTTAGGTCCAGGCGGGCCAGATTCATCACTCAATAAACTTTTTACTCCCCACAATCCTTTATATTGTACCCAATCTGGCTCAGGATTCAAAACTACTCTCTGCCAAACTTTCATATTTGGCCGCGCCGTCTTTCGGTCAGACATGACACGCTTGAGATAGCTGCTTGATTTAAGCACCCGCTCCTTCATGGTCTCACCTTGTATCCCAATGCGATGACCATCCCCGGAGGCGATCTCCATTGGCAAACTCACCACATAATGGTCAGTTTCATCACGCATATAAACAAAGGCATCGTCCGCAAGAAAATGCGCCCCTTGTGACTGTAACTCTTTCAACGCGATCTGACGCGCCTTTTGATTCGGGTTGACCAATAAAAACAGATAGTGTATCAACCCATCGGCCCAAAAGAGGAAGCGCTGTAACCTGCCTGGTTTATACATGCTTGGAGCGCGGATGATTTCAGGTTTACTATAATTTGCATGTGAACCAAGCGCAACATATACAATGGGATGTAAAGTAGCATTCCCCTGCTTATCAACAGCCTTGAAGACTGTTTCCCATTTTTCAATATTGCCAGCGCCGTGCTGCGAGAACAAGACCGCATAAGGCTGGTCATTCTTGATATAAACCGCGATCATCTCCCAATCCCCTTCATGATGGTTCATTCCATTCGCTGCAAGCCGCCAGTCATTGAATGCGTAGAAAAAATGATATTGCAGGATCATCCACTTATTATTTTTATCATCAGCCTCATGCAGAACACGTCCATAATATAATGGGTCGGGTTCTTTCTCTAATATCTCAGAATATATAGAAAAGGATTCGCGCGCAATCTTCTCGGTAGCTTGTGAAAGCATATCCATGATCAGACCCGGACCCTCAGGAAGTACATGATCCAAAACAAATTTCATCGTACGGATCGAAAGGTACAATAATCCAATCAAATAGATCGGAAACAAAACAAGATATTCCACTTGAATACTTACATATTGACTTGGTTTAAGAAAAAACCAAATCGGTGCTGCCCCAAGTGAAATAAAAAATAACGCAGCCAAAGCGGCTGGAATACTGCGCAATCGAATTGGAGAAGCCAGCATGAAAATGATCAAAGCTGCGATCAATGAAAATGTAAAAGCAATCTCCACGCTCACCCAGCCTGCTGCAAACCAACCGCCTATTATTCCGATTCCTGAAAGAGCGCCCCACCAGACCCAGGCGTCAGCATCATTTAATGGCTTGTTCACAAAACGGAGATAATGCTGTTCGCTTTGCAACTTCCCTATCCGTGTGATGATCGGCTCATTTATATATACCAACGACTCAACAACTCCCATTGGGCCGCCCGGAAAAAGGAAACACTTCTCCAAATACGGTTCAACCGCCATCGGAAAAAAACGCTCGCTCTTTGCAAAGCGAAGAACAGGTTCATATTTTTCTAGAAATTCAAGGTCATTCACACAGCCTCTATGGTATAAAAGCACTTATGGATATTCAAACCCTATCTCAATCCTTCATCTCCAATTTTAACTCCAAACCTCAATTTATAGTCCGTGCGCCCGGACGTGTAAACCTGATCGGCGAACATACCGATTACAACGATGGATTTGTCCTGCCCATGGCCATTGACCGGGCTGTATGGATCGCGCTATCTCCGAGAGTTGATTCACAGGTACGCATCCACTCTCTTGACCTTGAAACTGATTCTGCTTTCGATTTAAATTCTCTTGTCAAGGAAGAAGGCTGGGCTGAATACATTAAGGGGGTTGCATACCAATTACAAAAAACGGGCGTTGAATTACATGGCTTTGACGCTGTTATGACGGGTGATGTACCGCGCGGCGCCGGGTTATCTTCATCTGCTGCTGTGGAGCTTGCTACTGCAAGAGCCTTTGCTGCCACTTCAAAATTCCCTTGGGATGCAGTTCGGATGGCTGAACTTGCACAAAAAGCTGAAAATGAGTGGGTTGGCGTCAACTGCGGAATTATGGATCAAATGGCAAGCGCTGCTTCAAAGGAAGGCTACGCATTGTTTCTTGACTGCCGCACCCTGGAAATTCAATATGCACCTTTGCCTGAAAATATATCTGTAGTGATTTTGGATACATCCACAAGACGCGGATTGGTGGATTCTGCCTATAACGAAAGGCGCAGTCAGTGTGAAGAAGCAGCACGCTGGTTTGGAGTAAAAGCACTGAGAGATGTAAGTGTTGATGAGTTTCAAAGAAAAACAAGTGCAGAAAGATTGGATGAAGTGGTTTTGAAGAGAGCAAGGCATATTGTCACAGAGAATGCACGTGTTCTGGAAGCGGTTCAAGTCATGAAAGCAGGAAATATAAAGAGATTGGGAGAACTCTTCAACGCCAGCCATAATAGTCTGCGCGATGATTTTGAAGTGTCCAATGATGCGCTCAATATCATGGTTGATTGCGCGCGAGAACAGGAAAGCTGCTTCGGTGCCCGTATGACCGGTGCAGGATTTGGCGGTTGCGCAGTTGCGCTTGTAAAAAATGAAAAGGCTTCAGAGTTTGTAAATGCTGTTTCCGCCGCATACAAGCAAAGGTCAGGTTTGGATGCGAGTATTTACGTCTGCAAGGCCAGCGAAGGTGCGAGTATTGTCAGGGAGGAATAATCATAACTTTGAGATAAAAAATGGACACGCTTCACGTGTCCATTTTTGTTTTAGCTATAAGCCATCTGTTCAACTTCGATGGGGCGTTTGCGAGTTTGCCGTTTGATGATCTTTTCTGCGGCAATACGTGTTTGGCGCATTTGAGCATTTCGAATGATCAACTTCATAAATTTTGTGTGGTTGGTGCGATCATTAAGCAGTGAAAAATCTGCAGAGCCTGGTTCAGTCGGCGGGTAAAAAATGCCGCAGTTTGGGTTGATCTCAAGCATGTAGATCTCACCGCTTGCATCCATTCGGTAATCACAGCGGGCATATCCATTACCGTTCAATTCCTTGAAGACCCGCATAGTTTGTTCGCGAAGTGTCTTTTCGATCTTCGGGTCATTAACCACAGCAACTGACATCTTTTCGTATTCAACCCACTTCATGTCATAATGTTTAAAAGATTCACCGCTGGGGAAAATGAATTCAACGGGGGTAAATGTTAAAGGCTTCTTGAGGTCATCAGGATTCTCTGCGATAAGACAGGTAAATTCGCGGCCTTCAATGAACTCTTCAATCAGAGCGCGGCCAAATTCGTTGATCTCAAGTTTTAACTGCTCGCGTAACTGGTCAACAGTTTCAACGCGTGAATTACGGCGGATGCCTACGCTTGCATAGCCGTGCGGTGGTTTGACCAGCATGGGGAACTTTAATCGCTTGGCGACTTTCTCTGCATCCTCGGCGCGATTGACAAACGTCCAATTCGGCGTGGGGACAGATACGCGGCGTGCAGCATTTTTCATTTCATCACGAGTTGGGTCGAAGAATTTCGAGTCCGCGCCAGTGAATGCGGCATTATGTTTTTCGAGCGCATTCACAAGCGCAATGCCTGAAAGCGCGTCATCGGGAGTGCCATCACACAAATTGACAAATGCATCCACACCCTCATTCATCAGATCGCGGATTTGTTTTTCAACATTCTTTGGTTCTACGAGGTGCTGCTTCCAGCGATATCCATTCATATATGGAGATGGGTTATATGGAATATCGTTTTCATCTGGAACGCTTGTTAAAACACAGATATACATAATCTTTCCTTTATTGTTTTCTTTCTTTTATATTTTAAATATATTTATTTTTTATTTATATTTATTACATAAACAATATTTTTTAAATGTAAAATCATTATTTATATATCCATTGTATCTAACTATTGATTTATGTAAAGGTTTTTCAACACACATTTATCTTAAAATATTGTAAGTGTTTACACACGAACATTATGTTTTTCAATCAAGATCATTAAATATTTAAAAAATATGATGCGGAATATTATTCCGCATCATATTTAAACACAATTACATGCCGTAAAAATAAAATTGTTATTTCCAATACTGAGGCAAATGCTCTTTATATATTTTTAGATAATCATCCAAAATAAGTTTGGCATGATCAAGATCGTGAATAACAGGGTCAAGCAGCAGGCATTGCAATGCTTTTTGATAATCACCTGCAACAGCCGAGTCAACACCGAGCTGCGCGATCATTAATTCGCGGCGGCATAGTTCTGCAATTGGCTCAGGCAACGATCCAACATGAACGGGATGAATGCCTGCTCCATCCACCATGAGCGGAGTTTCAACAATTGCATTCATTGGAAGATTGGCGATCTGCCCCATGTTGGGCAGGTTCGCGGCAAGGTGATAATGATTCCCTGCATAGGCAATGTTTTCGATCATTTCCAACGCACCTTCTGAATCAGTATCAAGCAGGCTTTCGATGGTCAAATTGCCATTAGCCATCTCGTTCAATCGGTCCAGGCTGAAATCGCGCAGACCTGCCATCATTTCCCAATCGTATAAGCGAATATTAAATTTTTCCCAGGGTTTTGTAATTGGGTCACTCATCCAGGGGAGATATTCGCAGAGGTGTGTATCTCCGGGGACCGGAAGCAGGCCAAAGTCATGGAAGATGCGGCGCGTGAGCGGCTCGAAGTTTTCATCCAACTCAAAAAAGCGCTTCCTTAAAAGCGGATATAAATCCTCTCCTGTGCGCTTATTGTGAACTGACACGATCCATGAAAAATGATTCGTTCCCGCCGCACGGATATCTATCAACGGGACAGTTTGATGCATGACCATTTGTTGAAGCGGATGCTGCATCGCATCAGCGTGCATACCTTCCAGGCCCTCGGGTATTTGAATTCCGAGTTCCTTTGCAAGTGCAACACCGACCATGGCATAGCCTGCATAAATTTGATGACACAACCCAACCACTTTTATCTTGCTATGACGATTGACCGCATCGCAAATGCGCACCATTGGATTGGTAAAATTAATGAACCACGCATCCGGGCAGGCCTGCTCCATATCATGGACAATTTCCATGAGCGGCTTGATATTACGCGCAGTGTGGATAAAACCACCGGGGCCGCCGTTCTCAGCATAAGGCTGGTGTACGCCATATTTCAGCGTAATTTCGTAATCTGATTTCCATAATTCTTCACGCGGCCCCACTTCAATGGCAGAGACTACAAAGTTTGCGCCATCAAGCGCATCTTTATGGTTTTTATGTGCGCTGATCGTGAAACCTGAATTCCATTCTGTATTCAATCGATTCGAGAGCCTGTTAACAATATCAAGGCTTTGTTCGTTGCGATCGACAAGACGAAGAGTGGAGCCTTTCAATTTTTTGGAACGAAGAATGGCAGAGAGTGTATTCTCGCCAAATGATGCGCTGCCTGCGCCAATCACAGTGATGATGGTCATGCAAATCTCCTTTTATACAAGCTCTGTATGAGCAAAGTTAAAAAAATAAGCACGCTGGATCTATCCAACGTGCTTATTGTACATCCATAAGTAAACCTGCGAGTTCTTTTAGAATTCGCAGATCACTTCGTTTGTATTTCCACTTCTGCGGTCATGCCCCAGAGCAAACCCTGGAGTTGTTGATCCAACTCAATTGTTACAGGGTAAACAACATCTCCGCCAACAACCTCAGAGATGGGCGAAATACTAATTACCTTCCCTGTTACATGCGTATTCAATGCTTCGATAAATATATCTACTGACTGCCTAATTTTTATGCGCGGAACATCACGTTCGCTTAAGTCAGTGGTTTTGATCTGTAATGAATTCAAATTCGCCAATGTAAGCACGGCCTGATCGGCCTGGGCAAGTTCGCCAGGAATCACGTTTATTGAAATCACAGTCCCATCATAAGGAGCCGCGATAGTGTTTTGTGCAAGGTTAGCCTTTGCAACATCAAGCGCTGATTGAGCTTGCTGAACCTTATTTTTTTCAATTTGCACAACTTCATTGGGAACAGTGTAATAAAAAACCCTGTCAAATCCATCTACATATTTATATTTATCACGGTTTCTTGTGACCAGATCTGCCTGTGCAGCACGAAGAGATTCGCCTGCTGCAATAACGGCAAATTCCAATTCAGGTGTATCCAGTGTGATCAGGGTTTGCCCAGCCTGGACAACGTCACCTTCTTTCACTGCTACATCTTTAACCAGTGCGGAAATGGTAAAACCGATATTGGATACCTGCAACGGTAATACTTTGGCAGAGGCAATCACAACATCAGAAGGCACATTCACAGGTGTATTAATTAATGCAGGGCTGGATGGAGTGGCAGTTGCTGCTGTTGAACTACCACAAGCTGTCAGGATGATGGTCAAAACCAATAAGGCTGACCAACCAATTTGTTTCATTTTTATATCTCCTAACTTTCCTGCATTAGTTTTCAACTTTAATTTCCACATCAGCGCTCATTCCCCAAAGCAGTCCCTGAGGCTGTTCATCAAATTCAATGGTCACTTTGTAAACTACATCGCCGCCAAGTGTGGTCGAGATACGGTCAATATCAATCACCTTGCCTGCAAAATTCTGATTCAACGCATTAATAAATACACTCGCAGACTGTCCAATTTTCACATTGGGAACATCCCGTTCGCTCAGGTCTGTGGTCTCAATACGATAAGCAGATAAATCACCCAGGACGATAACAATCCTACCCGGTGTAACTGTTTCCGCAGGTTCAATGTCCACACTGACAATCGTCCCATCAAAAGGTGAAGTCAGCGTGGATTGTGAGACCAATGTAGCTTTTGCGGAATCAAGCAATGCCTGCGCGCGCGCGATATCTGCCTGAGCAGATTCAAGATGCACCTGATCTCCCACGCCAACCCGCTTCAAATAACTGACCTGGATCTGGGCTGCCAATAAATTAGCTTCGGCTTCGCTAACTCTTGCTTCCTGAATGGTTGTATCCAGTTGCACAAGAACATCACCTGCCTTAACCACATCTCCAACCTTCACGTTCACTGAAGTTACCCGTCCAATCGTGGTAAATGAAAGACGTGCTTCGTGAAGAGGAACAACCTCAGCAGAAGCAGAAATAGAATTTCCATTGCCAGATTGAGTTGGCGATGAAGAAATGCCATTATTTTCAAGTGAAACCGTAGGGATAGCTGTTGGTGTGGAATTTTGTCCGCAGGCCGCAAGCAAAAGCGCAAGCGCGATTATTAATACCCAAAATACTTTTTTCATTACTCTTTATCTCCATGTGCTGGTTCTAGCGTGACATAAACTATCTGTAAATTGTATCATATTGCACATGTTTTGCACATGTTTTATCCAGAAATGGTGATTTTCTTTTATCTCAATGAATCTTTCTCAATCAAGCCATCTTGTAATGTAACAACGCGTCTGGCATAACTGATAACGCGCGGATCATGCGTGGCAAATACAAAAGTGACGCCTGTCTCTTTATTTAACTTTTGCATAATGTCCATCACCTGTTTCCCATTGACAGTATCAAGATTGGCGGTCGGTTCATCGGCTAGAATCAGCGCCGGTTTAGAGGCCAGGGCGCGGGCTATAGCCACCCGCTGCTGTTGGCCGCCGCTCATCTGATCGGGGCGATTATTGGAACGATCGGCCAAATCTACGGCTTCGAGCAACTCCATCACCCGCTCGCGGCGTTCTTTTGCGCTGTGGTTGTTGAGCAAGAGCGGCATCTCCACATTCTCATAAGCGCTGAGAGTGGGAATCAACGCAAAGAATTGGAAGATAAATCCAATATGTCCCTTGCGCATGTCGGCACGCTGATTGCGATTAAGCGCAGTGACATCCTTACCATCCACGAACACACGCCCCGAGGTCGGCTGGTCGAGACAGCCGATCATTTGCAAGAGTGTGGTCTTGCCTGAACCCGATGGACCAACCAAGGCGGTGAATTCTCCGCTTTCAATAGACAGATTGACACCTCGCAACGCCTTCGTCTCGACTTTTCCAATTTGATACACACGATTAACATTTTCAATTTTTACAACTTCCATGTTGTTCTCCTCGCGAATTCGACTCCGCGTTTATTTTTCGGCACGTAAGGCTTCAATAGGTTGCATGCGGGAAGCCATCACGGCGGGGTAAAGCCCGGCTAACATCGAGACCACAAAAGTCAAGACGGTCAGGTTGATCAGGTTGGTCACTGTCAATTTGGCGTAAATCGTATCGGCAATTACCATGCCGCTCAGCCCCATATTGCCAATATAGAATCCGTGGACGTTGAAGTAGAGCGTTCCAAGTACACCAATGATCAATCCCATGATCACGCCGCCAATTGCCAGCATGGATGATTCGGTGAGGAACAACATCATAATGCGCCCGCCTCTCATACCAATCGCGGACAGGATTCCGATCTCGCGCGTGCGTTCGTAAACCGACATGATCAGTGTGTTGATGATGACCGAAGCGGAGATCGCTAGGATGATCATGTAAAAGATCGAGATATAACTTTGCGCAAATGCTTCATACTCAACAAACAGGGAGTTCAAATCCTTCCACGTCTTGATTTCCAGGTTTGAAGAAACATTGAGCGCGGAAACAACGGTATCGGTCAGCGCAGTGTCTTTGAGCAGTATATAAACCGTGCTGGCGTGATTCTCCGTCTGCGTAATCGCCTGCGCCTTGGCAAGCGGCAAGAAAACAGTGGAGCCATCGAACCCGTTGGTGCCTGTGGTGTAAATTCCCTTCACAGTAAATATTTGATCTTCCACGTTGCCATCCGCAGTGTTGAGCGAGAGTCCAACACTGTCGCCAATTTTTAATTTCAATTTTTCCGCCATTGGTTTACCGATCAACACTGCATCGCGGTCATCGGAGCTGAGATAATTTCCGCTGATGACTCCTTCGCGGTATGGATCACTTGCAGGTGACAGTGGATCAATACCCATGATTCTCGCGCCCGCAGATTGGTTTCCCGAAGAGAGGAATCCGCTCGCGTACAGACGCGGTGTCGCGGCTTTGACCTGATCTAACTGGGCAATCTTATTTGCGATTTCATCCGGGTTGGCGACCAGGTCCTCCCACTTGAGACTCGATTTGTTTTCATCATAAGTCGCTGCGCGGATCTGGATATGTCCGCTTTGAAGTTTGATGGCAGATTCAATCGCGCTGCCCATTTCACCTTGGACCACAGACGACATCAAAATCAGCAGTGCAAGCCCGCCGCCTACTGCCAACGCAGAAAAGAAACTTCGTCGGCGGTTGCGACCTAAGTCACGGAATGCCATTTTAAGTATTTGCATCATAGGAGTGCCTCAAACAAAATGCAGGGCTTCGGCAGGTTCGCGCCGCCCGGCTTCAACGGCTGGAATAAGTGCAGCCAATGCAGAGATGATCGCGATCATGGAAGCACGCATGAGCAGCTTCTCGACGCCCAAGGTGGGATAGACGCGGCTTTGAATCAGCGCCATGTAACTCGCGGCACTGGTCATGCTGCCAAAATCGAGCCCAACTTTCATCAAGTAGCCGTTGATCGCCAACCCAAAAACAATCCCCACCGCGATGCCAACCATCCCGATCATGATTCCTTCAAGAATGAACAGCAGGGAAATTTGATTCGGCTTGAGTCCCATCGCGCCCAACACGCCGATCTCGCGTGTGCGTTCGTAGACTGCCATCAATAGTAAGTTGAGGATACCCACACCTGCAATGGCAATGATGATCACGCTGAAGACATTCATCACCCCTCCCTTGGTG
>JAYVUA010000095.1:0-52741 GCA_043788255.1 Anaerolineales bacterium | reverse complement strand
GACCTCTGGCGGCACGCGCAGGGCATAGACAACCGACCCATCGTCACCGAATACGAGACCAAATCCATTAGCCAGGAAACCACCTTCAACGTGGATATTCGCGATGACAAGTCACTTGAAAAAACGATCCGCGAACAATCGAAAGAAGTGGCGCGCCAGTTGCGTAAAAATGATCTCGCGGGGAAAACCGTCAAGTTAAAAATCCGCTGGCCTGATTTCACAACCATCACAAGACAAGTCACATTGCCAACATCAACTGATAATGATGAAGAGATTATCAAAGCCGCGATAAAATTATTGCACGCTATCCGTAAACCGAATCAAGCTGTGAGACTCATCGGAGTCGGCGTCAGCGGAATCGGTGCTCCAGTACGCCAACTCAGCTTGTGGGATGTGGGAAGCGAGAAGTCTCGCAAATTGCAGGATGTCATCGATCAGTTGCAGGAAAAATATGGAAGAGATGTCATTCACAAAGGCGAATGAAGTGCGTCGCACCCTCGAAAGGAGAAAAATGAAAGTACTTGACCTGAAAAAACAATTCAAATATTTATATCAACCATCAGCTAAAAAGATCGAAGCATTGAAGATACCCAATCTTCAATTTGCCATGATCGACGGCGCCATCGAAAAGGGACAAGCGCCTGGCACATCGCCTATGTTTGCAGAAGCAACACAGGCGTTATACAGCATATGCTACACGCTCAAATTTATGCTCAAAAAACGCAAAGCGAATGCAATTGATTATCCTGTCATGTCGCTTGAAGGTTTGTGGTGGGTCGAAGATGGCTTCTTTGATATCACTGTAAAGGACAATTGGTTCTACACACTGATGATTATGCAGCCTGAAGTCATTACAAAAGTAATATTCGAGGAGGCACGCGAACAAGTCCGCAAGAAGAAAGGGGATAGTGAAATGCTTTCCAAGTTACGACTCGCCCACTTTGAAGAAGGCCAATGTGTGCAGACCATGCACATCGGGCCATACGCCACTGAACCCGCCACCATTGAACGCATGAAAGAATTCATGAGTGAGAATGGATTTCACGATAACGTCACTAATGGCAAGCATCATGAAATCTACATCAGCGACCCGCGAAAAGCCGCACCTGATAAAATGAAGACGGTCTTGAGACATCCAGTGGTAAAGAGTGAAAAGTAAAAAGTAATTGGTGGTCGAGACCACACGCATATAAAAAAGGAAAGAAAAAATGAATTGCTTCTATCATCCTACTGTTCCCGCCATTGGACTATGCAAATACTGTCAGCGCGGACTGTGCAGCGAATGCGCCGCCGTCATAGACGATGTCATTGCCTGCAAATCTCGCCACGAGAATGAAGTCCATCAATTAGAACAACTTGCCGCGCGCAATCTGTTTCAATCCAAACGCGTCGCATCAGGCTATATGCGTAACGCAACCTTCTACGGTCTGGTCGGCGTGGTGTTTGCAGGCTTTGGGTTGTGGCAGTTAAAATGGTTGGGGTTGCAAGCTGTGGTATTTATCATGCTCGGAGGCTTTTTGCTTTACGCCGCTGCTGCGAATTATTTTGAGGGTAGAAGGCACAAATAGATCTGCGTGCAACTCTTTTCGTTTGTCTGCGTAAAGAAAGTACAACAAAACGAAAGGAGCAAAAATGAACGAGACGAAAACCCTCACCCGAAGCAAGTCAAACCGAATGATCGCAGGTGTATGCGCTGGCCTTGCAGATTACTTAAATATTGACCCCACTGTAGTCCGCTTGCTGTTTGTACTTGGTTTCTTTGCCGTACATGGCGGGCTTGTGATTGCCTATATCATCATGGCAATTGTCACCCCCGAACAGTAATCGTTATGTCATTGCGAGGAGCGCCCTTGTTCTTAGCGCCGAAGCAATCTCCCAAGACATAGGAGATTGCTTCGGGCAGAAGAGCACTGCCCTCGCAATGACATCACTTACCTAACGAGCCAGCGAAAGGAAGACATCCTCCAGAGTCGGCTCGCCTCTTTCGATTTTTTCCACGCTTACCCCTTCCCCACTTAATAAGGTTTGCATCGCCTCTTTCTGGACCTGGGAACTGATCACGCGTAAATGATCACCAGTCAACCCGACACGGTCCACGCCGGGCATGCTGGAGAGAATATCCACGCCACGTTCCAGCGGCTGGACATATACTTCCCAAACGTCCCCTGTGATAATGGTTTTCTTCAAATTCGTCGGCGTATCCATTGCCAGCAATTTACCATCACGCATCACAGCGACTCTTTCACAATATTCAGCTTCGTCCATGTAATGCGTTGTGACTAAAATGGTCACGCCGCCTTCTGCCAGTTGATAGATCAAATCCCAGAATGCGCGGCGGGCAGTTGGGTCAACGCCTGAGGTGGGTTCATCGAGGAATAATAATTTCGGCTCATGGACAAGGGCAATGCCGAGAGATAACCGCTGCCGCCAGCCTGTAGACATATCCCTCGTCAGCGTGGATTCATGTCCCTTAAGACCAACCAGTTCAATGGTCGCTTGGATGCGGGCTTTATCCGTAATCCCATACACACCGCCATAAAATGTCAAATTTTCGCGCACAGTTAGATCATCATAGATCGCAAATTTTTGCGACATATATCCAACGCGTTTGCGTACTTCTTCAGTTTGTCTGAAAGCATCGAATCCCAAAACGGTTGCCTGCCCTTCCGTTGGCTCAAGCAAACCCAACAACATGCGGATGGTGGTCGTTTTTCCAGAGCCATTCGGGCCGAGATAACCAACCACCTCACCCGCATTTACTTCAAAGTTGATGTGGTCAACGGCCACAAAATCACCGAAACGGCGCGTGAGATTCTCAACATAAATTACCGGTAATGACATGACTGCTTAAGCTCCGCTTTCCAGGACAGATTTCAATTTGGCAAAATTGCCTTCCATCAAAGATTTAACTTGACCAGTCATTACACCTTCTGCCAGTTTAAAAACACCTACAGGGTTCCCTTGCACATTGAGACTGAGTTTTGTACCCGTGCCAACTGATTTGAATAACAGTGTCAAATTCATTTGCATGGGGCCAGCGTTCAATTGGAACCCACATTTGCTTTCTGGTTCATAGGCTTGCACTTGTAATTCGCCTTCCAGGCGGCGCCCCATGACTTCACCAACCGTTTTGAATTTTGTACCAACGCCAACCTCCCCAGGTGTTGCCTGTTGAATGCTAACAACCGCGGAGTTCCACTTTGACATGTTATTCGGGTTGGAAACAAATGCGTAAACATCCTTTACAGGGACATCGATCAGTGTACTGAAGTCGAGATTAATCATGACAATATTCCTTTCAGACTTATAACGTTGGGGTGGAAGTTAATTCTTTGTCTTCAGATAAAGAAATGAAAACATCTTCCAGAGTGGATGGGATGGCACGTAATTCTGTGAGCGTACCGCCAGCAGATTTGATCTCTGTGGGCAAGCGTTTCATGATGAGGTCGGCTTTATCCGCACGAACACGAAGGTGTAATTTATCGCCGAAAGCTGCCACATCCTCTACATCCATATCAGCATGCGAAGTATGGCGCAGGACATGCAGCGGGGTGCCGCGTAATTCCAGAATGCGCCCCGCAAGTTTTTCCCGTAAATTGGATGGTGTATCTTCAGCGATGATCTTGCCTGCCTTCATAAATCCCACGCGATGACAGCGTGAAGCTTCGTCCATGTATGGGGTGGAAATAATAACGGAAACATTACCCACCTGTCCTTCGGACATCCCCCTATTTTCGGAGAAAATGGGGGGAGAATCAGAACGTGGTACAGATACAAGTTTAATGACCAGTTGCCAGAAATCCTGCCGGGTAACGGGGTCAACACCTGTGGTTGGTTCATCTAGTAACAACAAACGCGGACGTGTAACCAGCGCAGAGGCCAAGCCAAGCTTTTGCTTCATGCCGCCTGAAAGCTGGCCAGCACGACGGTCGATAAATTTATCAAGGCCAACGAACTCAAGGATTTCCATCGAACGTGGAAGCCACTCTGTAGATGATAGCCCACGGATTTCGGCGAAAAAACGGATGTTTTCCAAAACAGTTAAGTCTTCGTACATGGAGAATCTTTGCGAGAGATAGCCAATGGTTGAGCGTGCCAGTTCCACTTGCTTGTGCAGGTCATAACCGCAGATGGTGATCTCGCCTTGTGTAGGCAGTAAAGCGCCAACCAGCAGGCGCATGGTGGTTGTCTTCCCTGCGCCATCCGAACCGACGAGTCCGTATATCTCGCCTGATTTTATGTTCAGGTCAACACCATTTACAGCATTAACATTGCCGAAATACTTTTTTAATCCATTTGCTTGAACTAGATAATCATTCATAGAATTCCTTGTCGAAAGTCAAAGGTCAAAAGTCGGGTGGGATTAAGCACCATAACCAACTGTATCATCAGCTATGCGGCGCTGGCGAGGATTGGCCTCAAGATATTTTATAAAATTGGCAATTTGACGAGCACAGGTTTCTGCAATTGCGAAGGTTGCTTTAAATTGTTCCTCTTCGATATATTTTTGATCCATAGCAATATAAAGTTGTGCTCGTACTTCACCAGCAGAGGTTCTTGCCATACCGAGAAAATTAATAAACTGCACATCTGTACGACTCTCAAAGCCTTCAGCGATAGATACACTTGCACGTCGAATTTGATCACGCAAACCAAAATCTTTATTAAATCCAGCTTGGTTGGTATGGGCGTAAACCAAATTCGTTAATTGCCTGGCTGTTTTCCAAGCTTCAATATCTTCAAAACGAGTGATTGCGAACATACCGATCTCCTAGCGGACCTTCGACATTTGACCTTCGACTTTTATTTGAAAACCACATCCGCAGGCATACCGATTTTTAATTTTCCATCAGGGTCTGATACTTTCAACTTGATGGCATAGAATGTGGAGCTGCGTCCTTCCACGGTTTGGACGTTACGTGGGGTGAATTCAGCTTGATCGGCAATATGAACAACGGTGGCAACGAAGGTTAAGTCGGGGAAAGAGTCCACGCGAACTTCGGCAGATTGACCGAGGCTGACATTTCCATAAAAATTTTCTGGAACATAGACAGTGATAGTTAAGTTCGTCAGGTCTGCCATGGTAAGTGCCGTAGCACCTGGTTGGACAAATTCACCCGGCTCAACATTCCTTGTAAGAATAACTCCATCCATAGGAGCGGAGATGGCAAGCTTCCTGACTTGTGTATCGAGTAAATCAAGGTTGGCCTGAGCGGTATTCACACTAGCCTGCGCCTGATCCAAGGCTGCTTTGGACTGATCAACGGCTTTGCTGGCGGTCAAGACGGATTGTGAATCAGCGCCAGTTTGGAGCGCACGTAATTTATCTACGGCAGCATCATAAATTTCCTGCGCGATGACTGCATCGGCACGCGCATTCAACACATCTTTTGCATCATCCGTTGACAATTCATCATCGTAGTTTTTTTGTGCATCATCCAGGTTGGTTTTTGCTTCATCATAAATAACCTGGGCTGAATCTCTTAGTGACTGGCTGTCTAAGGCTCCGCTGGTAAGGTCAAGTACATCCTTTGCATTTTGGAACGACACGCGTGCCTGTGCAAGTGTCGCTTCAATTTCCAGGAATTGAGCTCTGCCAGTTTTTTTCTGGATGTTATCGAGTCTATCTAGCGCATCTTTAAGGGCTTTTTCTGTTAAATCCACTTCAGATTGCGCGGCTTTGGTACGTTCTTCTTTCGAGAAGAACCAAATGGGCTGGTTAAATTCAGACGGCTTCGAATCTTTCCAAACCGTGGTGCGTGTGGCTTTCTCAGAAGCGAGGGCGGCTGACAGGGTTGTGTTGTATTGTTGTTGCGCTGTATCGTATGCAGATTGGGCAGTGTTCAGCGCAGCTTTGGCAGAATCAAGCTGGGCAGAGGCAACTGCTCGTTGGGCAGTCAGCAGGCTTGGGTCGAGGGAAAGAAGCGCTTCATCCTTTTTGATCAACTGTCCTTCGTCCGCAAAGACTTGCGAGACCTTGCCAGATATCTCAGGCGCAATATTTACAATGGTTGCTTCAATTGAACCTGAAGCAGTAAGCACACCGTTCGATTTATTATTGAGGGAACGATATCCGAAGTAAGCAATGGATCCAAGAACCACAATGGCGATCAGGATGCGAACTGGAAGAGGGGGAAGTTTATTTTGCATTTTCAATCTCCTTAATTGAGGAATAATTTAATCCAAACGTTTTCTAAAACGCAGCGCGGCGGCGGTCATGATGACAATGCCAAAGATGGCAAGCGCAATGACTTCGCGCTGAATGGCTTCAATGCCAACGCCTTTCAACATTAATGAACGGATAATGACAAGATAATAGCGAAGTGGAATTGCATAAGAGACCCATTGTAAAAATTTGGGCATAGCCTGGAGAGGGAAGAAGAAGCCCGAGAGAAAGATACTCGGCAGGTTGTACATCATTACGGTCAGCATGGCTTCTTGCTGCGTATTGGCAATGGTGGAGGCAAATAATCCAATTCCGAGGCTCGACATGAGGAATAATCCTGATGTAAGCACGATCAACCACAAACTCCCGCGAACCGGCACGCCAAACCAAAAATGCCCAATAATAAGGATCTCAAACGTTTCAAGGAAGCCAAGAATAGCGTAAGGCAATAATTTTCCAAAAACCAATTCCCATGAGCGGATGGGTGTAACGATGAGCTGCTCAATAGTGCCGCGTTCACGTTCGCGGACAATGGCTGTAGCCGTGAGAATGGTGGTGATGAATGAAAGGATCATGCCAATCACAGCAGGGATCATGAAGTATGCGGAGTTGAGATCGGGGTTATACCAAACCTGTGTACGGACTTCCACAGGGGGTCTTGGAGCATTTCGCCCGCTCAGAGCAGCTTGTTGACTTAAAATCTTGGTTCCATAAGATTGCCCCACCAATCGCGCAGTCGATAGCGCCGTTGAACCAATACTTGCATCTGAGCCATCCAATACCATTAAGACTTCTGCGTTCCCATCAAGAACACGGCGGTCATAGTCTGCGGGGATGACAAGTGCCACACGAGCATCGCCAGATTCGATCAACTTTTGATATTCATCCGAGGAGTTGACAAAATAATCCACGGTGAAATAATCAGCCGCGCGGAAGGCATCCAGCAATTGACGGGATTCGGGTGTTTTGCTTTGGTCCCAAACGGCCAGGGAAATATTACGCACATCAGACGTTGCGGCATATCCCAATAAAAATAATTGTACAATCGGGATGACAACTGCCAGCGCCAGAGTGCGCGGGTCGCGAAAGAGCTGCAGAAACTCCTTGCGAATGATGGAGGAAATACGAGAATTGAACATGGAAACTCCAGGGATAGGATGAATTTTGAAGGATGAAGGATAAAGAAAGGCAAGAAGAAGGAAGTAAAAAGTAAGAAGTGAAAAGTGATGGATTTGGAATTTTTTTATTTGGATTTAAATTCATCCTTCATCCTTTAGCCTTCATCCTTTGCTTTTAAGATGCCATGTAAAAAAATATCCACATAAGCATCAATTGGATTTTTAGGCATAAGCTTGCTGATCACAGAATTGGAAATCAGGATTTCGGTAACATAGAAGGAGATAATCATCCCAAAAAATGAGCGCATCAAGAAAGCAGGGTTGGACACACGCAGGCTTTTTCTGGTCTTTACCAGTTTTTCAAAGACAGGCAAGGCCTTGGGCGCAATCTCCTTTAGCATGAGCGTGCCATGCTCGCCGTTGAACTCCACCATTTCAATGAACATCAATTTCATAAAAACGGGATCCGAACCAAGTTCACGCATGGCAATATTGACCGCATTCCGCAGGAATTCCTCTGCCGTCTCTCCTTGCACTTCCAAAACCGCGGGCAAAATTCTTCGGTATGGATGTTTATCGATGATGATGCCCTCAAAAATCTCATCCTTGCTCTTGAAATGATTATAGATACCACCTAAAGCCAGCCCGGCATGATCGGCAATCTGGCGCATGGACGTGGCGTGATAGCCCTGCCCCAGAAAGAGTTCAATGGCAGCCTCTTCAATGGCAAGCCTTGTCGTCTCGCCTTTTGTGGGTGCATCTTTGGTCTTTACAGGCATGATTTCCTTTCAAATAAAAATGAACGAACGTTCGTTTTTATTTTACGCAGAATGGGAAATTTGTCAAGAGAAAAACAGTCCAATTTGACATGAATTTCTTTCAGGTACAATTCACTCATGCTCCCCTTCACAACCCTTGAAAAAGAAATCCGTCAAAATTTAAAACACAATATCACCGTTGGTCTTTGGGATGGCGGACTCTTTGGTACAGCCCTTGGCTTTGCGTCATTCGGTACCATCCTCCCTCTTTTTGTTGCCACCATGACCAACTCCACCACATTAATCGGACTCGTCCCAGCCATTCACTCCGCAGGCTGGCTCCTGCCGCAGCTCTTCACAGCGAGTCACGTCTCACGTTTGCGCAGATACAAACCTACCGTTATCTTGGCAACCATCCACGAACGAGTTCCGTTCCTAGGCTTTGGCATTATCGCGTTACTAATGCCATTCATCGGCAAGCAGGCAGGCCTGATCCTCACCTTCCTTATGCTCGTCTGGCAGGGACTCGGCGGCGGCTTTACGGCCAACTCGTGGATCTCAATGATCTCAAAGATCATCCCGCCTGAAACACGCGGAACTTTTTTTGGATTGCAGGCTGGCCTCGCCAATCTCTTCATCAGCGGATCAGCCATCGGCGCAGGCTATTTACTCGACTACCTTACGCCTCCCTATAACTTCGCAGCCTGCTTCTTCATCGCATGTATTTTCTTCGCCTTATCATGGGGTGCGCTCGCGTTGACAAAGGAACCTGAAGATACAGAAAGAGTCATCCCCGAAGAAAAGACTCACTTCTGGGACGACTTAAAAAGGGTAATGAAAAAAGATTCGAATTTCAACTGGTTTCTGACATCCCGATTCCTTTCTCAATTTGCAACCATGGGATTTTCCTTCTATATTATTTATGCGTTGCGCCATTTCAATATGGATGCCGTCACAGCCGGGTTTCTCACCGCAACACTCACCATCTCGCAGACCGTGGCAAATATCGGCATGGGCTGGATCGGTGATCGAATTGGACATCGTGCAATGTTAATTCTTGGTGCATTTGCTGCTTTGGCAAGTTCCATCCTGGCATGGTTCGCGCCATCGATCATATGGTTCTATCCCATCTTCGTTCTTACCGGCCTTGCCAATGTTTCCATCTGGACCATAGGCATGACCATGACTGTGGATTTTGGCGGCGAGAACGAGCGCCCCATTTATATTGGCTTATCCCAAACACTGACAGCTCCTGCCACAATGATCGCTCCCATCGTTGGCGGCTTCATCGTGGATTCAGCAGGTTTCAATCCAGTATTTATGATTTCCATCTTGATTTCAGCCGTCATGATCGGTATCCTAGTATTTTTCGTAAAAGATCCGCGCGTACAAACAAGGAGTTCCAATGTCACTCATTAAAGAAAAAATAAATCAAGCTGTCGAAATCTTAAAAGAGCACAATATCGATATGTGGCTGACCTTCGTCCGCGAGACCAGCGGCGTCCGAGACCCTGCTTTGGATTTCATTATTGGCGATATGGACCTCACCTGGCCTTCTGCTCTTATCTTCACCCGCGAAGGTCAAAAGATCGCGATCATCGGCAATCTTGAAAAAGATGCTCTTCAACGATTGGATGCTTTTGATGAGATCATTGGATACGACACAGCGGTAAGCGGAGTTCTGAAAGAAATTATTACCCGCCTCAACCCTGACCATATTGCTGTTAACACTTCCAGAAACAATGTCCACGCAGACGGATTGACTCACGCCATGTACGAGTTCCTCAAAGAATATCTTGCAGGCACACCATACACTGAGCGCCTAATCAGCGCCGAGCCAATCATCAACTCAATGCGCGGACAAAAAACTCCCACAGAACAAGCTCACGTGCAAAAAGCAGTTGAAATCACAGACGAGATTTTCAAGAAAACATATGCCTTCATCAAAGTCGGCATGACCGAGATCGAAATCGCAGACTATATGCATAAACTTGCTGATGAATATAAAGTGGGGCTGGCTTGGCCTGCCGAGAATTGCCCCGCCGTAAATTCTGGCCCCAACTCACCTGTGGGACATAACGGGCCAACAGACATAAAAGTTGAGCGCGGACATATCATCCACTTTGACTTTGGTGTGAAATATGCAGGCTATTGCTCAGACATTCAACGCATAGCCTATGTGTTACGTGAAGGCGAAACAGAAGCGCCCATCGAAATCCAACGCGGATTCATTACCATTCGCACTGCCATTGAGAAATCACGCATGTCTATGAAACCTGGTGTAAGTGGGAATTCTATTGATGTGATTTCACGTGAAATCGTGGTCGACTCTGGTTACCCAGAATATCCTTATGCATTGGGTCATCAACTCGGACGAGTAGCACATGATGGCGGCGCGTTGCTCGGTCCGCTTTGGGAAAAATATGGCGACTCTCCAAATCAAAAATTGGAAGCTGGGCAAATCTTTACGATTGAACCAGGTCTCGCGGTCAACGGTTACGGTTATGTGGGGCTTGAAGAAGATGTGGTCATGACCAAAAGCGGCGCGGAATATATTGGTGAGCCGCAGCGGGAAATTATTTTGTTGAAGAGATAAAGTGACAATGGACAATGGACGGCAGACCATAGATCATGATCAGTCGTCCACCGTCTTTTTATGGGGGCGTTAACTCAAAGTTAGTAAAAACCTATTAACCAGAATCAATGGTCAGCAAAATATAAAGCGCATTGTCCTATTTCCTGTATGCCATCCATCACTGGCAGTCCTGCCATCAGATGTTATACTTTTAATTGTGAAATTTTTCACCCAAAGGATATATCATGACACACGAAGACCCCAGGATTCTAGAACTAAGAAAAATCCGCGCCAAAGCGCTTGAAGGCGGCGGCGAGGAACGCAATGCAAAGCAGCGCGCCAAAGGAAAGTTGACGGCACGTGAACGGGTTGAGTTATTGCTTGACCCTGGCACGTTCAACGAGATTGAGCCATTCATTACCCATCAGGGCGATGAGTTGAATTTGCTGAAGGACAGGTTTTATGGTGACGGTGTCATCACGGGCTACGGACAAATCAACGGGCGGACAGTTTATTTATATTCACAAGATTTTACAATTTACGGCGGCACACTGAGCGAGATGCAATCGCACAAAATTTGCCGTGTCATGGATCTGGCAGTGCGCAATGGCGTGCCTTTCATTTCGTTAATCGACTCAGGCGGCGCGCGCATTCAAGAAGGCGTACGTTCGATGGGCGGATATGCCGAGATATTCAGGCGCAACGCGCAATACTCTGGCGTAGTTCCACAAGTGAGCGTGATGCTTGGGCCATGCGCGGGCGGCGCGGCTTACTCGCCTGCATTAACAGACTTGGTCATCATGGTGGAGAAACAATCCTTCATGTTTCTAACGGGACCCGATGTGATCAAAGCAGTAACTGGCGAAGTGATTGACGCGGAGTCACTTGGCGGCGCGTTGGTACACAACTCTGTCAGCGGCGTGGCGCATTTGAGTGTGGCAAGCGAAAAAGCCGCGCTGGATATGGCGCGGCACTTCCTTTCTTATTTGCCTTCGAACAACGTGGAAAATCCTCCCTATATTCAACCCGCTGATTCGCTTTCACGCATGGATGAAGAACTCAATCACATGATTCCGTTGGATGCGACTGAGCCTTACATCATGCATCAGGTCATTGAAAAAATTATTGATCAAGACACTTTCCTTGAAATTCAACCCGATTGGGCGCGCAATGCAATTGTTGGTCTCGCGCGCATCGGTGGACACAGCGTGGGAATTGTCGGTCAGGAGCCGTCGATCATGGCGGGTGTGATTGACATTGATGCGAGTGACAAGATGACCCGCTTCGTGCGTATGTGCGATTGTTTCAACATTCCGCTCGTCACCTTCGTAGACTCACCTGGCTTCCTGCCTGGCATCGCTCAGGAACATGGCGGCATCATTCGTCATGGCGCAAAACTTTTATATGCATATTCCGAAGCCACGGTTCCAAAGATTTGCGTCATCACACGCAAAGCATACGGCGGCGCGTATGTGGTCATGTCCAGCAAGTATCTTGGAACCGATGTCACCTACGCATGGCCGTCCGCTGAGATCGCTGTAATCGGCGCCGAAGGTGCGGCGAATATTTTGTTCAGGAAGCAAATTGAAATGGCGGATGACCCATCTGCAGAACGCAAGAAACTAGCGGCAGAGTATCGCGAGAAGTTCAACAATCCATACTATGCCGCATCCACGGGTTACGTGGATGACATTATCGAGCCGCGCGAATCAAGACCGAAGATCATCGCATCTCTGTCCGCGCTGCGTGATAAGTATGCGCCTGCGCCGCCGAGAAAGCATGGGAATATTCCGGTGTAGTAATATGTCGTTGCGAGGAAGGTGCTCTTCCTGACGAAGCAATCTCCGCATAAATTGGAGATTGCTTCGGGCCGCGAAAAGATGCGGAACAAGAGCACCCTCGCAATGACATAAACGAGATAAATTATGACCAACTTACTTCTCTCCTTACAAATCACTGCCCTCGGTATGGGGCTTGTCTTTGGTGCCATTCTTTTGCTTTGGCTGATGATGGTTTTACTTACGCGATTTACTGCGGATAAAGAAGAACCCGTCCTTCGACAAGCTCAGGACAACGCTTCTGACTCACCCGAGCTTGCTCCTGTTTCTGAGACAGGATTCAAAGCTCAAGCAGCTGCAATTGCTGTGGCGATTGCCCTAGCCGAGCAGGGACAGTCCACGGCGCATCCGTTGCCTGAGCCGCCAACTGCAATTGTCTCGGCATGGCAGTTGGGTATGCGGACGAGTCAACGTTCTCAAAAGGGAAATTTTAGAAGACGCTAATTCTCAGACCTGACAGGTTTCAAAAACCTGTCAGGTCTCTGGAGAACTTATGAAATATAAAATCACAGTCAACAACACAACCTACGAAGTTGAGATAGAAAACATCAACACGCGGCCTGTCATTGCAATTGTAGACGGCGAGCGGTTTGAGGTAATGCCTGAGAACGCTGGTCAAGTGGAAACGAGGAAAGATGCGGATGCAAAAACGGAGAAAAAAGCTTTTAATCCGAAACCTGCTCCAGCCGCCTCGTTCTCTCCCAATCCGGCATTAAGCGGTAATGCTTTAACTGCTCCCCTGCCAGGGACCGTGGTTGAAATTTTTGTGAAGGCTGGCGAAAAAGTGGAGGCGGGACAGGTGGTGGTGATCATCGAAGCGATGAAGATGAAAAATAGCATCCGCTCGGTGTACAGCGGAACTGTAAGTGAAGTGCTCGTCAGTGCGGGACAAAGCGTGGCGCACAAACAAGCACTGATCAAGTTTGCAGATTTGGGCGAGGCTTCATGGATTTAAATTCATTACTTCCTGAATTATTAAAAGGCTTCGCGAATTTCACCATCGGCAATGGGGTGATGATATTTGCTGCATTGGTTTTAATTTATTTGGCCGTATTCAAAGAGATCGAGCCTGTTTTGTTATTACCAATCGGGTTTGGGTGTTTACTGGCAAATATTCCACTGGCAGGCATGACCGCCGCCGAAGGCATGACCAAAGTTTTATACGATGCAGGAATTAAGACTGAATTATTCCCTTTGTTGATTTTTATCGGTGTGGGAGCTATGATCGATTTTTCACCGTTGCTCGCACAACCGCGCATGGTATTGCTCGGCGCGGCGGGACAATTTGGAATCTTTGGCACATTGATACTGGCAGTTTTATTGGGTTTCCCATTAAATCAAGCGGCTTCCATTGGAGTGATCGGCGCCATTGACGGACCAACATCCATTTTCGTTGCGACCAAACTCGCGCCTGAATTACTGGCTCCCATTGCAGTAGCCGCATATTCATATATGAGTTTGATTCCCATCATCCAGCCGCCGTTGATGCGATTACTCACTACAAAAAAAGAACGCCTGATACGAATGGAATATGCTCCGAAACCGATATCGAAAAGAACCTTGATCTTCTTCCCTATTGTATTGACCATTGTGGTGGGCTTGCTCGTGCCAGAAGCCACACCGTTGATCTCCATGCTGATGCTGGGAAATTTACTCAAAATGTCTGGCGTAGTGGACCGATTAAGCAAAGCTGCGGAGAATGAGATCATCAACATTGCAACACTATTTTTAGGGCTGGCAATCGGGTCAACAATGAGCGCAGCGGGTTTCTTGAATATTGCAACGGGCAAGATCATGGTACTGGGATTATTTGCTTTTGTATTGGATACGGTCGCTGGATTGTTATTTGGCAAATTGATGTGTGTCATTTCAGGCGGCAAGATAAATCCACTCATCGGCGCGGCAGGAATTTCAGCTTTCCCGATGGCAGGACGCATTGCAGCAAAAATGGCGAATGACGAAGACCCAAATAATTTCATCCTGATGCACGCCATGGGCGCAAATACAGCAGGTCAGCTGGGAAGCGTGATCGCGGGTGGAATTTTGCTTTCGGTTGTGAGTAAGATGTTGGGGGTTGGGTAAACAGTATTGCAGTAGTTAGGAAACTACGGTCGAACAGCGGCAATTCAGGAAATGCAAAAGGCTTGACTATATAATCATCTGCACCAATGTCAAGACCATGGACTTAATCTTTCAATTCATCCTGTTGCTTTTAATAATATTTGTACCAGTTTTGTCGCAATATATGATATAACGAATATCATCTAAAACAAAAACACTGAGCGGGGGCTAGCCTTAAACCAGATTAATCTTACGCTACATATCTACAAATCAAATTGAGCAGAGTTAAAAGAAATGGAGTATTGACCATGAATAGAAAGCCAGATACTCGTAAGAATTTACTCGCATTTGCCAGCCGACGACGGAGGACGAAAATCTCCGCGCCACGCTGGCAAATTGTTTTAATCGCACTCCTGCTCGCGCTTGCCGTAGGGAGCGCGGGTCAAACGCCTCTTGCTCAAGCGGCACCAGCTGGCGACTCTGTCCTTTTTTCCATGGTGCTGGTTGGGAACCCTAAAACGAAGCTCTGTGTCGGGGATAAAGTGACCTACAATGTGAGAGTTGAGTTCGAGTCGCGCGGCATGCCTACCCCAGCTCCCGGGCCATTGGGAAAATTGTCGGCTGCCAACGTTAAGGTCGAGGCGTTCTCAACAAACAAGAACGTGGGCGACTTCACCAATACCGTGAAAGGATACTCAACCTCATCGACCATAGTAACCGTCGGTGATGATGATCTGATAGGGTTGAGGGCGTCCTTTCCGTTCAAGGCGAAGAAGGCCGGCACAACGATCCTTTATTTTGAAGGGTTGGTCCAGGGAGGCTATGTCTCTCTCAATCTGCCGGTGAAGGTCATTAACTGCAAATTCAAGGTCACAGCGGCCTCAAGCTGGGACCGCCAGGACGGGGGGGGACACATTTATCTGGCGACAATGGACGAAGCAGAGCTGACGGCGGATGCGCAAGGGCACTACAGCGGCTCGGCCATCGTGAACTGGTTCGGTACCTTTGGCGTTGGCGGAGGATGTTCTTTTGTTTATACGATTACGCCTAGCCAGAGCCCGGTCGAGATGACTGGTGAGTTAGGTGAGAACGGCCAACTGGTTGTAACTCTGACATACCAGTCGGTTCATACTACAGGCAGTGGGACTTGCGGCAACATGAGCGGGTGGGATGACTATCATATTACACCGAATCCGCTGGACTTCAGTTCGCAAAACTCTGGGGGTTCCTTTACACTGGCGCATCCCCTCGAGGTACTTCCATCAGATCCGCTATTGGGGTCAACCACTATCAGGGTGATCCCGGTGGAAGATGAGGCAGTCGCCATCCACCCGGGCGTCGGCTCTCCGTCCGCGTGGATGGCAGAACTGTGGGATAACTTTCCCTGGCTGAATAACACCAGGCTTGGTCTTTATCCGTAACCGTACCGTTCATTATAAGGAATAAACTCATGAAACCATATGCTTCAAAGCGTAAGGTAATACTCCTGTCGATACTTGCTCTGCTCCTTGTTTCATTGGCGTGTAAGTTCTTTCAGCCAGACACTTCTTCTACAACACCTCAGTCGGATAATCCGACGGATAGTCCGACAGTCGGAGAAAATCAAACCTTCGAAGCGGATGTGACCTTCGGCTCCGGTCCCGTCAATTATCCAGACGCTAAGGCCGGTCTTTCAGCACTATCCAGCTATAAAGCCACCTTGACCATCTCCTTTGACGGCACGAATGCCGGTCAGCCGTATCAATGGTCGAAGACCTATGTGATGCTCACGACGAATGAACCCGCCGCGCGCCAGTTGACCATCGAGAAAACTGGAGACCTTCCTGATCTGGCGCAAGTATTCATGGCTGAAACAGAGGGAGCCTCGTACGAACGCCGCGGGGAGAATTCCTGTTTGGCAAACGCGATCGTGGAAGGGGACACACTCGCCGAACGGATGGAACCGGCCGGCTTTCTAAACGGCGTGATCGGCGCGGAGAATGCGGGGGCTGAAACGGTGGACGATGTGGCGGCGAATCATTACACCTTCGATCAGCGCGCTTTCGGACTAACTGAGGACTTCGTCCAATCCACGGGCGAGATGTGGGTTGCAACCGATGGCGGCTACGTGCTCAAGTATTTGCTCACTACAAAAGGAAATGCGGATTACTTCGGAGAAGGCATCGAAGGTACACTCAGCTGGGATTATCAACTAAGCGACATTAACCAGCCCGTCCCGTTCACACTACCCGACGACTGCCCGCCAGGATTGGTGAATGCGCCTCAACTGCCAGATGCGACCAACGTCCAGAGTTTCCCGGGCGTGCTGACGTATGATACTGTAACAAGTCTGGCGGATATCGCCGCGTTCTATCAGGAACAACTTCCAACACTGGGTTGGGCGCTCACGGGCGAACCTAACATTACCGACACATCCGTGTTTTTGGATTTCACACAAGGGGATAAAACAATGACGGTCATCGCCACAACCGATGCAGAAGTCACGACCATTCACATCCTGCTCGGAACTGCTGTTGAGCCTTGAGAATGCAGGCTATTTAAAATGAAAAAAAACATCCCCTTGGAGAATGTCCTTCCAGAGGATTATGTTCACTCAATTGCTTCGCGTAATTTTCTTGCCAGTTTTCCGAAATACGGTGTGTAAGCCAGGCCAGGGTTGGCTTACTCGCAAAGCATTTCTTGAGATATCATGTCAGTATAAACAGGAGGTCACCGTGATTACAAATATCATCACTCTCATAGTTGTGGGTGGCGTCATCGTCTTGATGGTTGGCTCACTCGTATTTATATTCGTAATGATGCTGTTGGCCGGCAAGCAGGAATCAGTTCTGAGCCGCGAAGGCATGACCACAGACGCTGAAGTCGTCGACTGGGAGTTTCAGAAGATTCCCCAGATAAGCCCGAACGTATCCCCCGTGGCCGGCTTCATTACCTACCGTTTCTACGCAGACACACCTGCTCAAGCGAGACAACTCTTTACAAAAAAGGAAAACGTCTGGGTGTCTGTGCACTTGAAACACCCGCAAGGCTCGCGCATTCGCATCTACTACCTGCCCAGCGATCCGAATATTTGCCAGATTGCTGAAACAATTTCTGGAGTGCCGCATGATCAGCCATGAGAACACAGCCCAAAGGTTTATTGAATAGCCTCGCGCAACTTGCGTGCCAGTTTTCCGAAATGCGGTATGTAGCGGATGTAACTCTCGAGAGCAGGACAAGCCTACTTCAATATCAAGTTTCACTTTATCGAGGCGTTGTGTGAGCACCAACCTTCACATCGACACTCCGAGACTTCAACTTATTCAAAATCTTCGTTACCAACATTCCACCCGGTACGGCAAAAACAAAAGTCAAGATCACAGAAATAATCAACCCAACCAAAACCCAGATCCCGATCCAAATAAATGCATACAGCACGGGGTCATTTTTTACAACTGTCCCGCTTGCGTCCACGCAATGCAATTCAGTCGCAGTGGCAGGTTGACTATTACCGAACTCGTCCGTTGTAGTGCTCGCATAAGAATAACTTTCGGGGGTTGTCCCATCGGGGCATAACCATCCGCCCGTGGCCTTTATTGCAAAACCACTGAATGAACTGACACTTCCCACGACAAAAAACACAGGCATGACGCAGCTGCTGATAATAAAAATCAATAAGAACCAGATTACACATCCAGATATGGCAGTTGTCTTTGCATTGTTCATCTTTATCTCCTCTTGTTTGATATGTGCAAAATATAATCTCCATGGAGGACAAAAGTTATACCCTATTTGTACTGATGTGCGCTATAATTTAATTTGTCTGACAACTACAATCAGGAGAATATCATGACCACCATTGACCTGACCATTCACAAAGACCGCCGAGCACGCGCCATTCAACGCGCCAAAGAACGCAATATTATTATCCCCACGTACGCCCAAATGAAAGACCCTTCAAAAATCCCTGCGAAAGTTAAGGAGGAGTTGAAGAATATCGGACTCTGGGATATTCACCCGCGCAATCTGTTTCGAATCAACTGGCACAACCAACCCACCGTATCCGGCGGGACGTTTGGCGGAGTCAATTTTCTGGAGCTTCCGTCTTCGCTGACAGGAGTCAAAGCACGCATACTTGTTGTCGTTGGCAAATGGTTTCCAACTGGCGCGCACAAAGTCGGGGCGGCGTTTAGCTGTCTCGTACCGAGGCTGGTCACAGGTCAGTTTGACCCGACCACTCAAAAAGCAGTCTGGCCGTCCACGGGAAATTATTGTCGCGGCGGCGCGTATGACTCCGCTTTGCTTGGATGTGAATCCATTGCAATTTTGCCCGAAGGTATGTCGAAGGAAAGATTCGAATGGCTCGAAAAAGTGGCAGGTGAAACAATCAAGACACCTGGCTCTGAATCGAATGTAAAAGAAATTTTTGACAAGTGTTGGGAATTAAGAAATTCAGGTCAAGACCTGATGATCTTCGACCAGTTTCAAGAATTTGGAAATTATCTTTGGCATTACGAAGTAACAGGCCGCGCAATGGAGGAAGTACTTCAAAAAGTGATGGGCAAAAACGACCGCTTCCGCGGCATGGCATCTGCCACGGGTTCTGCAGGGACAATTGCCAGCGGCGATTACTTAAAACAGGTTTTTCCATACAGCAAGATCATCGCCAGTGAAGCGTTGCAATGCCCCACCCTTTTGGAAAACGGCTTCGGCTCACATCGCATCGAAGGCATCGGCGATAAGCACGTGCCATGGGTGCATAACACGAAGAACACAGACTTTGTCACTGCCATTGATGATAACGCAGTGGTCAACATTGCGCGCCTCTTCAACGAAGAAAATGGCCGCGCCTATCTCACAGAAAAAGGTGTACCTGAATCCATCATTTCAAATCTTGACCTGCTTGGCTTCTCTGGCATCTCAAATGTTTTATCCTGCATCAAAGTCGCCAAGTATTATGAAATGGATGAAAACGATGTGATGATTACCATGCTGACCGACTCGATGGAACTCTATCGCTCACGCCTGCATGAAATGCATCAGGAATCTGGGGAATATAGCGAACGTAACGCCGCCGCTGATTTCGCTCATTATCTGCACGGCCAATCCACAGATAACATGCTCGAACTCACGTATCCCGAACGCCGCCGTATCCATAATTTGAAATACTACACCTGGGTTGAACAGCAAGGCAAAACCTATAACGAAATTCAGGATCAATGGTATGAACCTAATTACTGGACCGATATCCAAAAACAAGCCGATGAAATCGATGAGTTGATCGTCGACTTCAACAAGGAAGTTGGAATCGCTTGATACACCAGACCTTCGAGTTCTTCAAGAACTCGAAGGTCTTTGTTTTATAATATCCCCATGCTCAAACCCACAGATTTAATTCTTGTCTGCCTGCTGCCCACCGTGCGGGATTTGGAAATTGCGCGTCTTTTAGGCTGGTACAGAATCCCGCTTCGCACCGCGCCGAAAGTTGTTGCGGTCGACTATCTGGCTTTTTACCAACCCGCAACATTCGGTGAGCACAGCGGACAAATTGAATTCATTGCACAAGTTAAAGGTCACGAACTCACGACCCGTGGTGAATTACTCCGCGATGAAGTTGATCATCCACGCGCGAAAGAAGAGTATTACAAAATCCAACTAAGCGGGCTTGAAAAATTAAAAGATCCCATCACAACCGAAAAGTGGAAACGCCTGACGTTTTTATATTCCACAGGTGAATACTTGTTGAATGCAAAAACAATTAACGATCTGGTGGTGGCGGGAGATGAGCGTCAGGTTTTATGGCGCTCACTGCGTGAACGTGCCGAAAATGAACAGCTCTATAAAACAAACCTGCCTGAAGTTGATATTCCGCCTGAAGTGTTGATTGCATTATTAGGAATAAAAGAATTTCAGGGCGGGTACAACTCTTAAAAACATAAAAATCGCAAAAAATAGGTCAATTTTCACCAAAAAGCCTACAAAGGCTAGTCTTGCCTTGATTCTGCCTGATATAAGTGATAAACTTTACAACATATGCCTGCAGATATGCTTATTGTTACACCTTCTTCCACCTTGGGAGATGCAATACGTAGCACCTTGGAAGAGACGAAGTTATATCGAATCCATGTTGTTAACAATAAATCATCTGCCATTGTCCGCGCAGATGAAATCGGCGCGCCTCTTGCAATGCTTGATTTCGCCCTGGGCGAGGACTGGGTAAACGAAATCGGCAAGGCATTACGTACCATTCGGCCAGGCATCAATCTCATCATTCTCTGTGATGAAAAAATTAATCCGCCCGCTTATGATAATTTGCGCCCATGGATCCTCGTCCGTAAGCCATTTAGAATGTCGGCCTTTATGACAGCAATCAGCCAACCCCAACCCACCTCAACCAGTACGAAGAGCAGCCCAGGTGATACCATCCCTTGGTTAAGCGATGTAAGTAAAGCTGCACAGCACCTTACCCGCCTTACCCTTGAATCATCTGCTCAAGCTGCATTGATCACACGCAACAATGACGTGTGGTCTTATGCTGGCGGGCTCTCCCCCAGCGCCGCGAAAGAAGTGGCGCAAACTGTAACCCGTAACTGGGACGGACAAAAAGGCTCCGACTTACTTAGATTTATCCGCCTTGAATCTACAAAGGCTGAGCATATGTTATACGCCACGCGCCTCACTACTGACACTGTGCTGGCTCTTGTATTTGACGCAGAAACTCCCTTTAGCACTATTCGCAGTCAAGCCAGTCAGCTTGTTGGCGATTTAAGCAACGAGCGAACCGGGCCTCATAAACCTGCCAAGTCTGCATCAAAACAAAGTTCTGATTTTCCAGCAGATATGGACGATGGCGAATCAATGGATATTGCGCCTATTTCCAATATCCTCAACGATATCCCCACACCTAATCCTGAACCACCATCCACACGTGAGTTCAATCTTCCGCGCAAAAAAGAAAAATTTGATCCAAACGAAACGCGTATTTCTGTTTCACTTTCAAATGCATCTGTTTTCAATCGCGAAGCATCCCCCTCTGTCCAGTTAAATCATTTGGTTACGAATGAGCTGCCTGAAAGTCCAAGCATGCACGCTCAAGCCCAAACTGCTTACGAAGAAGTGGATGTCACCGCTCCGTCTCAACCCAAATACAGACCTGCAACACCGGTCGCAAGGCCACAGTCTGGAGAAACGGATGTAACCCGCGAAAGTCCGACCACCGATGCGGCTCGTAAACTTGTCGTTGAGCCTACCACTGCTGGTTTATATCACCTCACGTATGCTTGTCTTCTAGTGCCGCGTTTCTCATCACACTACATTACGGGTGACCTGGCAGACCACTTAAGCAAATGGCTGCCAAATATTTGCATTGCTTTTGGCTGGCGACTGGAGTTTCTTGCTGTGCGCCCGGAATATTTACAATGGGTGGCAAATGTGCAACCCAATACATCGCCCGGCTACCTGATGCGAATTATGCGCCAGCAAACCTCAGAGAAAATTTTTGGTGAGTTCAATCGTATGAAGAAAGAGAATCCATCAGGCGATTTCTGGGCGCCGGGATATCTCATTATGGGCGGCACCCAGCCTCACCCTGCGCAACTGGTACGCGATTACATTCGCCAGACCCGTCAGCGGCAGGGGCAGGAAGTTCCAGCTCAACAGCAAGGTCGCTAAAAATCACGAAGCGCAGAGTATAATCAACTCTGCGCTTTATTTTTATCCCAACGATATTTGAAAATCAACCCTATGCCCCCTACTCTTTATTTAATTGATGGACACGCTCTCGCTTATCGCATGTATTTTGCCCTTACCGCAGGAGCAGGCAGCCAACGCTGGCAAACTTCAAAAGGCGAACCCACCGCAGGCGTCTATGGTTTTGCGCGCGAACTCGTTCGTATTTTGGAACAGGAAAAACCTGAATATATTGCGGTGGCTTTTGATGTGGGAAAAACCTTCCGCGATAATATCTTCCCCGAATACAAAGGCACGCGCGAAAAAATGCCTGATGACCTGCGACCACAGCTGGATCGCATCCGTGAAATGGTGGATGCGTTTCACATACCCCGCCTCGAACTGGACGGGTACGAAGCAGACGATGTGCTTGGATCAGTTGCAAAGATCGCCGAAGAAAAAGGCTTGGGCGTAAAAATCATCACGGGCGATCGTGACCTTTTACAACTGGTCAATGAACGAACCGCAGTTTACCTCGCTGGTGATGACCAAACCTACATCACAGACGCCGATGTGATAAAAAAGTTAGGCGTCCGCCCAAATCAAGTTGTAGACTACAAAGCCATCGTTGGAGATACCTCCGATAATATTCCGGGGGTAAAAGGCGTGGGTGAAAAAACCGCGATTTCGTTACTTGAAAAATTTGGCACGCTGGATGCAATTTATCAAAACCTCGACCAGGTAGAGAATCGCTGGAAAAGTAAATTTGAAACCAGCAAAGAAACGGCCTATATGAGCCGTGACCTTGCAAGGATCATTGTTGACCTCAAAATTGATATTGACCTTGAAGATGCAAAAGTCAAGCCATTTGACTCTACTGCCTTGGAAGAATTCTTTAAGGAAATGGAATTCCGCACATTATTAAGCAAAGTGCCAGCTATTAGCGGCGGTACACCCACGGCTTCGGCTACAACTTCTACAATAAAGCCTGCCAAATCTGCGAAAACCAAGAGCGGACAATTTTCCATGTTCGTAAATGAGCCTCAGATTGTGATTACACCTCAATCCTCAAATATCGAAGTTGTTATCGTAAATACTCAGAAAAAACTGAATGATCTTTCAAAAGGACTTAAGAAAGCCACGGTTATTTCCTTCGATACAGAAACGACTTCTACAGAAGAAATGCTGGCAGAGATCGTTGGCATCTCTTTGGCTGTCAAAGAAGGACAGGCCTATTACATTCCTGTGGGCCACTCGTCTGGCGAGAACCTTGCGATCAAGGATGTTATTGAGGCTTTATCGCCTGCACTCACAGATTCGCGAATTCCAAAGATCGGTCACAACGTTAAGTATGATTACATCGTACTCGTTCGTAATGGTCTGGTCACTTCCCCGCTATCCTTTGACAGTATGCTGGCAGAATTCGTTATTGATCCGTCTTCCCGTAATCTCGGTCTAAAGAATCTGGTTCTTGCCCGTCTGGGTGAGGAAATGACCCATATTGAAGAGCTCATCGGCAAGGGGAAAAATCAATTAAGCATGGCGGATATTGCCATCGAATCTGCGGCGCCTTATGCAGCAGCAGATGCCGAAACGATTATCCGTCTGATGCCTTTACTACAAAAAGATTTGGATAAAACTGGCAGCGCAAAATTACTGGCTGAAATAGAGATGCCCCTTGTTCCTGTTCTGGCAGAAATGGAAATGACCGGCATATTGCTTGACCTGCCATTCTTCAAAACACTATCTGAAAAACTTTCAAAGCGTATGGCTGAAGTTGAAAAGCAGGTTTTTGATTCTGTCGGCAAGCCATTCAATCTCAACTCTACACAACAGCTCTCCGATGTATTATTTACTCATTTACGCCTTGAACCGCCAGATAAGGGAAAGAAAACCGCAAGCGGACATTATTCCACTTCTGCTGAAGTGCTCGAAGCCTTGCGCGGAAAACATCCCGTTGCAGATCTGATTTTGGAAAATCGCGAGCTTTCGAAAATCAAGTCAACGTATGTAGATGCTCTTCCTGCCGCAGTAGATGCCAATACAGGCCGTGTACATACATCCTATAGTCAAATCGGCGCAGTGACCGGGCGTATTTCATCGTCTAATCCCAATTTACAGAATATTCCCATCCGCACAGAAGAAGGCCGCCGTGTGCGGAATGGCTTTATCACGGACAAAGGAAATGTTTTACTCTCCGTGGATTATTCTCAGATCGAATTGCGCATCGTAGCTCATATGGCTGAAGACCAGTCCATGCTGGCGGCTTTTAAAGCCGGGGAGGATATCCATGCCACTACCGCTGCAGCAGTTTACGGCGTGGAGCTTGATGCGGTGACCAAGGAGATGCGTCGTCATGCCAAAGCGATCAATTTCGGCCTCATCTATGGCATGTCTGCATTTGGTCTCACCCGCACAACAGACCTAACTCTGGCAGAAGCCGAAAATTTTGTAAAAACATATTTCACGAAATTTCCTGGCGTGAAAAAATATCTGGACGAAACCCGCCAGCTTGCCGCACAGCAGGGATATGTAGAAACATTGCTTGGCAGAAAGCGCTACTTCCCTGCCTTGCAAAGCAAGATCAATCATCAAATGAAAAACCGTGAAGAACGCGAGGCCATCAATGCGCCTATTCAGGGTACTGCCGCAGATATCATGAAGATTGCCATGCTGAAAATTCCTCCTGCACTTAAAGATGCAAAGTTGAAGGCAAAAATGCTCTTGCAAGTACACGATGAACTTGTTTTGGAATGTCCAAAAAATGAAATGGAAAAAACAGCGCGGCTTATTCAGGAAACCATGGCAAGTGCATATCCAATGAGCATTCCGCTTTCCACCGAAGCGCGCGCCGGCCAAAGCTGGGGCGAAATGCAGGTGCTGGAATAAATTTCAAAATCACACATTGGAACCATACGTAGAAAAAGCCTGTAAGGTTATAATTACATTGAAGTCATAAAAATCAAAGCATTCGCCATTAGAATTGGATCATTATGTCCGGACGAGAAGATGTTTTTCAAAAAGCAATGAATGAAGGCCACTCAGCGGCCTGGGACCAGGAATGGGACAAAGCCAGTACCGCCTATCGTCGCGCCTTGCAGGAATCCCCCGATCATCCAAAAGCCCTAAACAGTCTTGGCCTTGCCCTTTATCAACTAGGCAATATCGAAGAAGCCCTGCAAATCTATATAAATGTTGCAAAGCTCTCACCCGATGATCCATCGCCTGTTGAAAAGGTTGCGCAAATCTCTGAACGCCTTGGCGACCTAAAGACAGCAGTGGATGCCGCCATGCGCGCAGGCGATCTATTTTTGCAGCAACGCGATACTGAAAAAGCACTTGAGAACTGGGTACGTGTAACAAATCTGAATCCTGAAAACGCGATTGCTCATTCACGCCTTGCACAAGTCCATGAAAAGCTCGGCCATGCTCAACAAGCCGTTACAGAATATCTCGCGATTGCCAGTATTATTCAACGCGCGGGTAATGCTGAAAAATCAAAAGAGATGGTCAATAAGGCCCAGTCTCTTTTACCTAACAGCCCCGAAGTAAAACAGGCACAGAATTTATTGAATACCGGGCAATTACTTCCGAAGCCGATACGTGGAAAAGGCGGGACTGGCCCGATTCGCATGTCACAAGTAAAACAATTACAGAAGCCAGCGACATCACGAGCCGCATCTGGTCTGGACCCTGTAGCTGAAGCGCGCCAAAAAGCACTCTCCCAACTGGCAGAGCTTCTCTTCGAATTCTCCGACGACAGTCCCTCTGCGCAGGAACGCCGCGGCATTTCGTCGATCATGAAAGGTACAGGCGGCCTTTCTTTACAGCAATCTGAACAAACAAAATCGATTCTGCATCTTGGTCAGGCGATTGACTCACTAAGCAAAGGCAACGATGCCCAGGCTGCTGAAGAACTTGAAGGCGCATTGGAAGCAGGCTTCAAACATCAATCTTTATTCTTTATGCTTGGCTTCTTACGCGTCAAAGGCGAACGCATCGAAAGCGCTCAACGCTTTTTACAGAATGCCGTCAAACATAGTGATTATGGACTTGGCTCAAGATTGTTACTAGGTCAGCTTTTGACAAAGAAGAGTGACTTCAAGCAGGCCACCATTGAATACCTGGAGGCATTAAAACTTGCCGACTCAATGACCGTTCCAGCAGATCGGGCAGATGAAGTTGGTCAGCAATATGAGCCTTTAATCGAGGCGCAACAAAGCCAGAAGGATGAAGCTGTCCTGCGGAAAATATGCGAGAACGTCAACAACCTGCTGATGCGCTCCGATTGGCGCGAACAACTCCATAAAACACGAGAGCAAATGCCGAAGCAGGATGGGGATATGATCGCTCCTTTGGCAGAAATGATCCTTGAGGCACAATCCAGTTCAGTGATTGAATCCATGAATCGGATCAATCAACTCGCCAGATTGGGAACTCTGCGTTCCGCCATGGATGAGGCGTACGATGCGCTTCAACACGCACCCACCTATCTTCCACTGCATACCCTGATGGGAGACCTGCTTGTACAGGAAGGACGTCACCCTGAAGCAATATCTAAATTCGGTGTGGTTGCCCAGGCTTACAGTGCACGCGGCGAAGTGATACAGGCAACAAAATTATTAAAACGCATTATCCAACTTGCTCCCATGGATCTTGGTTCACGGACTCGATTGATCGATCAATTGATTGCACGCGGCCAGGTGGATGAGGCAATTCATGAATATCTCGAGTTGGCAGCCATCTATTACCGCCTTGCTGAATTAGACCTGGCTCGCAAAACATATACAACTGCTTTGCGCATGGTACAACAAGGTAACGGCAATCGTGACTGGAACGCTCACATTCTACAGCGCATGGCCGATATTGATCTGCAACGCCTCGATTGGAAACAAGCGCTCCGAGTCTATGAACAAATAAAAACCCTCACACCCGATGACGAGGCTTCCCGCAAACAGCTTGTCGAACTTAACATGCGTATGGCTCAGACCGACAAAGCTTTTAGTGAGCTTGATAGTTATGTCAGTCATCTTGAAAACCAGGGTAAAAGCGAACAGGCCATTACATTTATTGACGAACTAATCAAAGAGCATCCAGAGCAATCTTTGCTAAAACGAAGTCTTGCATCACAATATCACCGGGTTGGGCGTATGGAAGAAGCCGTGACCATGTTGGATGCCTTGGGTGAAAGCCTTATGCAAGCTGGTGACAAACTAAAAGCCCAGGAAGTGATCAATCAAATTGTTTTGATGAATCCGCCTAATGTTGAAGAATATCGTCAACTATTATTTCAAATGCAAAACAGCTAGATTCAAAAACGATAAAAAATCCCCATGGTTGCAAAATGGGGATTTTTTATTTCTCCGTGCAATAGCAAAATTTAGAGCCAGTTTATCCAAATATTCACATGCTATAATCATGCAAATTTATTATTGGAGAACCACATGCCTAAAACTCAAAACACTGCTGTGATGAAATGGCTTTATGTCTTCGGGTTTGTTGTAGCCTTCCTTGTTGTCTTCGGCGGATTTGTCCGCCTTACCCGTTCTGGCCTTTCCATCGTGGAGTGGAACCCGATTAGCGGCGCAATGCCGCCAATTGGCCAGCAAGCCTGGGTGGATGAATTTGCCAAATATCAGGAAACACCTGAATACCTGAAGGTCAATACAGGGATGACAATCGATGAATATAAATTCATTTTCTATATGGAATGGTTTCATCGCGAAATTGCCCGCTTTGCTGGATTGGTCTATGCCATTCCTGTTTTTATTTTCCTCCTCACAAAAAAAATCCCATTCAAGGAATTCAGCATTTACTTTGTAATGGGAATGCTCTTCATTGCACAAGCAATCGCAGGCTGGATCATGGTTGCCAGTGGACTGGTCAACCGCCCCTCCGTCAGCCATTTCAATTTGACCATTCACTTACTGCTTGCGTTGATATTACTTGGCTTGTCCTTTTGGACCGCGCTCGGTCATAAATACGGCTTCCCAGATTCAACCAGGAAAGCTAAATGGTCACAATCATCCAAACTGGCAGTTGGGTTTCTTGGAATTCTCTTGATCCAAATTTCCTACGGCGGCTTCACAGCAGGGCTTAAAGCTGGTCATGTTTCAGACACATGGCCGCTGATGTTCGGCAAATTAATTCCACCCAATTTATTCAACGCATTCATCAACATCCTGGAAACCCCACAGACGATTGTCTTCATCCATCGCTGGTTTGCGTTTGTGGTTTTGGCCGCAGTGATCTACATCTATTATATAGTCCGTAAAAACAATTACCAACGCGACCTGCTCAAAGGTCTACAATGGTTTATTGGTGCAGTTTCACTTCAAATTACATTAGGCATCCTCACCATACTTTCATATGTCAACATTGTTGTTGCCCTTCTGCATCAAGCAGGCGCAATCGCTTTGTTTGTACTGGCAATTTATTTCATCCATCGTTTCAGAGCAATGGATAGTCAACAATAAATAAAAACAGCCTCTATTTTTAGAGGCTGTTTTTATTTATTAACGGGTTTGCCTTAATTGGGCAAAACCAATTGTGCCAAGTACCAAACCTGTCACTGAACATCCGTAAGCAAAAAAGTTTATAAAGAAAGTAGATTTGATCATGTGAATAACCATCATAAACGGCAAGATGATTCCTAATAGCATCAGAATCAGGCCTAGGGCAAGAAGGAAGCGAGGAGATCTCATTTTGGTTGATAAAGCCAACATGCAACAAAATGATTGGGCTCAGGTTCAAAATCCAAAGGTTCCTTTTCATTACACAAACCTGCAATTGCTTTTGCACAGCGAGGATGAAAACGGCAGCCACTGGGTGGGTTGACCAAACTCGGCGGCTCACCCGGCGGCACATCTTTGAATGTATCTGCATTACGAGCATCAGGGTCAGATGTAGCGGCAAGCAAAGCCATCGTATAGGGATGCAATGGATTTTCGAGCAGGCGGCGTGTTTCCCCTTTCTCGATAAGGCTGCCCGCATACATCACAAAAATACGCGCGGAAAAATATTTTACAGTGGAAAGATCATGCGTAATATAAATAACAGTGAGGTTATATTTTTCCTGCAAAGCGTGCAGGAGTTTCAAAATCTCAACACGCACCGAAGCATCCAGCATGGAAACAGGTTCGTCAGCCACAATGAGTCTCGGCTCAAGGATCATGGCGCGCGCAATGACAATGCGCTGCTGTTGGCCGCCGCTTAACATGTGAGGGAATTTTGTTAAAAAATCATCGGCGGGATGCAGTTTTACTTCACTCATCACCTTGCGAATCCGCTCTATTCGCCGCACCTTGTTTTTGACACCGCTAATTATCAGCGGCTCTTCCAATATTTGTTCAATGGTCATGAAAGGCGCAAGCGCGCTGTACGGATCCTGCTGGACATAACCCACTTCAAATCGATAGGAACGCAAGTCTTTGTTATTGAGGAGTGCAAGATTTTTCCCGTCAAAAATAACCTCGCCACTGGTGGGAATATTGAGACCGAGAATGGTTTTCATGAGACTCGACTTACCGCATCCTGACTCACCGACAACTGCCACTGTTTCCCCTTCAGCCAGCTCAAAGCTGATACCGTCCACAGCTTTGACATTTCCCACACGGCCAAATCCGAATCGACGCAGTTCATACCATACACGCAGATCATGAATGGCTAATAATATTTCCCTGGGTTCTTCGATATTTAATGTCATTCTTTTTACCTTTTGTGTTTCAGTGATCATGGCTGGGTTCTCCGCAATTTTGTTTTACTTCCTTTGCTCTGTAGCCGAGCCGAAACCTGTTTGTAAACCTTTCAAACATTCCATCATGCCAAGGTGGCGGCAATCGTGCGAAAGAAAGACAAGCATATTTATACGGATGTTCTCAAGCTTCTTTTTCATTTCTTCATCGACATCATCAAAATTTGGATACCGCTCATCGAGCAGTTCAACAAAATCTTCCACGGCCTTGTAGGAGCGTTGAAGGTAATCCATCAACTCATCTTTTTTAGGAATGGGAAGAGTCTCAGCTACCTCTTCACTCAGGCCTGTACCCACTGTGGCATTCAACTCTGTAGGAAAGCCCCACTTGCGTGCCAGGCCTTCCTGTGCCCAAATTTCTTTTGGCTCGCCAAAGTCAGAACCTAGCTGCGGAGTCCGCTCTAAAATAACAGCCTTAAGATAATCTGACTCGCGTGCAAGATGCCAGAGATGAAAACCGATCGAGGTACTATATCCTTTTGGTTTCCAATGCAGTTGATCTTCCTTCAAATTCGAAGCAAAATCAATAACAATCGTGTGGATATCCTTGAACATATAAAGAACATCATAAAGAGCCTGAGGTGACATATATTTCCTTTTATCAACCACTTTTACATAAATTGCGCGTTTCAGTGAGGTTGCTTATTCTTGCAACCAGCATTTCACTTTTCTTTCTCCCTTTTGAAATACAGGGGGTTCTTGGCTGCATTTCTCAAATCGAAACGGACAGCGGCTCGCAAAGCGACAGCCGCTGGGAGGATTCATTAAGCTGGGCGGCTGACCTGTAATAAACATCGGGTCTGATTCGCTGCGTAAACGCGGAACGCTTGCCATAAGCATTTGTGAATATGGATGCAATGGCGCTGGAAAGAATTCCTTAGCGGCGCCTGTTTCCACGATCTGACCGGCGTACATGATGGCAACTTCATCGGCTAATTCACTGGAGGTGGCAATATCATGGGTGATGAGAATAAATGACGTGCCAAGTTCATGCTTAATACGCTTGAGCACATTCATGATATTTGCCTGGGTAAGCAAATCGAGGGCTGAGGTTGGTTCATCCAACACGATCAGGCTGGGCGAGGTCACAAGAGCCATCGCCAACGCCACACGCTGACGCATTCCGCCGCTTAATTCAAATGGATACCGCTCCACAAAATCAGCAGGGACGCCCACATGCTGGAACATTTTATATACAAGGTTATATGACTCAAGCTTGGTCAAACCCAAATGGATCATGGCAGGCTCAGCCACCTGGTCACCTACTTTCAAAACAGGGTTTAATGCATTCATGGCAGCTTGAGGCACAAGCGACATACCCACCCATCGAACAGTTTGGCGATACTCCTCATCGTCAAGAGCCATCACATCTGTGCCATGCAAATACACCTTACCAGAATATTTATCCACATTGCGAGGCAGGAGGCGTAAAAGGGCTTTTGAAAGCGAAGTTTTCCCGCAGCCTGATTCTCCGAGAATCACGACTGCGCGATTTATGCCCAGGTCAAAATCCACGCCATCTACGGCCTGCACGTTTCCATTCGAGGTCTTGAAATGCAAAACCAAATTTTCGATATGAAGAAGCTTTTGCGAAGTCATGTTCATACATCCCTCAATCTTGGGTTGAATACGCGGTCAAGTGCGAATCCGAGCACAGCAAAGGCAAGACCGGTGATCATCAGCAAGGTTGCTGGTTCCAATACCCAATAGTAATAGCCTTTATAGAGAGCACCGTTTGCATTTGCATCCTGAATGATCTTGCCCCAAGTTGGCAAAACAGGATCACCCAAACCGATCACAGCTAGGGATGCTTCAAGAAATACAAAGGCCGGTATGGACTGTACCAGAGCAGGAATTAATAATGGGATCATACGCGGAATCAAATACAGGAAAATAATGCGTGAATTACTGGCGCCATAAGCTCGCGCCGCTTCGATATACATGGATTCTTTTACCTGCAGAAAGATCGCACGATAGCCTTTGATTGCGCCCGTGAAGATGCTTAATAAAATTGTCGCGCCTAAAATAACCCAAATACTGCGTGAATAAAATGTGCCAATCATGATCAGAATTGCAAAGAAAGGCAGCACTAGGTTGACCTCTGTAATACGCTGAATCAGCTCATCCAACCAGCCTGAATACCAGGCTCCTACCGCTGAAATGATCATAGTCAATATTGATGTACCCATGGAAGCGATTAGACCAAAAGCCAATGCCACAGGCGTACCCCAAAGTAAAGGCAGCATCAGATCTCGGCGGGCATGATCAGTCCCAGCCAAGCCGTAGACTTGTCCATGTGAAACAAATTCCACGTTGATATCTGAATCAGGTTCAAAAGTTGTACCTGTTACCACAAGTTTATATTTTCCTTTGAGCGGTTCTGTGCCGCCCGGCAGGGTAAACAATGCCGGGATGACGTCTGCTGCCCGTAGTTTGGCAAGCAGTTTCTCATCCTGAGAGAAGCGATAGGTGAATTCATTTCCCATGGCGAAATTACCGATTCGTATTGTCCTGTTATCAGGTGTTAGCAGTTCAATGGAAACAAACGGTTGTTTTGTTTGAAATGTAGATGTCAGATACAGCAACATTTCCTGTGGATAAAAGTCGTATTGAAAATCGAAATCATATGAGATATCAAATGTTGTAACGCCCTCTTCACCGCGAGTTACGTTTTTGATCATGCTCCCATCAGTTGTATTCACCGCAAATGATTCTGAATATTTTCTACTGGAGAAATAATTAATCCACGCGGGCGCAGCAAACCTGGGGTTTCGATACCAAACCTCCTCACCACCACGCCATTGGCGGATGGCTTCTGGGTATGGAATGGCAATCATGGTATAGACGGCTACGGCAACAAGTAGAAAGATAACAAATGTACCTGCAATGGCAGACGGATATGGTTTTAATTTTTGAAATGTGTTTCGCAAAGTATTCATGGCATTATTGACCTATCTTTACTCTTGGGTCCACCAGGACATAAACAAAATCCAATAGGAAGACGGTAAGTGCAAGCATGTAGGCATAAATGATGGTTGAACCAACAATGATGGGAATATCATACAAACCAATTGCTTTGAAAAGCGTCCTGCCCAGGCCAGGCCAAAGGAAGACAGTTTCTGTAAACAATGCGCCTGTCCACAAAGTGATAATAAGCAGTGAAAAATTTGTGATGATGTTTGGCAAAGTAGGGCGCAAAATATAAGTGCGTTCAATGTCGCGTGCAGGCAGGCCCTTTGCCTTTGCCATTTCCACATAATCTTCACTTGAGTAAACCAAAAAGAAAGTGCGATAGTTATAAACACTTAGGAAAAAAGAACTTAGTACGAGTGATAGACAAGGCAAAGTCAGATGCTTCAAAACGCTGATTGCATAATCGAAGGTATTTGAAGGCGGAGGAGATTCCACCATACCGCCAAAAGGAAGTACTTTAAATGCTGAAGCAAAGATCAAGATCAAAAAGATCCCATAGAACCAGGGGGGAACTGCCGATGATGGGGATAGAGCGATAACCAGCTTATCCCAATAATTTCCGTAATTGCGTGAAAGCGAGAGTGCGATAAAAACGCTTGAAAAGAAAAGAAACAACTGTGAAACACCCATTAATAACAGCGTAGCGGGAAGCCTTTCGAGAATAATAAGACGCACTTGTTTCGATCCGCTGTCACTGGTCAAATTGATGGCACGCCCAAGATTCAACGTCAATGCATTTGATAGATATCGAAAATTACGGAGGGCGATCGGTGTATTCAAGCCCTGGCGTTTTTCTTCAAGAGCAATCTTTTCCTGGATCAAATTTTTACGTACGTCAGGATCCATTTGTTGATATGCTGGGTTTAATCCAATGCTGGTTGTAACGCGGTCGCGAATTTCGCCTTTGATAATCTGATCCACATATCCTCCCATGTTTGCGATCATAATGGTCAAATAGATACCAATCACCACGGTGATAAACAAGGTGGCTAAACGCGTCACAACATATTTTGTAACGCGAATAAAAGAACTATTGCCAAATGGTTTCTTGACCGCTATTTTTTCAGAAGGAACTTGAGCTGTGACAGACATGAGATTACCTCACAATCATGTGAATTCAGGGCAGGGTACGGCCCTGCCCTGAATTTTAAAATCTTGAATTTGTCCTATTTGATAACCACGAAGTCAAATGAGGTGAAGGAAGGAACAGCAACCGGTATCGGCACAACCGCCACTTCCAGTTTTGCAGAACCAGTTTGCAGCTTGGATGTCACGCCCGAGCCCAACGTCACCTGGTACTGTCCATCACCAACAGCCACAGCCTCACCCACACTCACGACAGCGCCCGTCGTATCATAAAGGATGTATTTAACCAGTTTGATATCTAAATTCAAATAGGCCTGATCCTTGCCTTTCAAATTGACTGTGACATCAAAGACCGCTTCATCGCCAGCCTTGACTTGCCCCGGCCCATCAAGGATAGTGGCCGCCAGCTTCGGCTCGCTAAATACTGCCCAACGGTCGGAAAGGTCAACGAAATCCACATTCTGTTTCAGGACAAGGGATTTCTCAGTTGTGAAGACCTTGTCCAAATAGTAGGGACCAGTTCCGATCCAGAAATGACCGTGTTCTTGATACCATTTCTTCACGTTTGTGTAACGCAGGCTGGCCTCATCGGCAGTAATATATTGGCTTAATGTAGGTGCGTATGGAATATATGATTCGCCTGCGGCCTGGTCCAAATATTTCGTAAGGATCTCAAGGCTTGGTCCGCCAACCCAGCTGGTATTTTCGATCTTGGACGCATCTGATTTGTCAGATGTATACGCAAGCTCACCAGCAGCTTCAGCCATATTTGAGATGGCAAGAATCGGCCAGCTGTTTTCGCCAGATAAACCAAATGGCGAGATCGGCCACAACGGCAGAATATTCAATTCAGCATCCGCATTGTAAGAATCGCTGTACGCTTCAATGGTTAATGGATTCGTAGATACGATCCGATAACCCTTGAAGGCCACCAAACCTGCATCAATGCTTGCGGCAAGGGATTCATCATAAATCGGGCTATCCGGCTTGCCGGGGTCAAAGCCTTGGATCATCGACATTACGAAATCGCCAACTGAGATCGGACTGCCATCATGCCATTTGACAGTGCTAAATAAATTGGCTGGATACACTACAAGGCTCTTGACATTGGCAGTAAGGCCATCAGGATACTTCTCTGCCGCAGTGATGAACTTCTGCGTCTTCGCATCCCAGTCCACCCATGCATCTGCCGGGACGTCGATTTGATCTGCTTCTTTGACAGTTAACCAATCAAGGTTTTGTTTGATCGGTAAACCTTTTTTATAGGTTAGCTCGGCGCTCTCAATGCGTTGGGGATAAGCCAGCCCGGTATACGGGTCAGACATCAAACCGCCGCCACCCACCACATTTGAAGTTCCCATGGTGGTTGCGCGCATTATGCCGGCATCCCATGCCCAATTGCTTCCGCCAACGGAATTCCAAGGCTGGGTAAAGAGATCATTTGTCCCCACTTTCATGATGCCGCCCTCCTTGCCAACAAAGCGCAAGTTGGAAGGACCCACATTAGTGGATTCGGGACCAGTAGCAAGATCGTAAGTCACCTGAACATTATTGTTATAGGGCGAGTAAGTTTGTTGATCGACCACCCAAACAAAAAGGGAATCCTGCAAGCAAAGCTCAAGCGCTCTGCTCATCATTTTATTTCGCTCTTCAGGGGAAGAGAAATTGCCTTGAGCGAGGTCATCGCCAAGCTTCTGAAATTCAGGGTCAGATACATTGGAGATAAAAGGTTCGCCTGCCTGCACGCTTGTATTTAAATAACTCTGTTGGAAAAATGACCGTTCATCACGCGGGAACCCAGCAGGGATATAACCCGCTGTGTACATGCTCCATTGTCCATCAGCAGCTACTGTTCCCAGCCAAATGGGAAATGCCTCCGAAGAGGTCTTGTATTGACGATCCACGGTAAACCCGACACTTTCCAATTGGTTGGCCACATAATCACCGATGGGCTTGCGTGTGCCATCACCATCAGAGCGGATTAAAAAAGCCAGGGAAACGGGCGCACCATTGAATTGCCACTTCCCATCCGCACCAAGTTCGGCGCCCATGCCGGGCATTTCGGCATCGATCACTTCCTTTGCCTTGTCGAGGTTATAGGCATACTTGGTTTCGAGCGCGCGGGCAGTATCGATCAAGTTGGTATATTCCACCAACTGCGTAGTAACCGGGAATAACTTTGGCAGAGAGCCGCCTGCATAAATTTCCTGATTAATATAGTTACGGTCAACCAACCAGTTAACTGCTTCACGTATTTTTCGGTTGGAGAAAGGATTCAACACTTTTGTATCAGTAAAAACTGCAGGGTTCAAACTGATGCCGTAGTAGCTACCAAACGATTGAGTGGTGGAAAGACCCGCTTCTTTAATTGCAGGGTATACATCAGAAGCAAGTCCAAACGAAAAATAATCGATCGTGCCAGCCTGAAGTTGTGATATTGCCGAATCACCAGATACTACAGACACATCGATTTCATCCAGCCAGCCGCCGTGACGGCTCGTTGTTGTTGCAGGCGCTTCAGTGGCTGTAACAGTTTCGGTAGCAACGGGAGCCTCAGTCGCCGGCATATTGGTCGCTTCTGCTGTAGCTGGCTGACAGGCAGCCAACATCATGCTGAAAACAATCAATAGACTTATTACTGCAAATATTTTTTTGAGTTTCATTCTCTAATCTCCTTATGATCAATATGAAAAAACTTCAATAAACAAAAACAAATAACTTTACAAACCACCTCCTTGATTCTTGCATTTGATGCGGAGCGAGGCGGAAGCCAGTACATATTTCTGACATCCGCCTCACCGATTAATTGCGGTCTGCTTTCTTGTGAGGAGAGAAGCCTGTCCGCTAAACATTGATTGAATGATACAAACTCTATGGATAAATGTCATGCGTCCGTGTAAGTGTCTTCCCCCCGAAGATTGAATGGTTCTCCCATCATTCTCTACTGCGTTTATTCCAATTCAAATTCATAAAAAAAACCCCTCCATGGGAGGGGTAATCATGTAGGCGATGCAGGCATAAACTGCATATAATTAGACTTAACCATGCACAAACACCTTATCGTTGCGACTTTTTTCTTAACCCTGCTAACCAGCTCCTGTGGGCAATTAAGCCCTGTAATTACACCTAAACCGCTCTCTTCCGCCTCTTTTCCTGCGCCTCAAACTGACTCACCCCAATCAAATTATTTTCTAGCTGATACACCCTATAGCCAAAATATCCGCTTCGAGCAATTCAGCCTCGAAGAAGGGCTCTCTCAAAGCGTAGTGAATGTAATTATGCAGGACGCTAAAGGATTTTTATGGGTCGGCACCGAAGATGGCCTCAATCGCTATGATGGGTACAATTTCAAAATATATAAACCAGATACGGAAAACCCAAACAGCCTAAGCGACCGCTGGATCACTGCCCTTGTAGAAGATCCGCATGGGTATTTATGGATAGGCACACGTCTCGGGGGATTAAATCGCTACGATCCACAAACGGGATCCTTCATACACTTTCTGCATAATGCAAAAAGCGAAAACAGCATTAGCCACAACCACGTCACAGCACTGAGTGCTGGCAAAAATGGGATCTGGATAGGGACAGAGGACGGCCTTGATTTTCTGGATTACAGTTCCCAGAAAATCAAACACTTTACTGCATCATTGGAATCTTCGGTTTCTCTAAGCGGCAATTGGATCAGCGCGCTCGTTTCGGACCCAAATGGAAATTTATGGATCGGCACACAAGATGCCGGACTCGATTTTTACAACCCAACTGAAAATAAATTTACCATCTTCAAACATTACGAGGATGTATACACCAGTATTTCAAGTAACCGCATTATGAGCATTCTCCTCGATAAAAACAATAATTTATGGGTTGGAACAGCAAATGGGTTAAATTATTCAGAAACAAAAGGCCAGTATTTTAGCCGTTTTGTAAATAACCCAGAAGATAAAGACAGCATCAGCGGAAACACCATCAACGCCATTTATCAGGACAGATCAAACGGTATCTGGATCGGAACAAATAACGGACTTAATCGCTATGATGAGCACAGTGAAAAATTTATTCGCCACATGCACCAGCCGTCCATACCCAACACTCTCTCAAACGATACAGTTTTTACCATTTTCGAAGACAGCAGTTATGTTTTATGGGTCGGAACATACGGCGGCGGCCTGAATAAATACAACCGCCAGCAGGATTACTTTGCCTATTATCGAACCAACGCGGATGATCCAAACAGCTTGAACGGCAACTTCGTCATGCCAATTGTGATCGGGAACAATGGCACGGCCTGGATCGGCGCATTCGGTTCGGGATTAAATCGGTTTAATGCCATCGCCAACCAGTTTAGACACTATGAGCACGATCCTGATAATCCGAACTCCATCAGTACAAACGAAATCACAGCTTTAATGCTGGATAGCCAGGGGACTCTTTGGATTGGAACTACGCGCGGGTTAGATCGTCTAAATCCTGATACCGGGATTTTTACCCACTTTTTTCCTGATTATAGCAACCCTGGCAGTATATCCGGCGTTCCTGTTTATACGATCTATGAAGATCATACTGGCGTAATCTGGATAGGCACCAGCCGCGGTCTTGATCAATTTGAACCCCAATCGCAAACTTTTGTTTATTACGAAGCTGAAGAAGGTACGGCAAACAACTTTAATAACAATCAGGTTACAACGATTCTTGAAGACCAGGATTTCAATTTTTGGATTGGCACCTTTGATGATGGCCTAAAACGATTCGACCCGAATAATGGGCAAATCACAGGGTACTTAAATAACCCGGATGATTCCACCAGCTTGGGAAGCGATTCGATATTAAGCTTATATATTAATCATTCAGGTGTGCTATGGATTGGCACCACAGGAGGCGGGTTAAACCGGTACGAACCGAAGACCAACAGTTTCACACAGTTTACTGAAAAGGACGGGCTGCCTAATAATGTCATTTATGGCATCCTTGAAGATTCAGGCGGCAATCTTTGGCTAAGTACCAACTTCGGCATTTCCCGATTTAACCCCAACACCAAAAGCTTCCGCAATTTTACAACCAGTGACGGCCTGCAAAGTAATGAATTCAATCAGGGTGCCTTCGCAAAAGACAACAAAGGGAATTTATATTTCGGCGGCATAAACGGTTTTAATATCTTCTCACCAAATGAGATAAACGAAAACCCCATTACGCCAAAGATCGTGCTTAAATCCCTCACGCAGGATGGAAATCCAATTTCGGGGTCAACTCCGCCTGAAAGCCTGAAGGAAATTATACTCAATTGGCCTCAGAATTCATTTGAGTTTGAATTCACGGCACTCGCATATGGGCAGCCTGCTAAAAACCAGTATGCATATACTCTGGAAAATTTCGAATCTAATTGGAATAGAATTGGGACTCAACGAAATGGAAGGTATACAAATCTACCCGGAGGCACATACACACTAAGATTACTGGGGTCAAATAGTGATGGTATATGGAACAATGATGGGCTTTCAATAAAAATTACGGTGATTCCACCCTTCTGGGTAACATGGTGGTTCCGAAGTTTGCTTTTGTTGCTGCTTGCGGCAGCAATCACCGGCGGGTATGGCTGGCGTGTAAAAAGTATTGAAGGACGCAACCGCGAACTTGAGCGCCTTGTCAAAAAACGAACCTCAGACCTCGAAAAACGCACCGGTGAGATCGAAGCCTTATATCAAGCTGATGAAAGGATCATTCGAAATGTCACTATTATTCAGGTATTCCAAACCTTGGTCGATGTTTCTGTATCCATGCTGAAAGCAGATCGCAGCGTGGTTTTTGCCTGGAGCCCGGAACAAGACAAGATTCTGCCTCGCGTAAGTCATGGGTTTCGCCAGGAAACTTTATACGCGTTGAATTTTCACGAAGGTGAAGGGCTGGTCGGCCAGACGATGAAGACAGGTGTGCCAGTTATCGTATTGGACGTGAAACTGGAAAAACTTAGGGGAGATATTCAGACTGTTATTCGAAAAGAAGGTATTCAATCCTTTGGACACTTCCCGATCGTGGTTGACGGCATTGTGATTGCCGTATTCAATGTGGCGTACACGCGTCCAAATGCATTAAATGATGAAACAGTTCGCCTGTTTAGTGCGCTTGTCACGCGGGCAGCCCTTTCCATTGCCAACATGCAGCTATTTGAACAGACCAAGGATCTGGCAGTGATGGAAGAACGTAACCGCCTCGCACGTGACCTGCATGATAGCGCTAAACAAAAAGCATTCGCAGCCCTTGCACAGCTTGGCACTGCAAACGGTATTATAAAAACAAAACCTGACGAAGTGAAGCCTCATTTGAAAGAGGCCGAAACCCTTGTTTATGAAGTGATCCAGGAACTGACATTTCTGATTCAGGAAATATATCCCATTGCTTTACAAGAAAAAGGGCTCCCTACAACTTTGCGGGAATATGTCTTCGAGTGGAAAAATCGCAACGATGCAGTCATCAATCTCACGGTCCAAAATGAACGCAAACTTCCGCTCGAAGTGGAGCAAGCTATTTATCGTTTTATTCAAGAGGCCCTGGCCAATGTATCGCGTCATAGCAAGGCAAAAAAAGTGGATATTTCACTGGTATATAATAAAGATTCATTACAAGTAACAGTCATTGATGATGGAAGCGGATTCGATATGAACCAGAAGGCAAAAGGTATGGGATTTCGCTCCATGCGCGAAAGAATTGGCGGCATTCGCGGTACTATTCAAATTCAAAGCTCACCCGGGCAGGGAACACACGTTACAGTTCAATTACCTATTAAAGGCTGAACAGGAGTATTTAAGTTATGAAACATCATCGCACAAGCATATTGATCGCAGACGACCATGAAGTGGTGCGCAATGGGATTCGTTCCTATCTTGAAACGATCTCTGATTTCCATGTTGTCGGCGAAGCCGCATCAGGAGAAGAGACGCTTACTTTGGTGAGCGAATTAATCCCCGATATCGTTCTACTCGACCTGATCATGCCTGGCATGGATGGCATTGAAACTACGCGTCATATTAAGCAGGTCAGCCCGCGTACACAGGTAGTTGTACTTACTTCCTATCACGAGGATGTACACATCTTCCCTGCTTTAAAGGCAGGCGCAATCTCTTATATTCTGAAAGACATGAAAATGGAAAAACTGGCAGATGTATTACATCGTGCTGTTCAAGGCGAAGTTACTCTGCATCCACGCGTGGCTGCACGCGTGCTCCAAAATATACGCGGCGAGAACGGTGAAGAGCCACCATTATTTACAGAATTGACTGACCGAGAAACGGATGTATTGAAACTGATCGCAAACGGCCTTACCAACAGTCAGATTGCAGACAAACTGGTAATTAGTGAGAATACAGTAAAAGGACATGTGAGCAACATCCTAAGTAAATTACACCTTGCCGACCGTACAAAGGTGGCTGTATATGCATGGCAACAAGGCATCGTGAATAGAAATAGTGTCAAAGAGGAATAATCAGCAAATGAAATTAACAAGAATCAAAAAAGACACAGCAATTTGACTGTGTCTTTTTTGATATTTAAAAATTATTATTTTCCCATTTCAGCAAGAGCCGCATCAAATTCCTGTTTGAAGGAATCATAAGGCAATGCGCCTTCAATCAGCTTGGACTTAAGCTCTCCGTTCACAGTATAAGACATGACAAACGAAGGGGTGGCTTTAACTCCTGCTGCAAGCCCGTCTTTACCATCCTTGAAAATAAGATCACTATAGTTTTTGCCGCTGTAGCAGGAATTAAATTTGGTCATGTCCAGTCCAACCTTTTCTGCAAAGGCTTTCAAACGGACATCGGTAAAGGCACCAGCATTTTCACCGCCTTGATTGGCGAAAATAATATCATGCATTTCCCAAAATTTCTCCTGGTCACCGGCACAATAAGCCGCTTCAGCCGAACTGGCAGATTCGGAACCGATAAATTCGCCGAAGGTGTGATAGACAAAGTAAACTGTTCCATCAGCAATATAGGTTTCCAGTAATTTAGCTTCAGTATCTTTGGTGAATCTGCCACAATAAGGGCATTGAAAATCTGAATATTCTTCAAGCTTAATGGGAGCATCTGGGTTTCCAACTGCATTAAATTTTGCAGTAGTGCGGCTAACCACCTCAGGCTGATTGATCGCGCCAACTGGCTTGAAGTTCGGGTAAATAAACAAAAGGGCAACTACAATCGCTCCCAGGGAAATAAGACCAATTCCTACCCACCTTCCGCGTTGCTCCTTGCGGCGTATCTGATCACGGCGCATTTGCCGTTTGCTCATATCTTTTGTATTACTCATTCTGACTCCTGTAATTCGAATTTGATGGCGGTAAATTGTGCCATGTGAAAATGGATTTGTCCAGTAAAGGGTTAATAGGTTCTTATTTTATTTATTCGCGCAATCGTGCATCCATCCAGAGGGTCATCGTTTTGAAGACTTTGTCCTTTTCAGGCTCGTTATGCAGCTCATGGTATGCATCATCCCAGAGCACGATCGTGCATTTATCCTTCAGAGCGGCGGCAAATTCAATACTGCCAGAGGGGAATGCTATCGCGTCTGCCTTGCCATGCAGGAGCAAAAGAGGAAGAGGAAACTCGCTTGCGTGTGCCAAAGTCCAGGCAACTACACCGATCATAGTTTTCCCAAAACCTAGTGAAACTTTATCATGAACAAGGGGGTCGCTTTGATAAACCTGAACCACTTTTTCGTCGCGGGAGATGGCATTTGCATCCAACCCGCTTGCTATCGATACAGTTGGAATAATTGAGCCGAGGACCTTTGCCATGGCAATTTTTAACGGTTGATCTTCTAACGCAGTACGCAAACCAGAGCTGGTGGCGATGACCCCTTTGATTTTTGGCTTGCGCAGCAAGCTGTAATGCAAAACAAGAATTCCACCAAGGCTGTGTCCATACAGAATGATCGGCAACCCAGCATAAAGTGTAGCAGCCTGTTCAAGCAACATATCAATATCTTTCATGAAATCTTCAACGGAGGATGCATGTCCCCGTAGGCCGCCCGAACGGCCATGACCGCGCAAATCTGCGCCAAAGAGAATGAAGCCTTCCTTGCCAAATGCTTCGGCAACATGCGCATAACGCGATGTATGTTCGCCCAAACCGTGTACAAGGCATACCACTGCCTTGGGCTGTAAAACAGTAGGCTCCCAGCTTTGGGCAAAAATATCCAATCCGTCAAAAGCATTCCAGCTTGTTTCAATATTTTTCATGTCACCCTCCAATGGTGATTTTGAATTCACATTGGCGCGCACCGAAAGCCCGGCAGGCGCGTTCTTCAATATCATATACCTGGCCGTCGGCCCAAAACAAACTTTCACGAATCAGGCCAAAGGTCACAAAGCAGATCGGGGCACCTTCAGATTGATTCAAAGTGGTGGGAGATGCCTGGTCAACGAGGAGCAGGTCCTGGTCCAGGTTATGAATCGTTACACTTCCAGGTTCGGCGCTCAAAATTCGAGCTAATAATTCAAGGGTAGGTTTACGTCTCAAAAGCTTTGGAATTCCACGAATAAAAACAGCTTGAGCCTTGAGACCCAACGCTGAATCATCCAATAAATGCGTCCAAAGTTTTGCACCGATCCGCAATAATATACCGCGAGCGCCGCGGCCATAATAAGTACGCAAAGCCGATTGCAGTCGTGAATAAGCCTGAGCAATTTGAGTATCATCCAACGCAACGAAGTGTGCGGGGTGTGCCCATTCTTCCGGCAGCCCCGCATTTGAAAGTACCGCAGAAAATGTATCATGGCCCAGTTCCAACGATAAAGTCTCTACGAATCTTCGCATGATTCGAGCTGGAAAATTTATCTCAGTCATTCAGCATCCATATTCGTTGGGTAAACAAAAACAGGAAAAAATTCGCCTGCACGAACAAATCCAAGTTTTTTATACAATGACAATGATGCAAAATTATCATCCTGCGTATTGACTGAAAGCCTGCTCAATTGACTGGCGCCAAGCTGCTGAATCAGGCTGCTCACGAGCGCTGTTCCTACACCCCGGCCTTGCGCTTCAGGTTGGACCCCGAGACGGGCAAGGTGCGCCCCAAGCGGATTCCCGGTACTCAGCTGGTATCCGATCACACCTGAATCATCTTCTGCAACAGTGGCGTTGAGCGCTTGTAAGCGCGCCCGCTCAAGAGCATCCGCTGTGTTATGCCAAAACCAGCCAAACGCAGCAAGGTCAATTTTTTCCACAGCCGGCATATCTTCCGTGCGCATGGGGCGAATTCGGATATCCTTTGGCACAGCAAAGGATGTAATGTTATCGGTCATAAGTTGCAGCAAAACAATATTTTGTTTTAGGTCAAAACCACTGGAAAGAACAAAGTTTTGAAACCACTGCTTAACTGCGATCGTCGCAACTTGCATTTTCAAATTTGCATAATTAATTTCATGACGAGCTGCATCCCAAAGAGCAGACCAGGCTTCAGCCCCGGAAATATGCGGGGAATATCCAAATACACGAATCCAAGCTACGCGAGGCGGATCTGCCGGGCAGGCTAACGCGGCGAGGATATGACCATTATCTTCCAAGACCCAATAATTCGAAGAACCCAGCCAGTCAAGCGGAGAACGCCAATCCAAATGACGATGACTGTTGGCCTCGTACATGAGAAGGTTGGAGAGCTCGCGTTGATCTTCTGCGACAGCGCGCCGAACCTGCAGACGAACATTTATCATTTTACAAATCGAAGGAAGAATTTCAATATTCGTTCAAAAACACTTGGGTTATCTTTAACATCCAGGGAACCCATCATCTTAAAAGCTGACTCGGTGATCTTGCCTGTCTTTAATTTGATTGCCGCCGCAGATTTCATCACCATGGAGCGCAAGTCACCTTCACCAGCTTCTGCAAACAATTCAGCAGAACTTTCATATACTGCAATCGCCTCATCATAACGATTAAGGCCTTCAAGAGCAGCAGCTTGATTCCCCAATGCCATGCCCTGGCGTTTAAGATCATTTACACCAGCAAACACCTTGTCTGTTTCCTGGGCCGCATTAAGGGCTTCCTGTGGTTTGCCCGCTTGCAGCAAAGCCACACTCATATTATTCATCATTTCCGCGGCCATTAACTCTGAGCGCTCTGATGTATAACCTTGAGCCGCCTGGTTAAATAATTCGATGGCATCATCAAATTTTTTATTTTCAAAAGCCTTCTTGCCTTGTTCAGCGAGTTGAGCAGGTTCAGGTGTCATCTTTGTTTTTCCAGATTAACTAATAAGAATCTAGAGAGTAATATCAAGCAAGCCTTCAGCAACTGAGCGCAACTTTTCACGCGACATGTCACTGAGCTTCATGGCAAGTTGAATATAGGGGCGGTTCACTGCCTGACAAACAAAGTTCTGCATTTCCTCTGGCAGTTCAATAAACTTTTGCAGCCCGCGTTGACTTGTCATCCACTGCCCTACTGGGCCGCTCTGGTCAAAGAAAGTTTCAACGCGGCTGCTCATAATGGTAAGAATGCTTTCCAATTCAGGTACAGGGATCGCACGTTCGCCCAACTCATAGGCCTTCAAACGGGCCGGGGAAATACCAGTCTCATTTGCAAGATGCCGGATGGACATATTTACATTATTACGTTCCTGTCTCAACAATGCACCGATCATGCGTTGACGCAATGCAATCAATCGCGATGTATCCAGTAACTCTGCGGGGGAAGATGAATCAGATTTGGTTTCCTTACCCCAAAAATGTGAAATTGGAAGCTTAAGATAATAAACAAGAGTTTCAAGTTCGGGCAGGGAGGGTGCGCGGCGTCCCTCTTCATAGGCACGGAACAAACCAGGCTTGATGCCAATCGCATCTGCGCACTCTTTTATGCTGCGGCGTTCTGCCATACGGGCATCCCGAATTAGCAAGCCTAATTTCTTTTCACGGATCGTTATTTGAGCATTCGTCATAAGACCTCTTAATGGTTATTTGCCTAGATTATAGCAGAGTGTTTCAACGCCGATTGCTTTGGTTGGCAGATAACTTTGGAGCGAATACTTCTGCACCGAGTTTAAATCCAGCCGCTTCAAGCCGTGGTGTAAAGTTGGGTCGAATGCCCGTTGCATTCACTTCGCCGAGCACTTTTCCATCTGTCGTTACGCCGCTTTGGTTAAACTTGAAAATGTCACTTAATATAATAATGTCACCTTCCATCCCAGCCACTTCAGTTACAGCAGTGACCTTACGCTGGCCATCTTTTAGACGGGTTTGCTGTACGATCAAGTCCACTGCTGAAGAGACCTGCTGACGGACAACTTTTAGGGGTAAGTCCATGCCTGCCATGAGCACAAGCGTTTCAATACGGGAGAGGGCATCACGGGGAGTATTGGCATGTACGGTAGTTAATGAACCATCATGGCCTGTATTCATGGCTTGCAGCATATCCAGCGCCTCGGCACCACGCACTTCCCCAACGACAATTCGATCTGGTCGCATACGAAGAGAATTTTTAACCAGCTCACGGATGGTTACAGCATGCCGGCCGTCTGCATTGGCAGCTTTTGTTTCCATTCGCATCACATGGTCCTGCTGAAGCTGTAATTCAGCAGCGTCTTCAATTGTAATAATACGTTCGTTTTCGGGGATAAACCCAGACATTACATTTAATAAAGTAGTTTTACCTGACCCCGTACCACCAGAGATAATAATATTAAACCGCGCTTTTACACAGGCTCTTAAAAACTCCGCCATTTGTTCAGTCATCGAACCAAACTTCACCAGATCTGACACTTGCAATTTATCCTTGCGGAATTTTCGAATGGTTATGGATGGGCCATCGATTGCAACAGGGCGCACTACAGCATTAACCCGAGACCCATCAGGCAAGCGCGCGTCAACAGTAGGCGAATCTGCATCAACACGACGCCCAAGCGGCAGGATGATACGGTCAATAATGCGCAACACATGATCGTCATCATCAAACGTGACATTGCTCTTTGTGAGCTGGCCTTTTTTCTCAACGAAAATCTTTTTCGGTCCATTAACCATGATCTCTGTAACTTCATCATCGTCAAGCAATGATTGTATTGGTCCAAAACCCAATAGATCATTTAATACCTGGCTAAATATTTGCTTACGCAGATCATCAGGCAGTTTAAGTTGTGTCTGCTCATAAATTTGGGTAATTTGCTGCTGCAAATAAGCATTCCGTTGATCTACCGCGACGTCCTCCATTTCAAGGCTTCGCAAAAGATTATCAGCAAGGTATTTCTTTAAGCGCAAGAGATCCTGGCTGGTAAAACGGGTTGAACCTGCTGTATTAAGCATTGACATTAGCTTGCATCCTGATGTGGTTCTTCTTCAGAAGGAAAAACCCAAACAATTTGTGCACGTTGAACAGCCATAAAAGGCGTACTAAAGAGCGGCTTATCCTCGGCATCATGGACAACAGCATTGGTTACAGCGATGAACATTTCATCCCGTTCAAGTTCATTCTTTATTCGCTCGCCCTGGCGGATATGAATAAACCCACGGATCAAATGAGTAACAGTTTGTATAACAGCCGAGACAGGCAATTTCGTAACGACATCGGTATAGAACTTCCCTTTTTCATCATATTCGATTGTCATTGTATTTCTCCATATTATAAATTTATACCGCCCGTGATTTTTGTACAAGAGTAGACATCTCTTTTGCTGATTCCTGAAACGCCATCGCACGATTTAATATACACAACATATAGAGTCGCTGCCAACAGTCTATTCGAAAATTAACGATGCCTTTGCGAAAAAGACGCTTTCCCCAACGAAGCAATCTCCAAAAAGTCGTCTTGCCTGCCTAACAGGCATGGCAATACTACTTCACGCGAATCAACTCACAGGTCAAAACTAAGATTCGGTGGGCGGCATCAAGTATCCCAACCCGGAACGCGTAACAATATGACGGGGGCTATGAGCATCCACTTCCAGCTTTTGGCGCAGGCGCGCAATGCTTACCCACAAAATTTCCTTATCGGTCTTGTATTCCGCACCCCAGACACTGGTTAATAAATCCTCTGATGTAAGGATCTTGCCTATGTTATGTGCAAATTGAAGCAAAAGCCTATATTCAGTGGCTGAAAGTGAAACCGCATCTTCACCGCGCCAAACTTCAGCACGGGCAAAATCGATCTTGAGATCATCATGTGTAAAGAATCGCGCCGAGCCTGTTTCAGCAACAGGCTGCGCCCGTCGTAAAACTGCACGAACACGTGCCAATAATTCAGTTGCCGAAAATGGCTTGACCAGATAATCATCTGCACCCAAATCAAGCCCACGGACACGATCCTGTTCTTCGCCGCGGGCTGTCAATATTACGATAGGTACATTTGAAAATTCGCGTAAACGTTGACACGCTCCAAACCCGTCCAGGCGCGGCATCATTACGTCCATCAACACAAGGTCTATCGGTTGCGCTGAAAACACATCCAATGCCTGCAACCCATCTTGTGCAGTTGTAACCTCATAGCCTTCTGTGCGCAGGTTCGCTTCCAAAAGGCGCAAATAACGAGGTTCATCATCCACGATCAATATACGCTTAGCCATTTGATCTCCTTCAAAATGAAAAGATGAATACTGGTCAAAGCGTTGGGTTTATGGGCAGCTCAACAAAAAAGGTTGTGCCCTCGTCCAACACTGACTCTACCCAAATATTACCATGATGTGCCATAACAATTTGTTTGCAAATGTAAAGTCCCAAACCTGTGCCTTTTACAATCCGTTCTCCCGGCACGCGGTAAAACCGCTCAAAAACAAATGGAAGATATTCTTCCGAAATACCCTCACCCTCATCCGTGAATGAGACGCGAACCTTTTCATCATCTGCCACAATGGAAATATTGATCTCAGAATTCGGGGCATACTTTATCGCATTACTAAAGAGGTTTTCAAAAACTTGTGAAATACGCACACCATCTCCGCGAATCGAGGGCAGAGGCTGCTGGCTTGGGGCATAATTAATTTTCAATTCCGGGTGATGGGTATTGATTCGAGTTGCCACATCGCGCAAAATTGCATCAATTCTAATGGGGGAAAATTTAAATTGCAGAGTTTTGCTTTGCAATCGCGCAGACTCAAGCATATCTTCGATCAATCGAGTCAGACGATCAGCTTCTTCATCGATAATGGTAAGGAACTCTCGCTGGGTATTTTCATCCCAGGTTGTATCCTGCCTTAAGAGGCTGGTGCTATAACCTTTAATAAACCCCAGCGGTGTCCGTAATTCATGGGAAATAGTGGAAACAAAATCATCCTGCAATCGCATTTGGCGCTGCACAGAATCCAACTCGGTGCGCGCATCCTGCAAATCTCTGCGCTCAATCAATGCCGCAGCCCAAAACGCCTGCAGAGACGCAGTTTGAATATGTAACTCGGAGTATTCCGGCCCGCCAAAACGAACAAACAACAAGGCACCGCTTAGCTTGGAGCCAACGTATAACGGAAACCCCAACAGGTATGCCAAATCCATACGGTTCGTACTTTCAACATCACGTTTTGTTTCCTTTAAAACCATCTTCCCTGTTGCAAACACCTCGCTCGCAACACTTTCTCCCCAAACTCCATCGGCCTCAGCAGTTTTTCCACGGCCTACAGCACGGGCATAAGTTACTTCCATTCCTTTTGTTTGAGGATCTCCAAGGTAGATGGCAACATTATCAAATACAAAATAACTGCGCAAAGATACGAACAAGGTATCCAATGCAGTTTTCCAATCCTGCTTTTGTTGAACTTCCTGAAATATATCGTGCAAAAGGGAGAGAGTTTTTGTGTCCATTTTTATTCCCTCACTGCCAATAATGGAAATTTGAAAGTGGAGCCTTTTCCTTCCACAGACTGAACCTCCAACAATGAACCATGAGCTTCAATGATCTGACGGACAAGGGAAAGCCCCAGCCCAGTCCCCCCGTAACTTCGTGTTGAAGTTCCATCCAATTGATGGAAGGGTTCAAATATTTCATTCAATCTGGTGGATGGAATACCAATACCTGTATCTGCAATTGAAATCGCGATCAGGCTGCTGCCTTCTTCTTTAAGTTTAATAACCACGCTTCCACCCGACGGGGTAAATTTGATACCGTTATCAAGGAGTTGATTCACCACCCAGCCGATCTTTTCGGAGTCTGCTTGTACCGCAGGGATATTTTCAGGGGCGGCCACAAAGACCTGCACGCCGCGCTCCTCTGCTTTACTTGAAGCGGACGTAGCTGCAAGGGAGACGATTCGACGAATATCCACTTTATTCAGCTTCATGCTCATCTCACCGCGTGAGGCGAGTGAGAACATAATGAGATCCTCGATTATGCTTTCGAGCTTTGTCGTTGATCGTTGACTGACCTGTATGGCATGTTTTTGCTCACTAGAGATCGCGCCCAATGATTCTGTGACCAGTAACTCAAGATAACCTTTTACGTGAGTAAGCGGTGTACGCAATTCGTGTGAAATATTAGCTACAAAGTTGGCTTTCATTTGACTTAATTCAGAAAGCCTTTGCAATGCTTCGTTCAAATCTGATGTGCGTTCTTTGACTCGCTGCTCTAGCGTGCGGTGTGACGATTGCAGTGCAGAACGCAATTGGATGAGCTGCTCTGTCACCACCTGATCCAGCGCATCACGGTCGAGCATTTTCAAATCCATTAGGGCCTGACCCAGTAGATATGGTTTGCCTTTGGTTATTTGTTCCTGCTGATAAGCCAGCGCTGTACGCAGGTTGTCTTCGCTGATCAGTCCCTTCTGAACCAGATATTCACCCATGCGGGGAATCAGCATTTCAGGCGTTAATTTTGGCAGGGTTTGTGACATAAGTTAACTCTCCAGGACCCACTCACCATGGACCATTGTCGAACTGGCGCTCATCGTCAGAAGTTCATTGGGGTTCACAGAAAAAATATCCTGATCCAGTACGATCAAGTCTGCTAGATAATTTGGTGCAATTTTACCAAGGCGGTGTTCTGCATTGGCGGCATAGGCAGCACCTACAGTATAAGCGAACAATGCTTCAGCCATGGTCAATTTTTGTTCGGGGTACCAGCCATCGGCGGAGGGTGAACCGTCTGCTCTTCGTCGAGTAACAGCGGCATGCAATCCTAAAAATGGATTGGGCGATTCTATCGGAGCATCTGATCCAAAAGCAATATGCGCACCGTGATTCAACTGAGTGCGCCAGGCATAAGCAAGCGCGGAACGATCTCCCCAAAATCGATCAGCGGCCAACATATCGGAGGGCGCGTGAAGCGGCTGCATGGATGCGATCACATTGAGCTGCGCAAGACGCGGCGCATCATCAGGGTGCAAAATTTGTACGTGTTCAATACGATGGCGCAAATGCGGCAGGCCTTTTTCTTTTTCATAATTGCGAAGCTGTTCGTATGCATTCAACACTTCATGATTTGCGCGATCGCCAATCGCATGGACGGTCATACTCAAACCAACATCTGCAGCTTTGCGGCAATGCTCAAACAATTCTTCGCCATCCATATTTAGGATACCGCGATTTTCACCATCACCCAAATAAGGCTGAAACATCGCAGCAGTATGCGGACCGAGTGCTCCATCCATAAAAGCTTTGACCGAGCCGATCCATAACCAGTCATTGCCGAAACCTGTTCGCAAACCCAGCACATTCGCGTGCTCAACGCTTTCAACAGGAATATTTTTGTTGACGCGCAGCTTTAATTTTCTGTTCGCATTTAAGTTTTGCAGTGCCATAAAAGCATCGCGGCGGTCAAAATCATGAATACCCGTCAGACCCATTTTCCACAAAATGGGTTGTGCTTTTTCAATCGCAGTTTCAATTTCATTTATGGTTGGAGATGGAATGATATCAGCCACCAATTGCATGGCGGTCTCAAGCAAAATGCCTGTCGGTTTGCCCGAGGCATCTCTTTGAATTTCACCGTTTTTTGGGTCAGAACTATAGTTTGTGATATTGGCAAGTTTTAGCGCAGCAGTATTTGACCACGCGGCATGTAATGATTTGACTGTCAGATAGACTGGGTTATTCGGCGAAATGACATCCAACTCAACTGCTGTGGGCCACTCCCCATTCCTAGTCCATTCGTTATGATTCCAGCCGTGACCCAGAATCCACTCGCCAGGTTTTGCTTTTTTTACTCGCTCGGCCACCCGATTCAGACATTCCTGCTTAGTTTTTGTTTCGCAATCGATCTTTGTGAGTGAAAGCGCATAATGCTGAATGTGTAAATGCGCATCGGTTAATCCAGGCAAAATAGTTTTGCCTTTCATATCCAAGTTTTCTACTTTGCCGTGCGCAAGGGATTCCAAATCACTCTTCTCACCCACAGCAAGGATACGTGCGCCGTCAATTAAAACAGCAAAGGCTTGTGGATGGGATTTACCGAGTGTGTGAACAGTCGCGTTATATAGAAGTTTCATGGAATGCTAAACTACTAAATAAATTATGGTGATGAGGATAGCAAATACTCTTGCGGAACTTTGAGCTTCAACACAGGTTGAGGTATTTTTATGAAACATCCGGCGCCCTCAAATAAATTTATCTCAAATAGGCAAATATGTCCAGAATAGATCACGCTGGTGCCATCGTAAACCCATCCAATTACCAAAAAATATTTACCGCTATATGCACGATACTCTTCTGTGGCAGAAAAACCCTCTACGATTTTTTGACCCGTTTCAACCAGATAAATTCCATCAGGATGTGTCAAGTACCCATTTTATATACCAAAGATAAATAGACAAAATCAGGCATTTTGAATTGCGTATTGGCGGGGCGATAAGCCCTGTAATGCCTCGTGCG
>JAYVUA010000094.1:0-51703 GCA_043788255.1 Anaerolineales bacterium | reverse complement strand
GCGCTGGAGATTAAACTTTCCGAAGAGGAAATCAAACAGCTTGAAGAATCCTATCAACCACACCCGATATTGGGACATGCATAAATGTATTTCCGCCTGCTTTATCTTGGATATAAACTATATTGCTTTATATTTCAACCTGTGCGAATGGGCGTGCGAACCCTGATGATACAGGATAATAAAGTATGGCTGATACGTCACACCTATATCCAAGGCTGGTTCATGCCGGGCGGTGGATTAAAACGAGATGAAACTCTTGAACAGGCCGCAAGGCGTGAGGCGCTTGAAGAAACTGGCGCGCAGCTCGGGGATGTAACTTTGATGGGCGCGTACACAAGTTTTATTGATTGGAAAACCGACCACACCATTGTATTTATATGTAGAGACTTCTCATTTATTGGCAAGCCCGATGGGGAGATCGCAGAATTACGCGCCTTCTCGATGCATGAATTACCTGAAGGACTATTTCCTTCTCATCGGCTGCGTCTTGATGAATATCAGAAGGGAATTCTTCAACCTCGATTTGGAGAATGGTAAAAGAAAATGAGCGTACTCTGGAGTTTGTTCATTGTGTTCTCACGTGTTGCGTTGTTTTCATGGGGCGGTGGTCCCGCATCCATGGGACTGATGCAGCGTGAGTCGGTCAATATGGGCTGGGTCTCTACTGAAGAATTCGCAGATGCGCTTGCGATAGGGAATGCGTTGCCGGGGCCGATCGCTCCGCAGGTTTCTGCTTATATTGGTTATAAAATGGCTGGCGCAATGGGCGCGATCTCGGCGGTCTCTGGCACAATACTACCGACGACCTTTTTGATGCTGGTTATGGTAATTTTCTTTTTCGGGATCAAAGACAGCCCAACTGTTATTGCCATGTTGAAAGCTGTGCGCCCGATCATTGTCGGCTTGTTGTTATGGACCACCTACGTGATGGCGTATTCCGTTTTTAGTGTAAGCAAACTGGGTTGGGGAAATGGTCTTGTACAAAATTGGGATAAGGTTTTTATTGCGATTTCAGCATTTGCCTTACTTACATTAACTGAGATCAACCCTGTCTGGCTGGTGATTGCTGGTGCTCTGTTGGGGTTTTTCATCTACAAGTAACACAAAGGAGTTGCACATGCTTAAAAATTTACCCTCCACACCTAATGCTATTGTTGCAATGGAATGGGCTGATTACGAACCGCACTTCAAAGCCCTGCAATCAACCAAATTAACCACTGAAAACGTGAATGAATGGCTGCTGGGCTGGTCTGCGCTTGCAGACAGACTCGATGAGCAATATACCCGTCTCTTTGTTGCCACGACCCAATATACTGCTGATGAAGAAATCGAAAAACGCTTCAACCACTTTGTCGAAGCTGTTCAGCCGCAAGCGCGGACTGAAGAACAAAAGTTGAAAGAAATGTTGCTGGCAAGCAACTTGCAACCCGGGAATTTCAAAATGGGTCTTAAGAAGATGCGCGCCGAAGCAGATTTGTTTCGCGAAGCTAATCTTGACCTGCTTGTTGAAGAGCAAAAATTAAACGCTGAATACAACAAGATTCTTGGCGCGCAGACCACACTATGGGAAGGTGAAGAACGCACTGCATCGCAAATGTTTCCGTTACTTCTGGAGAATGATCGCTCAATTCGTGAGAAAGCCTGGAAATTAACCGTGGAAACCAGACTGAAGAATCGCAAGGCAATCAATGCTCTTTGGAAAAAATTTATGGCAGTGCGGCTCAAGATCGCGAAAAATGCCGGGGTCTCCAATTACCGTGACTACGCATGGGCGCAAAAGTTTCGCTTTGATTACTCACCTAATGATTGCAAAACTTTCCATAAAGCCATTGAAGAGGTCGTCGTCCCTGCGGTAAAGCGGATATATGAAAAGCGCAGGCAAAAGCTGGGAATCGAATCGCTGCGTCCCTGGGATCAAATAGTGGACATTTCTGGCAAGAGTCCGCTTAAACCGTATCAAACATTGGATGAGTTCAAATCGAAGGCAAAAGATATATTTACAAAAGTAGATCCGCAATTCGGCGAGTATTTCCAAACCATGATGGATAACGACCTGCTGGACCTGGAAAGCCGCAGGAACAAAGCGCCAGGTGCATACAACCTGATCTATGGTGTCAGTCAAAAACCGTTCATCTTCATGAGTAATACTGGCACGCACCAGGATATAGACACCCTACTCCACGAAGGCGGTCATGCCTTTCATGCCTTTGAGGCAACTGTGATTCCGTATTTTCATGAACGTTCTGAAGCGTATGTCCCTGCTGAATTCGCGGAAGTGGCATCCATGGCGATGGAATTACTTGGTTCACCTTATATCACAAAGGAACATGGCGGCTCTTATACTGAAAGTGAAGCTGCGCGCGCACGTCTCGAACATCTTCAAGGTATTCTTACTTTCTGGCCGTATATGGCATTGGTGGATGCCTTCCAGCATTGGATCTATGAGAACCCTGAAAATGGATCAGACCCGATCCAATGCGAGAATAAGTGGGCTGAATTATGGGATCGCTTTATGGACGGGATCGACTATAGCGACCTCGAAGATGCAAAAAAGACATATTGGCATCGCCAGGGACATATCCATACATTGCCTTTCTACTATATAGAATACGGACTGGCCCAATTGGGCGCGGTACAGGTATGGGCAAATGCACTTAAGGATCAAAAGAAAGCCGTTGCAGATTATCGCAGGGCACTGGGGCTTGGCTCTACCGTCTCACTGCCAGAGTTATTTGAAGCGGCAGGAGCAAAGTTCTCCTTCGATGCAAAAACCCTGAAGATATACGTGGACCTGATCGAAGAGCAAATGGAAAAGCTTGAACAGTTGCAAAAATAACCAGAGGATGTATGGAGACAATCTCTACCCTTTTCATTTGGTAAAATAAAAGCGAAATATTACACTGGAGGAAGTCATTGACTGAATCACTCAAAGTCGTAATTCCCATGGCTGGCTGGGGTACACGGATGCGCCCACAAACATGGAGCAAGCCGAAACCACTTGTCAGCGTGGCTGGAAAAACATCGCTTGAGCACGTGATGGATATGTTCAAGACCCTGCCCGACCCTGAAAACGTTGAATATGTTTTCATCCTTGGCCCATATCTCGGCGAATTGCAAGTCCCTGCATTTATTAAAGAGAACTATCCGCAGTTGAAGGCACATTTTGTTGTCCAGCATGAAATGAAAGGGCAATCGCATGCACTGGCTTTATCACGCGAATATTTGAGCGGTCCCATGATCATTTGTTTCTCAGATACCCTCATGGAAACCGACTTTTCCTTCCTTGCAAAAGAGGAGGCGGATGGAGTAGCCTGGGTGATGCCGGTGCCAGATCCGCGGCGCTTTGGGGTGGCAGAGTTAGATCATGAAGGCTGGGTTACGCGCTTCATCGAAAAACCGCAGAGCATGGATAACAACCTGGTAGTTGTGGGGTGTTATTACTTCAAAAGTTCGGAAAAACTTCTAGCTGCGATCGACGAGCAAATGGAAGGCGGTATCATGCTCAAAGGCGAATACTTTCTTACAGATACCATTACGCTGATGATCGAACATGGGGCGAAGGTCCGCACGAACGAGATCAACACCTGGCTGGATACCGGCACGATCGAAGCGACTTTGGACACGAATAAAATTTTGTTAAGCAAGAGCGGCTCAAACGTCTCAACGTTCAAGCGTTCAAACGTTGAGATCATAGACCCGGTATCCATCCATGAAAGCGCTGAGATCAGCAATTCAACCATTGGGCCGTATGCGTCGATTGGCGCGGATTGCAAGATAGAGAACAGCCGTATTGCCGAGAGTATTCTTGAGGCGGGTTGTGAGATCAAGGATGCGGCGCTGAGTCGCTCGTTGATCGGAGTGCAGGCTACAGTTAAAGGAAGAGGCGATGGACATGTCATGCAATTAAATATCGGTGACAGCAGTTCCATCGTTCTATAAGTCATGGAAGTTGTCGAGTGTAGATCCGATACGGAATACGCAGAGAGGCCGCTTTCGCTGATCTGGCAGGGACACCGTTATGAGATCGCAGAAATTTTGGCACGCTGGCACGGGCCTGCTGAAAAAGGATTTCGTGTAAAAACAATTAATGGTTTGGCTTTTGAATTAACATATCAGGAAATTTCAGATGATTGGCACGTACAACCCATGTAGGAGGCTCAATGCAGGAAGTTAGTAACACAGCACGATTGGCCCGGCGCGTGGCTGATTTAAAGCCGAGCGGCATTCGCAAATTCTTTGATATTGTTGCAACCATGAAGGATGTGATCTCGCTGGGTATCGGTGAACCTGATTTCACCACGCCCAAACCGATCCTCGATGCGGGGATTCGCTCATTGCAAAATGGCGAAACGCATTACACATCCAACCATGGCAAACGTGAACTACGCCAGGGTGTTGCAGCTAATTTAAAAAAATTATATAAAGTGAATTACAACCCTGAAGATGAAATCGTTGCCACTGTTGGAGTTTCAGAGGCACTTTACCTGACCTTCACTGCCATTCTTGAACCGGGTGACGAGGTCATCATTCCCACACCTTGTTTTGTTTCGTATCAGGCCGAGGTGATCCTCGCGGGCGGCGTGCCTGTGGAAATTCCTGCGCGCCTTGAAAACAACTTCACTATTGATCCTGATGATATTCGCAAGGCCATCACACCGCGCACGAAAGTTATTTTTATTGGTTATCCATCCAACCCAACCGGCGCAGTGGCTTCACGTGAAGTGATGTTGGAGATCGCGAAGATCGCAGACAAACATGATCTCATTGTTGTCTCTGATGAAATCTACGACCGCCTCGTTTATGATTTTGAGCATGTCTGCTTCCCAGCTTTGGATGAAGGCTTGAAGCATCGTACTGTTTTGCTTGGCGGCTTTTCAAAAGATTATGCAATGACGGGCTGGCGTATTGGCTACGCCTGCGGGCCGGCAGACATCATTCAAGGCATGGTGCGTATTCATCAATATACGATCATGTCTGCACCGACCACAGCGCAGGATGCCGCCATCGAAGCCTTGAAGACGGGTGAACCATACGTGCAGGAAATGGTGGCGGAGTATGACCGCCGCCGCAGACTTTTAGTAGCGGGACTTAACCGCCTCGGCCTCTCGACCTTTGAGCCGCGCGGCGCTTTTTATACATTTCCCAACATCAAAGCCTCCGGCATGGACGATGAAACTTTTGCCGAGACTCTCCTGCGTGAAGAAGGTGTAGCCGTTGTACCGGGCAATGCCTTCGGCCCCGGTGGAGAAGGTTTTGTACGTGCTTGTTACGCCACAGAGTACAGCAAGATCGAAGAAGCCTTGCATCGTATGGAGAGGTTTATGGAAAGACACGGATAATAGTAAAAAGTAATCAGTGACCAGGAAGGGACGGGCTTTTGCGAAAGTCCGTCCCTTTTTATTTAAGTTGTATAATTTTTAAAAATAACAAAACAGGTGAGTCTGTGTCAAACGCAATAATCCCCTCCTCGCTCGTATCTGTCCAATGGCTCGCTGAACATCTAAATGCTGAAAACCTTGTCATTTTGGATGCAAGCATGAAGCCCGTTACTCTTTCAACCACCGCATCATATGAGATGGATACAACATGCATCAAAGGCGCGAGACGATTCGATTTTGATAATGAGATCCGCGATAAAAATACCGACCTGCCCCACATGATGCCCTCTCCGGAATTCTTTACCGAAGAGATGCAAAAGCTGGGAATCAATAAAGACAGTGCCATCGTTGTCTATGACCGTGTGGGCGTATTCTCAAGTCCGCGGGCGTGGTGGATGTTGCGCGCCATGGGACACGCTTCACGCCAAGTGACCGTATTGGATGGCGGCTTGCCCGCCTGGAAAAAAGCCAACCTCCCAATAGAAGCTAGATTGAAAATAATTACAGCACCTCGCGGAAATTTTATCGCCCAACCCCAGGTTGGATTGTTTTGTGATTCGGATTATGTACTTGAGGCTCTTACTCACCCAAGATTTGCTGTACTGGATGCCCGCTCAAATGGGCGATTCAATGGAACAGAGCCCGAACCGCGTCCCGGACTTAAATCTGGACATATGCCGAATTCTGTCAACTTGCCCTACGCGCAGGTTGTTACAGATGGTTTCATGCTGCCATTAGCAGAGCTTGATACCGTTTTTTCCAAACTGGTAAACAAGGAACAAAATTTGATTTTTAGCTGCGGCTCCGGTGTAACTGCATGTATCACAGCATTAGCTGCAGAACTGGCAGGTTATTCAAACTTATCGGTTTATGATGGCTCATGGAGCGAGTGGGGATTGCCATCTTCCAGCCTTCCGGTTGTGAAAAATCAAGATTAAGAACAGTAATATTTTGAGATTCAAAATAAATCTGGAGCTTATGAATGAAGATCAAACTACTAATTACATTTCTTGTTTTAACAACTCTCTTAACTGCATGTCAAACTGCGACTCCCCCGCCACCAGTCTTAATCACAGAAAATGCGGAGTTCACGCTGGCTCCCGACCAAACTGCTACATTGGTAAAAACAGGGTTACTCATTCGCCTAATTGGAGTGGCAGGTGATGAACGCTGCCCAAGCGAGATCGAATGCGCAGCCAGTGGACCGGTATCCATTTCACTTTCCATTCAGGTTGGAAATGAAGAGTCAGGCAACATAAACATGCAAACTTTTACCGGCAGTGACGGCCGCGCTCCCGATATGCAATTCGAAGGGATTGAAAGCCGCTTGATCTATGAAGGATATTTAATTCGAGTTACTAGCGTCCTGCCTTATCCAGTAAATTCAACAAAAGAAATCAAAGATTCTAAATACCGTGTCAGCCTGGTGGTCAGCAAGCAGTAGCAAATTATGCACAAATAAATTCTCTGATAAATTAACTGACTGTGTAAAGTCTGCCAAATGGGGCATTAAGAGTTTTTATAACAAAGGATGTATCGTCTACCAAAAGCATACTATTTGTCACATTCTTTTATCAGACCCAGGTGGTAAAGTAAGTATGGTTTTACAGTCAATTTATAAGGAGCAAATAAAATGAAAAAGATTATTACTGGTACCGTTTTTGTTTTGGCGTTGTCATTGATTTTGGCCGCCTGTGGTTCCAAAAAGACTACACTTAATGTTTCAGCAACTGATTCAGGCTACGATTCAATGACCTACACTGTGCCTGCTGGCACTGAAGTCACATTGAATCTGACCAACAATGGCAGCATCGAACACGAATACGCCATTCTAAAGCTGGGGCAACATGTCACCCCACCCTTTGGCGACAAAGATGAAGACAAGATCTTCTGGGAGCTGGATGGTGTTGATTCTGGTCAAACCAAGTCAGACACTTTCACTGCACCTACCGAACCAGGTGAATATGATGTCATTTGCGGAATTCCCGGTCATATCGAAATGGGAATGGTGGCGACGCTGATCGTGAAGTAAAAGAGACAAGCAACAAAAAATCCCGCTTCTTTCGAAGTGGGATTTTTTGTTGCTTGTCATGGTTATGTCAGGTGTATCATTAGGCATATGAATGCTGCGATTAATATTATCGAAGGAAAACATCAATGAATATATCAACAAAACTGAAAAAAGATATTGATGAATTTGTCGAAAAAGCCATGCAGGTATGGAATGTACCCGGGCTGGCGTTGGTGATCGTCAAAGATGACAAGGTTTTACTCTCAAAAGGATACGGCATCCGCGAGATGGACAAACCTGAAAAAGTGGATGAGTACACTCTGTTCGCAATTGGCTCAAATACAAAAGCGTTCACAGCCACAGCCATTGGTTTGCTCGTGCAGGAAGGAAAAATTGCATGGGATGATCCCGTTACTAAATATCTGCCATCTTTTCAGTTGTACGATTCGCACGCAACGCAACTCATGACCATCCGCGACCTGTTATGTCACCGCAGCGGACTTGGCACCTGGGCTGGCGATGTCTTGCTATTAAGCAGTTATCCCACCGAAGAAATTGTGCGGCGCTTGCAGCATATTCAGCCGGAGTTCAGTTTCCGCGCCGGATATGGATATTCCAACCTTATGTTCATCACCGCTGGCTTGATCATTTCCACTGTCAGCGGCATAAGCTGGGATGAGTTCATTCAACAGCGCATCTTCAAACCATTGGGCATGACCGACAGCGTGACCAATCCGCATTATTTTGGAGAACGCATAAACATCGCCGCGCCGCATGAAGATATAAAAGGTAAATTAAAAACCGTGGCTCAACGCGAGGATGCGCACATCGGTTCAGCAGGATCGATCCACGCCTCTATTGCAGATATTGCTTTGTGGATGCGATTACAGCTTAATCATGGAAACCTGGATGGAAAGCAACTCGTAGATGCATCCATCATTGAGGAAACGCACACGCCTCATACGCCCATACGCCTGACGGCCATCGAAAAAAATTTGTTTCCCTCGCGGCATTTTTCTGCCTATGGACTCGGTTGGTTCTTAAGCGACAGCCACGGCAGACTCACCGTCCGTCACACAGGCGGCGTGGATGGGATGCTCTCCAACACCGTTTTGATTCCCGAAGAGAAACTAGGCATCGCCGTCTTCACTAATAAATTACCCAATGCCGCATATATTATATTGCCGCATTTTCTAGTTGAGAAATTTTTGGATGCCCCATCTCGAGACTGGATCCAAATCTATACAGACCTTGAAAAGGAAGGGAATACAAAAGCAGATGAAGCCAAAAAACAAAGAGATGACACACGAATAAAAGATACGCGTCCATCGCTGGCTTGGGAGAAATATGCCGGGGACTATGACAGTTTAATTTTGGGCGGAGCAAGCATCAGCGCGGAAGGAAGCGGGCTTCACATCCAATTGCAGGCGCATAAAACTATCTCTGGCACTTTGGAACACTGGCACTACGACACCTTCCTGTGCAAATGGGATGACCCTGTGCTTGGCGAGAGTTTGATTCTGTTCATCACCGATGGGCAGGGACGAGTGGCAGAATTTCGCGTGAAAATTCGCGAGGATTGGATTGACCCCGTGGAGCATGTGTTTAGGAGAAAATCAGAATGACCATCCAAACACAGCTTCGCTGGTACGAACCTGCCTGGCAGAAACAAGCCCATGACTGGATTCGTTCCGAGGCAAAACAGAATTCCATTCAACTTACTGGTGAGATAGAACAGCCGCATGCCTATGCATGGTCGACCGTGATGCATGTCCCAACGAATGAAGGCAGCTTGTTCTTCAAAGCTACTGCGCAAGAAACAGTATATGAATCTGCTTTGACGAAAAAGCTGGCGGGATGGTATCCCGAATGCATGCCCGAATTCATTGCAGTGGATACCGAACGCGGCTGGATGTTGATGCGTGATGGCGGAGAACAATTGCGCGCATCCATCCGCCCGACACAGGATATCAAGCCGTGGGAACCTGTCATCATGCGGTATGCCGAATTACAAATCGGACTCGCCGAATATAAACATATACCTGAGATTCTGACTTTGGGAATTCCTGATCATCGTCTTGCCATGTTGCCCGCACTTTACAAAGAACTGCTTACAGATGAAACAAGCTTGATGATCGATCAAGAAAAGGGATTAACCTCCAGCGAGTTTCAGCAATTACAAAACCTAAATCCGCGCTTCGAGCAGATTTGCACAGACCTTGCTGCGTTCGGAATCCCTGAGTCACTTAACCATGGAGACTTCCACGATGGCAACATCCTGCTCAAAAATGGACGCATCACCTTCTTCGATTGGGGCGATGCCAGTGTGACCCATCCATTTGTATCGCTTCGCACATTTTTTGTGAGCATTGAGATCGCCCTGAAACTGGATGATTATTCCTTTACCCCCGAGATGGCAGCCTTGTTGAGTCTTTATCTAAAACCGTGGCAAAAATTTGCCTCAGAAGATGATTTGCGAATCGCCTATCGTCTTTCAAAGCCCGTTGCGGCTATTGTCAAGACACTTGCCTGGCATAAAACTATTTCAAGGCTGGATGGTTCCCTGCGCGAAGAATATGCGTGGATCGTACCTGAAGTATTAAGGGAGTTCATGGTATACGAAAAGATGTTATCGGAGTGATAATTTGAAGTTGGGAAATTCAAAGACGGCAGAGATATGTGGTGGAATTATTCCGCGAAGATTGGATCAACCCAGTGGGATATATATTTAGAAATAAGGAATTAGAAAATTTCGATTACTTCTTTCCTGAATTAAATCGTACAAATTTATCCCAATCAATTCTGCCCCGAACACAAAAATCATCCATAAACTCTTGAGTGAAAAGGTTTAGGATTCGAGCATATTCAGAAAGAAACTCTTCATTCCTTTCCTTTGCTCGGTAACCAAGTGGCTCAATAATCTCTACGAACAACCCATCATTCCCAGAAATAAATTCCCAAAACTCTTGACCGCAAAGTTTTAAGTAGTCAACTTTATCGGATTTATTCTCTCGACCATAACAACATCCATTTACAGCCTGTATGTTCGCCTTGTAAATTCTAAATCGATCTCTCAGAAGCCTTTCTCAATACAAATATTACAAGCTTATTATTGGTCAATTTCTCCAACAATCATTTCATCAATGGACTCAGCTATCGCGTCATACCAAGAAATTTTCTTGGCAATTCCGTCTTGAATCAACTCTATTTCTTCAAGAGACAACTCTCGTCCAAGCTCTTTGTTTGCAACATCTTGAATATCTGCAATAGTGAGTTGGTAAATAAATTCGTCCATATTAGACATCCACTGGTTCATATTCGATTTCAAGTTTTTTGCAAAGCGAATCAAGCACGACCAAAGCCCTTTCTCTTGAGAAATGTGTTTCGATAGTATATCCTTTATAATATTCTGGGTAAAAGAAACTTCTCCCATTTGGGTGCATAGGTTCTTCTGCATTAGTAACAATATATCGAGAAGTGCCAAATCCCCAGGGTAATGGAGTTTTTTCAAACAAATCTTTATCAACGAGATAAACAAGAATATCTTTGAGTAAATTCCTAACAGTATCTGCCTCAAAGACTTTCCCATTTACTTTTACAGCCAATCTCCCCGCTTTTCTTCCCTTTACAGGTATATCAGATGTACTATATTCAAGTACATTTGCTTCTTCTAAGGCATCAAATATTGAGTCAAAGACATCACTATATTTTTCGTACAACTCAACAGCGATTTTTTTCTCTTCATTTGTTATAGCCATTTTTACTCCTTTATACCTAACCTTCAGATTCTTGATGTATTGAATAATAAAAGGCTGAACCTTGTGATTTAAGCTGGGGTGTTCTAATATTGGCAAAAGGATTTTGTCATTTATCAGTTGATAATCCAGGCAATACCATCTAGAATCACCTACTGTCGATTTTGAATCTGTTAATAATTTTGGGAGAATATAAATCAATATATTTGTTCCGCTGGGATGATTTTCAAATAACCAATCAGCATATTTCTTGGATTGAGAAGAATCAATGTTACTATCAATTTTCAGTTCAAAAATTATATTTAACCGACCAGACGCGCCAGAGTTATTTCGATAATCAGCAGTAAGGAAAATATCAAAACGTCCCAAATCCTTTACACTCACTTCCGATGAAAAAAATTCATTGGGAGTAACTTCAATATTCTCAAATTCAATCGTTGGCAAAACTCTAGACAAAGGATTTTCGTGATGATTTGAAGGCTTTAAGCACTTCTCGTCATGAGTCAACAGTAAAAATCTCGTAAGCACATAATCTCTCATCAAGTGAGAACCATTTGGATCAAGTAGCCACCCATAAAAAGCTGAGTGCCATCTTTCATAATGAGTTCTTCCTACAATTGTAAAGAAGTTAGGCTCACTTAGGATATTAGTATATTTGATAAAACTTGGTTCTGAAATTAATTCCAAAAGTTTCTGTGAAAATGGGATGGCTTTGTTTTTCATATCTCTTCCGCTATTTTACATATGACAATAAACTTACCAAGCCTTCATCAAGTTCTTCACGACAATCACCTAGCATTAATTGAGCTTCAACTTGTTTCATAATCCAAATTATACTCGTTGCATCTTAGAAAACATGGCTATACAGGTTTTCTAAACAAGCAGCCTGCGTGAAGTTTTTGACAACAATAAATATAGCCCCGCCAAAAATACAGCAAACACCGCGACATTCCAGCCGCTGGTATATGCATCGCCGATTGCCAGCCGTGACATGGTGGTGATCGGCGAAATATTTAACAACGTGCTAATGGAAGCTGCCGCCAGCAACATGAGCGAGTAAATGAATTGAGAGCGTTCGCGGTCTTTGAGCAGAACCGCGCCCAACGCCGCAGAAGTGGACGTAATGCCCGCGATAATTAATGCCAGCAGAAGAATCCAGCCTGTGTTTTGGATGACAGTCCCATTTAACTGCAACAGGGTCAACCAGGCAATACACTGCACAATAGACAGGATGACCGATGCAACGATCTTCGCTCCAATCATTCCGTTGAGAGTCAACGGCGCGGACAATAGCGTTTGCAGCGTTTTGTTTTCCACTTCCTCGGTGATCGAGTCAACGGTCATACTGCCTGAAACGAAAGCGGGAAAGAACATCAGCATCGGAATCAGCACCGAATAGATAAATTCATAAGATGTTGCAGGCTTGCCTTTCAGGTCTGTATAACGCACGTCAATTCCCTTTTGCGTACGCAAGTAATTTTCGTATTGCTTGAGCGGTTCCTGAATCACCATGCGAATCACCGAACTGACCGTATCAGATTCAGGCAGATATAATTTGACCTCAGTCAGGCCGTTTACATCCTGGGGAGTATCTACAATCGCAAGGACTTCACCGCGATAAAATGCCGCCTGTGCCTCAGCCAGCGTGGGATAACTAACAGTTTGCAAGCCGCGTTCGATCATCAACGCGCCAAGTTGATTATCAGAAATGCTGACCACTCCGATTCTTATCCCCGCGCCGCTAAATTTCATGACTGTGTCTGAGTCATATAAAGACAGCATCCCTAATAACAATGCCGATGAGAACGAAGCAATGAATAATTGAATCAGAATCGAAATCACAATTGTACGGTCACGAATGACGGAGCTCAGTTCTTTTTTGACAACAGCCAGAAACGGAATCAAAATCCACCTCGCAGCACATAAGCGTTATAGATAAAATGAACAATTGTCCCAATGCCCAAAGCCAGCACGTAAGGAAATTTTAATTTTGCCCTCAGCAAAGTAATCATGCTTGTAAAAACAAAATGCGCGATCAAAGGGATAAACACAAGTAAGCCCGCGCCAAATAACGCCCCCGCAACTGCGGCCCTTGAAACCGCGCTAATCGAAAGCAGGAGCAAAAGTTTCTCGCCGATCAAAAATCCCAACGCAGAGAGAAACGACAACCCAATGATCTCGCGCGTAGATTTGACCGCGCCATGTTCCGTCAGCGCTACGATGCCTACCGTTTTTACAATCTCCTCCACAAGAGCAGAGCCGAGCAAAGTAGCGCCGAGAATCAAACCAACAGGCAGATTGGTGGCGAAGGCAAGCAAAACAATTTGCATCATATACACAACGGGAATGACCAGCAAACTCCATAACGGCACAGCCAGGTATGGTTTGGAATGCGCCATCATCAGGTAGATGGCATCGCTGATCTTGCGCGTCAGCGGCTTGTAGCCCATCAAAAATTCTTCGTTGAGCATGCGCGTCCCAGCGAACATGGCGAATCCAAAAATGGCAGCCATTGGCAAAGACGGGAATAAATATTCACGCCAGCCAAACGGCTCGCCGCGATACATCTTCACAGCCAGTGTCAGCGGGGAAATATAGGAAAGATCATTTACATTGGTAAACATCGCAGGAAAAATCAAATAGGCCGTTGTCAGCGTGGTCACAAGCATCGCGATAAAAGTTGTGTCTTTGAATGTGCGGTAGAACAGCGGCACCATCAAATAAATCGCAAAGATAAAAAGAATGGTCGGTGTAAAAATTGCCAGCGTGAGCGGCACATTTGCTTTTGTGATGACAGCAATCAGTGTAGTGGTGAAAAGCGCAAAAGTTGCATACGGCAGCATTTTCCCCATAATAATTTGAAACGGCGTGATTGGCGCAGAAAGCAAAATCGTCAAACGGCGATTGATCTTTTCATCCATAAAACTGCTGGTGAAAAAAATACTGATGAATGTGATCGGCATGATGTAGATTAACGTCAGTAGGACTTGAGCGAACGGCGCAGGCGGAGGTGTGATGGACGGGATGATGATTTCTTCAGGCTTTGGCGCATCATTCCCCGCTGTAGCCTGCTCGGCGCTGAGATAGTTAATCCCCACCCGCAGCGGGAAAGCGTCACTCTCTGCGAAGGAATTGCCCACCCGAATCAATTCCTCCTTTTCCATATATTGTTTCAACGCCCGCACCGCAAACTGTGACTTATCATCTTCGCGCGAAATCACCTGCGGGCCATCGATCAATACATCGATCGTCTTGTCGTCAAGCAATATTTTTCCATCTTCTGCATTGACTTGCACAACTGCAAAACGGCTGTCGTGAATCGGCGGAACATCGCCAGAGACTCCGACTCGATATAATCCGCTGCCGAGCGAAACCGTATCGCGCAAATAATATGCCGAAAACCCCAACACTGCCAGCAAAGCCAGCACCGCCAACGGACTCGCTCCGCCGCCAAAACGTTTGCGTAAACGCGTCACTTCACGCCATGCGATAACAAGGATTTGATTCATAAAAGTTTTTCCACACTCTCACAATGTGTCACCCTGAGCGACAGCGAAGGGTCTCTACCCCCAAAGTGCGAGACTCTTCGGTCGCAAAGAGACACGGTATTTTAAGAGAATAGTACAATTGCACAATGATTCAACTTACAAATGTTACCAAACGTTACGATAATACTACAGTCGTGGATGATTTGAACCTGGAGATCAATGAGGGCGAGATCGTCGGCATCATTGGTCATAATGGCGCGGGCAAAAGCACCACCATGAAAATGATCGCAGGGCTGATCGAGCCGACTTCGGGGAATGTTCGGGTGATGGGATATGATATTCAAAAAGGAAGCAGCACAAAGGTCAAGCAAAGAATCGGATATCTGCCTGAAGAGAGTCCGCTTTATGAGGCAATGACCGCCCAGCAGTATCTGCTGTTCTTCTCCGAACTTTATCAAATGCCGCGTCCAAAGGCCTTGAAAAGAATTGACGAGTTGCTCTCTTCGCTTGATCTGCATGAGAAAAATAAACTAACTGGCGAATTTTCCAAAGGCATGAAGCGCAAGACCGCCATCGCGCGGACTCTGCTGCACAACCCCGACCTGCTCATCCTCGATGAACCCAACTCAGGCCTCGACCCGCTGACTTCGTTCTTCATCATCAATTATCTAAAGACCCTGCGGCGCGAGGGGAAAACCATCATCCTCAGCGCGCACAATCTCTTTCATGTGGAAACGATCTGTGACCGTGTGGGCATCATCAAGAACGGGAAGCTGTTGGTATTCGACACAATGGATGCCCTGCGCGCCAGATTGGGAAAGCGCGAATATCAAGTTATTTTCCACGCAGACCAAAAACTCGATTATGAACAACTCAACGGTAATTACATTTTCCGCACCGCCGAAGTGGATGCGATTGCTGGGATGCTGGAAAACGTCTCCGCCAACAAGTGGACATTGATGGATTTATCCATGAGAGAGTCCGCGCTGGAAGAGATTTACGTCAAGTTGATGACGAATGAGTGAGCCGCTTCTTCGCCTCGTGAGACTCTGACAGAATCATGGTGACGCTATTGTCTGCGAAACAAGGAAAATAAAACAACATGCAAAATAATGAAGGCTCTCAACGAAAAGAAAATAAATGGCTGGCAGACCGTTCCGCAGGGATAATCATTCTCCTGCTTTCATGCGGCGCGGCAGTATTCACAATTGCATCGCCATTAATGAAAATGTTAAACCACAGGGAAGATGTTCTCTACTCCACAAACACAATCGCATTGACCGTAATGGGCATCCTCTTTGGGCTGGCGAACCTGATCCTCGGCGGGGAAAGCCTTAACAAACTGATTAACCCTGTAGAATCAAAAGGAGGCACTCGTTTGATTATTTTCACCGTAGTATTCTTTGCGATTGTATTTGGTTCAATATTGGTTTGGAATTCCCTGGCCAGCACGCTGGGATATTGATAAAGGAGTATCACATGGCACATAAAAAAGTTCCGATGGAACATGATAAGAAGATCGCCCTTGTAGCGCACGACAATAAAAAACGTGACCTGCTCGAATGGGCAAAGTTCAACCGCGACCTTCTGTCTCATCATCAGATATTTGCGACAGGCACAACGGGGAAAATGTTGGAACAGGAACTTGGCTTCAAGATCACAAAACTCAAAAGCGGACCGTTAGGCGGCGACCAGCAGATCGGTGCGAAGATCGTGGAAAATAAAATCGACTTCCTCATTTTCTTTTGGGATCCGCTAGAGCCACAGCCTCACGACCCCGATGTCAAGGCGCTTCTACGCATGGCGGTGGTATGGAATATCCCGATTGCCAATAATCGCGCTTCGGCAGATTTTATGATCTCCTCCCCGCTCATGGATGGTGAATATAATCGGCTGGTGCCTGACTATGAAAATTATGTTGCTCGGAAGATAGATTTGGGGGAGAAAAGCAGCTAGGCCAAACAAACGAGATCGTTTTGACGGTGTATACTTAACTCACTAAATATGACTATCCACAGCATTCCCCAAATCGGCGGTATTTTACGAAACGCCGTCACCTTTAATTTCAAGAATTCTTCTGAGGCCATTATGAACGCAGACTCCTTATTGACTCAGGTAGAGCAACTATTTAATTTGCTTGAAACCCGAAAAGCAAATTACGTTCTGGTTGGCGGCATCGCCTTATTGACCTATGTTGAAGGCCGCAACACTCAGGATATTGATCTCATCATGGCGTTGCCTTCGCTTGCAAAACTACCCGAAATAAAAATCTCAAGCCAGGATTTATATTTCGCACGTGGACAATTCGGCGAACTGCAAATTGACATCCTGCTGACAAAAAATCCCCTGTTTGCTAAAGTAGAAGAGAAATATACAACAACCAAACAATTTATGGATCGGCAGATCTGCTGTGCCACCGTGGAGGGATTGATCCTGTTGAAACTTTTTGCCCTGCCATCCTTGTATCGTCAGGGAAGTTTTGAGCGGGTAGGAATTTATGAGAATGATATTGCCACATTAATAAATGCATTCAATCCCAACATGGAATCCCTGCTGGGGGAATTGAACAAATATCTAAATGAAACAGACATGGCCGAAGCGCGAAGTATCTTCGCAGACATCGAAGCACGCATTCAACGGTTTCGAAAAGCAAACAAATAGCTGTGCCTCTGCAGATTTTATGTTCTCCTCCCCGCTCATGGATGGGGAATATGATCGGCTGGTGCCTGACTATGAAAACTATGTTACGCGGAAGATAGATTTGGGGGAGAAATCAAACTAGAAGTATTAATGCGGCGAAAGCAATGACAGGTTAATGGCATAGAAGATTTACATTCAAAAGACTATTTTAGTCGGCCTCATTTTAAATACTCTGTAATTAAGCTGCTCTTATCTTACTTGCAGAGTGAAAAGGAGCAAAACAGTATGTTCAACAAACCGAACGAAGAATATATAAAAGAAGGGGCGCAAAACGTCACTGAAAAGGACGTTGAAAAAGTGATCAGCAAGTCTGAAGAGATTCAACGGAAGTTCAGCGCTCATGGTCCGCTGGCACGATTTATTGAAGATGGTCAACTGTTCATTGCCATCGTCAAGGATTATTTCTCTGGGGCCTATCGCCAAATCCCCTATGGAGCGATTGCCTCGATTGTTTTTACGCTGATCTATGTGCTCAATCCTTTCGATCTGGTGCCTGATATGCTGCCTGTCATCGGTCAACTGGACGATGTGGCGGTTATGGGAGCGTGTCTAATTTTGGTCGAGCAAGATCTGCATAAGTATAAGGATTGGAAACAAGGTCAGGCGTAAAAATTAACCGCCAAGCACGCAAATGAATTTTGTATAATGGGTAATGTTTATACAGACAATTATGATTTTGCCACTTTGTAAAATCCGTTCACAGGAGAACAAACATGCATATACTCGGGATCGACATCGGCGGGTCAGGGATCAAGGGAGCGCCAGTCAATTTGCAAACAGGCAACTTGCTGGCCGAACGAGTGCGCATCAAGACACCCAAAAAAGCGGAGCCTGAACCTGTGGCGGAAGTTGTTCGCCAGATCGCACAATCCTTTGACTGGAAAGGCCCGATCGGAATTGGCTTTCCCGCGCCGATCAAAAACGGCGTTGCATTGATGGCTGCCAACGTTTCGTCCAAATGGGTTGGAGTCAACGTCGATGACTTGTTCACCACAATCACAGGTTGTGAATGCACCATGATCAACGATGCAGACGCGGCGGGACTGGCTGAAATGTCTTTTGGAGCAGGGCGCGATCAACATGGGACCGTGATCCTGATCACACTTGGGACGGGAATCGGCTCCGCGATTTTTTATCGCGGCAGACTGCTGCCGAATACCGAATTCGGTCATCTCCAGGTCAAAGACGAGGATGCGGAATACCGCGCCTCAGATGCAGCCCGTCAACGCGAGGAACTATCCTGGAAGAAATACTCCAAACGCCTGAATCGTTATCTTCAAACAATGGAAAAACTCTTCTGGCCTGACCTATTTATTGTAGGCGGCGGCATCAGCAAGGAATCAGAAAAGTTTCTACCCCTGCTCACCATCGAAACACCCATCGTCCCCGCCCAATTGCTGAATGAAGCGGGCATTGTTGGCGCGGCGCTGGCTACCCAAATTAAAGGCTAATTTTCACCATCCGTTACAAACCTGGCTGTGGAACAGATAATGCGTACATGGATCGCGCGCGTGTTAATTGGGATTGTCACCTTTTGGAATTTACAAGCCTCGTTCCTATTTATTTTTTCACCGAGCAGATTTACACAAGCATATGAATTATCTGGTATGGCGGGCGAAGCTGCCATACGTGGAGTGGGTGTATTGTTCCTGATGTGGAATATCCCCTATTTATTTGCAGTGCAAAACCCGCTTCATTATCGGCTGGCATTATATTTTGCTTCTCATGCAATTGGCAGGCTTGATTGGGGAAAGTTATATTTTGTCCACTATAACCATGGAGCATGTCATCCTGAGGAATTCCATTCTGCGTTTTATCACATTTGACGGGATGGGATTATTATTTCTTATCGCTGCTTATATTTTGGTAAAAGGCAAAAACAAGTTAAGATCGGCATAAGAGTCAACAAGCATTAAATAAAATATTTTGGTGATAATATTATAGAAAGATAATCAACACTTCATGCATCACAACGCAAAGGTAAAACAATTATCATGAATCTAGATGAGATCACCCATTTGAATGCAGCCCGCGCAGGCGACCATGAAGCCTTCGAGCTTTTGGTCGATCCGTATCGCAGACAACTATTGGTACACTGCTACCGCATCCTTGGTTCTTTTGAAGACGCCGAAGATATGCTGCAGGAAACCCTGCTGCGCGTATGGAAACGACTTGATACGTTCGAAGGGCGCTCACCCCTGCGGGCATGGTTATATAAAATTGCCACCAATACTTCACTGGATGCGCTCGACAGTCGCCGAGTCCGCGGGCTGCCAAAAGAATTGTATCCACGCGGAAACCCAACCCAACTTTTACCTTCACCTACAAGGGAAGTCAATTGGGTGGAACCCATCCCAGATGAATGGATCGATGATCAACCAAATATTTATCCTGAAGCGCGCTATGAAGTCCGCGAGAGTATTACCCTGGCATTTGTGGCCGCACTGCAAAAACTTCCAGGTCGCCAGCGTGCCGTGCTGATCTTATGTGATGTGATGGGCTGGACTTCAAATGAAGCCGCAGAAATTCTGGATATGACCATCGCGGCGGTCAACAGCGCCTTGCAGCGCGCCCGCGAATCTTTGAAGCAGGCCGACCGCAAAACAATCCCCACAAGATTAAATGAACAATTGTCTACATTGCTGGCTCAATATGTGGCCGCATGGGAAACAGCTGATTCTGCTGCGCTGATCGCAGTCCTTCGTGAGGATGTGGCGCTGACCATGCCTCCGCTGCCTGTCTGGTTTGGCGGCCGTGCGGATGTGAAAACTTTCCTCGATGAGTTCCTGTTCAAGAGCGCGAATCCATTCAAGGTCAAGTTGGAAGCGGTGCGTATGAATGGCTCGCCAGCTTTCGCAGTCTATCAAATGGATCAAAATGGAATCTATCGCGCGTCGGCAATCCAAATCCTGACCATTGAATATGGGCGAATCTCCGAAATCAATGATTACCTGACCTTTGACGGCCAGCTCTTCTCGCGTTTCAATCTTAAACTCATGGTTTGACCGATGAATTTGACAGAGTCTCGCCGTCTTATTAATTGAAAGACGTTGCTTTAAACAATCTGCCAGATTCAAAAGGAGAAACCATGAACAACCCATTAACCCTGTATTTGCTTACAATTCGCGGCACGCTCTCACCTGAAACATTGGAAGCAGCGCGCAAAGTTCATAACCAGACCGCAGGCAACCCTGCCGGTGTGGCCGCCGCACAATCGCTTGGTGATGTGAGCCATATGGTCTTCGTCCCCATGGAACATGATGGTCACGCCAAAGCCAAAGGTGCTGGCGAGTTCCTGATCATGGATCTCTGGTACAGCATGGAGGGACTCAACACCTTCTTCGCTGATCCTCATGTTCAAGAAGGCGGTGCGGCGATCTTCACTGACCGTGATCCTGTTGTGTGGGCACCGGCAGAAGGCTTCACGAGTTTTCACATCCCTGCCCCATTCGGAAAAAATGACCGCATCGTGGCTGTGGCACGCGGCACAGTTAAGTCGATGGCAGAAGCAAAAGAGCTGCATAACACAGCCATGACTAAAACCATCAGCAAGGCCCGCAAACTCGGCATGCTCTCGCACGAAGCTTACTTCCGCATGGCCGCGCCGAATTCACCTGAAGCGCTTGAATATTTTCAAGTGGATGTTTGGATGAGTCCCGAAGGCATGGGCGATTATTACGGTGATGAAGATTTTCTGGCAAGCTTCAATCACTTCTTCACCGCCGAAGCCGTTGACTCGGTTTGGATCCACCCCAAAGGCGACTGGATTGAGTGGTAGATTTCATCTAATGATATAAAAAGTAAGGGCAGGTCTCAGACCTGCCCTTACTTTTTAATATGTAACTTTTCGATGGCTTTGGGATATTATCTCTTGAGCGACATGGTTACCAACTTCCACGAGTTATATCAACGGTACGCACAGGACATTTACCGCTTTGCCTATTGGCTGTGCGGTAACTCTCAAGATGCAGAAGATATTACATCCGAAACTTTTGTGTGCGCGTTGACAACTCCAGGCGAGATCAAGGCAGACACGGTCAAAGGGTATCTGTTAACCATTGCCAAGAATCTCGCGTTCAGGAAAACCAATCGAGAGAAGCGCTTCTCTCCAATTGATGCGGATATGCGCGAGCTATCTGCAGGGCCTGAACAACAAGTGGAAACCTCTTTGGAATTGGACAATGCCCTGCGCTTTTTGCAGACCCTGCCAGAGGTGGATAGAGCCACGCTCATTCTGCGACTTCAAGATGAGCTGTCCTACGAAGAGATCGCCAACACTTTGGAGATTTCACTCTCAGCAGTCAAGGTCAAGATACACAGAGCGCGATTAAAACTAACGGCTTATCGCATTAGCCAAGAGGAGTTGAAAAAATGAAAATCACGCGAGATGTCATCACCGATCTATTGTCTGTCTACCAATCTGGTGAAGCCAGTCAGGATACGCGCGACCTTGTGGAAGCTTACTTAAAGGAAGACACTGAATTCGCTCGTATCGTCAATACTGAGCAGGAATCCCTGCCAGCGAAAAATCAACTTAATCTACCAAAGGAAATTGAAATGGAAACACTTGAAAAAACCAGGAAATTAATTAAACAACGCTCATGGTATATGGCTTCAGCCATCTTCTTCACTCTCTTTACACTCGCCTTTAATTTTGACTCAACAGGAGTCCGCTGGAATTGGGCTGAGACACCCATCCTAGCTATAGTATTCTTTGCAATAGGCATCTTTTTCTGGGTCAAGTATGCGCAATCCAACGGGAAACTAAAAAGTTCGGCTTTATAAATTCAAGTTTCACCAAAGATGCCTCCTTCTTTTGAATGAAGGAGGCATCTTTCCTTTTAAGATACCAAAATATCTAGCCTCCCGCAATTTTTACTTTGTATCCCAACTTCTGCAATACCCCTGCGATCTTCTCACGATGTTCGCCTTGAATCTCGATCACGCCGTCTTTGATCGTGCCGCCTGTGCCGCATTCATTCTTTAGTTTTTTCGCCAGCGCTTTCAGGTCACCTTCAGAAAGGATTAACTTTTTCACCAAGGTCACAGCCTTGCCGCCGCGTCCGCTGGATTCACGGTGCAGGTATATGGTCTGCTGTTGGGGTGGAATGGATTTAATATTTTCTAATTCTATCTGCTTGCGCAAGTCTCCCTGATCTGAAGACCAGACTGTATTGTTTTCATTTTTGGACATGGTCTATTTTCTCAACTTACGTTCGTCAATTACTTTGTTGATACTGAAAACCATGAAATATGGGATTCCATGTAATGAAGCACTGAATATAAGAGAAGAGTAACCCCGCCGTAGTGCAAAACCTGTTCCAAAGCGGTAAAAGGAAGTAACGAATATGCTTTTATCAACGCACCAATAAAATAAATAAATATGGAAGTCACGAAGAGTATTCTGTATTTATTTTCAAGACGCAGCCAAAATTGAAAGAAAAAGATAATGAGCACCACTGCCACTAAAATTCCTGCAATCATCCATCCGTAGGGAGACGATCCTGCCGAATTTACTGAATCCTGATAATACTCAACGATTTTGTTGCGGATGATGGCAAGGTTGTCGATTGAGACAACTAAAACAATCCACGCCATTGCGGCCCAATGAAACCAATATTTATCCTTGGAAATCTTTTTGAAATGAGCAATAACGAATAAGAAGAACGAAGCTGCATTCAGACCCAATAAGTTGTAATAAATCGAAATGTTCGGCTGCCCGTGGAAGTTAAACTCAGAGATGAAATCACGAATAAGATTCGCTTCAAAGGGAGAGCGGATATTGTATGTGTCTGGAAACATAAATAAATATTGGCCAATGAAACTTAAAATTACGACGAGAATCCCAATCCCTCCAAATAAATATAACGCCCGCCTGGGCTGGATGACTAGGGTTGGTTCATACTCTTGAGTGTTCATTACTTATTCTCCTTTATTAATACGGAAAAACTGGGAAAATAGGATTTAATGTAAAGCAGGAGAGAATAAGCTAGGGTCGTTAATCCGGCATATTGCAGCCCTTGTTCCACCGTAGTGAACAACACATACGTGAAATTTTTTGAGCCATTGGAATACGCCCAACGCCCGCCAAGTATCTCAGCGCCTACTGCTCCGCCAAAAAACAGTCCAGCAGAAAGCAAAAAGAGAACCTTATATTTATTGTCCAGATTCAGCCAGAATCTAAAGAAGGAAATGCCGAAGATCATAACGACGATAAGTCCTATAATCACCCATTTGTATTCAAACCAACCACCTAAAGCTGTCAGGCCTTTTAAATATTTGCTGGATTTTTCGTGAATCACCGAAGCATCGTCCACGGAAATATACAACAGAAACCATGCCAGTATCGTCCAATGAAATCTGTATTTATCCCTGGCAGCGTTTTTTAAATAAGCGATGACGAACAACAAACATGAAGATACGATTGCCATGGACACGCTGTAATATGTCGTAATATTGGCTTCCGAATTGACGTCAAATTCCGCCATAAAATCATGCGTGAGTAAAGGCGCGCGTTGGTTGTACGGATTGGGTATTTTAGTTAAATATTGACCGATGAGACTGAAAATTAGTATAACGATCCCGACCCCTATAAAAATATATAAAAAACGTCTCGGTTGAAAGATCAGAGTTCGGTTCTGCTCTTGCGTATCCATAAGTTTATCTCCTTCTTTATCTGAATACCCTCATTATACCCAGACACAATGTTGAATAATACCAACTTAACTTGAAAAGAAAATATCCAAATTTCCATGGTCAAATCGGAGCATAAATATGCATTAAAACAGGAAACACTTTCTTTTTACGAATGCATTTACATAAGTTCCCATAGAATTACCTGGAATCAGGCTAATGATTTTTCTGTAATTTTTAAATACGTGCCTTCCACAAAAAACACTATAAACATCCAGATACTGGTAAATGCAATGGCCGCCAGGGTGTCACTGGGATAATGTACCCCAAGGTAAACGCGGCTGATGGCAACCAAGAATACCCACATACCAGAGAGCAACGCCCATCCATAATGTTTATTTCTCCAAAGCAAAACTGCCAGAAACCCATAAACAGCAACCGAGGCAGTGACATGTCCGCTGGGAAAACTGAATCCGCTTTCGACAACCAGGGGCGGGAACAGATTCGGGCGCGGACGTGCAAACAGTAATTTCAACAATACATTGATCGCCATGGCCCCGCCAAACGCGATCAAAATCGAAAATGCTTCCACCTGTCTGCGCTTCCAAATGAACCAGCCAGCTAATATGATCGCAATTGCAATGGCTCCCATCTCGCCTGTCTGGGTGACAAAACGCATAAAAGAATCCAGAGTCGGATTGCCAAATTGATGAATCGCCAATATGATGGGCGCATCCCAACTAAAACCTTCCTGAAACCAGACGTCCTCGGCAAGCTTGGCGAACACCACCATCAAAGCGGATACAACTCCAAGGCCAAACAGCCAGCGGATCAACAACTGAGTTGAAGGAGTTTGCTTCTTTACAATATTCAAAAAATCCATTCTTTACCTCACATCTCGCACGATTGGAATAACCGATTGATAATAAGCCCATAAGATTACAAGAATATGAAATATTGGGAATACACTTTTCCCATCGCAGACAGATCTATAATTCTTTCCATACTTGGTGATAAGGAAAAGGTCATGAAGCAAAACACAAAACCATTTGAAATTAAGCAACTTACCAAAGAAGACTTATCGATATTCAAAGCATTGATTAACCTATTCGATATGGTATTCGAAGAAAAAAAGCCTTCCATCGGAAGTGATGAACGCTTATTAAAACTGCTGGAGAGAAACAGCTTTATCGCAATCACGGCAATCTCTAAAAACGAGGTGGTGGGAGGTTTGACAGCGTATGAACTGCCAATGGTTCATTCAGACTTATCCGAAATCATTTTATATGACATGGCAGTCAAACCAGAGTATCAAAGAATGGGAATTGGAAAAGGATTAATTCAAAGTTTGAGGGATTATTGCATGAAGAACGAGATCGAAACATTCTTTGTCATGGCGCATGAAGAAGATATTCATGCCGTTGAGTTCTATCATGCAACAGGCGGGAAGAGTGAGAAGGTGGTCAACTTCCTTTATGAAATAAAGGAATAACATACTCTCTATGAGCATTCATATCGAAAGCCTTATCTGAAACAATCAAATATTTGCACTCCTATTGTGCGCTCCCTGCCTTCATGGTTTGACATGGAAGAAGCCATCGTGTATTAGAATGTAATTGAAAATTCACCCACCTGGTTGAAGTATGAAGAGGAGACCGTAATTACGGTCTCCTCTTCATTTCTCATCAGTCCAACATCATCAAGGGAGAGGTCCGCTCGTCCCGTAGGGCGTAGGGTCAATGACCTCTGGTAAACCATCACTATCTGCATCAGACCAACCGAACATATCGTACGGTATCCAATCATCGATCACCAAACCGTTGGGCAACTTGGCAGAGGCAAAGGGCCACGAGTCTTTCATGCCAAATAAATGACTGAGTTCATGGTTAAAATCCATGCTGAGCACACCTTGCACGTCCGTTGATACGGTCACGACCGACCAAATGTTAATTTCACCGGTGTGAGGTACGCCACAGCCTTGCAAAGCAACTCCTCCGCCGTTTTCCAAAACCCCCTTCCAGGTTACTTTGCCGATGGTGTTATCTGCATCAATATCAATTTCGATAAGAAAGTTGAACTGCGCCGGGTCAATCCCCGTCGCCGTGCGGACTTGAGCTGCTGTCAACACCTCTCCTCGGGTTGGAACAGGCAGGTATACACCTTGCGCGCTGATATGCATTGGCGCGGATGCGAATCCCTGGCTGCGCGCATAATTATCATAAAATTGATTCATCCAGTCTGCCATGACCGGAACCTGGGCGATCGCGTCATCTTTATTGAACGTAATGTTTCCATAATCAACAAACGCGACCAGCACTTTGTAATTGCCCGACGGACGGCAAAGAGTATAAGCGCTGGATGTGTCCATATGATTCGGGTCGGCATAAGGAAGACTGCTTTCCAAATAATGGCCATCGTCATAAAGATCAATATAATGGAACTGTCCCTCATAATAGACCGCGCTGATCCATCGTGAAAATTCTGGATACTGCACTGAATCAAACCGATGCAGGGAGGCTGCGGGCACATCGATTTTATATAGCTGCATATAAAGTTCGGCAAAGCGCTTTCGCGCAGCAGCCTGGTCGAGCGGCGGCGGCGTGGCTGTAAAAACTGGCACACCGCTAATCGTTACCTGCGCGCTGGCCCGTGCGGTTTCTTTCTGGTCTGTTAAAGCTGTAACAACCAGCGTATATACGCCTCCACCGTTCAAGGGATACCATTTTAATTCCCCTGCGTAAGGCAGACTGCCCGAATCATTCCGCGCCTCGCCGGGGACCGGAAGATCATTAGCCGAAAGGGTAACAACGAATGGCACAGCACCGGTTACTTCGAATTGGATAACGACGAACGGCTTGCCGGCTTCATCGAACGACGCCTCCAGCGAACCTCCATCCGTAACATTGACAAAGCGGACCTGCATGCCGCCGCTTGAATTCACATTTGTTTGAGGAGCGGCACCGCTGACAGTTGGATCAATAACTGCAGGCGCTTCACTTGTTGCAGCCTGCGAAACAGGTAAATTACAAGCGGATAGAACGAGCACAAGCATAATCACGATAAACCTATAAATTTTTTTCGCTGACATCGCATTCTCCTGTCTAATTAACAAAGAACGGATTAACCAACAAACGTCCGCTATGGCTTTTGAAAGAAGCTATTCTCATTCTACTCGACTCGACGACCAATTGAATATCCACGGATTCACGCAGGAACCATTTTCCATCCACAGGTGTAAACTTTATAGAAAGCCTCTCGCGAGAGTAAACTATTGGACGAATCCGAACTTATTCAACGCGCCACCCAAGGTGTAGCGGACGCGTGGGAGCCGCTTATGCTGGCTCATCAGGAGCCTGTCTTTCGCCTCGCCTATCTCTTCCTCGGTGACCCCGATGATGCCGAAGACATCACCCAGGAAACTTTTTTACGCGCCTATCACAACCTCAAACACTTCGATTCAACTCGTCCGCTGCGGCCGTGGTTATTAAGCATTGCCGCCAATCTTGCCCGCAATCGTCACCGCTCTGCCGCGCGTTATCTTGCCGCGCTTACCCGATCCTTTCGCACCGAACCCTCCGAGTCATTGGATGTGGAAGGACATACCGCGCAGAATCAGGATGCAAGTCAACTATGGAAAGCAGTGAGACGACTCAACGCAGACGACCAGCAAATTATCTATCTGCGCTTCTTTCTGGACCTGTCAACTGCTGAGGCCGCCCAAACATTAGACGTGGCTGAGGGCACCGTCAAATCCCGTTTGAATCGGGCAGTTGGCCGTTTGCGTATTGTCATCAAAAATAATTTTCCAACTCTATCCGAAGGATTTAAAATATGACCGAGCCTATTGAACCTCGCTTGCAGGCTCTTGCAAAAGAATTTCAATATCCACCCTCACCGTCTGTCACAGATGCAGTGATGACTCGTCTGCGCAAGACGATGACTCATTCACGAGTCAACAGGCAGTTGGCTTGGGCGTTGACAATGATCATCGTCCTGCTGGCAGGCATAATGGCAGTCCCGCCCGTGCGCGCGGCTGTGTTGGAATTCATTCAAATTGGCATTGTCCGCATTTTCCCTGCGCCGATAGAGTCATCTGTCCCAACAATAGAAACTCCTGTCACATCCACACCTGCGCCAATTCAATCTAGTTTAATTCCTCTTTTAGAGGCACTTGCTGGCGAAACGACTCTTGAAAGCGCGCGCAATATCATTGACTTTCCAATCCCATTGCCAAGCTATCCATCTGACTTAGGCGAGCCTGACCGAGTCTTCCTTCAAGATGCAGATGGTTGGATGGTGATTCTCGTATGGCTTGACCCGCATCAGCCTGACCAAATTCAAATCAGTCTGCACCTGATTGAGGCAGGCAGTTGGACGATTCAAAAATTCCAGCCAACCATAGTCAATGAAGCGTCAGTCAATGGCATGCGGGCAATATGGACTGTTGGAGATTATCCTTTGATTCTGCGGAATGGCGATGCCCAGTTCACGCGAATGATCGATGGTCACGTGTTGATCTGGGAAGAAAATAAAATCACCTATCGCCTCGAAACAAATTTGGATTTGGCTGAAGCCATTCGTATCGCAGAATCTTTGCAAGCTCCATAGGCTCCAAGTGTGTCACCCTGAGGGAGCGTCTTTCGCGACCGAAGGGTCTCGTTATGCAATAGTAGAGATACTTCGGGGCAAAGAACGCCTCTCAGCATGACACAAGTTAATCACCGCCCATATCAGAGTTGGGAACCAACCTCCTATGGGTGGTGTAGTTCATATATAAACACTCAAACCTTTTGGAGGTAAAAATGAAACGGAAAATATTCGCAATTGTATTAACCCTTCTGCTTGCTATGGTATTTACAATTCCAGCCTTGGCGGGCGGATGGGCAATCATCACTCTTGATGAATTGCCTGGCCAAGTGCAAGCCAATCAACCGCTTGAAATCGGATTCATGGTCCGCCAGCACGGGGTCACGCCAATGAGTAATCAGACGCCACTGATCAAGGCACATCTTGCCAATTCAACCGAATCTGTTATTGTCGAAGCCAGCGAAGAAGGAAAAGTTGGTCATTATGTTGCCACACTGACCTTTCCGAAAACTGGAGAATGGCGATGGTCCATTGAAGCGTTCGGTGGAGCCCAGCCGATGCCTGAGCTGATGGTCGTGGAAGCGGTGCCCGTTGTGACAAAAAGTGAATCAGTAAAAACAAGTTCGAATTCGCTTCCATTATTGGCCGGCGGAGTTGGGTTGCTCGGTGTGTTTGGCGGTTTGCTGGCCTTGCAAAAGAAGGTTCGCTGGGCCACAGCCTTTGTAGTAATTGGCTTACTAGTCAGCGGAGTTGGATTTGTCTCGGCAGTAAACCAGCCCAAAGAGGTTACGAAGAGTGAAGTGCAGGAAGTGTCAGCTGTATCTCCTGTCTCACAAGTCGAGTTGGGTCGTAATCTGTTTATTGCCAAAGGCTGTATGGTTTGTCACTCACATAGTGAAACCAACAAAGTCCGCGAGTTTGGCGTTGACATAGGCCCGGACTTGACCAACCTGACTGCCAGTCCGGATTATCTACGTCTGTGGTTGAAAGATCCGCGTGCGGCCAAATCCACAGCCACAATGCCCACATTGGGATTAAGCGATTCAGAAATTGAAGCGCTGGTTGCGTTTATCAATAATAAATAAAGTTAAAAAGAAAATGCGCCTTCAAAGCGCATTTTCTTTGATAAAACTCTGCTCAAACCAAATCCCTCTTGATACTCTCCAGCCATGATTTTTGAAAGAAGAAATTCCCATTCATCCTGACGACCAATTGAATATCCAGGTGAAAATCCGTCTCCGTGGTGCGAACCGTGCCCGTGGATTGAATGTGGATGTCCTGTCCATGCTCGATGAGATGATAGTTAATATCGTTGAAGAATTGCGCGTGGGCGGGGTCTTGATGATAGGCGGTCATGTTGATGCGTTCAGAGGTGGTGATGATCGTGCCATCCGGCAGCGTGGAGCGGTCACCACCGTAGGATTTGACGGTTACAGAACCTGCGATGACATCCTCTTCGATCTTCCATTCGGGCGCATCGGAAATGCTCTCGCCCATCGCGATCATATCAGGCGGTGTAGTTTTGAATTGCGGTACGGGCAGTGAAGGTTGATCTATCACTGGCAGAATTAAACGCGATGTATATCTTCCACCGCGATATAAATAATTATCAGCTTTATAAGGCGAAGGAAAAATCAACGGCCAATAGGTGCTTGAAATCGTTAATCGAATACGATGGCCCGCCAGAAAACGATAGGCCGTGGCGCGCATTTTTATTTTCACTTCGTAGACTTCGTTCGGAGTCAACGCTTCGGGATGTTCGTGACTATTTCGATGTGTGAGATTCAAAATACCAGCGGTCACCTGCGCGGATGTGCCATCAGGGGCAACATCGGTCAGACGTACGACGGCATATGAAACGGGTGCGGACGAACTCAAATGCAAAATTGCTTCGGGCATGCCCATGAAATCCAATGGCTCGGTTAACACATCGCTTGTATAAACGGGAATGACCGACTCATCGGGACGCAGATCGCGGAAGAGTCCGTTCGGCTGCGCGCCAGCGCCCCAACAATAAGAGGAGGCAGTGCCATGAGTTGGCCGATTCAAATAATGGTCGAAGAAAGAAGCGTTTGTTAATTGAGAAGATAAAGTTTTATCGCCAAGATAAAATTCTTTAAGTTGAGTTGAGGTCAACGGGTAGACATCCGCACTCATCCATTCACCATTCATCAGCGCGGGAAAGGCTTCGGGCACTGTGTATTCGCGGCGCATGAACGTAAACGCAGGCTCATTCATAATTCCATTATCAATATTTTTTAACCAACACTCGAAGAAACGCGCCATCTCATGCAGATAATCGAGGTTGGGCCCGGGGTAGGCATAATTGGGCATTTGATGATTCCAATTGCCGATCAAACATTTGCGCGGCGCGTTGACACATTTTTCATGCATGCGCACCGCCGCGTTGACATAACTATCCATCCAGCCGCCGATGCTGTACAACGCGCATGTTATTTTTTCATAATCAGGATTCAACGACCCGACGCGCCAATATGCGCCATCGGTTTGATTGCGCAGCCAATGTTCGAGCCATAGCGGAGTTGTTTCGAGTCTTTCCTTCCATTGAGTTGCCCAGCCATCTGACACATACTCTGCCTTTGGCGGCATGGCGTTCGATGCGACCTGACTCACCGCATACTGCGCCCACTCGCTGGCGGTCTTGCATCCGCCCATGTAATGCGAATCTTCGAGATAACGATCATCGGTAGCATACACCGCGACAATCGCTTTCAAATGCGGAGGCTGCATCTTCGCCACTTGAATAGATGTGAAGCCGCCATAACTCATGCCCCACATGCCAATATTTCCATTACACCAATCTTGTGAAGCCAGCCATTCAACCGCTTCATAACCATCTTGTGTTTCTTCGGCAGTATATTCATCGCGTGCAATGCCCTGACTGCTGCCCGTGCCGCGAATGTCGAGGCGGCAGCAGGCGAATCCGCGCTCTGCAAAATACAACATGCGCTGATGATCAGTGACATAACGCCAGTCATCTTTGCGATAAGGAATCATTTCGAGAATGACAGGAAATTTCTCGCCATCAGTTCTCGGGACGGGCATAAATAGATTAGCAGAGAGCTCGATGTCATCGCGCATTTTGATGCGGACGTTATAAAGGACTTTGGTTTGGTAAGTCATGAGACACCTTTTTAACCACAAAGGGTCACAACACTTGCACCGTACGCAAGTACAGGTGAGGTACACGAAGGATTTAAGCTCTTAACCTTTGTGACCCTTTGTTCCTTTGTGGTTGAGATTTTTTTACATCCTCATCCGACTCCCCGTCGGATCGTACACAGGTTCTTTCAACACAACACACCTTCTCGCTTCGCCAATTACATCCACAGTTAAATCAGCATGCAAGGCATCATTATCAACATAAGCCAGCGCAAGGGATTGTTTTACATAATGTCCATACGCAGAAGAAGTGATAAAGCCTACCACCTTGCCGTTCTGTTTGACAGGCGCGTACACGGGCGCTTCCGCGTCAACTGTATTTACTTGTAACGCAACCAATGTTTGAGTTGCCGAATTTGTTTCCTTTTCTTTCAATGCAGATTCACGTCCAATGAAATCAAATTTATCAAACGCAATGAAATCCTTGAGATAAGACATCCCGGGCGTATATCCCTGCGTAAATTCTGCATTCCAAATGCCATAATTTTTTTCAAGCCTTAAACTATCGAGTGCGCGATTGCCAATATTGACGAGTCCTGAGTCTTTGCCAGCCTTCATCAATGCGGCGTACAAAGCGGATTGATGTGTAACAGGCACATTAATTTCATAGCCGAGTTCGCCAGTTAATGAAATTCGCGCAACCATTGCTTTTGTGCCTGTCACTTCCATTTCACGACAACTCAAAAATGGAAAGGATTGGTTCGACATATCTTCGCTTACTAGTTGAGAAATAATCTTTCTTGAGTTGGGTCCCGATAAAGCAAATCCCATCCAATCATCGGAAAGGTTTTTGATCATCACGTTCTCCGCTAAATTTTTATGGAACCAGCGCATATGCCATTCCTGCAAATAATACGAGCCGATGATCCAGAAGCGGTCTTCGGCGAGTCTGCTGATGGTTAAGTCACCCATCAACTTCCCATTTTGATTCAACATCGGCGCGAGTTTGATACGTCCCACTTTTGGAAGTTTGGATGCGACCAGATGATCCAACCACTTCTCCGCACCTACGCCTGAAACTTCATAACGAGCATAGACTGCACTCTCGAACATCCCCGCCGCTTCTCGTGTGGACTTAACTTCTGCGGCGACATACTCATGCGCATTCGAATGTCTAAGCGTGGGCTTCTCGATGAAGTTTGTTTGATTCGGCGTGAAGTATTGCGGCGTTTCCATCCCCCACGTGACTCCATACAAAACGCCCGCGGATTTCAAAACATCATAATTTGGCGAGACTTTCAACGGACGTCCCGCGGGAAGTTCTTCATTCGGATACGAGATCACAAAACGGCGCGCATAAAATTGCGCGGTCTTCGCTTTCAGATACGAATCATCCGACGCAAATTTTCCGTAGCGGGCAATGTCCATGCCGAAGATATCTGCGCCGGGGTCGCCGTGGATCATCCAATTGGCGAGGGTAAGTCCGATGGCGCCGCCTTGCGAGAATCCGCCCATACAGCCGCAGGCGACCCAATAGTTTTTAATCCCAGGTACAGGGCCAACTAATGGATTTCCATCAGGCGTGAAAGTAAATGCACCATTCACCCAGCGCCGAATGCCTGCGTTTTGTAAAACAGGAAAACGATTGAAGCCAATTTCCAACTCAGGGCTGATGCGGTCAATATCGGTGGGAAGTAACTCCATGCCATAATCCCAATCTGCACCTTCGGTTTTCCAATGGCGCGGATTTTGTTCATAGACTCCCAACAATACACCTTTTCCATTTGGCTGAAGATACGTGAAACCTTCAAGGTCGGTAACTGAAATAATTTCACGGTCAAGTTTTATAAGTTCGGGAATATCTTCGGTCACAAGATAATGATGTTGCATAGACGTAACGGGTAAATTAACCCCAACCATATTGCCCACTTTGCGCGCCCATAATCCAGCGGCATTGACCACATGCTCGGCAATGACTGTGCCTTGCTCGGTCACTACTTCCCACTTTCCACTTTCCAAACAATTCAACTCAATCACGCGATTATTCAAAACAGTTTCGCCGCCGCGTTTTTTCGCCGCGCCTGCGTAGGCGTGCGTTGTTCCATGCGGATCCATGTAGCCTTCGAATTCATCATACAAGCCACCGATGACATCAGTCACATCTACAATGGGACACATCGCTTGAATCTCTTTGGGCGTGACCAGATGCGTTTCCATGTTCATCGTCTCGAAGCGCGATTTCTCCACCTTGAGCATTTCCCATCTTTCAGGCGTGGTCGCTAAACTTACGCCGCCCGTCATATGCATACCGATGTTTTGTCCGCTCTCAGCTTCGATCTCTTTATAGAGTCTTATAGTGTAGCCTTGTAATCCTGCAATCGTCGGGTCGTCATTTTGCGCGTGGAATCCACCCGCCGCGTGCCATGTGGAGCCTGAGGTCAATTCATTGCGTTCGATTAATAAAACATCTTTCCAGCCAAATTTTGTAAGATGATATAAAACACTCGTGCCAACGATTCCACCGCCAATGATCACCACCTGCACATGTGACTTCATAAAATTATTCTCCTAAATTGAGATGCCAAATTTGCGAAGATTATAACCGCGCGTCCCAACCTCTTCACCATAAACCTGCTAAAATTCCATCCAACAAATCTACAAAAGGAATCTCACATGACACAATCCTACGATGCCATCATCATCGGCGCGGGCGTGATCGGCGTCAGCATTGCTTTTCATCTCGCCGAGCGCGGACTCAAGCCTCTCATCCTCGAACGTAAAACTGTCGCATCCGGCGCAACCGGCCATTCCAGCGGACTGGTGCGTATGCATTACGATCTCAAAGCTGAATCTGAATTGGCCTTTGTTAGTTTCGATAAATACTTTATCAACTGGCGTGAACGCGTCGGCGGGGAATGCGGCTTTATGAAAACAGGTTTTTTGCAAATTGCCAAACGCGAGCATGAAGATAAACTGCGCGGCAACATCCGCAACCAACAAAGCATCGGCATTAACACTTCCATAATTTCTGCGGCGGAGGTAAAAAAACTTGCCCCTGATTTTTTAACTGATCAATTTGACTTTGCCGCCTACGAACCTGACTCTGGCTACGCAGACGCGACTCTGACTACAAACTCGATGCTTGATTCTGCGAAACGAAATGGGGCCACGCTGATGCAGAACTGCGAAGTCAAGTCGATCCGCATCACCAGCGGACGTGTCACGGGTGTCGCTACAAACAAAGGCGAATTCTCCGCGCCGATCATTGTCAACGCAGCTGGGACATGGGCCGCCGAAGTTGCACACATGGCCGAGGTTAATCTTCCGCTCGAAACATGGACTCACGACGTAGCCTTCCTGCATCGCCCGCCTACGCTGGGTAATTTCCCTGCTGTGATCGACGATACAGTTAATTGTTACTTTCGCCCTGAAGGCAGCGCGTTGATCCTCGCGGCGGGTGAAGATGAATCCATGCGTAACGAACCGCCTGATGCTGAAGACCAAACCCCCACCCCAAATTTTCTCGATCACTTAATAGATAACATGGTCAAGCGCATTCCCAAAATCGAAGAAAGCGGGTTGCACTCCATCCATGTCGGCAGAGATGGACTCACCCCAGATCAGCGACCCATTTTCGGCGCGGCAGGACCCGCTGGTTTTTATCTCGCCTGCGGATTAAGCGGCACAGGCTTCAAGATATCTCCAGCCGTCGGTGCAAGCATGTCCGAATTAATTTTAGATGGCAAATCCAAAACTGTGGATATCAGCTCATTCAGATTTGAACGCTTTGCGGAAGGTCAATTGATAACAGGTGAATTTGAGTATGGACATATTTGGAAATGACATACTCTCAAGTGCGTTACCCTGAGCGATAGCGACACTTGCACCGCACTCCCACTCGCTTCGCTCGGGGACGATGTGCGTTCGGCACAGTGCAGGTGAGGGAGCGTGACACGACAATGAGAAAACGAGACTGTGTGTGAATCGCAGTCTCGTTTTGATTCGATTAGTTTGCCGAATCGATTTCAATAAACATTTTCGCTCCGTGCGTCACCCGCACTTATACTAAACCTCAATCTTAATCTCCCCCAGGTGGACTATAAACTAACCCGCCAGTTGGTGGAAGCGGCCGGAGAGCATTTGCTGTAGGATAGTGTATACAGCCGTACTTAAATGTTACATAAAACTCCGTGTGGAGTGTTTATACAACGCGCTGTACCAACCAAAATTGGGCGGCTTCGCCCGGGAGAATAAAATGTTTCGAAAAATACTAGATAAGATCAAAGAATTATTGGGGGGCAAAGCCATGCCCGATGTCGACCTTATGGCAGAACTGGGAAAGAAAGCGGAAGGCAGGGGCCTAAACTGGAAATCCTCAGTTGTGGATTTTCTAAAGTTGTTGGGAATAGATAGCTCACGCGAAAACCGGGACGCCCTGGCAACAGAGCTCGGGGTTGCCGCAGACTTGAAAAGCGGTTCCGCCGAAAAGAATGAAGCAATACGCAAGGCCGTATTCAAGAAACTCGCGGACAATGGCGGGAAAATTCCCGCTTCACTTTTAGATTAGGCTATAAGATTTCGCCCCTCCAACATGCGCTTGCAGGCGGAGGGATAGAAAAAAACTCCCCGAGACTTTCATCTCGGGGAGTTTTTTAAGTTTTCAGTTTGAATTAGTTCACTACAACTACGTTACTAGCCTGCGGACCCTTAGGGCCTTTCTCAACGGTGAATTCTACTTTCTGACCTTCTTCAAGGTTTTTGAAACCGTCACCCTGGATAGCGGAGAAATGCACGAACACATCTGCGCCGCCTTCGCGAGCGAGAAAGCCGTAGCCTTTGCTTCCGTTAAACCATTTGACTGTTCCGATAATACGTTCTGACATTATTTGCCTCCTATGGCAACTTGCAAAAATTTGGAGGACCCGGTTCTTTCGCCAGAACAGACAAAACAAAACGGCTCAGGGACTTTTACCCTGAGCCGATGGTTATACTTCCAAAGCGAACTACTGGTATCCGTGTAAGGCACTACTTTATCATGCCGATAATGATGTGTCAATGACGACTTTCAAAAAGACTTATGATTTCACCAAAGTGAATTTGTCTTTTCCAATTCTGTAATTTCCGTTGTGCTTGAGCACCTTCTCCACCATTTCCTCGGGAACATCCACATAGGTGAAAGTATCTTCAATGCGAATCTTGCCAATAGAACTGCCTGGAATATCGGCGTGATGAGCAATGGTGCCAACGATATCATTGGGTCGGACACCGTTCTCTTTGCCTTTATTCAACTTCAAGCGGGTCATTCCAGCCTCATGAGAGGCGCGCTTGTTGCTCGAACCCGAGTCTCGATCACTACGTTTGCCAAAGTCACGCTTTCCATCTCTGCCTTGAGGTTTACCGCGGCCGTATTCACGATCGCGATCACCACGGTAGGATGAACGGCTTTCAGAAACAACTACATCGGTCACATTTGCAACCGGGCGCTGCTTCTCATCTGCACGAGATAACTTCAAAGCAGCAGCAGCGATTTCCAGCGGGTCAAGACCTTCTTCAACCAGGCGGGCAACGAGTTCACGCTCGCGTTGGTAACGTCCACGGCCCAGCCAAACCTTCAACTGCTCCATTAATTGATTTTCACGATGCTGGGTAATATCAGCAGCAGTCGGCAATTTACCAAGAGTAAGTGCCTGCTTGGTCATGTGTTCAATCTCGCGCAAACGGCGTTTTTCACGCGGCGCGAATAATGAAATGGCAATACCTGTTTTGCCTGCACGACCTGTACGACCAATACGATGGACATAGACTTCGGCATCGTCAGGTAAATGATAGTTGAACACGTGTGAAATATTATCGATATCCAAACCGCGTGCAGCTACATCAGTAGCGACCAATACTTTGATCTGGCCAGCGCGGAATCTTCCAAGGATTTGCTCACGTGCATTTTGTTCGAGATCGCCATTGATGGCTTCGGCGGGAAATCCGCGCGAAGAAAGTTGACTCGCCAATTGGCCTGTTTCCACACGAGTACGGACGAATATCAACGCGCTGGTAATGGGTTCAACCTCGAAGAGGTTGGTCAACGCTGACAGCTTATCCCCTTCGTGTACCAGGTAGTAGCGTTGTTCGATCAATGAAACGGTGAGAGTCGATTTTTTAATGGTGACCGATTGAGGGTCACGCATGAAGCGATCTGCGAGGGTGCGAATGCGCACGGGCAGAGTCGCGCTAAAGAGAGCAGTCTGTCTGGCGGAGGGAGTCGCAGAAAGAATTTCTTCCACAGGCTCAATGAAACCCATGTTGAGCATTTCATCTGCTTCGTCCAACACAACAGACTTGATCATACTCAAGTCCAGGACTTTGCGCGCGATCAAATCAATGATACGGCCGGGCGTACCGACAACAATATCTATACCACGTTTGAGTTGATTAACCTGCGGACCGTAGGGTTGTCCACCGTATACAGCGAGCACACGCACTTTGAGATGCTTGCCATATTCTTCGATGGCGGCTGCTACTTGAACAGCAAGCTCACGCGTAGGCGCGAGAATAAGCGCTTGCGGGAGTCGTTGATGAATATAATTTTGAAGAATGGGGAGTGCGAAAGCGGCAGTTTTGCCTGTGCCGGTTTGGGCTTGACCGATCACATCCACGCCTGTAAGCATAAGGGGGATCATATCGGCTTGGATGGCGGTTGGTGTTACATAGCCAAGTTCAAGAATGACCTGCTCCAACTCGGGGCGCAGGTTTAAAGAAGTAAATTCGGTTGTCATCAGATTTCCTTTTCAAGCAGTTGTATAGTTTGCCGTCACTACCGGCGGCTCAACCAAAACCAGTTAACCAACAACTGCAAGACTAAATTGAAATGTTCTGATAACTCCTTCTAACTTCCTTCTTGCCAACAAAGTTTACTTTTGCAAATAAGCTCGCCCAACAAAAAAGCCCGACCAAGGTGCGCCGGGCCATCATTTAGAGTGATCAAAACAATTTCCCAAAAAACTTGCTCTCCAGTGAGAGCGAACAAAAGTTTACCACAGATTTTTGGGATTCAACGCTCTTAGGACAACCTTCCCAAAATGAAATGTCACTGGTTACTTTTTATTATCGGGAAGTCTTCACCGCCACTGCAGAGCGAGTCTTTCCTTTGTTGCGCAGTTTTTCTCTCAAAAGCTGTTTCTTTAACTTCTCTTCCTCTTGTTTTCTAATATATAACAAAACAATCCAATAAACGACCAGGAAGAGTGTGACAAGAAATGTGCCTTTATAAAGCAGGTTCGCAATGGGCAGCACAGAATCAGTGCCTGCATACAGGCCGTGCAAGGTGGCGCCGAAATAAGACACAAGGCTCAAGTAATGTATTTTACGAAAGGCCTCAGCCCCGATCTTTGCCTTAAGATAGAAGGTAACCGTGACCAATAGGGAAAGATAGAATGCGATCACACCAACCCCCACCCAAAAGGAGCGATAAGGAGAAAGGAAGGGAATCAATACCTGCCAAATGGTATAAGGCAAATACTTATCCGCCATCAAGACGATTACATGAATACCAATAAATGCCAGACCAAGCCAGGATAGATATTCATGAAAATCGTAAGTAAAGGCGCGTTCCATGATGGAATCTAAAATTTTACTGCTCACCACAAGTCCCCAGGCGGTGGAAAGCCAAATCAAGAAATATCCCATCAGCCCGGCGGCGCGTGTAAGATACCACCAGAACTGCAAACTATCGATGGCAAATAGGTTTGAAATGAAATTAATGAGAGACATATAAACTTTCCCTGGGTTGTACCAGACTTACCAAATTTCCATCTCTGTCCACAGCAAGAACAGTTAATTCTGGATTTTGTTCGCTAAGCAATCGAGCTTCATCTTTATCTGCAATGAGGAAGGCTTTGGCAAATGCTTCAGACATGGCGGCATGCGGCGCAAGGACTGTGACACTTAGCCATGAAGTATTTGCGGGTTCACCTGTGCGCGGATCGATCATATGATGGCGGGAGAATTCTCCCTGCTTCCAGGCGCGTTTCACAACGGACGATGTAGCAACAGCGCCCTCTTGAAGCAAAAGAACCGAGATATCAACTTTAGGATCACGTGGATCTTCAAGACCAACTTTCCAGCAATCTTCTCCATGTGGATACCCAACCAGGAACATGTCACCGCCTGCGTTAACCGCACACGTGGATACATATTGACTTAGCAATTGCGCAGCTCGTTCCGCGATCCAACCTTTTGCAATGCCGCCGAGGTCAATTTGTAAATCCACTGGCAGGCGGATCGACGAGGTGGTTTCATTAAGTTTGATTGAGACAAAGCTGGAAACCAAAGCTGGTGAATAGTCAACAGATTGGGGCGCGGAGCCGACACGGCGAATTTCATCCATGCTATGAACGTAACCAGCCTTCTTCAGGCTTGGCAAAATGGACGGGTCAAACAATCCATTGGTTTTATGAAAATAAAACAACGCATCCTTGACTACTTCAAACAAATCAGAAGATGCAGCAAACCAGGTCCCAGCCGAACGATTAAGTTTGGATAGTTCGCTCTGTTCCGAAAATCGCGTAAAGCGTTTTTCACTTGTCTCGATAAAATTTTGTGCAGCAACAAGGCCAGCTGCAACCTGTGACGCCTCACCTTCCGAGACAAGGACAATGTCAGAATTCATGGCGCGGAAGTTCTCGGTTTGCATTATGAAGCGCCGGAACGTAAAACCATTCTGCGTTGATTGGGGCGAAAGAAAGTTTGTGAGTTCCCAGAGAGCATCACTTGATTGAGAGATGGAACAGGATCAAGCCTGGGCAGGGATGGAACGCTGGAGGGGTCAAACTGATTGGGCTTGGGGGCGTGTGCCAAAACAGCCCATCCCACCAGAAAACTGGCAAGGCTTGCAAATGTGAACCAGATACGAATTATGCTTTTCCAAATTTTCATGGTATCTCCTATTGAATACTGATCTGGCCGTTTCGGTCAATCGTGATGTAACCACGATTTTGCAAGGCCATCAAAAGCATTTGATACTGCCGCATTTGATCGTTCGCTTTTTGAAGATCCTGCCCCGCACTTTGCAATTCACTTTGATATTTAACTTCGCGCGTCTGATATTCTGTGACCATGCTTTGCAATTGCTGAATCTGAGCCTGCTCAGCGGTTCTGACCTCAGCCGTAGCGGTTGCTGCGGCTGGAGAATCTGCCACGGGGATTCCATTTTTATTGAGCAAGGCACTTCCGCTTACCAGAAGCATGCCTGCCGCTATACAAATTGTGATCGCAAATGCGGCCAATAATGCCGTATATTGTTTTTTCATATTTCTCCTTACGTTTTATGTCTGATTACATTCGACAGTATAGCTGACATAAATGACAGGGCAATGACAAAATGCAGGGAGTTCTGTCATCTGCGGGTCATTTAGACATGCTACAATTATTTATGATGAGGATTGCATGAGAATTCTATTGGTGGAAGATAATCGGAGATTAAGTGACTCGTTACGGCTCAGCCTTATAGATGAGGGATATGCCGTGGATGTGGCTTATGACGGGCAGGAGGGTGAAGAGTTGGCTGAACTAACCCCCTATGCCTTGATCATTCTGGATGTAATGCTGCCTTTGCGAAGCGGGATCGAGGTCTGTCGTTCGCTACGAAATCATCACATCAAAACGCCAATATTAATGCTCACAGCCCGTGATGCTCTTGAAGACCGCGTTCTGGGATTGGATAGCGGCGCAGATGATTACCTTGTTAAACCATTTGAGATGGATGAATTACGAGCCCGTTTACGAGCGCTCCTTAGGCGCGAATCAGATGACAAAAGCGGCTTGATCACAATTGCCGATCTCACCCTTGACCCCGCAACTCATTTTGTGCAACGCAATAGCGTATCCATTGATTTGACTTCGCGCGAATACGCCTTGCTTGAATATTTGATCCGAAATCCAAATCGGCTCATCACCCGCCAGATGGCAGAAAATCACTTATGGAGTTACGATGCCACGGTCATGTCGAATGTGGTGGATGTCTATATCCGCCGCCTGCGCCGCAAGATCGATGATCCCTTTGAAGTGAAACTAATCGAAACCATACGCGGCTCGGGCTATCGTCTGCGCCGCCCGTCATGAGACTACCAATGAAACTCTTCAACCGCTTAAGTTTGATTCTGCACAGCATTCGTTTTCGACTTGCTCTTTGGTTTGTATTCATTCTTGCGATTTTATTAATCAGTTTCAGCGGCATGTTGTTCTATATTCAAATTCAGGAATTACGGGCAGAAACATTAATTCGGCTTGAATCTAAACTTGAAAATATTGAAAAGGCCTTTGGGACAGACTCCACCACTCCCCAATCGCCTGACAGCCCAGGCATTCCGATATTCTCCACAGATGATGAAACATCTCTCCTGAAAAACGATATTCTTGTTTTATATAAAGCAGATGGAACGCCTCAAAAAATGTGGGGCCTTGTTACGCAATTTACCAACCTAGACCTTTCCCGTATCGACGGAGGAGAAGTACGTGAACCACTGGTCGAATTATTAACCCTAAGCGATGCAAACGGTCAAACTCAATATGTTTTCAAGATCGTGCCCTTGTTTTTAGATGGAACGCTCACGGGCTACCTTGCACTCGGCACGCCTCTTGACCCAAGAGGTCAACTTGAACGGCTGCTCACCACACTGATCATATTGATCGGGTCAACATTGCTCATTTCTTTTGCAGGCGGATTCTGGCTGGCAGACCGCGCCATGCGGCCTGTAAAAACGATTGCTGCCAAAGCACGCTCCATTGGCGATACAGATCTAAGCCAGCGATTTAATTTGTCAAAAAAAGATGAGATCGGTCAACTGGCTGACACATTTGATTCGATGCTGGCGCGCCTTGAATCTGCTTTTACGCGTCAACGCCAATTTACTGCCGATGCCAGTCACGAACTTCGCACTCCTTTAACGATTGTAAATTTGGAAACCACGCGCGCACTCGCTGCGCCCCGGCCTGTAAAGGAATATCAACGGGCGCTGCAAGTCATTCAATCAGAAAATGAATTGATGAAACAACTTGTCAACAATCTGCTCATTCTCGCCCGCATGGATGCGCGTCAGGAACCGTTGCATAAAGAATCTCTTGATCTAAGTGATCTCGCTCTTGATATTGTGGAACGCCTCTCCCCATTAGCCGCCCGTCAGAAAATAAAACTCGGGACAGGCGAACTCCCAGAAGTTCTAATTCTTGGTGACCGTCAATCTCTAATACAGATGCTTACGAATTTGGTGGAAAACGCGATTAAATATACAGCACAAAATGAACCTAACCAACCGCGTGACATTCTCGTGGAAACAGGCACGCATCTCACACAGACCCTGGGCTGGGTGCGCGTTACTGACTCAGGACCGGGCATCCCAAACGAACACCTCGACCATCTATTTGATCGCTTTTATCGCGTGGACGAATCCCGCACACGCAACGAAAATGCACCAGCCCCATCAGGCAGCGGGCTGGGACTGGCAATCGTGGAAGGCATTGCTCAACTACACGGCGGGAAAATTGAAGTTCATAGTGAATTAGGAAAAGGGACGATATTCGAGATCGTATTCCCGCTTTATTCAGAGCCTGCTATATCGTCATCAAAACAATAGCAATCAATGCAGCAATAATTCCGATCCACTGATTACGTGAAAGACGCTCTTTTAAGAATATCCACGCGAGCAGGACAGTCGAGCCAGGAAAGAGGGAACTTAATACAGAGGCAACATCCAACCTGCCTATTTGACTCGCAAGAATGAAGAAGACGTTTCCAGAAATATCAAGAATACCATTCAGGGCAATGACCGGCCACGCCGAAGAGTCTTCCACTTTCCATGAAGTATGGGTGATAAGCATATAGGATGTGATCAGAATCAAGCCGCCCCCACGAGATGCGACCATCGGCCAAATGGTCGCGCCTGTATTTGTGGCCTCATGCATGAAGACAAAGTATGAGCCGAATCCAATGCCTGCCAGCAGAGGCAGTTTCAAGTCTGCAAGATGCGCGAAGATGTCCGTGATGCCGCCTTCACCCTGCGAGATCATCCATACAGCAAAGAGGGCAAAGCCAAATCCAATGAAGGTTGTCCATTTGGGCAGGCCTTCGCGAAAGATGCCAACGACAACGGGAAGCACAGCCGCAAGCAATGCAGAAACGGGGGCGGCGATACTCATCAGGCCAATGGTCATTGAATGATAGAGGAGGATCAAACCCATCGTGCCAAGCGCACCTGCCAGGATGGCGAACATCCACGTTCGGCGATTGGGAAGGGGTTCACCCAAAACCGCAATGACAAAAAACAAAACGAAGATGCCGAAAACTTCGCCGTAGAAAACTGTGCGATACGCGCCTGTTTTGCGTGAGGCAATGCCGCCTGTAAAATCACCTGCGCCCCAACTGAGCGCAGAGAAAAGACCAAAAAGGATGGATAGCAAGATTAGACTCCTGTGGATTGCGGACTTCAGTCCGTTTTGGGCTTTGTAGAAACGGACTGAAGTCCGCGATCCAAACCGCGCTCCAATACTTTTCTCGCATTCCTCAACAAAGGCATATCAATCATCTTTCCATCCAATGAATATGCGCCCTTCCCCTCTTTTTGACTGGCCTCAAAGGTTTCGACAATCCGTTTTGCATAGGTAATTGCTTCGTCATTTGGAGTGAATGCAGTTTGCACTGGTTCAACCTGCGCGGGATGAATGATCTGCTTTCCCACAAACCCAAGCCGCGCGCCAAACTCAGATTCGATTCGCAAGGCATTTATGTCCTTGTAATCAATGGTGACAATGTCAATCGCTTGCAGATCAAACGCAGCACAAGCCACAACCACCGCCTGACGCGCATAAAGTAATTCAATTGCATCTATCGTGCGTGTTGCTCCGATGGAAGCAGCGAAATCCTCGCCGCCGAAGATGATCGCGTCCAACCGTGGATGTGACGCTATCTCTTTCAGATTCAAAATTCCCTTGGCAGTTTCCACTCCAATCAACACGCGGATCGAATTTATAGGCCAGCCGTATTTCAACTCCGCGGCTTCAATGATCCTGCTCGCCCATTCCACCTGTTCAAAAGATTCAACCTTTGGAATCACAATACCATCAGGGCGATACGGAAGTACGGCTTCAATATCATCCTTCTCCCAGCCAGAACCGACTGAATTGATCCGTGCAAGTTTTTCACTCGCGCCAAAATCCAATTCCTGCAAAGCTTTAACGATGGTTGCACGTGCTTCGGCCTTTTTGGTAATAGCCGCACCGTCTTCCATATCCATACAAATAGAGTCAACACCGAGGGTAATTGACTTCGTGATCATCTTCCAGTTGTCGCCTGGCATATACAGCAATGCTCTTCGTGAATGCATAAATTCTCCCGAATAACTATCTTGAATAATCAAGCCGATAATAGCATTAATCCTATTTTTCTGCGTACTTTCAGTGTTAAATAAAAAGTGCGAATTTAATGAATTCGCACAAACTTCAAACATTTACTTTCAAACGAAAGTCTATCTAGAATATTGTTATTTTTTCTTCTTGCCCGGAGACGAATCATAAATCACCACTAATTTCAAGTGTCCCACCTGAACATTCGACCCGCTGGGCAATTCATACACGATCGTTGGCACAAGGATCTGCCCGTTGAGCCAGGTACCGTTCGAGCTGCTCAAATCGATCAATATGTAACCATTCTCAACAGCGCGGACCATTGCATGACGCCTCGAAACACCCATTGCAAAACCGTCCAGGCTGGTCAGGTCAACGATCTTTTCCGAGCCTCCACCTGTCTCGCGGCCGAGAATAAATTCCTTCTCTTCAGCGATCGCAATTGGCGTACTGGTACCCACAGGGTATACAGCCATGCCAGTAACGGGCTTTAAGAGTCCAGTAGTAAGGGCAGATATATCTTCAGTTGCACCAGGCGGAGTTACACCAAGCTTTGTTCCGCAGTGCCTGCAGACAATGGCGTTGGCATCAATACCCAGTTTACAGGTTGGGCAAAATTTTATAAATGAATGAGTTTCCATCATGTGAGTTCCTAAAAGAGTATATTTATTATAAGACCACCTGCAATAATACACCAGCGGAAAACCTATAAAAAACCAATCCTGTTTTGATAATATTTTGCTGTCAGATTGTAAACCTGACAGCAAAAAAACTCGATTTTTCAGCAAATTCCACCATAGAACTCAAAAAAACGAGACGTGTTCCAGGTTTATCCTTTCAACCTCTTCAAAAACATCGCCGTCCGTTCAAATTCGATCTTGATCGTCCCATCCGATTTCTTGCCCCAATGCCTGAACTTTACAATCCCTGCGTTCGGCCTCGACTTAGACTCACGCTTCTCCAACACTTCGGTCTCGGCATAGATCGTATCGTTATGAAAAGTTGGGTGCGGGTGTGTAACCTTATCGTAGCTCAAATTCGCGATAATCGTCCCCTCACTCAGTTCAGAAACGGTCAAACCAACCACCAGCCCAAGCGTGAAGATACCATTCACGATCCGCTGGCCAAACTCAGTATTTGCCGCGAACTCTTCATTGACATGCAGCGGCTGCGTATTCATCGTCAAAGCTGAAAACAGCATATTATCCATTTCGGTAATTGTGCGGCCTGCCGAATGTTTGAAATGCATCCCCACTTCCAATTCCTCGAAATATTTTCCAGCCATTTAATCCTCCATTTCGATCAGGATCTGCTCACGCTCCACCGTCTGTCCTTGAGTTACATGAACTGCTTTTACTTTACCATCTTTCAAAGCCTGAATGCGGATTTCCATCTTCATGGCCTCCATTGTTAAAAGGGTTTGACTCTTCTTAACCACATCTCCCACACCTACAGCCACGCTTCGCACTTGACCTGGCATGGGCGCAATTAATCCCCCGGCATATTCGTGGCGGACGCCTCGTTTTGCTCCCGATGTTTTCGTCAACATTAAGGTGTGTCCATTGATCGTCACCCATCGCTTCGCGCCATCTGAAGAAATATAAGCTGTGACACGCTCCCCATCAACCAATAAATCCATCCATCCGTTTTCAGCACGGATAACTTGAATGGAAGTGGTCTTCCCATCCATTATGGCAACATAGCCATCACCTGATGGATTGATTTCAATGGTTTGTGTGTCGAAGGTTGTTTTCATGAATTCTCATTATTCGTCATTGCGAGGAGGATGCTCTTCCCGACGAAGCAATCTCCTAGTCGAGTCGGGGATTGCTTCGGGCGAAATTACACCGCCCTCGCAATGACGAGGAACTTAATTTCTATAATTACCTGTCTGCTTCCACGGGCTGAATGGATCAGTCTCATTTGAAACAGCAGGCTGTGACTTTGAACCAACGAAGACGACATCAGCAAGAGCAGCGGCGATCAGGCTCTGGAGTGCAGGAGCTTGCTCCTGCCTGTCAAACAGCAAGCTGTTTGACTCCAGAGTTTTCTCCACCCACCTTGTGGATACTTTGCCTTCGGCAAAATCCTCATGCTTCAAAACGGATTGCATGAAATCAATATTGGTTACAACACCATGCACAACAAATTCGCGCAAAGCAGTCTGCATTCTTTGAATAGCTGCCTCGCGATTCTCTGCATGGACAATTAGCTTCGCCAACAATGGATCATAGAAATGAGTCACATCACTACCAACTGTAAAGCCAGAATCCACGCGAATGCCTGGGCCGCGCGGTTCGATGAATTGCAGAAGTTTACCTGTACTAGGTAAAAATCCATTGGCGGGGTCTTCGGCGTAGACTCGGCACTCGATGGCGTGCCCATGCTGGTGAAAATCACTTTGGGTGAATGGGAATTTTTCTCCAGCCGCGATGCGAATCTGCCATTGAACAAGGTCAATACCTGCAACAAGTTCGGTGATGGGATGCTCAACTTGTAAACGAGTATTCATTTCAAGGAAATAATATTGCGATGTCTTTGGATCAAAGATAAATTCAATTGTGCCAGCGTTGTAGTAATTCACTGCTTTCGCCGCGTTGACAGCGGCCTGCCCCATTTCTTCACGGATTTTAGGAGTTAATAATATTGATGGGGTTTCTTCAATTATTTTTTGATGCCTGCGTTGAACAGAACATTCACGTTCAAACAAATGAACAAGGTTACCGTGTTTATCCCCAAAGACTTGAAACTCAATGTGATGTGCATCCGCGAGATACTTTTCGACCAGCAATCTTTCATCGCCAAAGGAATTCAATGCCTCGCTTCGTGCGGATTCGATCGCTTCGCTCAATTCGCTTTCCGCATTGACCACGCGCATGCCTTTCCCGCCGCCACCCGCAGATGCTTTGACTAAAACAGGATAACCAATTTCCTTTGCGGCTTTTTTGAAATCTTCCTCTGATTCCAAATCTTCAAAGCCAGGGACTGTGGGTACACCAGCTTTCTTCATCGCGATCTTTGATTCGGCTTTATCGCCCATCGCACGGATGGAGTCTGCTGAGGGGCCGATGAATATCAGTTTCGCTGAGTCAACTGCGGCGGCGAAAGAGGCGTTCTCTGAGAGGAATCCATAGCCCGGATGAATGGCATCTGCTTTTGAGTCGAGCGCGGCTCGGATGAGCTTATCCGCATTCAAATAAGATTCCTTCGGCGCGGCATCGCCAAGCAGAATGGATTCATCGGCGAGTTGAACGTGCTGTGCATTTTTATCAGCTTCAGAATAAACAGCAACTGTTTTGATTCCGAGTTCACGGCATGCGCGAATAATGCGGATTGCGATCTCGCCGCGATTGGCGATGAGGATTTTTTTGAACATGTTTACAGAAAATTCTGGGTGAAATAAATTACAACGCTAAGGATCAGACCTATAAAAAAGTACAGATAGGCAAGGCGAATATATTTATATTTTGTTCTGATCAAATAAACTCCCGCGTAATAAATATCCTTTACCATGATCTCGTAGGTGAGGTCTGAGTCGTTCATGATCTCCTCAAAGTTTTTTGCGTATTCATCATAGGAAACATCGCCATAATTGCCGAAAAAGAGCGGACTGTAATCAGCATCGAGAATGGAATGTTTTTTGCGATTAACAACTTTGATTTTTCCGATTACGGCCAATAGAGCAAAAAAGATTGTGACAAGCAGAAAAATATCCAGCCCAATAATGGTTAGCATGAAACGCGCATGTGAGGCTTGCGTGAGAGAGAGCGATAAAAGCACCGATGAAAGGCTGAGCAGAATATGAGCTTTTGTATCCGCTATCTGGCTGAAGTTGACCAAGTTCATACGTGTCTGTCGTAACATATGATCGAGCTGCTGGCGAGGTTCGTTAATATGCATAACGTTCTCCTTACTGCATTTAATGCATCAATCGAAGCAATTCCATCTCCCTCTCAGGAGTCAGCCCCGCTTTCCATTCATGATCGAGCGGGTATTCTTTTGCCCATTTAAGCGTATCACGAATGGTCTCTTCGAGCGGACGAAATATCAAACCTGCCTTGATGGCTTTTGAAATATCGACATGCGCAAAGCCCGCATCTTCGCCAGTATCTGGAAGCCAAGCAGGCATGTCGCTCCAGGGCGCTACATTATTTTGATTCAAGAATTCAACAGACGCCCATTTGAATTTTGCATCGCTGGCGCTGACCAATTTACACGCATCAAGCAGTGTCCCGAATTTCAATTCATGATCTGGACCTGTTGCATTGAACACGCCAGATACATTTTGTTGAACCAATTCAATAATGAAATCGGACAAATCGCGCACATCAATGATCTGTGTCAACACATCGGGTCGATCAGGTGCGAGCACATCCCCGCCACGAGCCACACGGACAGGCCAATAGGTAAAGCGATCCGTTGGGTCATGCGGGCCAACGATGAGCCCGGGGCGAATGATGAGTGAGCGGATTCCAAAAATATCCTGAACGGCTTTTTCGCACAATACTTTCAGCGGGCCGTATGAGGTTTCTGTGATCTCTTCAATAGTTTCATCTTCGATCTCCCCAACAGAGTCGCTTTCGTTGATTCCAATTTTGCTGAAATCAGAATATGCAGAAATGCTGGAGATAAAGATATATGATTCGACTTTATCCTTCAACGCTTCTGCAGACAGGCGAACAATGCGCGGGAAATATCCACAAGTATCTATTACCGCATCCCACTGACTCGATAACTGATCCAGGTCTTTTTCACGATCTCCCTGAATCTTATCCACCTGACCAAATAGATCGGGATTCGTTTGTCCGCGGTTGAAGAGGGTCACTTCATGTCCACGGGCGCGGGCAGAGTTGACGAGATGCCGTCCGAGAAAACGTGTGCCGCCGATAATGAGGATTTTCATTTTTTCTCCGTATTACCATTGTAAGGACACAGCGAGACGATTTATCGTCAAAATCATTAATTGACTCGCTGTGTCCCTACTTTTGAGAAATTACCAATTTTATTTCTTCACTTTCGTCAATTTTGTTTCAACTGCCTGGGCTTCTTCGCCTTCAGGGGTGATGTTATATGCAGTAATAATAAGTTCATCACCAATCAATTCAACTTCTGTGCGCCAGCCCCAGTCTGGTCCGCCAGTAGGGTCAGGATAACTGCCCGTCACAGAGAAACCATTTTCTATTTCTGCGCCGATGCAGAACATGATGCCTGTGCTATTGTGAAAGGAATCCACCCAACTGGCTTCGAATTGTTCAAGTGCGACGTTATAGCCGAAGGTGAACATGCCATGCTGTGACTCGCCGTCAACGGAGCCTTGATATAAGTAAAGTGCAAAGCGTCCTTCGAGCAGAAGTTGAATGGTCGCTACGATGGCAGATTCATCAGCTAATGAATCAGGCTCCAGCCAAAGCTTGGATATACCTCGCCAATTACCAGCGAGTTTTGCGAGAAAGAGATGAGGAGATGTGGATTCGAATGGCATAGTGAATTCCTGTTTGGTGAGTAGTAAGTGGTAAGTGGGTTATGGGAGAGGTATCTCTGAATCGATTTTGAAGTCTGATGATTGTGGTAATGTATTGTATGTTGCTTGTTCTTCGCGGATTCCTTTTTGACGTTGATTGGGTGTAAGAACGCTTAACATCTTGATAATTTGAGTCAACAAGTCAATTCGATGTTTGATAACTTCTTCTTTTAAAGTGTGGTGGGATTTGAAATACCAGTCACGCGCTTCACGCGCAGAACCTAAAGAATATTCCAGGAAACGCGCACGATCTTTGCCTGTAGAACGTGAATACCCTTCGGCAATATTAGCAGAGATGGAACAAACTGCGCGATATAGTTGGTCTGCCATATTGCGAGTCAATGGCGTTTTATTGAGAGCAAGCGCATCCTGCCATGCAATATCTGATGAAAACAAAGCAAGGCGATAGACTTCGAGTCTCCAAAGTGAATCGCCTTTAATCTCATCTGGAACAGTTGCCTGCCATTCTATATACTTCACAACAATTCTCCACTCATTACTCACTACTTTCTATAGGTGGTTTCGATACACCCTTCGCAAAGAACGCTCAGGCTACTCAACCACCATTACATTCTGAAAACACCAAACCCACCTTCTTCCTTCGGCGAGTTCAACACAATGGACAAAGCCAATCCTAAAACTTGACGTGTTTCATCGGGAGCGATGATGCCATCATCCCATAATCTCGCGGATGAATGATAAGGACTGCCTTCGGTTTCATATTTTTCAAGTAATGGACGCTTGAATTCATCCGCTTCTTTCGCGCTGAGGGTTGGTTTGCCTTCTCTGATGAGTTGATCTTGTTTGATGGTTAAAAGCACATTCGCGGCCTGCTCTCCGCCCATGACAGAGATTCTCGCATTCGGCCACATCCATAAAAAGCGCGAGCCATAGGCGCGGCCTGCCATGGCGTAGTTGCCTGCGCCGAATGATCCGCCGATGACGAGAGTCAACTTTGGGACTCTTGTCGTTGCCACCGCATGGACCATCTTTGCGCCATCTTTGGCGATGCCGCCTGTTTCGTATTCCTTGCCGACCATGAAGCCAGTGATATTTTGCAGAAACAATAATGGGATTCCGCGTTGATCGCAGAGTTCGATGAAGTGAGTCCCTTTCAA
>JAYVUA010000093.1:0-104840 GCA_043788255.1 Anaerolineales bacterium | reverse complement strand
AAAGGTGGCATCCATGCCAAACAACTTCAGGCAGGTTGGAAGGAAGATTACCTGATCAAAGTCCTTACCGCTGGCAATTAGATGCAATCGCCCTGGGGTATAATCGCCGCTCATGGCTAATTTATTTACACGTTGGAAGGATGGACTTTCCCGTACCAGCAAAGCTGCCTTTGGGCAAATCGCATCATTATTGGGTACTTCTGAGATCACGAACGAAACATGGGATGATTTGGAAGTTATCCTCGTTCAAGCCGATATGGGAATCGAAACAGTAACTTCCGTTTTGGATTCTCTCAAGCGCATCGTGCAGACCGAAGGCCTGACTCGCGCAAATGAGCTTTTTTCTGCCCTGAAGCAGGAACTGCGCGCACGGCTGGAAACTCCGCCTATTATTCAATTAAATCATAAGCCAACCATTATTCTTGTGGTTGGCGTAAATGGTTCTGGTAAGACCACTACGATTGCTAAACTGGCATCCCGTTTTCATTCAGAGGGTAGGCAAATATTACTTGGTGCAGCCGATACTTTCCGTGCTGCAGCGATGGATCAACTTCAAGTTTGGGGTGACAGGCTCAAGGTTGAGGTGGTTGCGGGTGCTCCTGAGTCAGATCCTGGCGCAGTGGCATTTAATGTTGTTCAAGCAGGAGTCGCCCGAAGTGTGGACATTGTCATGATAGATACAGCAGGGCGTTTGCATACTCGCTTCAACTTAATGGAAGAACTGAAAAAAGTTAATCGGGTGGTTGGCAAGGCATTAACCGGAGCGCCACATGAAGTATGGATAGTTTTGGATGCGACCACAGGCCAAAACGCATTGCAACAGGCTCGCGCTTTTAAAGAAGCCGTGCATGTGACAGGTGTGATCCTTTCGAAACTTGATTCTTCAGCACGCGGTGGAATGGCGTTTGCAATTCAAAAAGAACTTGGACTTCCGATTCTTTTTGCTGGGCTGGGTGAAAAGCCCGAGGACTTACAGCCTTTTGACCCCGATGCGTTTATTGATGGAATATTATCTAGCCCGCAGGGGCAGGAGTAATCATGCAGGATTTACTTAATCGTTTGCAGGCCGCGAATGACCTGACTCAACAACTCATGGTGCGTCTTTGACTTGGTGGGCAAGGAACTTCAGCTTTCCCAACTTGAAAAAGATATAGAAAATTCAGATTTTTGGAATGATTCCACAAATGCGCAGCGGGTGATGAAAACCGTTGCCGCATTGCGAGATGAAGTTGAGTCATGGAATTCGCTCAAAGGGCATATCCATGATCTTATTGAATTAGCGCGCCTTGATGACGAATCTTTGCGAGAAGAGATCGAAGGCGAAACCACGAAACTTGAAGCTGACCTGGATAAACGTTCGTTTACCTTGATGTTCTCTGGTCCTTACGATCATGATGGCGCCATCCTTGCGATCCATGCCGGTGCCGGGGGAACTGATTCTCAAGATTGGGCGGGCATGCTCGAGCGGATGTATTTGCGTTGGGCTGAAGATCATGGATTTACAGCTGAAATTTTGGATTCCACTCCCGGGGAAGAAGCAGGAATTAAGAGTGTAACGATTGCAGTGGGTGGCCGTTATGCATTTGGCTATTTGCGATCTGAAAAGGGAGTGCATCGTTTGGTGCGTCTTTCCCCATTTGATGCTGCACATCGCAGGCACACTTCGTTTACCTTGATTGAGGTTTTGCCGCAGGTTTCCATGGACGAAGCCAATATCGATATTAATCCAGGGGATATCAAGCTGGATGTTTTCCGCTCTTCTGGCGCAGGCGGACAAAATGTGCAGAAGAATGCCACAGCCGTCCGTTTGACTCATCTTCCCACAGGGATTGTGGTTACTTGTCAAAATGAACGATCACAAACCCAGAATCGTGAATTCGCGATGAATATTCTACGGGCACGTCTGCTCGAATTAAGGCAGGCTGAACGTGAGGAAGAGCGGGCGATTTTACGCGGCGAATATACAAAAGCGGAATGGGGAAGCCAGATTCGTTCATACGTGCTACATCCTTATCAAATGGTTAAAGATCACCGGACTGATTTTCAGGTTGGGAATTCGCAAGCTGTTTTGGATGGGGAACTGGACGGATTTATGGAAGCATTTTTGAAAAGTGCATCTGGCGCAACGAAAACAGAATAAAGCATTGAATCAAAAAGAGCGAGTTAGAAACTCGCTCTTTTTGATTCAATGGGATTTTATCCGCCAGTGGGAAGACGCTTTTCCAAAGTGCTGTTGAAGAGTTTTTCCTGTTCTTCAGAAGCAGATTTGTATGATTTAGGGCGAACCTTACCACGACCTTTGTTTTTCTCAAGTGCTTGTTGCCAGGCAATTTGCATGGCTGTGTATTGTGGCTCGTTGGAAACTTCTGTTTCCATTTGATAATCGTCTTCTTTTTTCTTGCCTTTACGTTTGGTGCTGTCAGCGCTGGTACGGTTTTTGCGGTCTTCACGTTCGGGTTTGGCTTCTTCAACAACTTCGGGCTGAAGGGCTTTCATACTCAAGCGAATTTGGCGCTTGCGGCGGTCAACTTCGAGAACCTTGGCTTCGATCTCTTCGCCCTCTTTTACAACTTCGCCGGCTGTTTTTACATAACCGCGGGTAAGCTCACTAACATGGATGAGACCCGGGCGTTCTGCCCCAAAATCAACAAATGCACCGTAAGTTTCAATGCGGGTGACTTTACCTTTCACGATCATTTCGGGCTGAATCTCTTTCCACTCAAATGCAAGCGGTTCGATCATCGTTAATTCGATACGATCTTTCTTGACGCGTCGTACCCAAACTTCAACAGTTTGGCCTTCCTTCACAACATCTTCCACTTTGTTTACTGCTTCTTGCTGTAATTGTGAGATATGTATTACACCGGGGACGCTTTGTCCGATGTCCACTAGTGCCCCTGCGAGTGTTGTCTTTAATACTTTGCCGCTTAATTTTGTTTTTGGTTCAAGCGCTACGGCTTGTGCGCTGTCGGGTGTTGTCATAAGTTTACTCCTACTGGTTGAAATAATGCCGAAGAAGGATTATACCTGTCACATAAAGAACCGTCAACGTGAAATTGGTAAGATAACAGAAGTGTATGGAACGCTCTTGCTGTTTGGGTTTGTCCTGAGTATAATCAACAAATCAAAGGCATTGATGAGAACGAGTAAATTTGCGCAGTTGTTGTCAGCGAGCTTGTGAAAGGTGTGAGACAGGCCAACAAACCAAATTGAAAATCATCTCGGAGCTGTGAACTGAAATTGACCTGAGTTGTGGTTGAAAGTAAGGTGGCCGTTATCCCAACGTTATCAGGGAGCAAGGATGATGGTCTTTGCATGAGCGCCTGTCTTAGACGGGAATCAGAGTGGTACCGCGTGAGCATTGCTCTCGTCTCTGTATGAGATGAGAGTTTTTATTTTTAAAACATTGCAAGTTTGAGCTTGTATTCTTTCAAGCCTGATAACACCAAAAAGCTGGAGGTATGAATGTTTAAATCAGTTAATCCAAAATTCAATGCGCCCTTGATGGAAGAAACCATCCTCAAAATGTGGAAGAAACAGGATGTGTTCAAAAAGACCGTAGAACAGCGAAAAGATGGTCCGAACTATGTATTTTATGAAGGGCCGCCCACAGCCAACGGAAGGCCGGGCGTGCATCATGTATTGGCGCGGGCCTTCAAGGATATGTTCCCGCGTTATAAGACGATGCGCGGATTTCACGTCTCGCGCCGCGGAGGCTGGGATACGCATGGCCTGCCAGTTGAGATCGAAGTAGAAAAGCAGCTCGGCTTCAACAGCAAGCATCAGATCGAGGAATATGGCGTTGATAAATTCAATGAGCTTTGCCGAAATTCTGTCTTTACTTATATTCAGGATTGGGAAAAACTCACGGATCGCATCGCTTTTTGGGTTGACCTCGAAGATGCGTATGTGACTTACACAAACGAATATATCGAATCTGTTTGGTGGATTCTCAAAAACTTTTGGGATAAGGATTTGCTCTACAAGGGCTACAAGATCGTGCCATATTGCCCTCGTTGCGGCACGCCTCTTTCTGACCATGAAGTTGCTCTCGGGTACGACGACGCGGTCGACCCGTCAGTTTTTGTGCGCTTCCCGCTGGTCGATAAGCCAGATACTTCGTTATTAGTTTGGACCACAACCCCATGGACTTTGCCTTCCAATGTAGCCGTTGCGGCACACCCCGATGTCGATTATGTAACCGTCGAACGCGATAACAATGGTACAAAAGAAAAACTAATTCTCGCCAAGAATTTGGTGGAGAGAGTCTTCAAGGATGAAGAAGTAAAAGTTTTAGATACCTATAAAGGCAAAAAGCTAAAGGATTTGAAATACCAGCCGCTATTTACTTTTATTCCCACAGACAAACCCGCATATTATGTCATCCTTGCGGATTACGTTACAGTGGAGGACGGTTCTGGGCTGGTTCATACTGCGCCTGCCTATGGCCCGGAGGATATGGAATCCGGCAAGAAATACAATTTGCCGATCATGCTCACGGTTCAACCTGACGGTACCTTCATCCCTGAAATCACCCCGTGGCGTGGAATCTTCGTCAAAGATGCCGACCCGCTTATTATCAAAGATCTCGAAGCGCGTGGACTTTTATTCCGCGCTGGAACAATCACGCATACTTATCCGTTCTGCTGGCGTTGCAAGACTCCGTTATTGTATTTTGCTCGTGAGTCCTGGTATATCCGTACAAGCGCGAAGAAGGATCGCCTTGTGGAGTTAAACAACACCATCAATTGGGTGCCTGAACATATCAAAACAGGACGCTTCGGTAACTGGTTGGAAAACAACATCGATTGGTCCTTGAGCCGTGAGCGCTATTGGGGCACGCCGCTCCCAGTTTGGGAATGCGAGAATGCTGATTGCAAACATCGCGAATGTGTTGGCTCGGTCAAGGAGCTTTCCGAAAAAGTTGGCAGGGATTTAACTGAGCTCGACCTGCATCGTCCGCATGTGGACAATGTCCATTGGAAGTGTGTCGATTGCGGCGCAAAGATGACACGCGTTAAAGATTTGATTGATGTATGGTTCGACTCTGGTTCCATGCCCTATGCTCAATGGCATTATCCGTTTGAGAATCAGGATAAATTCAAGCAGCAATTCCCAGCCGATTACATCTGTGAAGCTGTCGACCAAACTCGTGGTTGGTTTTATTCGTTACACGCTATTAGTACCTTGCTCAACGATGATATCGCTTTCAAAAACGTCATCTGCCTTGGTCATATTCAAGATGGTGAAGGACGCAAGATGTCCAAATCACTCGGCAACATTGTCCAGCCTTGGGATGTGTTGAATGTTCACGGTGCGGATGCATTACGCTGGTATCTCTACACTGCTACCCCGCCGGGACAAGAACGCCGCTTCTCCTCTGATTTGGTTGGGGACGTGATCCGCAGCTTTACGCTTACGCTATGGAATGTCTACTCGTTCTTTATCACCTATGCCAATCTCGACAAGCCGCAAGCGTTGACCGTGACTGCGCCAACAAACGATCTTGATCGTTGGCTGCTCTCTGAATTGAATACGCTGGTTCGTGATGTGACCAACGCCTACGAAATCTATGATGTTACCAACGCGACCCGCCCCGTTGAAAAATTTGTGGAAATACTTTCCACATGGTATGTGCGCCGCTCACGCCGCCGCTTTTGGAAGAATGATTCAGACTCGGATAAGCAGGCCGCGTACTCCGCTTTATACACGACTTTGGTGACCATCGCAAAATTGATTGCGCCTGCCATGCCTTTCCTTGCGGAAGAGTTGTATCAGAACCTTGTCCGCTCGGTGGATGAGACCGCGCCTGAATCCGTCCATTTGGCTGAGTGGCCGAAGGTGATGGATGAGTTCATCGACGAATCACTCAACCGCGATATGAATCTGGTAATGAAGCTGGTGTCGCTCGGACATGCGGCGCGTCAGAAAGCGAATCGCAAAGTACGTCAGCCGCTCGCCGCCGCTGCTTTCTCGGTTGGGACTGCGACCGAGCGCAAAGCCTTGATAACTAATATGGATGTGATTGCAGACGAGTTGAACGTCAAGGAAGTTCGCCTGCTCGATTCTGCAACGGAAGCGGTTTCACATACGATCAAGCCGTTCTCGAAACAGCTCGGACAGAAATATGGCAACAAGTTTCCCGCGATTCAAAAAGCGATTTTGGCGATGAATGCAGAAGAAGTCGCTGCCACTTTCATGGCTGGCAAAACACTGCCTGTGAGAATCGGTGATGAAACTTTGGAGATTATCTCTGAAGAAGTGGAAGTGAAAGCACAGGCTAAATCTGGTTTTGCAGTTGCCGAAGATGGCGCGTATGTAGCCGCCCTTGTCACCGATCTGACTCCAGAACTCATTGCCGAAGGCATGGCGCGTGAATTCGTTCGCCGTGTGCAGGATCTGCGCAAGTCTGCCGACCTGGATGTTTCTGATCGTGTGGAATTGTTCATCGAAGCGAGTGCAGGCTTGAGGTCCGCAATTGAAGCGCATGAAGTGTATATCAAAGCTGAAACGCTGACGACCAAATTATCCTTTGCGGCTCCGCCTGCAAGTGCATCTATTGTTGAGGATGAGTTTGATGGCGAAAAAGTAAAAATTGGTTTGCAGAAGGCGTAGTTAGTAATCAGTAATCAGTGTAGACTTCGGAAGTTTCGGGAACTTCCGAAGTCTTTTCATTTATAATTTCATTTCAGACGTACCCGTTTTCATGCCTGCGTGTTTAAAACTTTATAACCAGACCAAAGGAATATCTCATGACAACTTCGATAACAAAAGAAACGAAACCAAACATTTTCCGTGTCATCGCTGCGTGGGGCGTGCATTTGTTTACCGCCAGCGGAGCAGTCTTCGGCTTACTTGCGATCCTCTCCATCTTTGAAAAAGACTGGAAGATGATGATTGTCTGGATGATCGTCGCCATGCTCGTGGATGGTTTTGACGGTATGCTGGCCCGCCTGGCCGATGTAAAAAAATACGCCAACGGCATTGACGGCGCCTTGCTCGATAACATTCTTGATTATTTAAATTACGTCATGGTACCCGCCCTCTTTTTAATCAAGGCAGATATTCTGCCTGAAAACATGCGCCTGCTGGCCGCGAGTTCCATTTTGATCACCTCCGCTTATCAATTCACACAGACCGATGCCAAAACAGACGACCACCATTTCAAAGGCTTTCCGTCCTATTGGAACGTGGCCGCGTTGTACATGCTTTTGATGGGATTGCCCGTCTGGGTGAATTTTGCTTTTCTGATGTTATTCAATATCATGGTCTTCATTCCCATAAAATATATTTACCCCTCGCGCAACAGTTATCTGCGCACGCTGACTCTCGCGCTCACCTATCTTTATGGCGCGGTTGGAATTTGGGGGCTGCTTCAATATCCAAATCATCCGCAGTGGGTGGTCTGGGCATCGTTCATTTATGTTGGATATTATTTGGTTTTGAGCATCATCCCCAAAAATAAAACGCATGCGAGTTGATGTTATTACGCAAGCGGATACTGAACTTTGTCAGGCTTTTCAACGCCTTGTCCCTCAACTGACCAATAACAATCCGCCTCCTTCTCTTGACGAGTTAACTACTCTTGTCCGAGATTCATCTTCTACACTGATGGTTGCTCGGAACGAGAAAAACGAAATTGTTGGAGCACTCACGTTGACAGTTTATCGAGTGCCGACAGGAATTCGCTCAATCATCGAGGATGTGGTCGTGGATGATTTAGCCCGCGGTCAAGGAATCGGTGAAGCCTTGATGAGCCGTGCGATTGAGCTGGCGCGTGAAAAAGGTTCAAAAAATATATCGCTTACATCCAACCCCATGCGTGAAGCAGCGAATCGATTGTATGTGCGGATGGGATTCAAAAAACGCGAGACAAATGCTTACCAGCTAAAGCTATAAAGCGAAACGCCGACTTCAAAGTCCGCGTTTCGCTTTATAATGTAATGGGTATTATGAATTTTGTCGGCGCCTTACACATATCTGCGTATTCACCGCGATATTCTTCTGGCATAAGTCTGGCGATTTGTACCATCATCTCATCGACGATTTCCTGGCGCAATTCAGCTGGGGCTTTCCTGCCTTCCACATTTAATTTAAAAGGTTCGCCGACTCGGATGTGAAAATCTGTCCGTTTGAAACTCTTGAAATTTTTCATGAAATTCTCGCCGCCCCAATGTGCAATAGGGATGATAGGCGCGCCCGAACGAAGTGCCACAATCACAGCTCCAGGCATGGCGCGTCTTAATTTCCCGTTATAGTTTCTTGTTCCCTCAGGAGCAATCCCAAAGATCAGCCCGTTTTCGAGCGCGCGCAATGCTTCTTTCAAAGCATTCATGTCGGCTTCGCCTCTATGCACAGGGATCATTTTCCATGTGTTAAATATCCAGCGCAGGAACCAGTTGTCCCAGGTTTCAGCTTTTGCCCAGCCAATGATTTGACGCGGCTGAAGATGAGCATAAAGTAATGGCGCTTCAATTTGGCCAGTGTGATTGGAAATAATAATCAATGGACCATGGGCTGGAAATGTGTGCAGGTCAGGTGCATCAATTCTACAAGTGATGCGCGTATAGATTCGGATCGCGAAGGTAATAAGCCAGTTCATTTTTAATGGGTCAATTCTCAGGCGCAAATAATCTCTAATTCGCGCGGAAGCAGTTCAAGGGTTAAGTGTGAACCGCTCAAGCAGATAAATTCGCCGTCTGCATGGGCGGGGAAAGTCCTGTCCAATGATTTGATCGAAACCTTTTTTGCACGTTTCATTTGAATTTCAGGGAGAGTCGCTTGTGTGCCTTTGATGAAATAGGGAATCATTTGCAGGATGCGTCCTTTGGAAGCGGTTTCGGCAATACATAGGTCAAACAGGCCGTCGTCGGGCAGGCTGTCGGGAGCCATTTGAAAACCACCGCCCATGCGCCTGCCATTCATCACGGAGATCATTAATGAAACCTGTTTAATGGTTTCGCTGTCATCCAAAACAATTTCAACTTGAGCGGGGTTGTAATAAAGGAACACGGTCTTGATAACGCCGATAAGGTAAGCGGGTAAACCTCGCGTCCAGCGGACTTTGATGGCTTCGTTGCCAACAGCCGCATCAAAGCCTACGCCGATTCCATTACCAAAATATCTACCTTGCGGATAATCGCCGCCAATCACCAGACCAATATCAATTTTCTTGCGTTTGTTTGCAACAAGGGATTTCAAGCTGTCATTTAAATTTGTAGGTATCCCCGTGCCACCTGCAAAATCATTGCCTGTGCCAATGCTGAGTACTGTAAAAACATTTTTCGTGTGGCCGTCTTTGCGAGCTTTCATGATTCCATTAATGGCTTCATTGATGGTTCCATCGCCGCTTGCGCATACGATCACATCGTAGCCTTCTCGTGCGGCATTTTCTGCCAACTCGCTGGCATGCCACATCCTTTCAGTGCGTACTAATGTAAAATCCAAACCGCTTTCGCGCAGACTGGATTCGATTTGAGGAATCGATTTTTCGCCAAGACCATGACCTGAGGTTGGATTGACAATGATATAGTATTTCACAACTCGCTCCCAACTTTGGAATGGGGGCGAGTGTATCTTTTGTAAGTCAGATTGTCAATCAAGCTATGCGTTCATTCTTGGTGTTTTGCGATATGTGCTGCGATGCCCCCTGTAAGCCACACTAATCGCATCTGCCAATTTATCCATGGCGAATCCCTGCTCATTTATCCAGAACAATTTTTAGCTTTTCAAGGTGGATTCACAAAAGTAGGTTATGGCTTGAATTTCAAGTAATCTTCTGGTGTGTCAATATCCTGCAGAATGCTTGACGTTTGATATTCGACGTACTGAATTTCATTTTTGTACCTATTTAGAAAATCACGCATGGATTCTGGCGTTTGCATTTGTAAAATATAATTCCATAAATCTTTTGCGATCAGCCATGGATGTCCACGGTGCATTTGGTAACTTGGGACAATAATATTGCTTTTATGTTTGAGGAATGCTTCGCAAATGCTGCGCACGCATCCCTCCTCGACTTGAGGCTGGTCACCGAGGCAAATGAGAGTCGCTTCACTTTCGGCTTTTTGTCCCTTAATCCCAAGCTGTATGGATGCCAGCATTTCTTCGTTTTCATAATTTTCATTATGTGTTTTTCTAGCGCTGTAACTTTCAACGATCTCTTCCACGTCAATTCTTGCGCCGCCTGTAACAACAAGAATGTCTTCAATTCCTGCGAGCTTAATGGTTTCAATAACTTTCCCAAGTACGGTTGTTTTCTCCCATGGCAAAACCATCTTTGGCTGTCTCATCCGTTTGGACTGACCTGCGGCAAGGATAATGGCTGAGATGTTCATTCCAAATCCTTCATTCTTTGATAATCTTCTGGATTATCAACATCGAATAATAAGATGTCATCATGCCATGGCAGGTATTTAACATGATGTTTATCAAAAATGGCACGGCCGCCAACATCACCCGTGAGGTTGAGCAGGTCTGGGAATGTGACTCGGTCAAATAGCACTGGGTTGGCGCGGCGTTCTTCAAGCACGAGCGGCGCAAGGATGGGTTGTAATTTTTGTGAATGAGATTCTGTAAGCGCGCGGATTACTTCTGCTGGAATTTGCGGCTGGTCGGCCAGTAGAAAAATAGCAGCCCCTACATGCTGAGGTAATGATGTTACACCTGCGCGGATGGATGTACTTTGTCCGAGTTGATAATTTGGGTTATGGACAATATTTATTGGAAGTCCGCTTAATGCAGATTCAACGTCAGTGGCGTGAAAACCTGTGACCACTACAACAGGCCAAAGTCCGGCTTGAAGCGCAGTATTTGCAACTTGCCACACAAAAGACTTACCCTTCCAATCCAGTAATTGTTTCGGTGATCCAAAGCGAGTCGACTCGCCAGCCGCAAGGATAATACCGGCGCAATTTTCGAAAGTTTGAAAGCTATTGTTTTGTGCGCTGCCAACGAGGACGGCATCATAATTATTAAGCAGTGCAGGCGCCATGTTTCCGCCAATGGATTGTAGTTCAGATGAATCTGCTTGATTAAGTAATACAATACGGCGGGCCCGGCTTGGAATGTTTTTGAGGCCGCCTTGTGGGTGAGTGAGTACACGGATAAGTGCATCCGCTGTAATTTGCTGGCCTAATTTTAGATCACTCATTTGTGAGAATATTTTAGGCTGATGCACAAATTCTTCAGAGTGCAGTTCTGCAAGCCCGGATAAACCTGAAACTACTGCAACAATATCTGAAAAATCAGGAATGGGCGGCTCGTGTGAGGCAGGTGCTTTCAATGGTTTTTGACGAGAACCATCTGCTTCTATCAAAAGAGGTATCCTTTTTGCTTGGGATGTTTCGCGTAGCCAATTTAGCGCCTTGCTTCCAATTGGTGTTGTGCGATCATCTTCGATTTCACCAGTAAAGAGTATGATTCCTTGAGATGGCAAGTTATTTAAATTGATATTATCGGTTGCGATAATATGATGATCGGCTAGTTTTATTTGCCATTCGCCCAGGTGGGTGGTTGCTGTAATATAGATCGATGGGTTTGAGGTGCTAAGCAAATCATGCGCAAGTTGGAATATTGCTGTGGTCTTTCCTCCTGAACCAACGAAACTAATAACAGGTGATTTGGTTGTTGTGTAATCAATGCGAAGGGCTTGTGATAATTTCATACTTTATATTGTACGGCAATTTATTTCATATTTTGCCATGGAATTCATCCGTTGACTTTATGGAATGGATTGTATAATTTGTTTGCAGTTATTAAAGAATTATAGGGATTGTTGCTTGGAAGGCTTGAAAGGGATAGATTATGGACAAACCAGTTGCGTTAATTGTTGAAGATGATCGCGATATAGCAGCATTGTTTCGGCATGTTCTTGATGTTGCCGGCTATCAAACAGAAATAATTTTGGATGGCAGGGAGGCAATGAGTCGCCTTGAGGTTTTTACGCCACAAATTGTTTTGCTCGACTTGCAGTTGCCGGGTATTTCTGGGGTGGAAATTTTGACACGGATGCGTGCGGATGACAGGTTACATACGGTTCCCGTAGTAGTCATTACCGCGTATGCCCCCTATGCAGACAGCCTGCCCGTAGAGCCTGATTTGCTATTGCTCAAGCCAGTTGATATTACCCAATTAAGCAATCTTGTGCAAAGGTTGCAAGTAACCAAAGGTGCTTTAAGTGAGCCTTCACGTGACGTGATTACCGGGTTATACACATTGGCATTTTTCAAGATTCGGTTGGCATTTTCGTTGGAGAGAATTAAACAAACTGAATTTAGAAAATTTGGCGTTTTATTTGCGGAAGTGGATAAGGTTAATGAGTTGGAGAAGAAATTAAGTGCAACTGAATTTAAAGATTTTTTTCGGAAATTAGCTGATCAGTTCAAGGTGACCCTTCGCCCCACAGACACAATGGCCTGGTCTCCGCTTGATGATTGCTTTTTGACATTGATCGAAGAAATCCCAAGCCCGGAAGTCCCATTAAGGATCGCTGAGCGTGTAAAAGACAGTATGCAAAAATTCCTGTCGAGCAACGATAATGAACTTGATTTGAAACCAAACCTGGGTGTTCTACTATGTGACTCTGAGTATGAAAACGTTCAGAAAATTATGGATGATATCAATAAAGTCCGTTTGAAATTTAGAGAAGAGTTGTACACAAACCCATCTATTTTTGATCACGAGATGCTGGAAAATTAATCCTCGAGCGTTCTCGTGTAAGTGAGAACAGCTTCCATTACACCGCCTGCAACTGCAAGGGCCTTATCTGAAACCAGGTAGCAGGCGCTTTGATTATTGCGTGGGTCAACATCTGCGATTTTCATACCTTCGGTCACTTCACTGCCAGGGTGAATAATTCCGCGAAGCATGCCGTCAATTGGACTGATGACCTGCGATTTTTCCCCATTTCCCAATTTAATTTCAGCAACAAGCTGTCCCGCTTTGATGTGATCTCCGATATTTGCAATACATTCAATGCTGCCATTGTTGGCTGCACGTAAAACTCGTCGAGGGTCACCATCGGGCTGGCCGCTATCGGCTTGGGCACTTCCGTTCCAGAAGACTCTGCCAAGGGTGTGTCCGCGGCGGGTTTCTATCACAGCGTGGCAATTTTCTCCTGCGGTGAACCCAGGTCCAAGTCCGATATGAAGCGGAACGTTCGCAGCTAAAACTTCCGGTTCAGTTTTTAAAAGTCGCGCGTCAATAACAATCGTGGATTGGGGACTAATCAGAAATTGATTGCGTAAGATGTTTGCGTTTGGGTCGGCCATCACGGGAATTTCACCCGCTTCCATCGTGACTTGAAGCTGGTCTGGCGAAACGAGGCGAGCGGTTGTGCCTTCAATTGTTTGCACGCCATCATAAACTGCTTCTGAAAATGAAATGGCTCTACGAACGGCCAATGGCTTTTCGAGTTCGATAATTACGATTTGGAAGCCGATGCGATGCAGGCGTAATGCAATGCCGCTTGCTAGATCGCCGCCGCCGCGTAAAAGAATTAGTGATTTCATGGGGTTTCCTTGTAAATAGGTTGTGCTTGTTCTTGTAACAATAAACCAAATGCATATATGGTTATGTAGAAGAACACGAAGAATGTTGAAAACACGCTGATAAAAATAATAGACTGAAGGCTGGGATGGGATGCGTAATATAGAAATTCATTCAGGCGTGCAAGCGGGTTAATGAGAATATCCCATGAATTCCAGCGCAGAAAACGGCCAATATAAATACCCAGGCTGCTGAGCACTCCAACTATCAATACAAAGACCCATCCTGCGATACGGCCAAATTCACGCCTGACGATATCCTGCATCAGGAAGAGCGACACCATTCCAAGCAGGAGACCTGTCCATGCGAACCAGATGAGCAGGAGTACATCAAACCAAACAGGGATGCCAGGTTTGGGAATGCCAAGGTGCTGCAGGTCCGTCAGCATGTATGGGGCGTTGGGAAAGAACACAAGCCAGAGTGCGGCAGCAATCGGTAGACTGATCAGGATGTATTTTCTTCGCCATGAGAAGGACGTGGCTGCGTGCGCCAGACCCAGCGGTATCCATGCGAGAAAAATATTCCAGACTAAAAATGCGTAGTCGAGAGAATCACTTAATAAAGTTCGGATACGAAATAACGTTAGCGAAAGCAGGGTTGCTCCGCACAATAGTGTGAAGACAATTAGGCGAAATTTGTAGGGCTGCACGTGCTCGTATAGTTTTTTCATAATAATGCCTCCATGTTCAGGTGAGGCTGATTGTATCTATTTGTGCTTTCAAACTCTTTCAAAGACTCGCAGGGTTTAAGCAGAAAGAGTATGCGCTTCATTGCGTTCCTGTACAAGGTGGGCGAAGGAATATAACGTGAGATATACGAATAAATAAAAAACAGAGAACAAGACGGTGAATGCAACCAGTCTCTTTGTTGGATCTATGGCCAGGCCAAGAATGGTTACAACGATCTCCTTTGGGTCATTGAGGAAGTCCCAGGAATTAAATCGAATGAAGCGGCCAAGGTAAACCCCAAAGCTGCTTAAACCTGAAACAATAAATACAAATGCCCAGCCAATCCAGCGCCCAAATGTTCGCTGGATGATATCGTGCATGAGGTACATCGAAACCAGACCAAGCAGCAGTCCTGTCCATGAGAACCAGACCATAACGATCACGTCATACCAAATGGGCGCGCTGGATGTTTCCTTTGCAAGATGTTGTAGATCGGTGAGAATGTAGGGAGCGTTAGGGAAGAAGATCAACCATAGGAAGGCAGATATCGGGAGGACTAGATAGAGCTGCCACTTTTTCCATGAAAACACATATGCAACGTAGGACAAGACAAACGGAATCCATGCAAGGAAGAGATTCCAGACCAGTCCCGTATAACGGCTTGTATCGCTAAATGCGATGCGTACTGCTATAAGCAGAACACAAATTGCAGAAGCAGCGGCCATTAATCCAAAGATCGCTATGTTGTATCGATTACGCCGAAAAATTATTTTGAAGTTGTTTAGCATTCTTGTTTTATTTTGTTTCTCGAAAGAAGAGGATCATGTCAACGTCGCCAGGCGAAAAGCCAAAGCCTGTAAGCATGGCTGCGGCTTCGCTTCTATGTTGAGTGCCATGATTGACGACGTGTGCCATGGCGCGCCAGAGGATGTTTTCCATGGCCTGTCCATCAGTGGTTTTGTAATGGAAAGTTGAGTTCAATTGCTCATCGCTTAAACCATCGACAAACTTATTCAACTCTTTTTCTTCGATTTCCCATCTTTCACGCAGAGAATCGAATGTGGGGAAGTCTTGAGGTTTGAAACGCTGCTCCGGGGATTCTCCCATCCAGCGTTTCCGCCAAATCCACTCGGCGAAAAGCATATGCGCCAACGTGTTGCGCAACCCTCCGTGTGGTAAGGATGTGTCTGCAAGAAATTGTTCGGAGGATGTTTGAGAGGCAGTATTCAGAATGCGCTGGTTTGCCCAATTGTTATATTTAATAAATTCCAGGATATCGTTTTTGTTCATTTTGATAAAAACTCCAGTAAGATGGGATTTACGATTTCGGGTTTTTCGTAATGTGGAATGTGTCCGCAGTTTTCTATGGCATGGAACTCTGCATGCGGAATGGCCTTCAGGATGATTTTGCTATGTTCAAATGGGACGGTCGCATCGTGCCTGCCCCAAAAAAGCAAAGTTGGTATTTTTAGTTTGCCTACATTTATATATTTATCTTCAAAAGACTCAAGCATGTTGTTTCTAATCGTGGATAAAATCGCTCGCTTGAAGCCCTTGTACTGCATTTGGACTCTATACTGCGCCTGGAATTGCCGCACCAGATTTGAGTCGAAGATATCAGTGGCGATATTCTTGACCATGTTTCCACTTCCAGCCAGACCGAGAAACAGTTCGCTGAGAAATGGGATTTTTGTCAGGTAAAGTAAAAAAGAAAGGCTAATGCGCTTTGCGCCGGCAGGATCGATCAATATGTGCTTGGATGTGTAATGCGGGTGCCGATCAATGAAGGCGGTTGTGATTGGCCCGCCCATGGATAGGCCAAGCAGGCATACCTGTTTCAGATTTAATCCATCTACCAACTCTTTTAGTTGTCTCACAAAGGTGTCGATATTGTATGCAAGATTCGGCCTGTCGGAATACCCTCGACCTAGTAAATCATAACGCAATACGCGAAAGCCTGCTTTGACCAGAAAATCGAAAGTGTTGTCAAAAATATAATAAGGGACGGAAAAACCATGTACAAGTACGACAACCACACCTTTGGAATCTCCTCCAAGTTCGTAATGAGTTACTCCATCTGATAAGGCTATAAATGAGCCGCCAGCTTCTTTACGGGTGGATTCGTTTAATTCTTTTATTTCATCTAAATAGGGAAATGACATGGGGATATAAATAGAAGAGCGAACGCCGACTTGATTTCATGTCAGTGTTCGCTCTATTTATTGATCTAAATTTTTCCTAACGCGCGCAGGACGCGTTCAGGTGTGAATGGGAATTCATCGATCCAAACCCCAGTGGCATCATGGATTGCAGCTGCAATTGCAGGAGCTACTGTCAGGAAGGGTAATTCACCTACGCCGCGCGCTCCCCAGGGTCCGTTTGGATCCGGGACTTCCACCAAAACCGATTCAACTGTTTCGGGGATGTCCCAAATGGTGGGGATGAGATAGGTGCTCAGTTGATCGGTCAATACTTTGCCGTTTTTTGTTTTGTAATCTTCAAGAACTGCGTAGCCATGCGCCTGAACCACCGCGCCTTCAATTTGGCCGATAACCAGATCCGGGTTAATGGCTTTTCCTACATCGTCGGCCGAAGTGATGCGAATGACGCGAATGTGACCTGTTTCTGTATCCACTTCAACTTCTGCGGCCTGGGCAACATAGGCATAAGAGAAGTTGGGTGTTGAGTACCCCGTCTCTTTATCGAAGGGAGTAGTGCGTGGTGCAAGATATTTGAACTCGGCAATCGCAGGGCGCTCTTCTTTATTCCATTTTTCCAGAGCGGCTTCAGCTGCACCTTTGATGGAATTCCCTGCCATAAAAGTTAATCTCGATGCGGATGCAGAACCGGGGTTGCCCTGTGTCGCAGAGTCAGAAGTTCTGAGTTCGATTTTTTCTTCTGAAATACCCAATACTTGTGCAGCCATTTGAACCATCACGGTATGTGTGCCCTGGCCTACTTCCGCGCCAGCGTGGTGGACAATTGCTTTTTCCATTTGCCCATTTCCATGGATCTCAACTTTCGCCCAGCAATTTTCCTGATAACCAAAAGAGAAACCTACATTCTTAAAGCCAGCGGCAAAGCCGTGTCCGCGAACAAGGTGTGATTTTTTGCTTTTCTTTTTTGTTTTCTTCCAGTTGAATTTATCACGAGCGGCTTCGATGCATTGGGTAACGCTAACCGGAGTTGGCGCAGGAGTGCCTACGCCCATTGTGTCGCCATCTCGCAATGCATTCTTTAAGCGGAGTTCAACAGGGTCCATGCCAAGTTTTTCAGCCAGCTTGTTCATTTGCTGCTCAGCCATGAATAAAGCTTGCGGTGCCCCAAAACCACGGAAGGCTGCGCCGGGTACGTTATTGGTATACACACCGTATACATCTATGTTTACATTAGGGATGAAGTATGGGCCAGTGGATGTGATCGCGGCGTTGCCAAGTACCTTGTTCGATGTGTACATGTAAGCGCCGCCATCGCCGATCAGTTTGTTTTCTATGGCAATGATCTTTCCATCTTTTGCCGCGCCCCATTTTGTACTGATGCTAACTGCATGTCTTTTGCCGTGACCGATCATCGATTCTCGGCGTGACCAGATAATTTTTACAGGTTGCTGTAATTTCCACGCGGCCAGCGCAAGCACGATCTGCACAGACATATCCTCACGGCCGCCAAATGCGCCGCCTATGGCTGGGTAGATCACGCGGATCATTTCATCTGGCAGACCAAGCGCATGTGCGATGGTTTCGCGATCGGCGTGAGTCCATTGGCCGCCCGATTCAATTGTGACTCGTCCTTCACTATCCATATAGGCCAGCCCCGCTTCCGGTTGTAGATAAGCGTGCTCTTGCACAGGAGTATGGTATTCACCTTCAACAATTACAGATGCCTGCGCAAAGGCCTTCTCAATATCGCCTTTGCGAATTTTGTAATGCACACAGATATTCGTGTCGCCTAGGTCGGGGTGCAGGATGGGCGCATCGGAGCGCATTGCAGTGAGCGGGTCAGAAAGGATCGGCAGGTCCTCATATTCCACTTGGATTAATTTAAGCGCCGCTTCCGCCTCGATCTCGGTGCTGGCGACTACAACTGCAACTTGATCACCCACGAAGCGGACAATATCTGTATAAAGCTTGCTGGCGCCGGGGCCGCACAGCACGGGTTGATCTGGGATTTGCAATCCGTATTCGTTCACAGGTACATCTTTGGCTATATATACGGCTATGACCCCAGGCGCAGCCAGTGCATTTGCCGTGTCAATACTTTTTACGCGTGCGTGCGGACGCTCGGCAAAAAGTATTTTCATATGCAGCATACCAGGCATGTTGAGATCACCGGAATAGAGCGTCTCGCCCGTGACTTTGCCGCGCGCATCAAAACGTGGAAGTGATTTGCCTACAGAATTCTCAGACATAAGTTTCTATCGGGTATATTTTTTGGGTTTGAATTTTGGAGGAGGTGCGTCCGTGGGACCAAAGCGGGAGGGCGCTGTCATTTGATAAACAAATGCGTAGATTACAGAGATCAGGCCGCTGATAACTACCATGTAAAAAAGACTCAAGGCTGCGATGGCGTAAAAATTTTGTATTTTGAGAATCGGGCTAAAAATCGTCATCAGCCCGGTTGACTTATAAACCAGGTCGGGCAGCTTTGGGGCGCCTAGCAACTGGTAGGGAATGGTCCACTTATTGGCAAGCCCATAATTGATGGTTAGAGAGCTAAATTTAATAGAGATGGCTGGAATGATCAATATCATGATGCATCCAATGCCGCGCCAGATGGGATGCGGCCCTTCTGACTTTGGTTTTTGCCTTATCGTTGAATTGGTTCTATATTTGCCCATTACATACCTCTTAAGTTTTTATTTTGCTTGCGTCTTCAATTGCTTTAACGATCTTGTAATAGCCGGTGCAGCGGCAAAGATTACCGGTGATGGCTTGTTCGATCTCATTGCGGGTTGGGTTGGGTTTTTCTTCCAACAATTTTGCTCCAGACATAATGAAACCCGGGGTGCAATACCCGCATTGGACTGCGCCGTTCTCAATAAAGGCTTCCTGAATCGGGTGCAGTTTATCTCCGTTTGCGAGTCCTTCCACGGTGGTAATCTCGGCTCCATGCGCGCGAGGAGCGGGAACCAGGCAGGACATAACCGCCTTACCATCCAGAAAGACTGTACATGCGCCGCACTCGCCTTCGGCACAGCCTTCTTTAGTACCTGTTAGCAAGCCTTCTTCACGAAGCAAGCGTAGCAGAGTTTTACTATGCCCACTTTTGAAGGAATATTTTTTCCCATTCACAGTTGTTTCAATTGCAGAAGCAGGGAAATTGCCTGCGCCATGCGAACCTTGTCCAACAGAGTCGCTTGCTTGCAGCAGGATTGGCTTCTTGGGCATGCCTTCCTGTTCGGTGTTATCACGGATGGCTTTCAACCCGCGAGCGGTGATGACCTTTACCATTTCGCGGCGATATACCGCTGAGCCGCGTATATCGTCAATAGGGTGAGCTGCGTTCACGGCTAACTCTGCGGCTTGGCTAATATTTTTTTCGCTTAGTTTCTTCTTTGCAAGAAATTTTTCTGCTTCCTTTGCATGAGTGATGATGGGGGTAACGGCTCCGAGGGTAATGACAGCAGATTTGACGGTATCCGCTTTCAGGTCAAGGATGATCGCTGCGTTTACCAACGAAATGGCCTGGGCGCGCCGCAAAGCCAATTTGATGAAAGTGCCCCGTTGAGTTTTTTTCAAAGCGGGAAAGGAAATATCCACCAGCATCTCATCTGCCTGCATGACCGATTTGCGCACACCTGTATAAAATTCTTTTAGGGGAATAGTTCTTTCACCGCGATTTGATTTCAAAGTGACACTTGCGCCGAGCGCCATCAAAGGTGTGATGGTGTCGTTGGCTGGAGAGGCGGTGATAAGATTTCCAGCGATCGTGCCGCGATTACGAATTTGCGCTGCGCCCACTTCCCACGCAGCGCGAGCCAGCGGATATGCACTCTTGCGAATCAACTTGGATGCTGCACAATTATTGTGTGTAACAAGGGGGCCAAGGTGAATAACATTATCTTCGTCTAGAATAATTTGGTTAAGATTTGGAATGCGCGTGACATCAATAAGAGTGTCCACGCCTTTACGGAGGCCACGTTCGAGTTCGAGAATGAGGTCTGTGCCGCCGGCAACCACGCGGGCGTGTTCTTTCTTTTCCCCTAAAATTTTCACGACCTCATCAATGGATGTTGCGTTAATATATTCGTGCCACATAGTAATATCCGTATGGACACGGGGTTCTCCGTGTCCATACAAAAATTTATTTTCCGCTTCCGGTAACAACTTCTGAGCGGCGCTCGAAGGTTTCCACGGCCAGGCGGGTGAGGGCTGTCAGGTTTCTGATGGCGGCGGGCAGGGCGGTTTCGTCGCCAAGGCTGGCTTCCACATTATCAAGAGCTGAGCCGATCTGATCTCCAAGGGTGAAGAAGGCGACATCGAATTGATAGATTGCTTCAAGTTCCTTTTCGTTGATCTTTGCCGCGTCAAAAAGGCCGGAGTATCCGCGAGCAGCTTTGGAGATCTTGTCGATGAAGGTGCGCAAACCCAGCGCGGCTTTTTCCATATCATCCACGTACTTAATCATGCCGCTGTTTACGAGGTCAACTTGTAAATTGGATGCGCGGTTCCATTGCTCTTCGAAGCGACGTGCGACTGTATCACGCAGCAGTTTGTCTGCATCGCGGCGGTTCTGCCTTTCAATGTAACCACTAAAACCTGGAATGTAGGATAGCAGTTTTTTGAAAGGGTCTGCCTGACTACTTACTTTTTCAAAGAAATCACTCATGTGAGCCTCCTAGCGTAATATACGTAAGTTTTATTAATTCGTCTCAAGTTATTTATATTATATCGTTTAATTCACGTTATAATGCAAACCGATAGTCATGGCGGATGTATAAGAGATTTATAAAATAGATGCTTTTTCTCCGTATTGGCATCACCAAACTTTTTTTAGGAGCTTGCAATGTCGGATCATATTAAGGAATTACTCAAATTAGTAGACAACAGTTTAACTGTTGACGGCACGAACGTGAAAGTTACGGACGCGGCGAAATTCAGAAAGAATATTGAAAAGCTGGTGGAGCGCTCTGCTCTCGCTTCAGACGAATCTGCGGGCTGGGCTCGTTACCTGATCCGCGTGGCAGCTTTGGAATTGGGAGTGTACCCTGCATCTATCCACGACCTGTATATTGCCCGTGGACGTGGCGAAGTGCCGATGACATTTACAACCCCAGCTTTCAACTTACGCGCGTTGTCGTTTCATGCTTCACGTGCCATGTTTCGCGCGGCGAACAAGATCAACGGCGGCGCATTTATTTTTGAACTTGCACGCTCCGAAATGAGTTATTCAGCTCAACGACCTTCTGAGTATGCAACCAATATTCTAGCCGCTGCAGTTGCCGAAGGATTTGTCGGCCCGGTCTTCATTCAAGGCGACCACTTCCAGGTTTCTGCAAAGAAATATGCGACCGATTCGCAGGCTGAACTGAAAGCTGTGCGTGACCTGTCGATTGAGGCAATGGCTGCTGGTTTCTATAATATAGATGTAGACACTTCCACACTCGTTGATATTCACCTGCCTACTGTCCCTGAACAGCAGAAACTGAATTGTGAACTCTCTTCGCAGCTCTCCGCCTTTATCCGCGAGAACGAGCCGAAAGGTGTGACAATTTCCATTGGTGGCGAGATCGGCGAGGTGGGCACAACCAACTCCACCGAAGCTGAATTGCGCGCTTATATGGATGGTTACAATGCCGAAATGAAGAAACTTGCGCCTGGAAAACCTGGCTTGAGCAAGATCAGTGTTTTGACAGGTACTTCGCATGGCGGCACGGTTCTCGCAGACGGTTCCCTCGCGGAAGTGACGATTGCCTTCGATGTGCTGCGTGACCTGAGCCGAGTTGCCCGCAAAGATTACAGCATGGGCGGCACGGTACAGCACGGCGCATCCACTGTTGCTGAAGAAAATTTCAATAAATTCGTTCAGAACGAAGCCATTGAAGTGCATCTGGCTACAAACTTTACAACTATGTTCTTCGATAATGTCCCTGCTGATTTCAAGAAGGAAATGTATGTCTGGCTGGATGTCAACGCTGCTGGAGATCGCAAGCCCGGTATGACCGATGAGCAGTTCTATTACAAGACTCGCAAGAATGCAGTGGGTCCGTTCAAAGCGCAAGCTTATGCATTGCCAGAAGAAGCGAAGGCTAAATTAGGCGCAGCTTGGGAAGCACAATTTGATATGCTCTTCAATTTATTGGGCGTGAAAGATACAAAACAATATACATCCAAATATATTACATCTGCCAAGGTGGCTCCGCTCCTCGCGGACTATGTGAAACTGGATGCTGCTGCTGAAGATGTCAGTGATTTGGCGGATTAGAAAAAATCATCAAATGTAGTTTCTAAATCAAAATGCCCAAATCTGACCAAGGTATTTCAAAAGACAGATATATGCTCATTCCCCGCACGGCGGTTTTTGCTCGTCGCGGGGATGAGTATTTATTAATTAAAGGCGCGCCGACGAAAAGACTATGGGCTGGTAAATATAATGGAATTGGCGGTCATGTGGAGAAAGGAGAGAACATCCTTTTTTCTGCTCAACGTGAATTGATCGAAGAGACTGGTCTGCTAGCTGATTTGTGGTTATGTGGCACTGTCATAGTGGACGCTGGCGAAACGGGAATCTGTCTGTTCGTGTTTTGCGGGGATAATCTTCGGGGTGAGATTAAGGCTTCTGAGGAAGGAGTAGTTGAATGGGTTAAGAAAGAAGCGCTTCTTCATCTTCCAGTCGTTGAAGATTTGCCCATTCTGCTTGAAAGAATCGATAATATGAAACGCGGTGATCTGCCTTTTTCGGCGCGGTCTTATTATGACGAAAACGATAAATTGAAAGTAGTGTTTGGGGACTAGAAATTTTTGAGGGGCTTTTTATTGCCACTTCATTAACGAGATCGTAAAGGTGCTGCCCATGCCTGGCGCACTTTCCACTTCGAGAGAACCTTTGTGTTGTTGAATTACCTGACGGGTGATCGAAAGCCCAATGCCCAGGCCGCCATATAATTCATCGCCGCTTTTTTCAAGGTGAACGAAGCGATCAAAAATACGGGGGCGAATTTCAGGGTCAATGCCAATGCCGTGATCTTGAACAGCAATTTCCACCTGATCATCCTGTTCATTAAAACTGATCGTGACTTCGCCGTCGGGCGCGCTGAATTTTATGGCGTTGTCCACCAGAGCGGTGACTGCCCGTTCCAGTGATTGGGTATCTCCTTGAACACTTGGAACACTGCGGCTGCCTTTAACTTTTACGTTAACCTGGCGTGCCAGTGCCTTGGCCTCATATTTTTTGATAACGCGGTCTACAACCTCTACAATATTTACTGCCGAAAATTCAGGCAAGACCAATTCCATTTCCTGTAGAAAAAGCAGGTCATTAGTTACGGTTGCGATCTGATCGACATTACGCGTAATCGTTTCCACGGTTGTAGAGATCTGTTCACCAGTAATCATGCCTTTGTTTAAGGCATGTAAATATCCACTGGCGATCATTAGCGGGGTTCGTACTTCGTGTGCAAGATTGGTGAGAAACTCTTGTCTTGCAAGATCCTGTTCGGCAAGTTTTTGATAAGCATCTGCCAGTTCGGATGCGCGCATGCGCAGGTCTTCAATTGCAAGTTGATCATTTTGACGAAGGCGGCTGCTGATCTCGCCAACCATGGCCATGGCAACACTCGGGCTGTGCTTCAAAACGCGTTTGAAACCATCCTTGTCCAGTTCCAACACAACCACATTCGCAATCGATTTTACCGTGGCGGCACGCGGGGCATTATGTATGAGTGCCATCTCACCGAAAAAATCGCCTGCTCCTAAAGTTTTCAATAATCGTTTTTCAGAATTGTTGATGGTCTTTGTAACCTCGAAGGTTCCTTCAAGGATCATATAAAAAGTGAACTCGATCGCATCTTCTTTACACACTACAGTTTCTGGCGGGTAGGTTTTGATGCGGCTGTTCATAATGATCTCCTGGATCTCATCAGGCTTGATCCCAGGAAAAGCACGTGGAATGATCTTTGCAGGTGTGCGAATGGTTGTCATAGGGTTAATCTTTTTGATTTTATCACGCGGCGGCATTTGAGTTTGCATCCATTTGGACTATGAATGGATTGTAGCTATAACAGAAACAAAACTGGATTGCGGTTTCAAAACATTTATTCGTATAATTATGGTTAAAGGATTTGGATATGAAACTATTCTTACGTATTATCTCAACGACGATCATTGCTTCTTTCTTAACCTCAGCCTGCCAGCCAGCCTTGACCGAGTCAGCGCCGACGCTTTCTCCACCTACTCTTACGCCCTATCCCATTTTCACGCAAACCCCCGCGCCAACCCCTACACCTGCATCAACACCCACTCCATTGCCGTTAGTGCCGAATTTTTCACATATCGTGATCATGATCTTTGAAAACAAGGAATATAGCACCGTAGTGGGTAACCCTGCCATGGCTTATTTCAATTTACTCGCCAATACCTACACACTGCTCAATCAACACTATGCGCCTGCGCATCCCAGCCTGCCAAATTATCTTTCGCTGATCGGCGGAGACACCTTCGGAATTTTGGACGATTGCGATTTCTCAGACTGCTATATCAATGCACCCAGCCTGCCTGACCTGATCGAAGTCAGCGGGCGTACATGGAAGACTTATCAAGATGATATGCCCGAGCCATGTTTTACAGGCAATACATTGCGTTATGTCCGTAAGCACAATCCCTTTATTTTCTTCGATCCCATCCGCACCGATACAGAAAGATGCAAACGCAGTATTGTCCCGTTGACTCAATTGGATGTAGACCTCGCAGCCAGTGATCTGCCCAATTTCATTTTCATCACGCCCGATATTTGTTACTCCGCCCATGATTGCGACCTTGAGTACGCAGATCAATTTCTAAAGGAACAATTGGACAAGCTTTATCCTGTTCTTGATTCCACGGGTGAACCTTATCTAATTATCCTCACGTGGGATGAAGGCCAGGGATTTCACTCCTGCTGCGGTATGCCTGAAATCGCAGGCGGACGAATTGCCACGATCCTCATCTCGCCGCAGGTCAAGCAAAACTTTCAAGACAATACTCCTTATTCGCATTACTCTATTTTGAAGACCATCTCACAAGCATGGGGTCTTCCATATTTGGGTCACGCCGCAGATGCAGAAACTCCACTGATCACAGCACCATGGAAGTGAAATTATCCATCGAGGCTGAGCTCGCCCTTGCGAGGATTGACAGCGATTCGAAATATCGGATTGCGAGGGCGATAGAGGTGAGGGAAAAAGAAGATGTACAAGTCTGCATTCGAGAAAGATGGGGGCTTGGGTTGCAGCCAGTACACAAAAAAATGGGAATCGAGGAATCAGAAAACGCCGAAGGCAAGGAATTGCAATCGGTCTGGTAAAGAATGGAAAGAGAGGGAGGTCAGCTAATGTCCAGTTCGAGTCCCCCTGCACATAAACGAAAAGAGTGAGTCCCAACAATCGAACAGGAGATATTCCAGCAGGGCTTCGACATCTTGAAAAAACTTGCGGCGCTTTCGCAACACCTTTCTCAGCAGTTGATATTTTTTGTCGACTAATCCCATGACAGTGTGAAAGAGAAAAGCAAGCAAATTCAAACTGAGCAACAGAGAAGATAGGAATTGCGTTCCATGCTTGAAATTGTGTTCGAGGTGATAGCCTTTGGTCTTTAGAATATTATTGTTCTCGTTTTCGATTTTCCAGCGCGCGCAATGGCTTCGAGGGTTGTTTCCAATACATCAAAGCCTGTGATGAAGGCGTTTTTGTAAATGATCTCGCCAGTTTCTTCATATGTGATGGTCAGTTCAACCCAGCTGACCAGCATGGAATCCTTGTCGCCGCCCTGAGCGCTTGTCGAAGGGCAAATGATTGGCGTAGCGATAGGTGAGATTTCCCTGTCCTGGCCGTTCCAGCGTCGCTTTTGATATCTTCCCAAACCCTACTTTCTCTTCCTGCGGTTAATCCTTTCCTCATATTGGGAATAGCTGGCGAACATTCATATTTTATTGACACCAGTACGAATAAGACTATACTTACCAAAATCCGTAACTTCATATAAAATAATTTCTTCTTGATCGTAACATCACTTGGATGCAATGACCCGCCACCTGCAATTGGTCGCTTTCCTGCGGAAACGCAGGCAGGGTGTCGGCGAGCAAATAGCGAACCCAGCCTGTTTTTTATTGGCTGGGTTTGTTGCTTTAAACTACCTACTGATAAGGAGGTACCCTTCGACAAAACTGGACACGATCTGATCGCTGGCTCAAAACGAAGTAAATCTGTTCGCAAATCTTTCGCTAACTGATGAGGAGATACCATGTTCAAAAAGAAAGTAGCTTCAATGTTGTTGGTAGCCGTCTTTCTGGTTGGGAGCGTCGTGTCAGTGAATGCTGCCGCCCCAGCCAAAAGCGATACTGTTGGACCCGTAGAAGTTTCACCTGCGGTCTATTCAGATGTATCAGGAGCACTTAGTGATCTGACAGGTGTAGCTCCGGCTGCACCCACCGATAAAGAAAAAAAGGAAAAGCCTATTCGTTCTCTGCCCAATATGGGCAATGCACTTAACCAGGATGATGGCGCTCTGCAAACATCAACCGGACCTTTGGCTGGAACAACCAGTGGTTTGAACTTTGCTGGCGTTGGTCAGGGTGATTACGGCTTCACCGATCAATATGCTCCTCCCGATACTGTCGGTGCGGTCGGCCAGACTCAATATGTTCAGTGGGTCAATACCTATTTTGCAGTTTTTGACAAGTCCAATGGTGCAATTGTCGCAGGTTTCCCCAAGGCGGGCAACAGCCCGTGGGTTGGCTTTGGCGGTGGATGCGAAACCAATAATGATGGTGATCCGATCGTGCAATATGATAAGGCTGCTCAGCGTTGGATATTGACGCAGTTTTCGGTTTCGACCACGCCGTATTTACAGTGTGTGGCAGTTTCACAAACTTCCGATGCGACAGGCGCATACTATCGTTATGCCTTTAGCTACGGAAATACCCAGTTCAACGATTATCCCAAAATGGGCGTATGGCCGGATGGCTATTACATAAGCTACAACATCTTCAATAATGCCCAAACCTTTGCTGGGAGCAAGGTCTGTGCATTTGATCGCGCAAAGATGCTTGTTGGCAATACAACAGCAACCCAGCAGTGCTTCCAACTCAGCACCAGCTACGGCGGCTTGCTGCCCTCCGATCTAGATGGCATAACCGCGCCTCCGGCTGGATCGCCTAACTTCTTTATGAACTTTGGAGCCAACTCGCTCAACTTGTGGAAGTTCCATGTTGACTTTGCCAACTCAGCGAATTCAACCTTTACAGGCCCAACCAGTATCGCGGTAGCTTCGTTCAACGCAGCCTGCTCTGGCGGCGGTGCTTGTATTCCACAATCTGGCACAAATAACAAATTAGACTCACTCGCTGACCGCCTGATGTATCGCTTGGCGTATCGCAATCGGGCTGGTGTTGAATCGCTGGTTGTAAACCATTCTGTTGCAGTGGGTACCAACAAGAGAAACCAAGTCACCAGTGTCCGTTGGTATGAGATTCGTAATCCGAATGGAGCTCCATCTGTCTTCCAGCAAGGCACGCTCGGCACCGGTGATGGGACCCATCGTTGGATGGGCAGTATCGCCATGGATAAGCTAGGCAATATCGCACTCGGTTACAGTGCCTCAAGCAGCTCGATCTTCCCAAGCATCCGCTACACCGGACGACTTGTCACTGACGCTCTCGGCACAATGCAGGCCGAGAATATCATTCAGGCTGGCGGCGGCTCCCAGACGGGTACACTACACCGTTGGGGCGATTACAGCGCAATGACGGTTGACCCGGTTGACGACTGCACCTTCTGGTTCACAACTGAATATCTGAAAGCTAGCGGCTCGTTCAACTGGAGCACACGTATCGCTTCCTTCAAGTTTCCCGGCTGTAATTAAGAATAGTCTGTTGTAACTGGAACATTTTAGAATAAGAAACAGGTCACCTATTTGAGGTGACCTGTTTCTTATTCTAAAACCGGAACAATACTACTTGATTGCGGCCATCTGCAATTTGGAACTCAAAATTGAGCGCTAACTTACTTTTGCAAGAGGTCTATTAAAGATAAATTGAGTAGGGGAAAATGGACGTGGGGATAATTCTCTATAGTGAACAGAGTGAGGCGGACGGATAAATTCTGTGAGCAGGAATCACAAAATAAAGACAAGCAGATATTGCAAGCGTGATTGTCTGTCTAAAATAATGGCAGAAAGAGGGATCATTCAGCTCGTGTCAAGTTCAAGACCTTTACACATGAATTATAAAATGTCATCCCAATTATCGAAGAGAAAATAACGCGGTAAAGTTTCCAGGTCTTGGAAGAAAGTTCGGCGAGTGCGTAAAGTTTTACGGAGGAGACGGTACTTTTCATCCACCAATTCAATGATGTTGTGAAAGAGGAAGCCAACAGGGTAAGCGTGAGCAGCAGGGAAGATAAGTGCTGGCTGTCGTGACCGAAGTTATGTTCGAGATGGTAGTCTTTGGTTTTTTACACGTTGTTGTTTTCGTTTTCGATCTTCCAGCGTGTGTGACCATCGCGTGTTATGGCTATAACGCCGGTTTCAAGAACTTGAAAATCTGTGATGAAAGCATTTTTAAAAGTTGTTCGCCTGTGCCTTCACGCGTGATTGTCTATTCGCACCAATTGACTTGCAATGCCTGTGTGTCTCCGTGTAAGGGCAGATCGTTGGCGTAACGATAAAAGTGGATTTACCCGTTTCTGGTATATCCCCAAAACGCTTTGAGCGGCTAAAAATGCCACGCTTTCCTCTAAATGAGGATGTGAATTAGGCTTGCACACCAAAATAAAGTGTAATTTCTTGTCTTTGAGCGCCAGGCAGAACAGCTGGTGACTGAACAAATCTTCTCCCAAAATCGTGACATTTTGTTTTGCATAGAAATCACCGTGTGTCTTGACCCAACATGTTCCTGCTTCTAATTCACAATCCTGCTTTTCTTTTCCATCTTACGGTGTTATGAATTCAGGCTCCAGCGAGATCACATATTCATTGCCTGCCTGCACAATCGCGGGTGTCAATACCCTATGAAAGTAATTGGTCTTTCAATTTGCCAATTCGCGATGAAAACAATTCTCACACTGTATTTTCTTGGACAAAAAATATCCCGTGCCATCCAGTGCACCCAAGCTCTGTGTTCAAATCTCCTGGGATGGCGGCACCACTTGGACAACTGCCAAACAAACTGACACGCTAATCACAGCTGAGCAGCCCTACACACTGGGCAGTGCTTCAGATAATTGGGGTCATGCCTGGACGCTCTCCGAATTGTCAAATGCCAACTTCCGTGTGCGCATCATCGATGCGGCTACCAGTATCTCCCGTGATTTCTTGCTGGATTGGGTCACTATCCGATTTACATATCAATAATAAGATTTTGATTTTCTAGTAGCTAAATAAAGAGCGGCAGTCCATAAGACTGCCGCTCTTTATTTCTATCATGTATGTCATTGCGAGCCGATGCTTTTGTTTTTCGGTGGCGAAGCAATCTCCTCGTACCGACATCATTCACTGAACAACTACCGTAAGTGTAAACGTGACCGAAGGTGCAAGGCAGGCTGGCCGGGTGTTGAGACATTTCGGGTTTCCCGAAGCATTTAACGTGGTTGTGCCCGCTTCAAGTGCCTGATAAATTCCCAGTGCGCCCTTGACTACAGTCACATTTAATTTGCGGCTGAGTAAACTTGGGTTATCCACTTCTACGGTCCAATCGTAAAAATCTGTATCGAGTTTGAGCAGGAAGTCGACGCCAACTTTCATGGTGAGGGTTCTGCCGCTATCCTGCATGCTGACTTCGCTGGCTGTAAATATATCGTTGCTTGATGTCTCTGTCACAACGGCGGGCAAGGTGGCAGAACTGGCTGTTCCGCTTTCAATTAAAATTGGGCGAGCTGGTGGGGTTGCATCGCAAGCAGATAAAACCCATAGCATTGTAAATATAAGGACTGCTAAGACAGATTTCATTTTGTTTCTCTCCTTTTCTATTACCTATAATGACAACGACAATCGTGTCACATAAGTTCCTGGCGAGCAGCGTTTTATGGTGAGAAACGGAATGTGCGTAATGACATGGCGGTCACGACTCAATCGTATTCAACAACTCCTTCAGTGCAGACAACTCCTCAGTAGACAAGGTGACACCTTTGCCCATCTTCTCGTGATCGGCAGACCAATCGCGGATGTCATATTTCGGGTCACGGTCGTTCCAGCTGATCAGGTTGACTTCTTTGGCCCAGCCTGATGCAGACTTGGACAATACGCCAACTTTTTTGATAATTTCGTATTTGATCTCAGTCATGGTGTATATCTCCTCAATTGATCGTTTAGGTAGTGGTTATGCGGATGGGAAACTCTCACTCTTTGGCAGTCGCAAGTTTTGTATATGCCCTGATAATGTGACTTTTCCCCTTCGTTGAAACTTCATATAGGCTGCTTAACCCCGTTATCTCTTTTACAAGTTGACCGATCAAAGGGTTAACCACTGCATCACGTAGTTCGTCACATAATTGATCGTATCGACTGCGCCAGGGCGGGTTGTGTTCAATCGCCATGCACACGTCCAGTATAACGTCTTCACCATACGGTTTGGGCATGATCGCAAGTACTTCCTGCACAAGGCTCTTCACTCCTTGAGTTCTATTGCTCGGCATAAATATTCTCCTTATGAAAATTAGACTCTATATTTACGTAATGTCTGAAAAGTAAATCTTATTGACCATAAAGTCTCTAAGACGATTTGTTCTTTCATGATTCTCCAGCGAAGAGCGTTGACCAGGAAACTTTGTCGCCGGCGAGCAAACCCAATTCGGCCCGAGCAGGCTGCTCGCACGGTTGAGCGTCAAACCCTTTCGCTACATCCGCTGCGGCAGGGGAGAAATAGGCGATCACTTCACAATGCAGGCGTCCCTCCGATTCATGGCGGGTGAAGACGGCCATATCAGATGGCTTTCCTGCGGCGGTGAACAATTGCTGAAAGCGTTCCTCGATTTCTTCAGCAGGTGTGATTGCGGTCATTCCGTCGCCGAGGCTGATGGAGTACCAAGGGCACATTTTTTCTCCTTATTATTGTGTTATGGCCGCTCGAGGCGGGCGTTGACCCAGGCCGCCCAATCGGAATTTTGCGATGGGCCTGCATCTACTTCTAAAATAAACCAGCCGCTTTGACCGCTAATTTTATCGAGGGAGACTATCCAGTCGTCAAGCTGTTTGTTGTATTGATGCACATGCTCGTCAATTAAAATAAGATAGGAAGCGGACGATTCAGGATCGCTAGGATTCCCATTACCGGGAGAAAACAAAAGCCGATAAATGACCCCGTCTCCAGGAAGTTCGGTTTGGATAAATCCCACTTTTGCCACGAAACGATCACCAGGCTGGATGAAAACCGAACTTGTGTCATAGAAACCGCGTATGCCGCCATATGGAATCCATTTTGGATGCGTGGAAATGAATTTTTTATAAGAAGCGCCGTCTTCCAAAAGCTTATTATCATAGAATATAAATGACTGCTTCGCATCCAATGCCAGGCCATCCTCTTTTGAGTCGACGCTATTAAATGTCAGCCTGGTCCCTTCAGCAGGTTTATCACAATATTCGCCTTCACAATTTCTCCAATATGCATATGGCGCTTGCTGTACAAAATTAAACAAAATTTGGGGTAAATCTGGAGTGAGTGTGGGTGTGACTGTTGGTGTGTTTGTGGGCGGACGTGTAGCGGTTGGGGTTATAGTTTCTATTTTCGTTGGAGTAATTGTTATAGTGGGTAATGCGGTTATTGTGGATATGGGTACGGTCGCGGTTGGGGTGAACGCAGGTCTAAAGATAAAAATTGCAATCAGAATTGCGGCCGCCGCAATTGCAATTAAAACACTCAAAGCAATTGTGCTTAATAGAAAAAGTTTAAGGAATGACGGGCGCGGTTTTATATTTAGCGAGCCGATGTTCCCTGTTTTTATGTGGATATAACTTCGGTCACCGTTCAGGCGCACAGCGTCGATACCGTACTTAAGCAGCCTGGCATCTTGGTTCAGTGCGGCCGTCTTTAATATATAAGCGCTGTGCACAGGCATGTTGATAAACGCATGCACGCTGCCAGCGGACAGGTTGGCAAGACTTAAGTTTGCGCGCGGAGTTGCGGTGATCTCAGCAATATAGTTGAGCAGTTTTTCCTGCTCTTTCTGGCCAAACTTTGCCAGGTTCACGCCGCCGATAACAACTTCGGCCTGTTTGGTGGTTTCTGCTTTTTTGCTTTCGGCTACCTGTTTTTGGTGAGCTTGCAGAACCTCGACGAGTTCATTGAATTTTCCTTCGGGGTCTTTTCCAAAATCTATTAATTGGATGCCCGCCAGTTGATAACGCAGCTGCGGCGGCAGGGTGACCGTGGCAAGTTTAACTGGGAACAGTTTGCGGTTGGCGCTTTCTGCGAGGTCCACTTCCTTGCGGACATTATCAGATGCAGCTGAGAAGGGCGAAAGCATAAGCACAAATGCTTCGGCGTTATCAATGGCTTCGACAATTTCAACGCGCCATAACTCTCCACCCTTAATATTTTCGCGGTCGATCCAGACTTCGAAGCCGAGGTTCTTTAAACGGGAAACAATCTGGTCAACTGTGCCAACATCTTTTCGTGAGTAACTGATAAAAATTTGTCCCATGGAATATGCCGCCTAAGTTGCTGTGATGTGAGTGTTCTAATGAGATAAGCATACAGGATTTTTCATCCTGATGCAAGTGTGTCTGGTGTCATTGCGAAGAGCCGCTCTGCGACGATGCGGCGATTTTCTATCGACGAGAATCTAATGATTAAGAAGAGGTCGCTTTAGGCTGTTGCCTTCGCAATGACAGGTCATTGATAAGGAAGGGAATGTAGAGGATGAAAAAGATCGCGAAGCCGATAGCTTCCAGTTCAAGAATGTACCAGGGCCAGGGAGCGAGCATGTCAAGCAGGGTGGGGAAATCGGGTTTATGCGCCACGAAGAGATAATTGCTGCCGATTGCCAGGTTGACAAAGAAAATGACGACCATGTATGCATTCGTCCAAAGGAAGATGCGTTTGAAGGATGCCCACGTGGGACGAAAGCCCTCTACAACGGTCATGTAAATGGCGATGTTAATCAGCAGTCCGTGGGCGATGAAGGTCTGCATCACGCGGAAGTGGGGAAAGCTGTATTCGGCGGCATCGGCTGGGGTGAGTACGGCTTGTATGGCTCCGCCGAGGCCTAGAAAGTAGACCATCTCATAGATACTGTAATTCTTTGTGACCAGCATATAAGCGGACAGCCAAATGATGACACTGCACATGTGAAGCGGCAGCATGGTTTGAATATTCCAAATGCCCCAATACGCGGACCAAATATGCAGCGCCGTTTCATTGAGTACGATGGCTATCGCGAAAACCCAGCGCGCGACCTTTCTTTCCTTTTCACCCCATACATTGCGGAAGTATAAATAGGAAAAACAACACAGGGTAATGATGGCCAGAGCAGTGAGATGCGCCCGCCCAAAAAGTTCAAAAGGCGGGCCGTCATAAACGAGGGCGAAATATTTTTCCATGGAGGCAGTTCCTTTTTATTATTTGTCCGATGACTGTAATGGTATTATGTCATGTGGGTTGTACGCCATAACAAGTATTCAGAAGAAACCTTTAGGGTCTATTTCTTTGTATCAGTTATTCTATAAACGCATAAATACCTCAGACAGTAAACTCCCTACAGCAAATTAATCACAAACAGAATAAAAAGCAGATAAGCCCCGCTCGATAGATAGCGCGTCAAACTTGCGTCGATTTGGAACAGGAAGAAGAACGGCAGCAGTAACAGCCCAGTCAGCACCAACCAGACCAAAGCCGAAGCCTTTGACAGTGTTTGCAGCGCAACGGGTTGGGAGTCAGTCAGCAGTTTTGGGTCACGTTTGATTTGGCCTGTCAGAATAAACGTCGCAATCGACTCTTGATTTTCAGGCGCAATCGCAGCACTGTGTCCGCCTTTATAGTACCTGCCTTCAAACTCATTGCCCGCATTATCGTTGAATCCATCGAAGCCGCCGCTGCCAATATCAGACCAGTTCATTTGATCGAACAATTTGGGGAAGAGCCCCACCACCCAGTCAGCAGAGGCGAGGTCATTCCTTAGCTTTTCCACGCGGCCTTCCTCCAGAATGATCTGATCCCATGGATATTCACGAAAGACAACACTGCCGGCCAGGCTCACGCGATGCATCCTCATGGTTGTGTATTTCCGCAGTGCGCTCGCGAGGATGTAGGTCCCGTTACTGTGGCCTACAAAGCTGACCTTGCTATTCGGGTTGGGATACGTGGCTATTTGTTCTGTGTATTCATCCATGAACCAGCGCACATTTTTTTGACGCGCGGGGAATAGCAGAAAACGTCCCATCGGAAAAAAGTCATATTTGGCCGTCACCACTTTCGGCAGCGGCAGCCCCAGGTTGGTGGCCACACGCTCCAACTCTTCACGGATATCTCCCGTCCAGCCGCCGTAATCACGGATGCCATGCAGCACAAAGACAATGTGCTTCTCGCTCGTGTCAATGCTGGTCTGTTTGACGTGCTGATCTTCCTGATATTTGGTCTTGATGGCTGCGATGGTTTCGGTCAACGCTTCAATAAATTTATTTTTACAGCGTCGCCCAATGGTCGTATCATCAAACTGGATCAAGGAGTTGTGACCAGCACCTTGTACGGGAATGAACGTAAAATCTTTATGGATGTATAGATCGCGGTCATCTCTGGCAGTCACCAGATCATCCACGCTCCCCAAAAGCTGAAACACAGGCGCGGCTTGTTTTGGCGTCTCGCGGATGAAGCGTATCCATTGCAGCCGCAGGTTCGCCACAAAAGGGGATCCACGCTCAAAGCTTTTTAGAAATTTCCAATAAGGCAATAGGCGGAAGAGCGGCGTGAGTGCGCGATAGCCGTGATATTTGAACGCGCTCATATCTTCGGGCTTTTCTTCCAATGACCAGCCGCGATTCATCCCAGACATCAAGAGGATGCGCTCCACGCGACTCGCCCATTCGTGAGCTGGGCTGCGATCGAGATAGTTTTCTTTTACGCCGAGTCCATACAAATAGGTTTTTCTCAATAGCAAAGTGCCGAGACTAAAACCCACCAGGATAATTTTTTTGTAGGCGCCAGCGCTTCTTTTCCCGCTCTCTGAATACGTTTCGTCGATCAAGGCTTCGATCATGCTCGCCAACTCAAACGGATTCACATTGCTATCATTGCCCTCCTCATAAGCGGGCCAAAGCAGGTCCGCGTTTGGCAATTGGGCATTGATTTCTTTTTTGATATCCGCAAGCCTGGCGGGGTCGCTGTCATAGCCATGCAAGAGTACAACCAGCGCGCTCGAGTCACCGTACTTTTGGAACTCCTCGTTTTTAGCCATGTTCTTCCTCCTCAATATCAAATAAATAGAGCGGCAATTAGATTATGTTCAGTATAGTGTAATTTCCCCTTCAATTCAATACGTCATTACGAGGGCGCTCGTGCCCTTCGCTCGTGGCAATCTCCAAAAGAGTAGGGAATGCAACTCGATGAGAGTCACCTGCCTAATCGGAGATTGCCACGCTGCAAAGAACGCGGCTCGCAATGACATTATATTTTAGGAGATTGCTTCGGGTCGATAACCCCCGCAATGGCATTATGAACGATCATAAAAAATCAACAACGTACTCCCATACTTCCGCTGATCGCCCTCCACCAGATTCTTCAACTCCACTTCTTCATACTCACTCGGGTCGATCTGCACGATCACCGAACCATCCTCACTCAGCCAGCCCATATGTTCATCCACCAACTTCAACGCCTGATTCCACATTCCTTTGTATTGTGGCGGCGCGATATAAATATATTCAAACTGCCTGTCGGCCTGCGCGGCCAGCATACTGAACGCATCGCCTTTACGTACCTCGCCTTGATTTGTAAAACGGCAGTTCGCCAGATTTTTCAAAATCGTTTCAGCGGGGACGCGGTTAAGTTCCGAGAAGCGTACAAAGCTCGCGCCACGGCTCAAGGCTTCGATGCCAATCGCACCTGTACCGCCGAACATGTCCCACCAGTTCGAGTCGATCACATCCCCTTGCAAAATGTTGAACAGGGCTTCCTTCACACGGTCCATGACCGGGCGCGTGGTGTCACCCGGCACTGACAATAATTTTTTCCCTTTTGCACTTCCTGCGATTACACGTAAGCTCATTCGACACTTTTCCTTGCCGCCATAATATTTTCAGAAGACGCCACATAAGGCACCACACATCCCGTGCCGAGGATAAAACGTTGACCTTTTGTTTGCTTAATGGCATCTGCCGCTTCATTCTTAACCGCTGCCTGATCCTGCGAAACCAGAGTATCCTGTCTCAAGCCGCCGCACAACACGCCATTGAAGAGACTCTGCGCCTCGCCCAACGTGGGGTAAGTCTCACGGTCGTGCCAGTTGACGATTTGAAAATTATAGAAACGCAGCAAAGAGAAATACACATCCCTGCCATGCAGGTGAAGCATGTTACACCACAAATCATTTGCAGGTTCCAACGCAACACGGTCACTTGGCAGGCCAAAGGACTTATATTCATCCAGAGAAAGCAGATTAGCTTGTGCGTGTTGCACCGCGTAAAAGATTCCATCCACGCCAACATCGCAGACTGCTTCAACAAACTTCGCAGTTGTTTTGGCAATCGTATCCAGTCCCTTCATCACCGCCTCAGGGTTCTTGCGGATGTGCTCCAGCAGCAAGTCATTGCCCGCCAAATTCTTCGCCTGCGCCAATGGACTAAAGATCGTTTGGATGAGAGGTGTCTCGGGGCTAAGTCCCTGCTTGACGAGGCGCAAGCAGGCCAATTGTCCCGCCAGATGCGGGGAGCTTGGGTCAAGCACGTGCAGCTTTTCCCAGTCTCCTGGCTTTTCGATGACACGTTTTGTATATCGCCTTGAGCCTTCGTCATCGCCCATCCATTCATCTTCCACGCCCCAGCCTTTCACCTCAAAAGAAGAAGCAGGCGTTACCTTCACGATATCGAAATCATAAGTTTCCTGAAATTTCAAAGTGGCCGCCGCCAGTAATTCAGGGTTCTGGTCATCCACAGGAAAATGACGCCAAAGCGCAATTGGTGTGTGGTCAGTTTTTTTATGGTTTAAGCAAGCTTGTATTCGTTCACGGTGTGTGATCATTTATGGGTTCCCTGTTATTAATATGTCATTGCGAATCATCTCGTTGCAAGGGTGCTCTTGTATTTTGCCGCGCCGCGAAGTGCGCGGCGCGCAATGACGCTGTGAATTAATTATAGTTTGCATTCCATGCGATATCGATAATAAATCCCTTCGCGGAATGTCTTGGCAATTGTAAAGCCATTAGACTGGGTTGCGATCAGACTGGCCTGATTCCAGGTTTCAATGCTGGCAAACATTTTTTTATAGCCTGCCTTGCGCGCTTCATCCATCAACGCCTTTTGCAAAGTACGTCCCAGCTTTTGCCCGCGAAACCTGGGGGCAACAGAAAAGTATACGCATTCAATGGCATCACTTTCATTATTCATTTGTCCCTTGATGGTGATGCTTGAAATCACCAATTGTACAAATACATGCGGGCGTGTAAAGAGTAACTTGATAACCTCTTTCAATAACCATTTCTTATCGTTCGTCAGTTGCGAGGTCAACGACTCAGGTTCAGGCGATGCAATGCCATAGCCCATCAATTCACCAGTCTCATCATCCTGGGCATATACCCCGATCACGCGCAGGTCTTTATATGCGATCTCGAAATAGCGCCGCACAAACGAAGTTCCCAGCCGCGAAAGCAATCCGCGATCTCCCATGTGAATTTCCGCAAGGCGCGGTAATTGTTCTAAAGATATTTCGTGTAAATCATGAAGGATGTAATTCATTCTATATCCATTTATCGTATGTCATTGCGAGGGCATTCTTTGCCCGAAGCAATTTCTCTGGAACCAGTGAATACTCCTCAATGGGGCTCTCCTGTTGAACTGGAGATAGATCACCGCCTTCGCAATGACAACCCTATTTATGCCAACCCTCGCACTAAATGCGGTCCAAGCATCCTGACGATAAATGCAGGTAATCGCTTCCACACCGCAATCGCGATCTGAAATTTTGGATTCTTCTGGTTCAACGAAGGCAGTTCCTGCCTCGGCGCGAGCCAGTGCCAGTACGCCAATAACTTTTTGCGCGGCGCCCATTTCATTTTGAACACTTCATTTCCTGAGCCAACCAGGCTGCGGCCAAGATCAAAGGTTTTCAATCCCTTTTGAATTGCGCGCTCAATTATCGACCAATATAAAAACTCGCCAGCGTAATTTGAACGCACAAAGCGCAAAATATTTGCATGTAAATTGAATACGGTATCATCCTGATAAATAAAAACGCCGCCGCCCGCTATCTTTCCATTAGGGTCGTACAGCACGGCGAATTCTAATGTGTCTCCAAGCAATTCCGCCATTTTTTGTAAATAATTTTTTGAGTGATAAGGTGAACCCAGCTCATGCATACTGCGCGATAACGCCTCGTAAATATCATCCAGTAAATCAAGGTGGCCAAAGCGCACGCTGAATCCCTTCTTCATGGATTTACGTACATGGTTGCGGTGGTCTGGTGAAAAAGTTTTTAGGATTTCGTCAGGTGTAGATGGCAAGGCAACAAGGTAGGTGTAATATGAAGGAAGCTGAACCCACTTCTCGGGCGGCTGTGATGCGCCTTCGTCAAAACGGATATTTACATATTCCACATTGAGTTCTTCCGCCAATTGACTTGCTTCCTGCAATAAAAGATCGCGCGCTGCATGGGATTGAAAAGCGAATCCACCGTAACTGCCAAAGGGTGCCGTCACGAGATAGTGACCGAACACTGGGTGTTTCACTTCTACAAGTGAAAGCGCGGCCAATGGTTCGATATCTTCAAAAACAACTAGCTGATAAACTTTGTAATCATAAATTCCATGGACAACATTCATCCAGCTATCGAGACCAGAAAAGCTCAACTTCCCTTCAAGAGACGGAATGTTCAATGTGTCAACACGCTGTATATTCATTGAACGCTCTCTTTTAGATAATCAGCAATGGTTGAGATTGGGAAGGAACGCAAAAGGTTATGCAGAAAGCCAGATTTATTTAGGGTGAATGGATACAGCAGGGGGTTGGATAACAGGTCACGGCCAAAACGCGCAGGCCATCTATCAGGTGAGATGATCTCATATGGATGCAGGAAGATCACGGGACTTAATCCCGCCTTGAGTTGTTTTTCAATAACCTTCAAAACGATTGGCGCAAAAAGTCCACTCATCATGCTGGAGCCGTAAGGAAATTCGCCGCCGAGCACCAGGGGCAGGTTCATCCTTCGCGGCGCGTGAATATTGGTTGGGTGGTGAAGTAGCGGCAATGTACTGACGGGCAATTCCCAGATGTTTCCTTTTTGAATTAAAGTCCCGGCTGGTGCGTAAAGTGAAGAACTGTATGTAAATCCATTCTGCTCCAATATCGGATACACATCTTCGATGGTGTTAATCATCGGGGCGCGAAACCCAACCACATTATATTTACTGCGCCACTCACGAGACTTTTCGAGATCGTGTTCAATATCTGCTACTGTGGTCAACGGGCGGTGTACCTGACAGTGAAATCCCACCTCATGCCCCGCATCTGATATTTTCTGCGGCAGGTTTGGGTACCATTCAACCAGTTCGCCCACCAAATAAATGCTTGTTTTTGTATCGCGCAGCTTTTGAAGGATCGGTTCGAGAGCTTTGAGTGCGTAACCATCATCCAGACTGCGGCGTTCGTTTGCTGAGAGCAGGTCATATCTTCGGGAGGGAGCAAACCAGGATTCGTAGTCAATGGTCAGCAATAATCGCGGCGTGGGAATCATATAAAATTAATTATAGCATGGCTAATTTTTGACATTGCACGTGTCATTGCGAGGGCGCTCTTGTTCTTAGCCCGATACTTGCGCCGCACTGCGTTCCCTGGCACCGCCCGCCAGGGCAGGTGTGTTGCAGTGCAGGTGAGCAATCTCCTCATTTTGTTGGAGATTGCCGCATCGGGGAGAGCACACTCGCCGTTTGAGGCTCGTCGCAACGACATCACATCAGGGAACTTGCTTGATCAAACAGAATTGTGCGCCATCGCGTTCAACTTCCAAGAAGACTGGTGCATCTTTGAAGCCAGATCGGTCTTCGTTTGAGCGAGTATTCACTAGAATAAAATCCCCCGATTTGATATCTTTCAACTCAGTTCGATAGTCACGGATTGTAATATTTGGACTTGCATAATAGGCGGCAATATAAGGTTCGCGCTTCACGAAAAGCTGAGCCCCTTCAGGTGCTTTGGTGTTGAAATCTAAAACTGCCTCACGGTAACAGGTTAACCAGTATTCAGTTTCATACGTGCGAAATGCTCCGCTTGTGCCGCCAGCCAACGAGTTGTAATAAGCATATTCGTATGGGTGAAGTTGGATCGAGCTGAAAATGCCAGGTGCAAGCAGAATCCCGATTAGCGTTAAGGAAACCCAGCGGTTTTTGATAATGTCAATTAATTTCTCAAATGCAAATCCTGCAAAGATGAATACCGGTGGAAGCATAAAGAGAAAATGTCGATAACCATCGTACATGGGCGGCTTTTTGAAGATGACAAATGCCGCCGGAATCAGAAACCAAAATAAAACTAATGCAAGCAATAGCCTTTGTTGATTGTTGGATTTCCAAAACCCGATCAGTAATCCAATTGCAAATAATATCCAGACCGGTTCTGTGAGTGTGTATGCAAGAAGAACAGGGAGATACCTGCGCGGAAGTTCGTAGGCCCGATAAATCTCGCCGTTGAAAAGTACATTCAACTGTGTAGGGTTGGCAGACATGAAGCCAAAAACTTCAATAAACTTCTGTAGCGGATTTGTCCACAGATATGGCCATGTAATCAAAGCGACTAAAATCGTTATGCCAACATAAGCCAAAAAATACTTAAGTAAAACAGGCAGGGTGATCTTTTTGACCTGACTCAACGCATAGAAACCCGTCAACACACCTGCCAGCGGTCCAAGTACGCGGATGGATGTGGCAATGCCCAAGAAAAAAGCCGCGATCAAAATCTTGTAAAGCCTGGGCTTTGAGTGTTGAGCCATCTCGTCAACCAGCTCGAAGCCAAAGCACATGGCTCCGATAAAGAAAACAAGAAAAGGCGGGTCTTTCGGGTTGATGAAAGCATGTCCCCACAAAAGTGGCTGCCATGCAAACAAGGCCGCAGCAGCAGTAGCCGCAGATGGCTGCATCCACCTTTTTGCAAAACGATATAATAAATATACACCTAGCTGGAACGTTAGAAAGTTAAGGATGTGCCAGGCAGATGCGTTGTCAAGCCCTGATTTTTCAAACAATGATTCAATTGGCTGTGCAAGCACAATATAGGCAGGTCCACGGTTGGCATGGTCAGAGGCGCTTGCACCAAATGCGTTATCTAAGTTGAAGTGTCCGCTGAACCATTCGCTGGGGGAGTAGGCATAACCAAGTGCTTTGGCATAATCGTAAAAGAGCGGTTCATCCCACGATAACCCGTAGCTTCGAAACGTGAATAATCCGATCACGATGTTGATGATCAGCAAAACGAGAATAGGGTGTTGACGGATTTTTTGCAAGGATTATTTTTCTGAGTCAGATAACTTGCTGTCTGATAGGATTTTTAGGAGAAAATTCTTTGTTCGAAGGAACTTATTTTTCCGCAATACGATGCGCTTGACGCTTCTTGGCTTGTTCCATGCGCGCTTTTTCTTCATCGGTTTCGACAACCAGCCCAGGAACGGTTGTGGGATGGCCTTCATCATCCAATGCAACATAAACGAGATAGGCGGTGTTCGTGTGGGTCCGCTCACCTGTCACCGGGTTTTCTGCCACTACTTGCACCTCAGCTTCCAGCGAAGTGTGACCCGTATATGTCACTTCTGCAGTCAGAATCACCAGGTCTCCGATCTTGATCGGCTGGCGAAAGGTCATTGAGTCAATTGCAACGGTGACTACTTTCTTCTGTGCATGCCGCATACAGGCAAGCGCGCCTGCTTCGTCCACCAGTTTCATGATCCAGCCGCCATGAACATTGCCGAGCAGGTTGGCATGTTCAGGATGCATCAACTGCGAAAGAGTAACCCGTGAAAGACGGGTGGATTTTGGAGTGAGGTCGTTTGTCATTTTTATAGGAATTAATCCATGTCTTGTCTTTGATCGCCGGAATCCGTTGTGTGCAGATGTTCGGGTGCATCTTGCAGCACGTCTATCACGGATGGACTTAAGTCAGACATCATAGGCGCCAACGGGATAGTGGCGGGAGGGTAAACTTTTTGCGGCTTTGTTGGTGGTTTGAGACGGGACTTGAGTGTGGATGTTGCCCGCTTGCGAATGATGCGCGGATCGTTTGTCAATGTGCCGACGAAGTTTCCCAATACTGAATACACTTCCCGTTTTGGCGTGACAAACCCAATCCAGTCTCCATTGCGATTGAAAAGGTGAGGGTAGAGTAAAAAAGCTTCGGCGTCACCCTTGGAAGTGTATATTGGAATAAGCGCGGGTTGCGAATTACTCATTTTGTTTGTACCTCATTGGAATGGTCAATATCATTATACGTCCAGTAACGATTCACAAAGAAGTTCCATAACATTACAATTCCAACTGCGGCAGCGAGTGTAAAATTTTTTGCGTAAAATTCTGCTGTAGCGATGGAGGTATGAAAAATACCCTCAAAAAAATGTTGCAAAGGCGGTTCAAGATAATGCAGGGTAGGGATGCGAATGGCTACACCCGCCAAATTCACCAGGAAAAACATACCCAGTTGACCGAGCAGCGGCCGTGAACGAGATTCGGGATATGTCCATAAGCGGTTCCAGATAAAGTTGCTGATCACTGCGCAGGTAAATGAAATTGTCCCAGCGTAGACGAGGGCCATATTTGTAAAATGGGAAATTAAATTCATCACCCCAAAATCAATGGCGGCGCCGAGCGTGCCCACAGCTGCAAATCTTAAAAAGCGGCTTCGTTCTTTTGGATCGGATATCATTCTGCAAGACCTAGTTTTTGTTTGAAAAATGGGATCGTGCGGCGCAGACCTTCTTCAAGGTCCACGTTTGGGTTCCAATTTAGGATGTTGTTTGCGCGGGTAATATCGGGCCTGCGGCGCTGCGGGTCACGCGCACTGCGAGCATCTTCAAAAATGATGCCTGCTTTGTTACCGGTGATTTTATTGATTGCCTCTGCGAATTGAAGAATGGTCATTTCAACTGGGTTGCCAATGTTGACCGGTAAATGTTCTTCAGAATATAACAGTTTGACAATTCCATTGACGAGATCGTCTACAAAACAGAAGGAACGCGTTTGCGCGCCATCACCATAAACGGTGAGCGGTTGGCCAAGCAAAGCCTGCTTGAGCAGGTTGGGCAGGGCGCGGCCATCTTCCAGGTCCATGCGCGGGCCATAGGTGTTGAAGATACGCACGATGCTGGTGTTTACATTGTGAAAGCGATGATAAGCCATGGTCAAAGATTCGGCGAAACGTTTTGCTTCATCGTATACAGCGCGTGTGCCGACGGGGTCTACGTTCCCAGCATAAGTTTCGGGCTGCGGGTGAACTTCCGGGTCCCCGTAAATTTCACTGGTCGAGGCAAGCAGGAAACGTGCATTTTGTACTCGTGCAAGACCAAGACAATTATGAGTGCCCAATGCGCCAGCTTTCATGGTTTGAATGGGCAGGTTGAAGTATCCAGATTTTGATTGCGGGTTGGGGCTGGCCGGTGAAGCAAAATGTAAAATTGCATCCACTTTGCCGGGCACGAAAATGTAATTTGATACATCGCGTTTGTAAAAGGAAAATTTTTCATTGGCTGCAAGATGCGCAATATTATCGGCGTTGCCGGTAATAAAATTATCCATGCCGATGATTTCATGTCCATCTGCCAGCAAATGGTCGCTAAGATGAGAGCCGAGGAAGCCGGCCGCGCCTGTGATCAATATTCTCATTTATATCCTCTTAAAAATTTATTTCCAATCAATTGAATTTATTAACCCATCGCCAGTGACCTGGTACGAAGCGCCGCTGCCGCTATCTATAAGCCAAAGGTTTCTCTGATACACCAATGCAATAAAATCACCAGACTGTCCTTCAAGCGGTTCAGGCGACCAAACCGGGTATTGCGGTTCAATCCCGTTAGAGTCTGCTGGGGGGAAAAGCGCGCGGCTGTTCGAGCCATCGCGATCCATCACGAACAAACGATATCGGCTTGTTTCACTTTGTTCAATAAAGATCGATTGCAAATATGCAACTTGAAATGATTTTTCCCTGCCATCTGAATTAATAGAAGAGACCGATGGATAAGAGAACATACCGGCCGATTCGACAATGGAAACCGTCGCTTCGCTGCTGAACGAGGTAGCTGCGAGGTTAAAAAAAGGCGACTCTTCGCTGGTGATGGGCGCAGGTGCGGGAGCGTGTGCTACGAAATATAAACTCTTCCCATCTGCTCCCCAGGTGATGGGAGGAATCCATGCCCAATCACTGTGTGTGTTGAGCGGTGTGATTTCCAAAAGGGGTTTGAGATAGCCGCCGTCCTGATCGACCAATCCAATTCCATCTGGACGAGCGTAAGCCAGCCTGCCATCTGGTGAATAAGCAAAAGACATTCCCCACCAACCGTACACGCCGCCGCTGTTGGCATCCAATAATTTGCGCGGACCTCCGCCAGTGATGCTGACTCTATATAGATCGTTATTAGCTTGCCAACCGGGCGCTGTACTGCGCGGCTCAACTGTGGAATATGCAACTGAGTTGGTGCCGGGAATCCATGCTGCAAAATGAACAACATTGGATGCTTGCAGGTAGATCGGTTTGGGATCTAGATTTTTTGTGCGCACAGCCCATAAGGTGTTAATCTCAATACTCGCAGGCTTTTTGGATTTTCTAGTAAAAATTAGATATTCACCGTTGGGAGAAAGTGAAAAGATACGCCCATCCAGATCACCGGTGCTGACAATGATGCGGCGATTAGCAGTCGAACCTTCCATGATCCACGCATTGCCGCCTGCCAAATATGCCAATGTACCAGGAGTATTCAACGGTGTGAAAGATGATTGCGCGCCGACCATCACAATTTCTGGTAATGAATCATTGAGCACCGTGGTTTTTACTGCTGTTTTACTGACCTCAACCCCATCTTCAACGATTCTTCGATAGGTAATTTCTTCCAGCCCGTTTACACCGGCCTGGACGAGCCTGGTTTCGCCTTCTGGCAGAGTTTCATTCCTCACGATTTGCCTGTCGAAAGGGATAATACTTTGTTCTGTTTCAAAGGCTTCTTCAACACGAGTGAGCGTGATCACATTCCCGTTACTTAACACAGTATAGAATGGCGGCTCGGTTTTATCTAAATTGCTGGGCGCGATGCCCGCGGTTTGTAATGCCTGAGTCACTGTGCTTCCTTGCGCTACATTTACTTCAGTGGATTTACCGTCTGCCTTGATGGTAATGGTTATCTCTTCGCCAATTTGCGGAGAACGACAGGAAGCCATCAGCCATACAAATATACATAGAAAAGCAAACAGTTTTAGGTGGGTGCGAAGCGGGAAGCGAAGCATGTCGGGTATAATCCAGCCGCTATTTGATTCGTCCAGTGAGAGTCATTACGCCGTCTGCGATTGCGATCGATTCCAAACGAAAGCCGAGGGCCACTGGGCCAAGCGACCCGGTAAATGCTTCATCAATAACTGCACTGATAGCCGTGTTCATTCCTTCGGGCGCAGGGAAAGGCCCAAAATCTGCGGATGCGATTTCGATCTTTGGCAGGCCCGTGGTTGGGTCAATGCCCACATTCATGGTGATGAGAATATTGGCGTTGAACATGCCTTGCTTGATCTTGCCGTACATGAGCATTTGCCCATTGCGAAGCAGGATTTGCGGATCGGTGAATGGCGGGTCGACTTGTGCCTGTAATTTGAGTGCAATATAAGAGGTAAGCTGGCTTTCTGTGATTTGCGCATTGACAATTCCAGATTCAGCGCCAGTTGCAAGCGCCTGCTCCAGTTGTGATTGCATGTTTTGAACTTCATCTGCAGAAACTGGAACGGTTTGAGCGGGGTAATCTGGCCCGCCGACGAAGATACTGCATGCAAGTGTTGCCAAGACAAGTGAACTTATAAAAAATGTGAAGGAAGAGGTTTTTGTTTTCATGGTTTTCTTTTTTAAGAAAGTGAATTTATTAAGCGGAGCAATTATAGCATGAGCGACTCTCAATCCAATTCGAACAATGAATTAACCCTCGCGGCAAAAATCGAGGCAATGCTTTTTGTTTCTGCCGAACCTGTACCTGTGGCGCAGCTTGCCACCGCTTTGGATGTGACCGCTTCAGTCGTGGAGCGTGGACTCAAAGAACTGGACGAATCATTCGTAAGCCGGGGCTTGCGTCTGCAACGAAATGCAGGACGCGTGCAACTGACAACTGCTCCCGAACTGGCTCCGCTGATCGAGCTTTTCCTCGGCCTTGATGCGACCACACACTTGAGCCGTGCAGCGCTGGAAACTTTGGCGATCATTGCATATCAACAGCCATGCACACGTCCGCAAATTGACTCGATCCGTGGCGTGAACAGCGATGGTATGTTGAAGAGCTTGCTAAGCAAAGGGTTGGTGCAGGAATCAGGCCGTACGGATGGACCCGGCCGACCGATTTTATATTCCACATCTCCAGAATTTTTACAGCACTTTGGTTTGAGCTCGATTATTGAATTGCCGCCGCTTGCCGCGCCTGCTCCCGCAACGGAAGACGAAGACGGCAATGTTTTGTTAAAAGGATAGTGAATATTATGCAGGAAAGATTGCAAAAATTAATTGCTCAAGCTGGATATGGTTCGCGCCGTGCCTGCGAAGAGTTCATCACAGCGGGTCGAGTCCGCGTAAATGGGCAGGTTGCCACGTTGGGTCAAAAAGCTGATCTGGCTGTTGACAAGGTCACTTTGGATGGCAAGGCCTTGCCCAAGCCTGAGGCTATATTATTAACTTATATTGCTTTGTATAAGCCAAGGAATGTCTTATCTGCGGCGGAGAATCAGGATGACCGTGAGACTGTTCGTAATCTCATTCCCCTGGAGGGACATTTATATCCCGTGGGTCGGTTGGACTGGGATTCCGAAGGTTTGATCCTGATGACCAATGACGGTGAGCTGACCAATAAGTTGACACACCCTCGTTATGGACATGAAAAAGAATATCGCGTATTGGTTGGGCGGAAACCAGATGAAAAGCAATTTGAAGCCTGGCGTCGTGGTGTTGTGCTTGAAGATGGCGATAAGACTGCGCCAGCGGATGTCAGTTTTCTTTCATCATCTGGTAAAGGCGCGTGGATTCGGATTGTGATGGGCGAAGGCAAGAAGCGTCAGATCCGCGAAGTGGGTAAACTGCTTGGCTTACCCGTTGTGAAGATTATTCGATTGCGAATTGGCACGTTGAAACTTGGCAGTCTCAAGCCGAGACAGTGGCGCCATCTTACTGAGAATGAAGTGTTGGAGTTGAAAGAAGGAAAAGGCCGAATAGCGGAAAACTTCAGTGCGAAGAAACGTGACAATCGCCTTCACACAACGGACCGTCCAAAACGGCCGCCTGTTGACCGTACCCGCCCGGCAGATCGTCCCAAGTTGGGTCCGAACGAAAGACCTCGTACAAACGAACGACCACCCAGGCGGGCGCCCAGTGATCAATCGCGCAAGCCTGGTCGTACTGCTGAGCGTGGACGTAGTAATTCGCGCTCCCGTACTCCTAAAAGATAACAAAAAAGTCCGATGCTGTTTTAAGCATCGGACTTTTTTTTGTGTTTTAGCTTTGTCTTATATCCCAAAACTTATTTACAACTTTTGTTAATGCCTTTTTCACATCTTCTTTTTTCATTCCAGCCACTTTGAAGGTGAGTACTTTTGTGCTGGGATCCTCACCAGAAAATTGGCCGAACGAGACGAAGTTACCGCCTGCGTCTGCAATAGCCTTGGTGACCTTTGCCAGTTGACCCGCATGATCTTCAACTTCAGCCGTCACGCGGATGGCCTTGGTACGTGCACCCATGAGTTCGAGGAAGATCTTGAACAGATCAGTTTCTGTGATGATACCAACTACTTTGCCAGAGCGCATAACAGGCAGGCCGCCAATTTTTGAATCGGCCATGATGCGTGCGGCTTCTTCAATGGGAGTGGTGACATCTACTGATTTGATCTTCTTGCTCATCACATGGTTGACTGTCACTTTGCTGAGCAGGTAGTTCATTTCCCACACGCTTAATGAGGTGACCGGGGAAGGGGATGCGTTGTGCAGGTCGCCTTCAGAAACAATTCCGACCAGCTTTCCATTTTTGATGACCGGCGCGCGGCGGATGTGTTCCTTTTTGAACATGACCAAAGCATCATGGATTGGGGTCTCAGGGGAGACTGAAATTACAGGGTGGGACATTCTTTCACCGACAAACATGTTTACCTCCAATATGTTGAAAAAAACTTGTATTGTGAAAATTGTTACAATTACATTATACAAGGATTCAATCAAATGGAAGTCACTAATTCGGAGTGAACAAGGTCACTTTATTTGCACAGATATTGGTTCAGTAAACTAAAAAGTGGTTGATATAAGGCGAATAAAAATAAACCAGATATTATGATTATATAATGATACATTTTTCATGAGTTGTAAAGGTACCTATTGATGATTCGATGTTTTACTTTGCAAACTCCATTACCACGCGCGCCATGTGCTTCGCGTGTTTCAAATATAGATCCAGGCGAATATTTTCGTTGGGGGCGTGGGCAAGTGTTCCAGGGTAACCGAGTCCCATCGTCGCAACGGGCAGGCCCAGGTCATGTACGAACGGGTAACTTGGGCCAGATCCGCCGACCATGGGGACAATTTCCATTGGCGATTCATAGATCTCAGTGGAGGTATCCACAACGATTTTGATGAACGGATCATCGGGGTCTGTGCGCGCGGCGGGTTCGCCTCCAAGATAATTAATTTCCACATCACTAAAACCTTGCGAATCAAGATGCTTGCGCAATTTCTTGAGAATGTCTTCAGGCTTTTGCGTAGGTACGAGTCGGAAATCCACTTTGGCAGAAGCGCGTGCGGGCTGCACGGTCTTCGAGCCAGGGCCTTGATATCCGCTGGTGAGTCCGCAAATGGTGCAGGTGGGCGTGAAGACCTCTTCGATCTTGAGATCGGTTCCGCCTTTCAAGCCCTTGATAAATTCCTTGACGCCGTAACGAGTTTTATATTCATCGGCCACATCGGGAAGTTTATCCATTAACTCGCGATCACGTGCGGAGGGGGGAACGATGTCATCATAAAAGCCTGGGATGAGAATCCGTTCATCCTGACCTTTGAGGCTGTTCAATGCCCAAACGAGTCGCCATGCCGCGTTGGGGAAGATGCTGCCACCCAACCCCGAATGAACGTCAGTTCCGAGGCATTCGACCGAAAGCTCGACATAGCAGATGCCGCGTAAGCCGAGATATTGCATCGGCATGTCGCGATGATCTACTCCGCCGAATTCCCAAATACAGGCATCGGCTTTAAGCAGCTCCATGTTGTCTTTGACAAAGTTGTGCAAATGAACGCTGCTGGTTTCCTCTTCACCTTCGACAATGAATTTGACATTGCATGGAAGTTCGCCCTCTGAATCGAGAATTGCATCCAGCGCAAAGAGACGAGAGGTTAAGTGACTCTTGTCATCGCTGACGCCGCGGCCATACATTTTTCCAGCGCGGATCTCTGGTGCAAACGGAGGTGATTCCCATAATTCCAATGGCTCAGGCGGCTGGACATCATAATGATTGTAGATCAGCAAAGTCTTGTCGCTTTTGCCTTTGCGTTCACCAAAGACAACGGGTGCGCCGTCAGTAGCCATGATCTGTGATTTGAATCCGCGCTTCTCGAGCATTTCTTTTACGATCTGCGCGCATTCTTTTAATCCCAGGTTTTGCGCGCTGATGCTTGGCTGCGCTACATAGCGTTTGAGTTCTTCAAGGCTTTGGTCAAAATTCTTATCAAGATACGAATCTATCTTTTTGTAGTCGCTCATGATTTCTCCTTAAATATTTTGGAGTCGACCAGCTTGCTGGTCGATTATTTATAGAAATTTGCGATCCAATCAATTGAATATGCGCCGGCGTACGCGAACATCGCCATCTTTATCAGCTGGCCAACCCAGCAAAAAAACAGAAAGCGCCAAAGCGGCATTTTTGCAATACCCGCTGCAATGCCTGCGATATCAAAAAATGGATTGGGAATGGCCGAAAGCACTAGAATTGTCCAGCCGCCATATTTTTGAATCCATGGATTGATTCTATTGAATATATCTGTTCTTTCCACAACGGCCTGTCCGCTGAAACCCGCGAGATAGCCGGAGAGTTCACCAATCGCGCCGCCTGTCCCTGCGGCGATTGCTACGCCAAGTGGATTGAAAATACTTCCCATGGCGAAGACAACCGCTACGCCTGGGGCAGGAAGAAAAACAGTTGCATTTGCCATTAATGCGATCAGAAATATTCCCGGATATCCGTATGCGGCAAAATCTTCCACTCGGTCACGAATACTATAAATCGCAATTGTTATTCCAATTACGAAAACAATCGCGAGGATGCGTAAGAGGACAACGCCAACCCCAGATTTTTTATGATCTTGAATTGGCGTTGTCATTTTGTTTGCAGTATTTTCGGCAGGCGGGTTAGCTTTCTTCAATGGTGACACTGATAATCTTCACAGAAGGCGCATTGACATTGCCCGGGTCACGGGCTGGAATGGACATGAGCACATCCAATCCGTCCACCACCTGACCAAAGACAGTATGCTTGTTGTTTAGATGTGGTGTAGGCCCGTGGGTAATGAAGAATTGTGAGCCATTGGTTCCTGGCCCCGCATTCGCCATGGAGAGGATGCCTTGCTTTTCATGTTTCAAGCTGGGATGGAATTCATCGCCGAACTTGTAGCCAGGTCCGCCACGGCCGGTGCCGGTTGGGTCACCGCCCTGCACCATGAAGTTGTCAATCACGCGATGGAAAATAACACCATCGTAATAGCCTTCACGCGAAAGAAAGACGAAATTATTTACAGTCAAAGGGGTTTTGTCTGCGAACAATTCAATGACCATTGTGCCTTTGTCAGTTTCCATACGTGCCTTGTATTGCTTCTTTGGGTCGATCTGCATTGCGGGTGGGGTAGTCCATTGTTTTGCCATTTTTAAATTCTCCTTTTTATTTTAATAACAATTCGATTCTTGCTACAACCATATCCAGAGCGGCGACATTGTGACCGCCCTCTGGGATGATAACATCTGCGTAGCGCTTTGACGGTTCAACAAACTCAAGGTGCATCGGGCGCACAGTTGTCTCGTATTGATTGATGACAGATTCTGTGGTGCGGCCACGCTCGGTAATGTCACGACGCAACCGTCGGATAAAGCGCACGTCTGCATCAGTGTCAACATAAATTTTCACATCGAATAATTTGCGTAAGTCAGGCTCGGTAAAGATTAATATGCCCTCAACCAATACTACGCCTCGTGGTTCCACGGTGTATGTCTGGCTGGTACGGCTGTCAGTGGCGAAATCGTAGATCGGGACTTCAACAGGTTTATGGTCACGCAATGCTTCGACATGTTTAATTAGCAGCTCAGTTTCGAGAGAATAAGGATGGTCAAAGTTGATGTCTCTGCGTAATGTCGGTGGCAGTTCAGAAAGATTCTTGTAATATGAATCATGTTGAAGGTATGCAATTCGATCCGCGCCGACTCGATTTAAAATTACCTGCACAACCGTTGTTTTTCCAGAACCAGATCCGCCAGCGATGCCGATAATCAATGGGGTGTTGAGTATCATATTTGCGATTATAGCCCATGACAGGTAAAACAGGCTCCAAGCGGACCTGGAGCCTGTTTTTGTGACAAGAAGCATTTATTTTTGAGCGTTTTGAAACTTTATTAGTGACACATCATAATTTAGCAGAGTAAACGATGTTAAACTACTAATTTATCTTGAACAATGTAGTGTTGTTAGGCAATATAGCAAAAAAGAAATACAAATCACCGAGAAAATTAATTTTGTGTCACCCTGATCGTTAGCGAAGGGTCTCGTGTTCGCCCTAAACAAGTTGATTTCTAGGAAAAATAAAGATTCTTTATACTCCGCTTCTCAGAATGATATAGGAATGGGATTTTGCATACAAACCCCAAGCTAAGTTAATATCATTAATTGTGGAATTATAGCCTTTAATTAGGGTGTTGAAGTGTATTCAATATGCAGCAGTGGCGCTCCGGCAGGGTCAACTTCATAGGCTTCTGCCACGCGTTTGCCTGTGCCAGAGATGATCACCACCAACGAGTTCCCTGTAGCCCAACCTGGTTGATTGATAATCTCCTGAATGATGGACGCCAAATTCGGCGTTCGTTGATCCGTTCCTGTTGCCGCCAGTGTCAACCAGGAAGGAGGGTACCAACTGACAACATTTGCTGTTCTTATCCGTGATGAAACGTTATGAGTGGTATTGGTAAACACCAATGCGTTGGAATTTGCCTCGCCTTGCAAGAACAGGCTTGTGGCACCCGATGAGGTTTCATCCACCTTGAATTGCAGATATGCATTCGTGATCGTGACTCCCTTTGGAACGTTGACTCCTGGAAAACGGATACCTATAACCTGATCGTTGCCATCATTGACCAGTTCAAGGTCGCTGCTGGTTATATACATACTGCCTGTGGAACTTTCCTCGACATCGTTTGTTCCGTTTGCGATGCGCACCTCAACCGTATTCTGCCCTACAGACATAGTTGTGGATGTTGCCATTGAGGTGGATGTCTTTGTTGGTGTGGGAGTAACTGGTGTTACGGTTTTTGTCAAAGTTGAGGTTGGAGTAGATGTCTTCGTTGATGTAGAAATATTTGGCGTCGCGGTCTTAGTCAGGGTTGCAGTCGGCAACCCTGTTGAAATTGTTGTAGCCGTCGCAGCAGGTGTGCTGGTTGAGCCCGTATTTAAATTGAATTCAATATGTAAGAGAGGCGCTCCAGCAGGATTAACTTCGTATGCTTCTGCTACGCGTTTTCCAGTGCCGGAGATAATCATCACTAACGAGTTCCCCGCAGCCCAGGCCGACTGATTGATAATTTCCTGAACAATAGGAGCCAAATTCGGTGTTCGTTGATCTGTTCCCATTGCACCCAGTGTTAACCATGATAGAGGTGACCAGCTGACAACATTTGCTGTCCTTAGCCGTAACGAAACGTTGCGGGTGGTATTAGCAAACGCCAATGCGTTGGCGTTAGACTCACCTTGTATGGAAAGGTTTGTAGTAACTGAAGATGTTTCATCCACCTTGAATTGCAGATATGCATTTGTGATCGTGGCGCCTTTCGGGACATTGACTCCCAGGAAACGAATGCCTATAACTTGATTGTTGCCATCATTAACCAGTTCGAGATCGCTGCTGGTCAGAGACATGCCGCCTGTGGAACTTTCCTCGACATCGTTCATTCCGTTTGCAACACGCACCTCAACCGTATTTTGCCCAATAGGCGCAGTTGTCGATGTAGCTGGTAAGGGAGTTTTTGTTGGCGGAATTATTGTTGGAGCTGCAGTTGCGACTGTTGTAGCTGTCTTTGTTGGTGTGGGGGCAATTGGGGTTGAGGTCTTTGTCAAAGTTGCGGTTGGTGATTCAGTAGAAATTGTTGTAGCGGTCCATGTTACTGTTGGTGTCAGAGTAATGCTCGGTGTCATGGGTAGTGATGTTAAAGTTGGAGTTGGCGAAGCTGATCCATTTGCTAAAAGTTCAGCCTCTGCTGCAAGATAGGGTGGAAGCTCATTCCATGGATTAGGCAAAACACCATTGGTCACATAGACACGTCCAATATTTTGTGACTTGGCATTTGTCACAAAATCCCTCATTTGTTCGATATTGGCCGCATATTGCAATGCCGCAAACTTGGATGCGGAGTAATTGGCAGCCCATGGAGATACAGATAGGGCAACTGACGGGTCATTTTCATAAATCAAATTTACATCGGCAATTGACACATAAGGTTCAATCGTACTGGTTCCAGGATTTAAGATTGACGTCATTGATTTGGATGTAATATATGTTTGCAAGCTCTCGTAATATGAGATGGTTGTCGTTGAGTTGCTCGCTTCGTCGAAAAATATTCCATCCACGCCATACCAATTTTTCCAGAGATCAACATCAGCCATTACGCTTGCCAATGGCCGTGCCCCATATGAAGTATATACATATCCAAAAACGCCAACACCCGCGCTTTTTAACTGGGCAATCCCATTCACATAACCAATGTCCAGAACTGCCCCCGGGCCATTTGCTGAGTTGAGTACAACATCTATATTTCCATATGTGTTGGCGCTGCTTACACTTGTCCATTGCTCTGAAGGGTATGAATACAATGGAATCAACATCCTTGCTTCTGGTATTTGGTTTGATACCAAATCGGCAGCATATATATTCGCGAAACTTCCAAGAGTCAGGAAAAGAGCTGTAAAGATACTCGTAAATCGATAAAGTGTTTTATTCAACATTTTTGCCTTTTGCGAGTGTAACTGTAAGAGTAGTTTCTTGAAAACAGTGAAAATAGACCATTCGAGCATGGCAACCTTATAACATGGTGTTTTTGCTAGTCAAACATAAATGCTAATCCAACAGTCCCTGGGCCGGCGTGTGTACCCACTACTGGGCTAAGGTCTGTAAAAATTGTTTCTGTTGGACTTAATTCTTGCGAGGCGCGATTCAACAATGTCCTCGCTTCTTCTGCGGCGTTTGCATGTACAGCTGCAAGGCGGATATTCGCTTTGCCCTTTACTTGTTCAGCTATCAATTCGAGAATTCGATTGTGAGCCTTGCTCTTGGTACGAATCCGCTCTACACCTTCTACACGGCCATCCCTCAGCGCCAGAATCGGCTTCAGATTAAGCGCCGATCCGATAAATCTCTGAGCGCCGCCAATGCGTCCTCCGCGATGAAGGAATTCCAGTGTATCTACAGCGAAGAAAAGCCCGGTCTTCTGGTGAGCTTTTTCGGTCATTGCTGCTGCGTCTTTTATGCTTGCGCCAGATTCCATTGCTTTTGCAGCGGCGAGTACTTGAAAGCCTAACGCCATCGCTGTAGATTGGCTGTCTACAAGTGTTATTTTTTCAGCGGCATTTCCCATTGTCTCTTTGGCTTGCAGCGCAGATTGCATTGTGCCCGAGAATTTTGATGAAAGAAAAATTCCCAGCACATCCATTCCCTGATCTACAAGCGGTTGGAAAATTGAATGCATGGTAGCCGGCGTGGCCTGAGATGTAGATGGCATCACCTTTGCTGTTTTCAAGCGGCTATAAAATTCATCCGGGCGAATATCCACTCCATCTTCAAATGTTTCTTCACCCCAGATCAAAACCAAAGGGGCTATGGATATATTATGCTTCTGGATATATTCTGGTGGTATATATGCTGTGCTGTCTGTAACAACTGCGAATTTTCCCATGACTTTTCTCCTCGCAAATATAATAAATATTTTCCGATTGTACCCCAGCGGGGGATTGCCAATTGACCAAAATCCATTTTTAGGCCTCATGGTATAATATCTTTGCAAGCCCTTTTTAGCATGAAATCTCACTTAGGAGCCTATTTTGGCCTTCAACCCTATTAACTGGCTGTTAGGCCTTTTTTCTCTGGACATTGCCATTGATCTTGGCACTGCGAACACGTTGGTTCATGTTCGCGGTAAGGGGATTGTTATTAACGAACCATCCTGGGTAACCGTAGATAAAAAATTGCGTCAGCCTTTGGCAATCGGTCTCGAAGCCAAGGAAATGGTTGGTCGTACTCCCAGTAACGTTGTGGTGGTGCGCCCTATTCGCGATGGTGTTATTGCTGAATTCGACGTAACCCAGGTAATGCTTGAATATTTCATTGGTAAAGTTCACGAACAAAGTATGGTTCCCTTGCCCCGCCCGCGCGTGATCGTTGGTTTGCCAACAGGTGTGACTGAAGTGGAAAAACGTGCGGTATATGACGCCGTAATGGCATCCGGTGCGAGACAGGCGATGTTGATAGAAGAACCGATCGCGGCCGCGCTGGGAGCTGGTTTGCCAATCGGAGAGATTCGTGGCTCGATGGTAGTAGACATCGGTGGCGGCACAACTGAAGTTGCGGTTATGTCCATGAGTGGTGTGGTTGCGTCTCGCTCACTTCGCATAGCAGGTGATGAGATGGATCAAGATGTTGTGCAATATCTACGAAACAAATACAACCTGTTGATTGGTGAAGGAATTGCAGAACAAGTCAAATGGCAAATTGGCTCTGCTTATCCATTACAACCAGAAAAAACAATGGAAGTCCGCGGTAGAAACCTTGTAACTGGCCTGCCTGAAACGGTTGAAGTTTCTTCCATTGAAATTCGTGAAGCTCTCTCTGGGTCGGTACAAGTGATTATCGATACCGTGCGAGATGCTCTTGATGAAATTCCGCCAGAGATCGTAGCTGACTTGATGGATATCGGTATATGTCTTGCTGGTGGCGGCGCCTTATTGCAGGGCCTCGCAGAGCGTTTGACCGATGAATTGAAATTACGGGTGTGGGTTGCTGAAGATCCGCTCACTTGTGTTGCCCGTGGCGCAGCAATGATCTTTGAAGACCTGGATACACTTGGGCGTTATCTCGTTGGCCTGGAACGCGGTAGTACGCGTCATATGATTGGGTGATCTTCTCTTTGGCAGTCTCTTTGACAGAGGCTAATAAAATATGAACTCCCGTTCTTTACAAACAACAATTATTTTTCTGGTCGTAGGTGGGATTCTTGCCTTAGCCCTCGGCGGTTTTTTTGGACCCGCCTCGAGGCAATTCAGTTCGGTCTTGGTTGAAGTTCAAACATGGGTCTCCTCTCGTTTTCTTGGCGTCCAGGATTTTTTTACAGCACCTCGTGATATCGTTTCTTTGCGAACCCGCAATGCCGAACTTGAAATACAAGTTTCTCAATTACAGGCACAGGTGATTGAGCTTCAACAGCGCGTGAATGAAACAGAAATTCTCGCCGCACTTGTAGATTTTTCCCGCTCAAACCCTGAGAGCACATATAAAGCCGCCGCCGTGATTGGTCGCGATCCAAGTCCATTTTTGCATTACATCATAATCAACCGCGGTTCAAATGATGATATTCGGCGTGGCATGCCTGTTGTAACCAATCAAGGCTTGGTTGGTCGCGTAGATGCGGTTATTGCTGATGCGGCTCGTGTCCAGTTGATTACTGACCCCGCGTCAGCAGTTAATGTATATTTGCAAAATGCAGATACAAGCGCAGTCGCCCTCGGCTCTGTCACTGGCGATGTATCTCTGGATTTGATTTCTCAAAATGCAAACCTTGAGTCAAGCGATCTTATTTTAACCTCAGGCCTGGGCGGTGGTTATCCATCAGATATTCCTCTTGGGCAAGTCGTTACAGTCCGCAGCTTGGAATTTGAACTCTTTCAACAGGCAACTGTTCAGCCTGCTGTAGACTTTACCCGCCTTGAAATTGTCTTGGTAATTACAAACTTTCGCCCGGTGGATATTGCTCCACTTGAACCGTTGCCCTCCCCATAAAAAATAATTTAATATGCGTAATATTGTTGCGTTTCCCTTACTTGGGTTGGCAGTTATTCTGCAATCCGCTGTGATTAGTCAAGTCAAGCTCCTTTCAGGGTACGCAGATTTGCCTTTGATTATGATCGCTGCATGGGCTTTGCAGAAACATGTTAAATCTGCATGGCACTGGGCAACTTTGGCATGTGTTATGCTTGGCTTTGTATCCAGCATGCCATGGATTGTGCAGGTGATCGGTTTTAGTGCAATTGTATTATTTGCACGAGCTTTGCAGTATCGGGTTTGGCAGGCTCCGCTGCTTGCCATGTTCAGCGTAACTTTTGCAGGTACACTGTTCATGCATTTAATGTCTTACACGGTTTTACGCGTTTTAGGTACATCCTTTTCTATTGGTGATGTTATCGCTTTGATCACACTGCCAAGCTTATTGCTTAACATGCTATTGGCGATACCCATCTATGCTTTTATGCGCGATTTAGCGCGCTGGGTTTATTCTGCTGAGGAGTACGAATGAGTTCTGGTTCCGTTTCTCGTCCGCTTCGTTTTGAAACCTGGCGGCTTGCTACAGTTTATATTGCGATTTTGCTTGCCTTTACTGGTTTGCTCATCAAGCTTGTTAACTTGCAGGTAATTGATAAATCACGATGGACTATTGCCGCAGTAGATAATTATACTAATCCTGTCAATGTGCCTGCGCCGCGTGGAATTATCTATGACCGTAACGGATCCATTCTTGCGCGCAACCTTGCTGCTTATAACATTGTCATTACTCCTGCAAATTTACCCGATGACGATTCGAATATCCAGAATATTTATCGCGAGCTATCTGCTATTATTGATGTGCCAGTAGGCGGGCCTGTTACTGACGCATCGCTAAAAGAGGCGAAGTTGTTTGCTGCTTGTGCGCCTGGGCCGGGAATAGGTCAACTTGTTGCGCTTCAAGATACAAATGCTCCTTATAGCCCTGTTAAAGTGAAATGTAATGTTTCTGAAGAAATTGCCCGGGTGGTTCAGGAGAAATCGGTTGACTGGCCCGGCGTCACGGTTGAGATAGACCCGATTCGTGATTATCCAACAGGCTCTCTCACTGCCCACCTCGTCGGTTTTTTAGGGCCAATTTCTGCGGCTCTTGAAGATGAATATAAGGCAAAAGGATTTGTTCCTAATCGCGATAAGATCGGTTATGCGGGGGTGGAAGATTCATTGCAGGATATTCTCGCTGGCAGAAATGGTTCGCGGGTTGTGCAAATTGATGTGGCGGGTCAGGAAATTCGCAACCTTGAGCCTCCGATCGCTCCTTTGCCGGGTAACAATGTATATCTTACAATTGACACTCGCCTGCAGGCTGCAGCGCAAGCGTCTTTACTTCAAGAAGTGGCATATTGGAATAATTACTTTGGAAAAATTCGCATTTCGAGTGGCGTTGTGATTGCGATGAATCCAAAGACCGGTGAAGTTTTGGCAATGGTTTCCTACCCGGATTATGAAAACAATAGGTTTGCGCGAATCATCCCATCTTATTATTATGAGCAGTTGAGCGAAGATCCTCGCAAACCTCTTCTAAACAATGCCATTTCTTCAGAATATCCACCTGGATCAGTATTCAAACTTTCGACCGCAACAGGTGCTTATAACGAAAATGTTGTAGAACTAGGCGATATTATTCAAGCGCCTGGACAGTTGCTGTTGTGCGAAAAATTTAATCCAAATGATATCTGCACGGATAGAAACCAAAGACAGTTTGTGGATTGGATCTTTGAGAAAAACCCAGATGGTTTCGGGCAGATTGATTTTCAGCATTGCATTGCTTATTCTAGTAATGTTTGCTTTTACAAGCTCGGCGGCGGATATCAGGATGAAATCAAGCAAGGACTTGGAATTGAGCGCCTTGAATATTATGCGCGCGCGCTTGGCTATGATCAAGCCTCAGGAATAGAGTTGAAAGGCGAACAGGATGGCCTGATTCCTGATCCACAATGGAAGCGTATTAATACGGGCGAGAACTGGTCTACTGGCGATACCTATATTGCAAGCGTAGGGCAGGGCTATGTTCTTGCGACACCATTGCAGGTCTTAATGTCTGGTGCAACTATAGCCAATCGAGGTAAATTAATGCAGCCAACTGTTGTGCATGATGTCACCGATGGGGAAGGCAATGTTTTGGATGCGTGGTTTAATCCTCAGGACTTCACCCTTTCTTACGAACAAACACCTGGCAGCTATCAAATATCTCCATTTACACCAAATATGAAATGGGATGTAACCGTCACCCCAATGATTCCAAATTCCTCCTGCGCTGATGGATACTGTACTCTGAGCGAGGATAAATTCAAGATTATTGATCCTGAGACAATTGAAGCTGTCCGTGGTGGCACACGTTTGGCAGTAACTGACCCAAGAGGAACGCTTCAAAAACTATTCAAAGATTTTCCGATCGCCGTGGCTGGAAAAACAGGTACAGCGGAATATTGTGATGATGTTGCCCGCAAAGCGGAGCGATGTCAATTTGGAGCGTGGCCGACACATGCCTGGACTCTTGCTTATGCTCCGTATGAAGACCCTGAGATCATCGTTGTTGCTTTTGCTTATAATGGAGGTGAGGGTGCTTCTGTTGCAGGCCCAATTGTGCAGCGAGTTATCAAAGCCTACTTTGAATTAAAGTCCATAGATATTGCACAAGGGAAATCTGGTTTTGGTCAGTAAACCCTGCCAACAATCTGTAAAACGGAACCGGCGCCTTCATCAGGTATAATTTAGTTCATTCAGCGGCTTAAATTTATCTTATGGAACAAATAACATCACTCGTTCAAATCAAAGGAATACGCGATGGGCTTCTCGCCACGTTTTTAGATGCCCCGTGGGAAGATCAGTGCATTGCTTTGATTACGCAAATCGAAGAGCGTCAGGCTTTTTTTCAAGGCGCCCGTCTTGCCATGGATGTTGGTTCGCAAATATTGAAGGTGAATGACCTCGTTGATCTGCGAGACCGACTTTCAGAGCGAAATGTATCCTTATGGGCTGTGATCAGCGAATCCCCAACAACCGAACAGACATCGCAGTTGCTGGGGTTGGCCACTCGTATTTCCAAGCCGCGCCCCGAAGAGCAGCGTCAGTCTGCAGAAGCAGTTTCAGAAGATATGGCGTTGTTTGTGAACAAGACTCTTCGCTCAGGAACCCGTATAGAGTTTCCGGGAAACATTGTGATCGTTGGAGATGTAAATCCGGGTGCGGAAATTATTGCAGATGGTAATGTGATTGTTTGGGGCCGTGTGCGTGGCATGATCCATGCTGGCGCAAAAGGAAACCGCTCAGCGTTTATATGTGCTCTTGATCTTTCAGCAAATCAACTTCGTATTGCAGATGAAATATCTGCAACGCTCAAACCGCAAAAAGACCCCAAACCTGAAATTGCAAGTATTAATGGCGAGGGACGATTACAAGCCGAGCTTTGGCATACCGGCTAACCCACCCTTAGGAATGAATATGACAGCTCAAGTGATTACAATTACTTCAGGAAAAGGCGGCGTGGGTAAAACTACTGCTGTTGCAAACCTTGCCACAGCACTGGCCGCAGATGGTCGAAAGGTTGTTTGCATCGATGGTGATATTGGCCTGCGCAACCTCGATGTTGTGATGGGACTTGAAAACCGAATTGTATATGATATTGTCGATGTTATCGAAGGACGTTGTAAATTAAAGCAGGCGATGATCCGTGATAAGCATCTCCCGGATTTATATTTAATTCCCGCCGCTCAGACACGCGATAAAAATGCTGTCTCTCCTTCGGATATGATCCGCATCTGCAATGACCTTCGGCCTGATGCGGATTTCGTGATCATTGATTCACCTGCGGGTATCGAACGCGGGTTTAGAAATTCAATCGCCGCAGCAGATAAGGTTTTAGTAGTGACCAACCCTGAGGTCAGCGCAGTGCGAGATGCAGATAGAGTCGTGGGCATATTGGAAGCGGAAGAAAAAGGAACCCCGCGATTGATCCTTAATCGATTAAATCCTGTTTTGGTTAAAAATAATGACATGCTTTCTGCTGAAGACGTGTTAGATTTGCTCGGCATCCCACTCATCGGCATTGTTCCGGAAGATGAATCTGTAATCATTGGCTCAAACCGTGGCGCACCCGTCGTTACGGAAGCAAAGAGCCGGGCCGGACAAGCCTTTCGGAACATTGCCAAACGCCTTCAAGGGCAGGATGTGCCTTTCATGGACCTTGATCAACAAAGCGGCTTATGGGGAGCCATTCAGAAACTAACGGGGAGGAAGTAATATGGGCTTCTTCACTAGAAAAAAAAGTGCTGAAAGTGCAAAAGAACGATTGCAGCTTGTTCTGGTTCATGATCGTACAGATCTCACCCCTGAGCAATTGAATGCATTGAAGGATGATTTGCTAAAAGCGATTTCGCGTTACATTGATATAGACCCCGAAGCGGTTCAAATTGGGCTTGAACGTGATGGTCGTTCTCAACGTTTGGTGGCAGATATTCCTTTGCGGAGCGTAACCCGACAACGCGCAGGCTGATTTTTTAATATAAGTGAACACGGGTCAGCCTCTTGACGCTTTAGGTTGATTCCGTGTTTTTTATTTTTGCCGACGATTTTCATAAAGCAGCTGTCTTGTGAGTGTTTATAAAATATTATGAACCGTGACCTTTCCTGGCGCAATTTCGATTTCCTTTTATTGGGCGCAATTGTATTAGCCTCTTCTTTTGGAACAGCAATGATTCGCTCTGCTGTCGCCGGGAATGAGATATTGCAGCCGCTGATTACCCGTCAGGTTTATTTCGCTCTGTTGGGTTTGGTGGTTATCTTTGCAGTTGCCTCAGTGGATTATCGCTATTGGCTGGCATTGTATCGGCCAATTTATTTTGGCATCATGCTATTTTTGGTGTCTCTCTCCAGCCTGGGGCAAAGTGCTTTTGGTGCGCAACGCTGGTTTCAAGTGGGTGTGCTATTCCTGCAGCCGACTGAATTTGCCAAGATCGTTGCCATTATTGTGCTTGCAAGATATTTTGAACAAACACGTCACCAGCCAAAGGATCTGCGCTGGGCTTTAGGTGGATTCCTCTGGGCCTTCGGATTGATTTTTTGGATTTTGCTCCAGCCGAACCTTAGCAACGTTGTTGTGTTGATGGTTATCTTTATGGCCATGCTCTGGATTAATGGCTTGGACTTAAAGCAAGTATTTTGGCTTGGCGTGGGGGGGATTGCCTTGGTAGCGTTAGCCTTTCCTTTTCTTGAACCCTACCAACAAGGTCGCATATTGACATTTATTTCCCCAGATCAAAACGCAACCTATGGTGTAACTTACAATGTAAAGCAGGCATTGATTGCAATTGGTTCAGGGGGCTTGTTTGGTAAAGGATATGGGCATGGCACCCAAACTCAGCTGCGTTTTCTGAAAGTGCGCCATACAGACTTTATTTTCTCTGCAGTATCAGAAGAGTTTGGTATGGTGGGTGGCATTATTGTTATTCTGACCCTTGTTTTCATTGTGTGGCGTTGCATTCGCGCCGCCCAAAAAGCCCGTGATGTTTCAGGGTCGATGCTTGCATTTGGTGTGGCCATCCTTATATTTTTTCAGGCCGCAGTGAATATTGGTGTAAATCTAAACGTAGTGCCTGTTTCTGGTTTGCCGCTTCCATTTATCAGTTATGGCGGCAGCGGACTGACCGCGTTAATGCTTGGCATTGGCCTTGTTGAAAGCGTTGTGATGCGGCATAAACCAATGGATTTTTAATTTATCTTTCTTGGCGGTTAATATTTGACGAATATTGTGCCGCCAACCCAAGGAGCATTATCTCTTGACCATTAAACCTGCACGAACTCGTGTTGCACCTTCTCCCACGGGGCATATGCATCTTGCCACTGCGCGCGTTGCTCTTTATGATTACCTGTTGGCCAGGAAAACCGGCGGACAGTTTATTCTGCGAATCGAAGATACAGACGTTTCTCGAACTGTGCCTGGCGCTGAACAGGAGATCATTGATGGGTTGCGTTGGCTCGGTTTGAATTACGATGAAGGCCCCGATATTGGTGGCCCTCTTGGACCTTACCGTCAAACAGATCGCCGCGAGATTTATCACGCCCATGTCAACACGCTTGTAAATAATGGGCATGCATACCCATGCTTTTGCACACCTGAAAAATTGGAAAGAGTAAGGCAGGAACAGCAGAAGCGAAAAGAAAATCCGCATTACGATGGAACATGCCGCCTCTTAAGTCCAGATGAAGCGGCTCGTCGTATTGATAACGGCGAGAAATATATTATCCGTTTTAAAATGCCGAGAGAGGGCACAACAGTTGCTGTCGATCATTTACGCGGCGAAATTGTTACAGAAAACGAACAACTCAATGACCAGGTGCTCTTGAAATCAGATGGTTTGCCCACGTACCATCTTGCGGCAATGGTGGATGACCATGAAATGGGAATTACACATGTGTTGCGTGGCTCTGAATGGCTGGGAACTTTTCCGTTGCATGTAAATATTGTGCGGGCTTTTGGTTGGGACGAACCAGTTTGGGTGCATCTTTCTATTTTTCTTAAGCCGAGTGGTAAAGGTAAATTGAGTAAGCGCGATACCACGCTTGCAATGACAGATGGTTATTCGGCCTTCATCAAGGATATGAATGAGTTGGGCTTTACCCCAGAAGGTGTGAATAACTGGATTGCATTGATGGGATGGGGCGTAGCCGAAGATGATGTGATGAATCTTGAGCAGATGGTCGAACGATTTAGCATTGACAGTTTGACTCCTTCGCCAGCCGCGATCAATTTCCAAAAGTTGGATCACTTCAATGCGACGCACATCCGCCTCTTTACGACCGAAGACCTTGCAGCTCGCATCAAACCTTACTTCACCCGTGAAAGACTCAATGTTGATGATGAAGTGTTGCTAAAAATTATCCCTTTGTTGCGCGAGAGGCTTGTTACATTGGACGATTGTCTGTCGTTTGGCAGTTTCTTTTTCAAAGAAGATATTTCCCCACTGCCTGAAGATTTGATTGCAAAAGGACTGGATGCAGAGCAGTCTGCAGAAATTGCCCAGCGGGCGTATGAAATCCTTTCTGCGCAGCCAACCATTAGTCACGAAAGCTGCGAGCCTCCTTTGCGGGCCTATGTTGAGGAAAGCGGATTAAACGTAAATCAAGTATTTGGTATATTACGCGTAGCAACCACAGGCCAGAAAGTCAGTCCGCCTTTATTTGAGAGTATGGAGATCATTGGCAGGGAAAAATGTCTGACTCGAATAAAAAATGCGATTGATATTTTATCTAGAATTTAACAAAAAAATGTGACGAGGCATTTCAAGCCTCGTCACATTTTTTTGTTAAGAACTGAATTATTCAATATGTTCATTGATCTGGTCAAGCAGGTATTTAATTTCGTCGCGTTCGTTGACTGCTACTAGCAATGAGTCTGTAAAGGCTTGCTTTTCCTCTTCTGATACAGTCTTTAATAGTTTTTCGATCCGCGTAATTTGTGAAGACTTGTGATGAAGCTTCGACTCAAGTCTTTTACGGTATTCGTCGTAGAAGATCTGGTTATTGATTGGGTCGGTTGCAAGATGCTCCCCCTGAGCTAGTAATTCTGATAATGTCAGTAAAAAGTTTGTAAAATTTATTGGCTTCTCGATAAAGCGGGTTGCGCCAATGTTTATTGCAAATGTTTTGTCTTCTGCCGCCACATAAGTTGCTGTGAGAAAAACGATTGGAATATTGCGGGTTTCCGGATTTATCCGTAATCTATGAACAAGGCTAAAACCATCCATTTTTGGCATCATAATATCTGTGATTACGATCAGCGGACGTTCTTTTTGGATAGAGTCCAACGCTTCCAGACCGTTACGAGCCGTAATTACGCGAAATCCTTTAAATTTCAGAGTTGCTTCCATCAAATTAAGGATATCAGGGGTGTCTTCTACAACAAGGAGATAGCCTTCTTGAATATTCATAGTGTTATTTTAGTCCTTTATTTGCCCTTTGACTATTGCAAGTTTGTAACTAGTGGAATGGCGAAGCAATGATGCCTTTCAAGATGATGTTGGAAGGCAAAAAGGAAGATTTTAACTTCTATATTCAATTGTAAAAGCAGGAATGACAATCCCGGAGACTGATATTTCCACCGCGTGATGTTTTAGATCTGCTTCAGGTGGAACTCTTTCCATTGCTTCCTTTGTTACTATAATCTCGCCAGCAAGGGCAATATCCTCGCCCAATTTACAGGCGCGATTAACGACATCGCCAAAGCAATCTTCGTACCCAATGATGAGCATTTTGCCGTAATCAATTCCGCATGAGATGTGCACATCAAATTCATCTGATGTTAACAGGTTGGATGCTTCGAATGCCAGTTGTAAAGCGATTGCGGCGTTAATGGCTGGCAGAGAGTCTGGAAATACCGCAAAGCAGTTGTCTGCTTCAAATTTGATTACACTCCCGCCAAAAGATTCAATGATCGGCTCCGCTGTCATTTGCATACGGCGCACCATGGAAAGATAATGAATAATGCCGTGCTTGCGTGTCAATAACGAAAAACCAGACATGTCCAATACGAAGACAACCTGCTCAATTCCATATTGTTTCCAGAGTCCTTCCTCGATGGATTTTCGGCCTATGTCTTCGGTTTCTTGAGAATAGCGCAGAAGCAAATCTTGAAATTGTTTGGCTTGTTTTTTATTCATATAAGTTCCATGGGCGTGCAGTTGATTTCAGGAAGTTTCACATCAAAGCATACTCGAAAAAAAGCCAGAATGGGGAAATTAGATTCTTGCTGTAATATATCCTGGCAAACAGGAGAGTCGTTTAATCGACCCTCCTGTTTATTTCAAGGATTAAATATCACCAGGTTCGTCAGCCATGCGGACGATTTTTGGCGTAAATTTTCCAATGATATCTACAAGGTCATTTTGCGCAGCGATGACTTCATCAATTTGCTTATAAGCCTGTGGAGATTCGTCAATGCCGCCGCCGAGCAGAGTAACGCCGCGTTCCTTAAGGTAATCGTTGCGATCTGATCTGCTAATCGTATTTAGCGCGATGTTGCGACTCATTCTGCGACCTGCACCATGCGAGGCTGAAGAAAGGGAGTTCTCTACGCCCTTGCCGCGGACAACGTAACCCGCGTCGCCCATTGAGCCTGGAATAACACCAAGCACGCCCACGCCTGCTGGAGTGGCTCCCTTACGGTGGACAATTACCTTGCGGCCATCTGGGAGCGTTTCCTTCCATGCGAAGTTGTGGTGATTTTCGACAACGGCCACTTCCTTCAATCCAACAGCAGCAGATAAGCGTTTGTGGATGATATAGTGATTTGCCGAAGCAAAGCGCCCGGCCAATTCCATGGAAAGCCAATATTCCTGACCATCTTCTGAATCAAGGCTCAGCCACGCAAGCTGTTTGACGCTCTTGTCCAGATCGGGATGTTTTTCCACTGCTAGTTTGCTAAAGCGATCTGCGATCTTCGCTCCAACACCACGCGAGCCACTGTGCGAAAGCAGAGCAAGATATCGACCAGGCTTCAGGCCAAACATGGACTCTTGCAGACTAAAGATGCCCCATTCTACAAAATGATTTCCTGTGCCGCTTGTACCGAGTTGATTCATTGCAGTATCTTTCAAAGTACGAAGTTGGCGGGTGGCTAGCCAGGCATTATCGTCCAACACTTCATGTTGAGCCTTTTTTGCGCCTGTCCATTTTGCGCCCAAGCCGAAGGCAGTTTCATTCCATAGAGATTCCTCGAATAGACCTTTCTTTTGACCAAGCAAATGTGGAGAGACTTCGTAAATAGAGAGTCTCATACGGCAGGCAATATCCACACCTACTGCGTATGGAATCACAACATTTTCAGTTGCCAATACACCGCCAATGGGAAGCCCATAGCCAATGTGAGCATCAGGCATGAGCGCTCCGCTTACAGTCACTGGCAGGCGCATAGCACTGTTCATTTGGGCAACTGCGCCATCGTCAATATTTTCCCGCCCCCAAATCGGGAAAGGAATTGGGGTTTCAGGTAATTCATCAACAGATGGTTCATCTTTTTGCGTAAGCCGAATACATTCGCGCGCGAGGTCTACCATTATAGAATCGGCGAGGAAGGGGCCGGGGTCTTGCCGAACCGCATCCAGTTGACTCAGAATCGCGTCACGTTCCAAACCTTGATCTGATAACTGCGTCGAGATATTTTTTGCCACCCCGATGATTTTTCCATCGGGCCAGTTGTTTAATTTTAGAATCTTTCCTGTAATGATGTCCATTTTATTTCTCCATGTCATTACGCATCGCAATGACTACTATTTATAAATCGGGTCGGGCGGGTCGCAGGGACCTTTGCAGGTGAGGGTGGTGAACACTTCCGCTTGAAGTATCCAATTGCCATTTTCTGCTCGCTGCCATTTTGCGGCATAGATACCTGATGCGCGAACCAAAATTTCTTTGGCGGTATAGCTGCCTTCCCAATTACCTAATTCTTCTGCTATACCCCAGTTTTCATTGATGGTGATTTCTCGTGGGGTACGGCGATAAATTGCAGTGGGATCCTCGCGAAACAGTTCCGCCCAACGTATGGCTTCTTCCTTTGCGCCATGATTTTGTCCGCTTCGCCCTGTAACTATGTGATATGTTGGTGCAAGCAGCTTTCGAATAGCTTCGGCGTTTTTGTTCGCTATAGAGATGTCGAAATTTTCTCGTGCGTTACGTATCAATTGATCTGAACTCATTTTTTATATTCCATTCTGTTTTAGTTTCCAATCTTGCATGACAAAGTCACGTGTAAAAAATAAAAAAGCCATGGTGCAGAAGTGCACCATGGCTAAAAAGACACAGAGTTAGACCTTTAACAGTCTATAGGCGCACTTCGAGATGAGATGGATTTTCGCTGATGTGTCGTTGTATGTAGATTCATTTGAAGTGCACTCCTTTGTGAGAATTAATTACTGTTTCAGTCTACATGAGAGATGGGTGAGTGTCAAGATAATTTTATCTTTTTTGGATTTGGCTCTTAAGGTACAAATCTAATAAGTCTTATCTTATGGACCTGGTGTCATAACTGGAAATACAGAAAAATCCATAGCAGGATCTATCTTTAGATGAGCTATTTCTATCCAGCACGGATTGTGAAAATACGGGTTACGAATGACGTACCAACCCGGTTCACTCCCAATGCCAATGACATCTACATATTTCTTTGGGTCAATGTTACTGATCAAAGTATAAGTGGGGCCCGGACCAGTCCAACAACCGGTAAATTCGGTTGTGCCAGGCCTTTTTGGGGGAGCGGTTTTGGTTGGCGTGACGATGGGGGTATCTGTAAAGCTGGGAGTTGGCGTTTCTGATGGTGGAGGGGATGTAGGAGAGTAAGCCTCAACAGTTTGTGTCAACATGATCATGGCCATTTGCATCGCTGTACCCATAATATCTACAGGTGTTGACGTGGCTTTCGGTGTACAGGCTGTACCAATCAAGGTGACTGCCAAACTGATTACAGTGAGGTGTAAAAATTTTAAATTCATTTTGCTCCTACGGAAGAATTACTCAGCCAAAATTTATTTGGTTTTCTTCTCGATCTTCGACCATGCATCCTTGAGATTCACTGTTAGATTAAAAACAGGTTTTTCAGGCGTGGTGTCTGCGTCAGCGCAGAAGTATCCCTGGCGTTCAAACTGGAAGCGGTCACCAGCTTTCGGCGCAGAAAGAGACGGTTCCACATATCCCGTAGTGATGACCAACGAATTCGGATTGAGACAGGCCAGGAATCCTTCGTCGCCTTCTTCGGGGTCTTCTTTCGTGAAGAGACGGTCATACATGCGAATCTCCGCTGCTTTGGCGTGCTCGGCAGAAACCCAGTGAATCGTGGATTTGACCTTGCGCCCATCAGCAGAATCGCCGCCACGCGTAGTTGGATCATAAGTTGCGTGGACTTCCATGACTTCGCCTTGGTCATCTTTTACGACATGTGTACACTTAATAAAATATGCATAACGCAATCTAACTTCATTGCCAGGGAACAGACGATAATATTTCGGCGGGGGAGTTTCGCGGAAATCCTCCTGCTCGATATAAATTATTTTTGAGAACGGAATTTTGCGCGTGCCCGCAGAAAGGTCTTCGGGATTATTGACCGCGTCCATCTCTTCAACCTGTGAGTCGGGATAGTTATCAATGACCACTTTCAGCGGCTTGAGCACAGCCATGCGGCGCAGGGCGTGTTTGTTGAGGTCTTCACGCACGCAAGATTCAAGCAAGGCCACATCATTCACACTATAATTTTTGGCGACACCCACACGATTGATAAAATCATGGATTGCTTCGGGTGTATATCCACGCCGACGCATAGCGCGCAAAGTTGGCATACGCGGATCATCCCAACCAGTGACATGCTTTTCTTCAACCAGACGGCGAAGTTTGCGTTTGCTCATCACTGTGTAATTTATGTTCAAGCGTGCAAATTCAATTTGTCGCGGTTTGAATACATCAAGCTGTTCCAGAAACCATTCATACAATGGACGATGATCTTCATATTCAAGCGAACACAAAGAATGGGTAATGCCTTCCATTGAATCATTCTGCCCATGCGACCAATCGTACATCGGGTAAATTTTCCACTTTTCGCCTGTGCGATGATGCGGCTTGTGAACAATGCGATACATGGCAGGATCACGCATGTTGATGTTCGGGTGCGCCATGTCAATCTTGGCGCGCAAGATTCGTGAGCCGTCAGGGAATTCGCCATTCTTCATGCGTTCAAGCAAATCCATATTCTCTTCTACATCGCGCTCACGAAATGGAGAGTTTTTTCCAGGTGTGGTCAGTGAGCCGCGATTGGCACTCACTTCTTCGGGAGTCTGATCGTCCACATAGGCTTTACTCGCCAGAATCAACTTTTGCGCCCATGCATATAACTCGTCAAAATAATCTGAGGCAAACGTTACCTTTGCCCACTTGACTCCCAGCCAGCGTGTATCATCTTCGATGGCTTTCACAAATTCCGTCTCTTCTTTTGCTGGGTTTGTATCATCGAAGCGCAAGATCAGCTCGCCGTTATTCTCCTTGGCGATGAGATAATCGATCATCCACGCTTTCACATGGCCGATGTGCAAATACCCATTCGGCTCAGGGGGCAGGCGCGTACGCACATAATTGAAGCGCTCGTTCTTCAAATCTTCCGCAACCGCCTCGCGGATAAAATCGGTAGGTTTATTTTCCTGTGGATTTGTTTCTTCGTCAATCATGGATGAATTGCCTTAATCTTGGATTTCAGAGGTGGAAATTCGCATCTTTCTGGACCTTCGGCCTGCCCCGCTAAAGAGTCGCATTCCCAACCCTGATGGTTTGTGAATTGAACTTTATTATTATAACAAACCACGCGCATGATTTATAATCAAATACGGAGGCAATTATGAGCGAAACTAACGAATCAAAAACTAACTTTGCAGGTACATACTTCGAACGTGACAGTGTTTTGCGAATATCTCGTGTTGCTGGGGTCTTCGCTTGGGTTGCACTTCTAGCATATTTGTTCACCTCGGCACTCTCGTTCACTCAATTCATGGTGCAATTTTCCAGCGGTTTATATTACCAAAAGGGAATGTCAGGCCTTGATGTTGTTGGGTTTTTTACTCCATATTTAATCCAATTCGTTCCTGGGCTTCTCTATTTCGCAGGCCTGAAATTTGTCCAGTATGCCTTGTTAATCCTTATGGATGTGGAAGATAACACCCGCAGAGCAGCCCGAAAATAAATCCCTTGCCTCTACATAAACGGCATGATAGAATACTGCCCGCTAGTCCATTGGGGACTCGTCTAACGGCAGGACAATTGCCTCTGGAGCAATTAGTAGTGGTTCGAATCCATTGTCCCCAGCTAACAAAAAGAAAGGCTGTCTTTTTCAAGACAGCCTTTCTTTTTGTTTACGATAAGCATAGCCGCAATTAATATGTTGCAGAAGTTAGCTGGGCTTTATCACTTGAGAGTAAAGGTTAAGTCCCTTTCTGGAACGGCTCCCCAATAATTTAGATTTGGACTAAGTGTTAAACCATTTTCGATCCATGATGAAATAGTGTATGGGCCGCTTGAAATAATATTGCTCCCTCTAGCACCATAACTGCCAGAATTTAACTCGTTTGTATTAAGAATTGCAAAGGCCGGGTAGGCGAGATATTTAACTAAATCTGGCATTGCTCGGTTTAGATGAATAATTATTGTATTGACATCCACTTTTTGAATGCCGTCCACTGGAGATTTGGGATGTTTGTTTTCATCTTTCTCGCCATTGTATCCAAGGAAAACACCTTCCCAGGTTTTGAAGTTTTCGCTGGTGTGAAGGGGGTCGTTTGGATCAAACCAGCGGTTGAAGTTGTTAACTACGATATCTGGTGTGATCGATGTGCCATCGCTGAATTTCGCATCTGTTCGCAGGGTGAAAATGTAATCAAGCTGATCGTCAGACACAATCCAGGATTCAGCCAGAGCTGGTTGAGGGGTCCCGCTGGAATTTAAACTTACTAATCCTTCGTAAAGGTATTGGCAGATTGTAATTGAATCAGCATCTTGAGTTAATGCCGGGTCAAGTATGATATTTGCGCTGATAACTGTGAGATTTTCTGATGTGTCTGGCTGGGTGGTTGCTGTTGGGGTTTGATCTTGTGGAGTTGTTGTTGTTGGGCTGGCTTTAGGTTGACAGCCGGCAAGGATGATGGCGCAGGCCAGAGAGAGCACAAGTATATTAGTAGTTAGTTTTTCGAGGTCCATAATTGATTTACAATTCCTTATTCTCATGGTTTAATAATATCTAATCTGGATGTATTCTAGCGCATTTTATTTTTTTAGGGAATAACAACAAGGCGCCTATTTAAAGACTGTCTTTTTGGCAGTTAAATCGGTATTTATTTGATCGGTGATAAAAATCACGAAGTTGAACATTGTTGAGAATTCGCAAAATCCCATTCGACCCTTTTTTCAAATTAATGCCGACTAACACTATAGACGTCGAGAATCGACACTAGGTTCGTGTTGCATTATGAAAGTTTTGGAAAATTTTTTATTGGATGTTGAAATACATATAAATTAGACTAAGCAGAGGTAATATGCAAACAAAAAAACATTTTAGTATTTTAAGATTGATTTCGCTGGCAGTCATCCTTTCCATATTGATTGCATCCTGCGCCCCTTCTGGTCAGATTTTGCCTGGGGCAGGTGGCGTTGGTACAGAGCCACCGGTAGCCACGGAGCCGCCGGCTGCCACTGAACCTCCAGCTGCTACTGAACCCCCAACTTCTGCGCCTGTGGCCACAGAGCCTCCAACGATTGAGGTTACAGCTACTGAACCTGCAATTATAGAATCTCCAACAACAGAACTGGCGACTGCCACTCCCAATGCAACTCAAACGTCTACAGTAACAGTGGTTTCTCCAACGACATCCATCACGCCAACCCCTACTTCAACATCTTCAGTTGTTGGCAAAGGCGTGCTTGCTCTTGACCCTTATTTGGGACTAAGTGTGGCGTGTAATAATGATTTGTCTGCCACTTTCACCATCGTAAACGATGGTGGCGATTTAATAGGTGGTTCTTATACTGTTAAAGAACCTGGAAAACCCTCAAGTTCTTCTCCGTTGAATCTGGCTGCTGGAGACAGCATTTCATTTACAGCGGTAGGCAATGCGTCTGTTGACGTTAACTACCAAACAGCGACGCTGGAAAATGTAAATTTATCTGCTACTGGTGAATGTTTGCCGATCCCTCCAACGGCTACACCTGTTACTTATACCCCAACCAGTTCGCCGACCAGTACAGTGACTAAAACCACCACGCCAACTAAAACAACGACACCAACCAAAACAATTACACCGACTAAAACCGAAGTGCCAACTGCTACACCTATCACTTATACGCCTACATTTACTTCAACGCCTACAGCTACTAAAACAGCCACACCAACCAAGACTGCTACTGCAACGAAGACTGAAACTCCAACTGCTACTCCGGTAACTTATACGCCGACTGGAACTGGTACGAGTACTTCCACAGCAACGAGAACGCCAACCAAGACAGCAACTGCAACGAAGACTGAAACAGCAACAGCAACGCCAGTTACCTATACACCTACAGCCACAAACACGAAAACGGTTACTCCGACAAAAACAGCTACCAAGACACCTAGACCGTCCGAAACGCCTACAGTGACAGAAACACCGACCAGTCCCTCGGCAACAGCTACAACTACATTCACGCCTCCAGCTACTCCTACTCGTGTAATTGTGGATGGTCAATTGGACTTGAAAGTTTATTGCAACCCTAACCTGACTGCCACATTTGTAATCAGCAATATTTCTGGAAGTGTCAGCAATGGATCGTATAATTTGTCCGATCCTGCTGGAAGTGGCTCGATCAATTTAGGGCCCGGAGACAAGCAGTCTTTCGATGCAGCTGGCAATGCAACTATGACCGTTACCTACAACACGACTTTCCTTTCTTCAGTAACCTTGAAGTCTGTTGGTAAGTGTAACGCTCGCCCAACGAGTACTCCTGTTCCAACCAACACTCCGGTAACTCCAACGGCAACTTTACCAGCAACAAATACACCGGTAACTCCAACCAGTACTTCAACGCCGAACAACACACCAACATTTACACCTGCGCCAACCAATACACCTGTCCCTCCAAAATTGTCGGCAACTGGTGTGTGCTCTGAGCCAGCTACTGCAAATGCGAAGTTCACCATTACAAATAATGGCGGTGACATGCCTACAGACTATTCATATGCTATCAAAGATGGAAACGGCAACACAGTGGATTCTGGGACTTTCAAGCTTGATGCTGGTCAAAGCACCACGGTGGATGTAAAAGGTACATATGGAATTCTATCCCTATCGATTACTGATGATAAAGGTGTTACAAGTCAGGCTGCCACTACAACTTGTGTGGAGCAGGTAGTAACCAGCATTTCAGCTACGGGTGTTTGTACAGAAAATACTGGCCAAGCTAAGTTTGTCATCACAAACAACGGAGCTGATATGAAAACTGACTACACCTATGAAGTTAAGGATAGCAGTGGAAAAGTTGTTGATACCAACACATTCAAACTTGCGGCGGGCCAAAATGCCACAATTACGGTAAACGGCACATATGGAGTTCTGACCCTGTTTGTCACGGACGATAAAAATCTAACAACTCAGGCCGCCACAACAACCTGTGTTGAAAATAAAAATACCCAGCTCTCAGCAACTGGAGTTTGTGTAGAGAATACGACACAAGCTTCATTCACCATTAAAAATAATGGGTTGGATATGTTGGTTGACTATACTTATGAAGTAAAAGATAGCAATGGTCAGGTTGTCGACACGGGTACCTTTAAATTAACAGCTGGTGACACTACAAAGATCACTGTAAACGGCACGTCTGGTACTTTAACACTCTACATCACAGACGATAAGAATGTCATAACACAAGTAGCAACTACCTCCTGTTCCGAACCGACTGTGCCTCTACTTTCTCCTGCGAAATCCGAGCCTTGTATCCAATGCTTGATATTCCACACTTTCCGCGACAACAACCTCGAAGTTTATCGGTTGGATGGCGTGGAAGGACAACCCGGCTTCAAGTTGTATAACCTTTCCCAAGGTGAAGCTGTTGATAGCCGACCAAGCCGTGCGCCGAATGATACGCGTGTGGTTTTCCAGAGTAACCGCGATGGAAATGTCGAATTGTATTCAACTGACATGGTGGGCAGCGGCGCTCCGGTTCGAATTACAAATTCAAATTCGAATAACACCAACCCGATGTATGGCCCGGATGCCCGCACAATATCCTACCAAAGCGACAGGAACGGTAATATCGATATCTTTACAGTTGACGAGGCCACAGGTCAGGAACGCCAGGTGACAAGTGACCCTGCAGATGATATCAATCCATTCTTCTCTACAGACCTGCAATGGCTGGTTTTCCAAAGTAATCGCAACAATAACTGGGATCTGTATGTGCTTGACCTTAAGACAGGTAATGAAATCCAGTTGACCAATACTCCGGAAAATGAAACCTTCCCGGCCTGGTCGCCGAATGGAAAACAAATCTCTTTCCTGTCTGACAAAGATGGCGGCACAGATTTGTACGTAATTGATGCCAATGGTGAAAACTTGCAGCGCATTACGACAGATGGCAAGACCAACAATATTGCATGGTCACCAGAAGGTTTCCGCCTTGCCTATCAATCGCAGCGCGATGGCAACCTGGATGTCTATAGCTATGACCTGAAAGCAAATAAGGAATACCATGTCACAGACTATGCAGGCCCTGACTCTGGCCCTACATGGGACTGCGGTGGAACCAACCTCGCATTTACTTCCACCCGTGATGGTGACGCGAACGTATTTCAGGTATTCTGGCAGGGAGGTCAATCGAGCAATATGACAATTGACCCCGCCACGGATAAATGGTCACAATGGCGGCCTTCGAATGATGTTTCAAGCGTTGGTTACTAATCAAGTTTTATAAAAAAACACAAAAAATCCTGATGAGCAATTCATCAGGATTTTTTGTGTTTCGAAATAGCCTATAGAAATTATTTCTCCTGCAAAGGAGTAAAACCTCCGCCGAGAATCTCTTGTGCAGGTGTAACAATAACCACTGCCTTAATATCCTCCTGAGCTACAGCGGATTTTAAGTGGTGTACTTCAGTAACAGTAAGTGCGCAAAGCAGGACGGAACGATTTTTTCCCGTGTACATTCCCTTGCCATCAAGGGATGTAACACCACGTTTGAGATCGTTTAATATGCGATTTGACACTTTATCAGGTTTGTCAGTGATGATAAGAGCAAGAAGCTGACGACGTCTTTGTCTGGGTGCCAGCAGGGAGCCAAGTCCTTTTGGCTTGCCTTGTTCTGATGGAGCGGCAGTAGCTAATTCGTCGCCAAATCGCGGAAGGACTTCGCCAGTCGCACGCGTCATGTTAACTGTAGCAATTGCGACTACAGTGAGAATTCCATAAAACAAAAGACCGAGCGCGATCATAATTTGACCAGATACTGGTCCTACAGCACTACGCTGCGTAAACTCTGCCATGCTTATTGGCGAAGAGGGTACCAACCATATCTTTGCCACCCAAGACGCACCAAGGATCAGGAATAGCCAATAATAATTACGGCGCAAACGCCTTCCAAACGCCTCCCACATGGAAATCGGAAAACTTGGGGTAAGTAAATTTTCCGCAAGATTTTCCGCCCAGTCTGGTGAAGGATGAAACGGTGGAACCAACATTGCGGCAAAAAAATCGGTTTCCATTAAGCGGACGCGATAACTCCATAATTCATAGTATCGATATCGCCGTGCTTCAATAAACAAAAACCACATGACCAGTAAGGTATTTAAAAGAATAATCGCATGATGTATGTTGCTTTGGCTGAAGGCAATGGAAAGGGTTGCACCTGTGGATACAACTGCCCAATTTGTTGTTGTGTCCAACCTTTGGCGCCATACATTCGCGCGTTGTATTTCCGCGCGAAAGAGGTGTGTCATTGCCGTGACAAATTCACTGGTTTTAAGTTTGTAGCCGCGATAAGTCCATACCGCTTCTTCGGGTTCCTGCGTTGGTGGGGGAGTTTTACGTTTTGGCATTTCTTTGATTATACATCTCGGAAATAAAGTTTTGTAACGGAAATATCTCAACGATATCACTAACCACATGTATACTTACATCCATGCTTACTCAGTTTAATTTTCGACCTGCTTCACTGGATAATATTCCAGAGAGAGATGCTATAGCACGGATACTTACTGTTGCCTTCAATTCAGTTAAGCCTGATATTGCCACAAAAAAATATCTGCAAGAGAATCCCTTACCCTTATCAAAAAGATTGTTTGTATTTGGATTGGGGAAAGCGTCTTGCGCAATGATGTATGCATTATCAGATGAAAAACGATTGGTTGATGCTCTTATCATCACGAAACACGCATCACCTTTGACGTTTGGGCCTGTTACTGTTATCGAGGGAAATCACCCAGTCCCAGGGATGGCTAGTCTCCACGCAGGGGCTACTGCATTGAAATTTGTTTCGCAATTGACCAAGGATGATTTGCTCCTTTGCCTGATCTCTGGCGGCGGATCGGCCTTAATGACGGCTCCTTATACTTCCCTGGATGACTTGCAATCTCTAACATCAGCTTTGCTCGCCTGTGGCGCGCGAATTGACGAAATAAATATATTGCGGCGTCATCTGGACCAGCTCAAAGGCGGCGGATTGGTGCGCAGTTCAAATGGAGCTCAAGTAGTTAGCTTAATTTTGTCTGATGTTGTCGGCGATTCTATTGAAGCGATTGCCTCTGGCCCCACAACACCTGACCCAACCACCATGGCAGATGCGTTGCACGTTCTTGAAAAGTACAATTTAAAGGAGAAGATTTCCGCATCAATTACCGAATCTTTACGTGAGACGTTGAAACCAAATGATCCAATATTTGAGAGAGTTGAAAATTTTGTAATTGCAAGCAATGATATTGCCTTACTTGCAGCGAAAGATCAAGCTGAAAAGGAAGGGTTTCAAACAAAAATTATTCAAGCAGAAATGCAAGGTGAGGCACAACTTGTTGGGCGAGTGATTGCAGAACAGTTCAAGAAATCAGTGCAAACAATGCAGCGTCCATTTTGCTTGCTTGCGAGTGGAGAGACAACTGTCACATTGCGGGGGAAAGGAAAAGGAGGGAGGAATCAGGAGCTTGCTCTCGCCGCAGTAGACAGCATGGCAGGTTTGAAAAATATAATTTTGATATCGATTGCTACGGATGGCGAGGATGGCCCCACAGATGCCGCAGGTGCTGTTGTAACTGGTGAAACTGCTCAAAGGGCTGAGTCGCTTGGGATGAGCGCAGCAGATTATTTATCCAGAAATGATGCGTATACTTTTTTTGATGCGCTGAATGATCTTGTCAAGATTGGCCCGAGCGGCACAAATGTCAACGATCTGGTATTCTGTTTCGCTTTTTAAGAGAGCAAAGCAATAATACCAAACAGGGTAATGATTGTGCCTGATATTTGATTTATCCATACCAGGTGTACTGCATTCAATCGATTTCGTATCATACCAACACCCAGGCTGAGAGCCAACCACCAGCTTGCTGACCCTGTAAAAACTCCTGCCACCAAAACAATAGGTGAAACTGCTTTTCCAGTAAACAGAGTCCCTGCGAAAATTGCTGCGAAAGAGAGAATTGTGATGGGGTTTGTGATGGTGAGTAAAAAAGTGGAGAGATATGTGCCAAGATAGCCGCTTTGCTTTACTTGTGCCGCATGGTCGGCTGGCTTTTCAATAAATGTTTTGATTCCAAGATATAAAAGAAAACATCCCCCGATTAATTGAAGCCAGAAAGCATTGTTTACCAAAATGTTTGTAATAATGGTTACCCCAAAGGCGGCTATGCCGCCGTAGACCATATCTGCACTGGCTGCACCCATACCAGAAAGAAAACCTTTTATTTTTCCTTCCGTGAGAGTGCGACGAATACAAAGAACTCCAATCGGGCCTACGGGCGCGGCGATGGAAATTCCAATTAGAAAACCACGGAGAAGTACGGGTAAATTATTTGTCATTTTGTTTTCCTTAATAAGGATAATTTTTCTGGATATTATACTTATTGGGAATCAAAAAAGGATGCCGATTATCGGCATCCTTTTTTGATGGATTACAACGCAGGTTCTTTGCGTTTGAACCAGGAATTCCACTCACGATTTTCCCAAACAACAAGAATGGGAGCTGCGTTGAAAATTGAAGAATATGTGCCGCTGAAAATACCGACCAGCAAAATAACCACAAAGTGACGAATGTTTTCACCACCGAAAAGCACCAGTGCAAATAAGGTGAACATAACGGTGAGTTGAGTTGTGATGGAACGATCCAGAGTTTGGACAATGGAGTGGTTCACCATTTTTTCGTATTCAACACGACGGTAAACAGTGGAGTTTTCGCGGACACGGTCAAATACCACGATGGTGTCATGAACGGAGAAGCCGATGACCGTAAGCAAGGCGGTGAGGAAGAGTGCGTCTGCTTCCCAGCCGAGATAATAGCCAAGGATGGCTTCGGTTCCGAGTACAACAAATACATCGTGAAGCATCGCGAGAATGGCTGCTGTGCCATATCGGTAAGCATGTTCCACGCTCCGAAATGCCCACCAAATATAGATCAGAATTGCTGCTGCAGCAAAAAGAATTGCCCAGCCTGCTGCGCGTGTTACTTCTCCGCCGACTGATGGGCTGACTGATGTGAAGTTGAGTACGGTAACCTTTGAGCCAAAGCGGGCTTCCATTTCAGCAACGATACGGCCTTTGGTTTCATCGTCCATTGTTTTTGAACGGACCGAAATTGAGTCAGTATCCAAAGCTTGAACAAGAGGATCGGCAATGGGTTGTGCCTCAGTGGAAAACTCTTTATATAAAGCTGAAATTTCTTCCACAGTGGGACGAGTGCCTGCAAATTGCACTTCGAGCAACGATCCGCCACGGAAATCAATGCCAAGTTGCAGTGGGCCGGCTTTTGTTTGCTGCCAATTCAATCCCATAAAGACAATGCCTGGGATGATCACAAGCAGAGAAATCAAGAAGTAGAGATAACGATTTTTAATAATATTCATTGCGCGCTCCTAAAGACCGAACCAGCGCGGATGTTCGGCGAGTTTAATTCGGTCCAGTATGGTGTGCAGGAAAGTGCGTGTGACGATAATGGCTGTAAAGAGGCTCACGAGAACACCTAAAGCCAATGTCACAGAGAATCCTTTTACGATACTGGCGCCAAAGGTATTACCAAAGATAAAGAGAATTGCGCAGGTAATAAGGGTGGATGTATTTGAATCGCGAATGGAAGGCCAGGCTCGGCTCCATGCGAGGTCAATTGCTAAATCCAGTCTTCGGCCGGCTCGTAATTCTTCCTTCAGACGTTCGAAAATTAAAACGTTTGCATCAACTGCCATACCTACACTTAAAATAAAACCAGCAATACCTGGGAGGGTTAGGGTTACTGGGATCATTTTGAATAGCATCAAAGTGAAGAGTGCGTAGCAGATCAAAGCCAAGTCTGCGATGATGCCAGGTATGCGGTAATTGAAACCCATAAATAAGATTACAACAACTAAACCAATAATGCCCGCCGTAACACTCTTGCGGATGCTCTCTTCGCCTAACGTAGCGCCAACGGTGCGGCTTTGAACAACTTTGATTGGAACAGGTAATGCACCTGAGCGAAGTTGAATTGCAAGAGTTTGTGCAGTTGCCTGGGTAAAGCTGCCGGAAATTTGACCTGAACCATCTGTAATGGGTTGGTTAATACTGGGCGCAGATACTACTTTTTTGTCTAAAACAATTGCCAATATTTGCCCAACGTGTGAGGTGGTATATTGGCTGAAAATATCCGATGAATCACTCTTTAATTCAAACGATATTAAATATCTTCCTGCACTATCTCTGCTTACACTGGCTGTTTGCAAGCCCGCACCTGTCATAACAGTGTGATAGATTGGATCTCCGTTTGCAGTAGTTGCGGGTGGGGAGTCTATTCCGAAATCTGTATTGATCGTGCTGCCTTCAGCAGGCCGAGTTGAGCCTGTATCTACAAACTCAAGAAGAGCTGTTTGTTTGAGTGAGGCTACTACTTCTTCTGGGTTGGTAATGCCAGGAAATTCAGCAATAATGCGGCGATCTCCTGCCGTTTGCATCGAAATTTCGCTAACCCCGAGGGCATTTGCGCGATTTTGCAAAATATTTTTTGCGTTTGTTAATTCTTCTGCTGTAACTACCGTATCTGCGGGAACATCTGCTTCAAGCAAGGCTTGAAGCCCGCCACGCAAATCGAGACCCAACTTAACATCAACATCCCTGTCTACAAGCGGAGTATTGTTAAATGGGTTGTAGATCACAATATTCTTGTTCAGGTCTACATAAAGCGAAAATGCTATAAGTAGAACAATCACAATCAACCAGTTATTTCTATTACGCATAGTTTACTCCATCCATGAAAATGCCAGCCTTTGGCTGGCGCGGGAGCGATTATACTCCGGTTGGTAGATTTATGGGTATGTTTCTCATTAAATACGTCATTAGGTTGCGCCTGTAGATTTGCTCGGAGTTTTTCTTGCATACAGTTTCCCGGAACTGTCCATCGGGGTGGGGTATGTGTGAGGAGCCTTTTCGGACGTGGATTTTGTCCATAGTAGGGGAACAGGTATGAGTTTAAGAAAAGAAACGTAATAACCACAAGATGAGGAAAATTTATTTTATTGACTACTCTCTTTTAGAAAACCTATTGCCTGGGCGAGAACATCGTCCGTATTTAAAGAATCAGTGTTGATAATCAAGTTGGCATGCTCGATGGCGTGCGACAGTCTTCGCAGTTGTTCTTCATGGTCTGCTGGAATCCAATTTAATTTTCGGCGGGATGTGGAATTTTCAAATGAACATTTGAGATAAATAAGGATATTCGGGTTGGTGATCACCTGCCACATGCTTTTGACGTATGAATGTTCCTGTGCAATGTGACGACAGCGATAACCGGTCTTTTCCAACCCGGCGATGAGCGTGGATTTCCCCGACCCACACGGGCCAACAACACCAATTAGTGGACGTGGGTCAACTTCCTTCATTATCGTGTAAGAGTTGATTTAATTGCTCCGGCCCGCCTAACACAGCGATGACATCGCCGGCATGCAGTTGACTTTTATTGGTGGGGTGCATCTCAGATTGGTGATCGTGACGAAGGAGCACAATATTAAGATGATAGGTATCTTCAACATATCCTACATCTTTACTGGCGAAGGGCGCATTTTCTGAAATGGAGAGACGCGCGAGGCTGAGTAATTGCCCTTCTACAGAAATTGGATTGGTAACATCCACACCTGCCGCAGCTGCGGCAAATACAGGTGCGGCCATTTCTGTGGCGCTTAATGCAATAAAACCAAATTGATCTTGAAGGGCATGCGCAAAATCGTCATCAAAAATACGGACAACGACTTTTATGTTTGGATTCATGCTGCGCGCTTTGAGCGCGATCTGCAAATTCATTGCGTCATTTTGGCTGGCAAGGATGATCGTACGGGCATCCTTTATATTGGCCGCTTCAAGTGCGGCGGGTCGTCTGGCATCGTCATGAATTACGGGGATGCCGAGATTTCGCGCTTCGTTTAAAGTGTCGGTATTTGTGTTGAATTCGATCACGGTGATGGGTTCGCCCATTTCGTGAAGCTTAAGCGCAACGCGATAACCTAAGTGTCCCATCCCAACAAGAATTACATGTTTTTTTAGTGTAGATGCGACTGCCATTTCCCATTCCTTACTGCGAGTTCTGCGATTGAATAACAAGCTTCCAAAATCTGCCAACCCCTGTGCCAGCATAACGATTCCGATCAGGGGCATTAAAAAATGAAATAATTGTAAATAAATATTATTCGGAAAATCACGGTTGGGGGGTTGTAAAAAGGTAAGCGTGAGGACAATATAAATTGATTCGGCCAGGCTCTTAACAGGTTCATGCACCAGTGCGGAAATAAAATTGAAAAGTATGCCGCCGCCTATAATCGCAATGGAAAACCATAATAAGGGAGCCCGAAACTCTCGAAGTAAAATGCTTGTGTCTCGAAAAGAGGCTTGTATATGCCGCCAGCGGTGCTTGCGGTTGGTTGAATTGCGGTTATGTTTTTTAGGCATTGATCGGAAGCCTGACGCTCATTCGTCTTACACTATCGCCTGTGCGAGCAGACACCTTTAATACCAATACGCTAATGTCATCTGCTGGACGATTATCGTCGAGTTGGACAGCATGGGCAAGGAGTGCATCAGCAAGCTGTTGAGGAGTGGGGTCTTGATCTTCCATCAGAGACCGAATCGTTTCTGCAATATTCATGGGTTGTCCGCGCCGTTCGCCGGCATGGCTAATGCCATCTGTAAAAATGACGATAGTCAAGTCTGCTTCAACGCCTACTTCTGTGATTACCGGGCGCACGTTACGAGATGTGCCGAGTGGAACACTTTCTTCAGTATGTGCATCAATTTGCTCTCCACGGCAAATGAATACAGGCGCAGGGTTATTGCGCGTAAGCACTATAGTATTTGTGTGTAAATCAACTGATGCGATATTGAGTGTTGAGATCACCTTGCCTTGTTTATCGGCGAATAAAGCATCAGATGCAGCCCGGGCAGCGGCACCGTCACGAACCCCATCGGCGATCAACCCAATTACTTTTCTAACCACCATCATTGATACTGCTTTTGCACCGCGTCCGCTGGTTTGGCCGTCTGCTAATACAACCGAGAGTCCGCCAGTGGGGCGTTCGACGACTTCAAGTGTATCGCCGCTTTCCGATACAGCATATTTATTTACTTTCGACACAGCGATTTGAAGTTCCATAAATTTGATTTTACTATGAGATGTAACCTGCCAGCCCGCCACTTTTCTCTTTTTGCTAAGGGCTAGGTTGCTCCTTTTTCTACACTTGACGTTACTTCATCCTCCCACTATAATCAGCCCGCTTCATTCAAAACCAAACAGACGGGCTGATATGCCCGTCTGATGTATGTAAAAGGAGAAAGTAAGAAATGACCCCACATCCAAAGCGTAAGCACTCCAAGGGCCGCCGTGACCGCCGCCGCGCACATGATGCGTTGACTCCTGTCAACACAGTCGCCTGCTCAAATTGCGGAGCCAAGCGCCTTCCTCACACTGTTTGCTCAAGCTGTGGTTACTACAATGGCCGGGAAGTAATTCAGGTCAAGAAAGAAAAGAAAGCCAGCGAGTAAATCTCAACGGGTCGTGACTATCACGACCCGTTTGTGTTTTAATGGGTATCTGGAGGCTTCATGAAACTTAATCTAAAAAACACAGCATTTATTTTCCCAGGCCAGGGATCTCAAACGGTTGGGATGGGAAAAGACCTTTCCACAGCGTACTCTATTGCAAAGCAAACTTTTGAAGAGGCAGATTCGATTCTCGGTTTCTCCATTTCCAGTTTGATGATGGAAGGCGCCGCGGAGGAGTTGAATGATACTGTTAATACGCAGCCAGCGCTTTATGTCCACTCTCTTGCCTCATACCGCGCCTTCTCGCATCTTTATCCCGACCTGAAACCTGCCACACTGGCCGGACATTCACTTGGTGAGGTTTCTGCCCTCGCCGCATCTGGAGCCTTATCTTTCGAAGACGGGCTTCGACTGGTTCGCAAGCGCGCTGAGTTGATGAAGCATGCTGGTCAACTTGCGCCAGGTGGGATGGCCGCCATTCTGGGCTTGGATATCCCCGCATTGGAAAAAGTCTGTGGCGAAGCTGGTGCTCCAAATGAACTTGTACAAGTTGCGAATGATAATTGCCTGGGGCAGGTTGTTATTTCTGGAGCTAAAGCCGCAGTGGAGCGGGCCATGGCTGGTGCTAAGGCGGCTGGAGCCAAACGTGCTTTACCCTTGGCAGTTTCGATTGCTGCACATTCATCTTTAATGGCGCCCATTCAAGATGAATGGAATGCTGCGGTAGCTTCCGCAAAATTCTCTGCCTTGCAAATACCCGTTATTGGAAATGTTCACGCCAAACCGTTGACCGATGAAAACTCTGCACGCGCAGATATCATTGCCCAAATGCAATCTCGTGTGCGCTGGACCGAGTCTGTGCAATATATGGCTTCAACTGGAATTAATACTTTTGTGGAAGTTGGTACAGGTACAGTACTTGGAGGTTTGATTAAACGCATAACAGATGGAATGATGAGTTTACCTTTAGGAAACCCACAAGATTTTGCGGCTCTTTCTGAATAAATAATATGCGCCCTAAACTTGGTTTTCTCATAGCTTGTTTCATTCTTGCGGCATGTGCCCCATTGGATTATTCGCCTGCCAATTTACCAATTCCGGTTACGCAGATTCCATTTTATGCATCTGAAACCCCGGCTCCATTTATTGTTCCCGTTACAGACACGCCGATTGTCCTTCCGCCCGTAATAGACACCCCAGTTTTTATTGTTCCAATTGACATTACTGACACTCCAGTTACTGTTCCAAACCCAAAATGGTGGGATGTGTATTTCACAGACCCTTTGACGATAAACAACCCTGATGATATTGCTGGTTCCATTGAAGAGAAACTAATTGAGCACATAAATAATGCACAGGTTAGTATCCATATCGCATCGTTTGAATTCAATCTCACTCCTGTTGCTGAAGCTCTGATCGCGGCAAAAAACCGCGGTGTAGATGTGAAGTGGATTACAGATAACGAAAATGGATTGCAGTACGACATCCAGCCTGGGCGTGGACAATTTGCCCTTTTAACGGCAGCAGGCATTGAGGTCAGGGATGATGCGGGGCGTTCCTCCTTAATGCATGACAAGTTTTGGATTTTCGACCAGCAAGTCGTTTGGACAGGGTCAACGAATATCACGGTCAACGGGATTTTCAAGCAAAATAATAATGTTCTGGTCATTCGTTCATCTGATATTGCCTTCACATTTGAGCGGGAATTCCAGGAGATGTGGAACGGACAGTTCGGGCCGCGTGCTCCTTCGACTGTGAATAATCAGTGGGCAATTTTAGATGGTTCGCCCCTTCAAATTCTGTTTTCTGCCGAGGATCATGCGATCAGTAACCTGATCGCAATAGTGAATGATGCAAAGGTCAATATCCGCTTTTTGGCTTTTAGCTTTACAGATTATCCGCTTGCACAGGCAATGATAGATCGCGCCAAAGCAGGTGCCGATGTAAAAGGCGTGTACGAAACTTTTGGCAGCAATAGTACTGGTTCTGAATTAAAGACTTTTTGGTGTGCAAAGGTCCCTGTGCGGCAGGATGGCAATCCAAGTTTTTTACACGATAAGATAATCATTATTGATAACACTATCGTAGTAACAGGTTCTTTAAATTATTCGTCAAACGCAGATGATTCAAACGAAGAGAATGTGGTTATTCTGGATAATGCGGAGATTGCCGCTTTGTATCTACAGGAATTTGACAAACTCTGGAATCAGGCGCACGACCTGGAAACAGGTGCATTTCCCTGCGAATGAAAGAAACTCATTACATTTATTACAATAAACTCGTTACCTATATAAATAAACTTCAGTTGCGCGAGTAGTATAATGACAATATGAATGCTTGTCTGACAATTTCATTTGTCAGCGCCGCTTCATTTTGCGGTTGTAGAAGTGTATCTGGTTAGCACAAATTGCCTGACCAGATTTTTGTTTTAAATCGCTGGGATTTCCAATTGCCAACCCAAAAGATCGTTTATGGAATTGCAAAGCCTAACCAAGGAGAAACATGAGACTCAGCAAGCTCGCAAGTGATATCGCCGAATCCCCAACCTTTGCTTTGAATGAAGAAGCCCGCCTGTTGCGTGAGCGGGGTGAAGCTGTGATCAATTTAGGAATTGGTGAGCCAAAGAATAAAACACCCATTTCTGCTGTTTTAGCTTCAGGTGCAAAATTGACCAGCGGAGATGTGAAATATGCGCCGCCAGATGGTTTGCCATCGATGAAAAAAGCAGTCATTCGCTATACGGAGGAAAATTATGATCGTCTAGCTGCGCCTGAAAATGTGATCATTACCAATGGCGCAAAACAATCACTCTTTAATATTTTTTATTCCATTTTGAATCCGCAGGATGAAGTGATCGTTATTGCGCCTTACTGGGTGTCCTACACAGAAATGATCAAGATGTGTCTTGGTGTCCCGGTAGTGGTCACGCCTGAAGATGGGACATTCACGCCGCGCTTTGAAGATATTGAGCGTGCAGTCACATCGTCCACGCGTGCAATCATCGTGAACAGCCCAAATAACCCATCCGGTGCGATATATTCTGCTGAGTTGATCGATAAACTTGTAAATTTGTGCGAGCACAGAAGCATCTTCATGATCTGTGACGATATCTATCACAAGTTGACTTTTGACCGTAATGTTGCTCCGCCAGCATATTCCTTTACAAAAAAAGATATTGATAGTTCCCACGTCATTGCTGTTAACGGAGTTGCAAAACTATATGGTATGACGGGTTTTCGCATTGGATGGGTGGTTGCGCCGCGTGAACTGGTCAAAGTAATGACCAATGTTATCGCGCAAACCACTTCGTGTGTTTCTCCGCTTGCACAGGCGGCGGCTGAGGGCGCTTTAAATGGCTTGCAGTCCATTGTAGAGGCGTTACGTTTACAAATTCAAAATAACCGTGATGTGGTTTTACAGGAAATGAAAACATTCAATGGCGCGCGTCTTATTGAGCCAAAAGGAACATTCTACGCATTACCCGACCTTCGCGCTTTTAACGGAAACTCCATAGAAGTTTCGAAACTTTTACTTAAAAAGGCCATGGTGGTTACTGTACCAGGTAAGGAATTTGGAATGGAAGGGCATATCCGCATCTCGTTTGCAGGTTCCGTAAAAGATATTACTGAAGGTATCGCTCGTATCAAGTGGGCACTTGACCCAACTTCTCCCAATGAAATCTATATTGGTGACAAGAAGATGATTCGAGATTGGATGTAGTGGAGGAATAAACTATCATGAATAACCTGCTCAATATAAAAACTCCCGCCGAATCGATAGCCCAGACGCGTAAAGCAGATTTCAACCTGTCCAATCAAGGTGTAAGTAATTTACGTTTGGCATACTGGAATTTAACAACTGAAGCATTGGTTGAAGAGGCAACATTTCGTAATGAAGGTTCTCTTGTTTTGGGTGGTCCCTTTGTTGCAAACACAGGCAAGCATACTGCTCGAAGTGCAAACGATAAATTTGTAGTAAGGCATACAGATTCAGAAAACAATATCTGGTGGGGAGTTTATAATCGCCCCTTCGCGGCAGAGAAATTTGAGACTTTGTATGATCGCATGTTTGGATTTATGCAAGGCAGAGATGTTTTTGTCCAGGATGTATACGCCGGGTCTGATAAGGATTATCGCCTGCCAGTCCGTATTGTGACTGAGCTAGCTTGGCATAGCCATTTTGTACGTAATATGTTTATTCTGCCGCAATCACTTGAAGAATATAAGCGATTTGTTCCAGAGTTTACGATAATAGCCATGCCTTCCTTCAAGAGCGCACCCTTTATAGATGGCACCGCCAGCGAAACATTTATTTGCCTGTCTTTTGAAAAAAGGCTTGCTGTTATTGGCAATACGGCCTATGCCGGTGAGATCAAAAAATCTGTTTTCACTATTTTAAACTACCTCTTGCCGCTGAAAGGCGTGCTATCTATGCATTGCTCGGCGAATGTAAACCCAAAGAATGCAGACGACGTTGCCCTTTTTTTTGGATTAAGCGGAACAGGCAAAACCACACTTTCGGCTGACCCGACACGCCGCCTCATCGGTGACGATGAACATGGTTGGAGCGACAATGGCGTTTTCAACTTTGAAGGCGGATGCTATGCAAAGGTTATTGGGCTTTCGGAAGCCGCTGAACCAGAAATATATGCCACTACAAAGCGCTTCGGTACAATCCTGGAAAATGTGCCTTTTGATCCTGTCACGCGCATAATTGATTTGGATGATGACTCGATCACTGAAAATACGCGAGCTTCATATCCGCTTGAATTTATTGCGAACGCGATGCCAGAGAAGAAGGCAGGTCACCCAAAAAATATTATTTTGCTTACTTGTGATGCAAGTGGAGTTATGCCGCCGATTGCACGGTTGACTCCCAACCAAGCTTTGTATCAATTCATTTCTGGGTACACTTCCAAGATAGCAGGAACAGAAGTCGGTTTGGGGAAGGAACCGGAGATCACCTTTAGCGCATGTTTTGGCGGGCCATTCATGGTACATCATCCATATAAATATGCTGAATTGCTAAAGAACAAAATAGAGCGCTATGGCGTGACTTGTTGGCTGGTCAACACGGGCTGGGTGGGCGGACCCTATGGTGTGGGTAAACGCATTTCCATCAAATATACGCGCGCCATATTAAATGCTGCACTCAACAGAAAACTGGATCAGGTCGAATTTACAAAAGATCCGATCTTTGGTTTTGAAGTTCCAACTCAATGCCCGGAGATATCTGATGAAGTCTTAAATCCTGCTGCCTCATGGGAAGACAAGAAGGAATATGAGCGCAGATATCGTGATCTGGCGATGAGATTTATTCAGAACTTTGCAAAATTTACTGATGGTACTCCACAGGATGTCATTGATGCAGGGCCAAAGGTGTAAATGAGAACTATACAGTTGTAATAGCTGCGAGGTGAATATCTTAACAAACAACTCCCGAGTTTTGAACTCGGGAGTTGTTTGTTTATTCGTACACGGGAGTTGTAATTGACGATGAAAATTTTGAAGCTTTCTTCATCTGCATCGCCCGTTCGAAGGCGCGTCTTTCTGCGCGCTGTGCATCGATCTTCCGCTGCACATGGGGTGAAAAGTAACCTGCATAGCGCTTTTGAAGAACTGGTTTCTGCCAGTCATTACCGCCCACAGTGCCGCGACAATTTTTACTTCCGCAGCCACAATTGAATTCATCGTAGGGCATGGTGTCACTCATGGCATAATCAAAACAAACTTCTTCACCAATCTTGATGTCTCGCATTGCAACGAGTCCGATCTGACCAGAAAGACCTGCATTCGGGTTACAAGAATGATTGACATAATCTCCTTCGCCAATGGGGCGCGGCACCAGGAAATGACGATCTTCCACCTGGATACATAAACTACGCTCACGATCAGGGAGGTGAATAAAGGCGTCCCACTCATAGACGACGCCCCCGAAAACGGCTGCGAGTTCACCCTTGTTGATGGGTTGCAGTGCATAGATGCCGTTTCCACTGCCAGTGGCCTTCGGGCGGCCTTCCAACTTAGAAGACAGATACGAACTTGGTTGTTTGGACATTCATATAACTTCCTTTTCAATGGATTAAAGATGAACAGCGCCCTCCTCGGTGGTCGAGCCGAGAAAAACGCCATCTGTATTTCAATAATACATTAAATACCCGGCATGTAAAGGTTTTAAGCCGTATTAATATCTATAATTTTGTTAATGATTTGTTATTGAATATCCCCGTCCACGTTATAAAAATAATAGATGTGAAAGCTTGAATGCAAAATCGTTAGAGAGATTTTTTTGACTTAATTCAACGCCTCATTCTCACCCGAAGCTGATTCTATCCATTTGGCATTGATGTGCTTTTAGAGCATCATCGTGCTGTCTATTGTGTCCACTGTGGACCCCAATCTGGCTCGGGGTCATTCGTTAGCTGCACTTCGTTCTCGCCATTTGAGCGCATAATGTAAAGGTCAGCTTGATCGTTATTTCGAAGTGAATTGAACACAATGTAAAGCCCATCTGGTGAATAAGATGCACCTGCGTTATTGCCGCCATCGGTGAGCTGAGATGCGGCTCCTGTTGTTGCATCCAACTTGTAAATATTCTTTTCACCGAAAGGGCCGGCATAGATCAGGAGAGTTTTGCTGTCAGGTGACCAGTCAATACTTCCGCCGATTCCATTTAATCTCTGTGAAAGACGGGCGTGATTTTTTCCATTGGTATCCATTGTAAAAATTTCATACTCCTGAGGAATTCCCACAGACATGGCGTACGCAATTTTTTCTCCGTCCGGCGACCAGGCAGTGGCTACGATAGTATTCGGCCCTGCGTAAACCAAATGCGGATTCAGCCCATCAGCATTTACCATCCAAATGGATGTGGGGCCGTCTGACGCGCGGTTTGCAAAAACAATGCGGCGTCCGTCGGGAGAGTAATCGGGAGAAATCACATTCCCCACGTTTTTCGTGATTTGAAAAAGCTGTTTCTCACCGAACAACAAGAGATATAGGTCAAATGAGCCGTTGCGGTTGGATGAAAATAACAATGAACCGCCATCTGGTGTAAAGGTTGGATAATAATTACTGGCGTCCATATCGGTGAGCTGCGACAAGCCCGTACCGTCACGGTTGATCATGCACAATTGGTTGTAATCACCGCGCGTGCAGGTGAAAGCAATACGGCCTCCATTGACATCCGTTGGTCTGGGAAGAGCAGTTAATGTTGGGGGTGGTGTGTAATTTGCTGCAAAGGGTGTGAATATAATTGGTGTTGGGATGGATATTTCCACCGGGCGGACCAGCCAAAACAACGAAGCAAATCCCGCAATCAGCAGAAACACAAAAACAGGAATAAATCCAATGCGCGCGTTATTCTTCTTTGATTGAGCAATTGTCAACGCGGCTAGGCGATCTTCTAGCGGGGGAGTGTCTTGGGTGATAAGTATTGGTTTGGGTGGAGGTAGAAATTTCCAATCGCCAAGAACGGCTGAGGTTACAGGAGCAGTTTTCGGGTCAATATGAGACGGCACTTCATCCATAGAAGCACGTGCTGCGAGAGTAAGCGACGAAAGCAATTCTGTCGTGGTCTTAAATCGATCCTCTGGTTTTTTTCGTAAAGCCCATAGGATCATACGTGAGAAATGATCGGGTATATCCGGGTTTAATGCAATAGGTGCTGGTGGAGTAAGTTCGAGATGTGCTTTACGAATTGCGCCGCCCGTCGTAGGCGTGGATTTACCATTGATCCAACTTCCAGTTATAAGCATGTAAATGAGAACCGCAAGCGAATAAATATCTGCGGCTGTGCTGAGGGACTGCGTGGTAAATTGTTCGGGAGAATAATATAGGCGCGGATATTTACTTAACCGATGCGAAGTTTTTTCACCATTTGACTGCGAAGCGGCAATGCCACTTAAGAAGATTTCGCCTTTCTTGTTTACATGGATTAATTCAGGAGAAAGATTTAAGTGAAGATATTTTTTCTTGTGAAGTGCCTCCAGTGCATTACAAAGGGCTTTTGTGTAAATTAGCGATTCGTTTATACCAACAGGAGCACGCTCCATAATATCTTTAAGCGATGGTCCATCGATCCAGTCTTCCAGAAAGAAAGCCAAAGTGGGCGTTTGATACAACCCAAGAAAAGGCGTTAAGTTTGGATGTGAAACTCCCCGCAATTGATTCGATTCAATTTCGAGGAGTTTTAAAGTTTCTGCATCATCTGAAATGACTTTGGGGATAAGGGTTAAGGCAAGAGATTTATTGTTGCGTGTGTCTGTGGCTCGATATAAATCACCGAGCGGGGTGAATACGATAAAATCTTCAACATAATATTGGTTGAGTAATGTTTGGCCTGAAAGTGATTGAGGCATGTGAAGTTAGGAAGGCGCGCAGGCTTTATTCCTGTTTGCCATGGGAATTTTTCCGTTGGTTCTTATAAAGCCCAGGATAGCATCAAACCGAAAATTGCGACGATCAAACCAACGTGCAGAAATAAATTACTGGCTGCCAGAAAGCTCCCGGGCATGATGAATTGAATGATCAGATTTACGACGATGAGGGCCAGCCCGATAATGGGAAGCAGACCTTTTCGATGGGCAAGGAATTCCGACATGAAATCTAATAATTTGGACATTATATTTCCTCAAGGCCTTCTTTTAGTTCCTGCTCTTCCAGTTCAGGCTGATTTTGTTTGACATGCCATTGGGCGTATTGCGCAAGCAGTCTGCCGGGGATGCGCCCCTGCATGACCACGCCGCCGCGTTCATGTTCCACTCGATCAACCTGGCCGAGTTCATGAAACAAAGAGATCAATGCGCCTTGTTTGTAGGGAAGGCGCACATGAATGGATGTATAAGCCTCGAATAATTCTTCTCTTATTAAATGTAAGAGATCGCTTATGCCTGCACCCTCAAGTGCTGATATGGAAACTGATTTGGGAAAGCTCTTCAATATTTCACGAGCATTTTCGGGATGGTGCAGCAGGTCGGCTTTGTTGAGTGCGGTAATCATGGGAATATGACTCGCGTCAATTTCAGCGAGTGTCTCTTGCACGGCTTGAAACTGATTGAGCGCGTTAGGGTGTGATATATCCACGATGTGGAGGAGCAGGTCTGCTTCGGCAATTTCTTCCAAGGTTGCGTGGAAGGCTGCAACCAAAGATGTCGGCAGCTTTTGGATAAAACCTACTGTGTCTGTGATCAATGCCAGATCGTCACCGGGTAATTGGACGCGGCGGGTGGTGGGGTCGAGGGTCGCAAACAGTTGATTGGCTACATACACTTCTGATTTTGCGAGACGATTCAACAAAGTGGATTTGCCTGCGTTTGTATAACCAACCAGTGCGACGGTTGGAATTCGTGAGCGTTTGCGTTGAGCGCGATATCGTGTTCGATGTGCCTCAACTTTTTCGAGTTCGCTTTTTATATGTGATATGCGTTTACGAATGGCGCGTTTGTCAACTTCAAGCTGGGTTTCACCAGGGCCGCGTAGGCCTACTCCACCTGCAGAGCCTGTGCGTCCGCCGCCACCGCCGGCCTGACGCTCAAGGTGAGTCCATGCGCGGGTAAGGCGTGGAAGATTATATTCATACTGGGCAAGTTCCACTTGTAACATGCCTTCGCTGCTGCGGGCATGCTGGGCAAAAATATCAAGGATCAATGCAGTTCGATCCAGCACGCGGATGTTGATCAGTGCTTTCTCCAGTTCGCGTTGATGACGCGGCGAAAGCTCGTCGTCGAAAATAATTACATCAGCAAGGGTTTCCTCAGCCAACGCTTTCAACTCCTCCACTTTGCCTGGGCCGATATAGGTTTCTACATTTGGGCGATTTAATTTTTGTGTGAGTTCACCGACTACGTCAACACCTGCTGTATCGGCAAGCAAAGCCAGTTCTGCGAGCGAATCTTCGAGTGAGAGTAATTGTTTATTTCCGTGGACTTCCGCGCCGACGAGGAAAGCTCGTTCACGAGGGGCTGTTGTTGGTTGGGGGGTTTTCTTTGACACTTATATCCGTTTCCGATTCTTGTTTTTGCTGATCAATATGACCGAAGAATTTAGTGATAAGCGGGTCAGTTGCTTCTGTGCGTGTAGGCAACAGAATGTGAAAGGTTGAACCTTTTAATTGTACTTCGTCGTACCCTTCTGATTCGACCCAAATGGTACCACCATGAGCTTCAATAATGCCCCGAGTAATCGGCAGGCCAAGCCCTGGGCCGCCACCTTTGAATTTCGTCTTGCCGCTCGAGTGCAAGTCGGTTCGGCCAAGTTGACCGAATTTTTCAAAAATGGTGGCTTGATGCTCGGGTGAAATTCCAATGCCGGTATCTTTGATAACGATCTCAATAAAGCCCGGCAGCATGCGTCCGTTCATGGTGATCGTGCCATTATCTGGAGTGTATTTGACAGCGTTGAAAGCTACATTCAGGAACGCTTGATATAAGCGTTCCGAGTCGCCATAGATCATGATCTCGCTGCCTTCAAATTGATTGACTACCAGAGTTTGATTGCGTTCGGGCATCACTTTTGCAAGCTCAGTTTCGAGCAGCCTCAAGAGATGGGAGATCCATAAAGGCTGGTAGGTGAGTGTGAGCAAATTGCTGTCAATTAAGGAGACATCGATCATGTCATCAATAATATGACGCAGACGATGGATGCCATTACTGACACCTTCCAGCAGGTTGTTGATCTGCGATTGGCCCGCCCCTTCCACAACATCCACCAGCATGGATGTATATCCCTCGATCAGGGTGAGGGGGGTTTTTAATTCATGAGCGGCGACCGAGATAAAGTTGGATTTGTTTTTATCCAGCAGCTGAAGTTTTTCCTGAACTTTATTAAGTTCGCTGGAGATGTGAGCAACTCGAGTTTCCATTTCGTAGCGAACAGCCACGCTTAAGCCGTGTGAGAAAATGGGAATGACCGCGGCAAGAAATTCAAGAGCATCTGTTTTGTTGAGCTTCTCGCGTGCAACCTCGATGGTGAGAGCGATCATACGATTTACAACAAAAGAAACGAAGTAATCGCCTTCCTCCAGATTTGTTTCTGTGGGGGCGCGGCCCCAATCATACAAAATGGGATCCAGCCAGGCTGTGTCTCCTGTCACAACAGCTTGCTCAAGCAGTTCGTAAAATCTTTCAAGCTGCTCGGCAAAACCCACGCGAACACCCTCGCCGCTGGCCAGCTCGCGAGAGATCCGTTCCACCCAGGGCGTGTGCATTTTCTGCAGTGAATTTTGTAGTGTCATTTGCTTAAGTTTACGCCTACTTCAATCTTTTGACCATATGGTTTTATGTCTTGTTACAAGGGCAAATCGTAAATTATTGCGCGGATTTTTCCACGATCCAATTCCATAAGGTGTCACCAACTGCCTGCAGAGATCCAGCAGAGACTTTGTCAGATGTATCTTGCGTGGTATGCCAATAGGGATAGTCGAAATCGATCAAATCTACAGCGGGGATGCCTGCTTCAAGGAAAGGTGTGTGATCATCCTCCATGCTGTATTTTTCCTGATAGATGAATTGTTTATCGTAACCAAGTTTTTTAGCGGTTGACCAGATCTCAGTGCGGATGACACTATCGGAATTCTTCTCGAGATAAATGTTTAAATCTGCGTCACCGATCATATCCACGACGACAACTGCTTCTGGCCGAACGGTCAATGCTTCTGCAAAGGCACGCGAACCTAAAATCCAATCCCAGCCATCGATGCGGCCATTGTCTTCAGCGTCAAAGAAGACCAGCCAAACAGGGACTGTGTCTTTTGGTAACGAACGTGCCAATTCAGTCAATACGGCCACGCCAGATGCGCCATCATTGGCCCCAGGGACAGGGTCGATTCTTTTGGTTAGGTCTGGATCATTATCAGCGATCATGCGGCTGTCGTAATGTGCGCCAAGGATGATCTGTGGAGAGTCTGAGCCTCTCTTTGCGATGATGTTGTGGATCTGATGACCCATTCGCTCCGTCTCTTGAACTTCAACAATCCAACCTGCGGCCTCTAATTGTATGCGAATCCAGGCCTCGCCTTTTTCATGTCCACGAGATTGTGGCGTGCGCGGCCCGAACTCGACCTGGGTTTTCACATCTTCATAAGCGCGGGCACCGCTAAAGGAAGCAGAAGCAGGTTCAACGGTCAGGAAGGATGCGATGTACAGCCCAATGACGAGAGTTAGTAAAATGCCGATGAATGTCAAATAGGTGGATACTGCTCGTTTAGTCATGTCTTTCATCCATATAATTGTTTAGCGTATTTGCGGCACGCTCGGCATAGAGTTGACCACGTTCCCGTTTGCCAGTTTTTTTATCAAGTTTAAGTTGCGGCAGAATTCCGAAATTGGCTTTCATGGGTTGAAAATCTTTGAGGCTGGCGTTTGTGATGTAGTGACAGAGCGCGCCAAGCATGGTCTCGTTGGGAAGTGTGAGGAGTGATTTTTTTTGCAGAAGGCGCGTGGCATTGATGCCCGCCAGCAAGCCCGTGGCGATGTTGCCCATGTAGCCTTCAACGCCTGTGATTTGACCCGCGAAGAAAAGGTCATCACGGGTGATGTGCTGCAATGTGGGACGCAAAAGTTTTGGCGAAGCGATAAATGTGTTGCGATGCATTTGACCGAAGCGTTCGAACTCGGCATTTTCCAAACCTGGGATCATGCGTAGGACACGGTTCTGATCTGGGAATTTTAAATTAGTTTGAAAGCCAACGAGGTTATAAAGACTGGCCGCGAGATTATCCTGCCGAAGCTGGACGACTGCATAAGGTCTTCGATCAGTACGCGGATCACGCAAGCCGACAGGGCGCATGGGACCGAAGGCCAGCGAATCGGTGCCGCGCTCAGCGATGATCTCGATCGGCAAACAGCCTTCGAAGAACGCGCCTGCTTTCACGCCCGCTAGAATCGCATCTTCAAAAGAACGCAGTTCAATGCGCTCGGCGCTTTGCAAGGCATGCACGAATGTGTAGTATTCATCTTTTGTGAATGGACAGTTGATGTAGTCGCCTTCGTCTTGATCGCCTTTGCCATAGCGTGAAGCGCGAAAGGCAATCTCCATGTTGATCGATTCGGCGTGGACAATGGGCGCGATGGCATCGAAGAAAAATAAATGCTCTTCGCCGCTTAGCTTTGCAATGGATTGGGACAGGCTTTCTGAGGTGAGCGGTCCGCTGGCGATGACGACAGGTGTTTGCGGAATCTCTTTCATCTCGGCGCGGATGATCTCGATGTTTGGATGGCTTTGAATTTTTTCAGTGACCATGCGTGCGAAGGCTTCGCGGTCAACGGCCAATGCGGCGCCTGCGGGCAGGGCGGTGGCTTCGGCACATTCCAGTAACATGGAATTCATTTGTCTGAGTTCGTTTTTCAATACGCCAGAAGCACGGTCAGGCAGATTGGAGCCAAGTGAGTTGGAGCAAACCAGTTCGGCCAGGTCGCCGCTGAGGTGTGCGCCCGTTGGGTTTGAGGGGCGCATTTCATATAGTTGTACTTTGAATCCGTTTTGGGCAATTTGAAAGGCGGCTTCACTACCAGCTAGTCCGCCGCCGATTATTGTGATATCAGTCATTTATGTATTTTACCATTCAGGGTAAAGGGTAAAGGAAGAGTTAGGTGGGTCAGGTATACTTGCGGAAAATATGCAATCTCTAGGCGGTTGTCAACGGATCGCTCACCTGCACTGCACAAAACGCAGCGCGGTGCAAGTGTCGCGAAACGGATGAACGGATCGCTCCGCGAACGGATTTGGGCTAGACCGCAACGCAGTCAAATGTTTATAACCTGCGCGAATAAAAACAACATCCGACCCCGTCGGGGTCGCACTTGCTTTTGGCGATACGTGGCTATAAAGATTGGACTCCTTCGGAGTCTACTGACGGAATTGCGCGAATGTATTAGCTAATCAACATTCTTATTTATAATCAACGAAAAATCCCGCCATTTCACTTTAGACTGGAGAGGAAACTTCATGTTGGAAATCCTGCAATCAATCGGTTCTATATTGTGCATCACTGGTCTGTGTTTCGGCCCGCTCCTCTTTATCGGTTACGGACTTCCCGCCCTTGGCTACATCAACAAGCGCAGGAACGCGCGCAAACAAAAACGACACGGCGGACAGCATGAGTCAAAATTTCCCTATCGCATAGTTGCTTACGCGTTGCTAGGCATCACCTTGCTGGCCGTCTTTGCCAGCCTCTATTTCCTTGTGACTAGCACAGTTGATTTTAGAGGTGTGGCGGGTCTGATTGCCGTTCCGCTTTTGCTCGCCATTGCCGCCTTCCGCTCCTACATTCTGCAAAATATGCCGTCCGCTGACGAAGCGCTGAAAGATGACCAGCGTCCACCTGTGCTGTATCTGCGTTCGTTTGATCAGGAGATGCTCAAGTTCGTTCATCTCAATGATGCGGAAAAAGTGAAATATAATACCTATCTCAACTACGCTGGGGATGTAGACCTGCCGCCCTTTGAACGTAAACTTTACGACTTGATGAATCGTTCTGCGCTGCTGACCTTTGGCACGTCTGTCGAAGCGGAGGATGTCACTTTTGAGAAATATTTCCGTGCCGAAGTGAACAGCCGCATCGGTCCGCTTGTAGCGCTGGGCAATCCCATCGACAATCTCCCCGCCGAAGGAGCCTTCCGCGATTATCAGATCGACGAACGCTGGAAGGATGTATTTTTGGAACACTCGGAACGCTCTGCCTGTATCCTGATGCAGTTGGGCAGTTCTGATAATTTGCAATACGAGTTGACCGCCATCCTTGCCCGCAGCATCCCCCATAAATTGTTTATCATCACCCCGCCGCAGGCAAACCTGAAAGACCGCTATGCCTGGGTGCGAAAATATATCCTGCGTGAAAAGACCGCCGACTGGAACACTTTCTCCGCCATTCTCCAGAAGAATGGCTATCAAATTTCCACCCAGCCGCCTGGCATCGGCTCCGTTCTCACTTTTGAAAAAGACGGAACGCCGCTCATCATCGTTCAAAATGCCTTCCAGCCGCAAGACTACATTCACCCCATTACCGAAAGGCTTAAAGAGCTGAAACAGATATAACTTTCAATTGCAAATACCAAACGTCGATATAAGTGCGCGGGTGACTGTTTACTCCAACGCCTTAATAATAGACAGGGGGTATACTTAAGAAAAGTGATTAGGAATTCTCCAAAAGATGAGAGTCTTTGGAAATTATTAAAGGGAAAAAAATAACATGAGCTTCAATGAAAATACCAGAGTGAAAATCCCTGCGATATTACATTTATGCCGATTAGGGTATGAGTATGTGTCGCTATCCAAGACGAAACATGATGATGGCACAAATATCTTCATGGATATTTTTAGCGAGTCGATTCTGCGCATCAACCCTGACTTGGATGCAGATGCGGTAAAGCGTGTCTTTGAGGATGTTTCGCTTGTATTAGGCTATGAAGATTTGGGACAGGCATTTTACGAAATGCTGACCGCCACTTCGGGGATAAGGTTGATCGATTTCGATAATTTCAACAACAACTCGTTTCATGTTGTTACTGAACTGAACTACAAAAACGGGGACGATGAATTTCGACCTGATGTGATTCTGCTGATTAACGGGATGCCGCTTGCTTTCGTTGAAGTAAAGAAGCCGAATAACCACGAAGGCATCATACAGGAAAGAAACCGCATCAATGTTCGTTTCAAAAATCCAAAATTTAGAAAATTTATCAACATCTCGCAGCTTCTGGTCTTTTCCAACAACATGGAATATGACACCGATTCCATCGAACCAATTCAAGGCGTATTCTATTCAACCACATCCACCACAGATGCAAACTTCAACTGTTTTCGAGAAGACCCAGATGCAGGGCTTGATAGTTCCAGCCTGCTGAAACCCGAAGAAGATGAGCTTGAGAATTTTGTGCTCAAGGATAACAATTTATCTGCCATCAAGTACTCGCCTGAATTCCTGACCAATAAAGACCCCAACACACCCACCAACCGCGTGTTGACCTCACTCTTCAGCAGGGAACGGCTTGCCATGCTGTTGAGTTATGGTATTGCCTATGTAAAGGGTGAAAACGGACTTGAAAAACACATCATGCGTTATCCGCAGTTCTTTGCCACCAAAGCCATCGAGCGCAAATTGGATAGTGGCGGCAAAAAGGGAATCATCTGGCACACGCAGGGCAGCGGCAAGACCGCTCTGGCTTTTTACAATGTGCGCTATCTGACCGACTACTTTCATCGCAAAGGAATTGTGCCGAAGTTCTATTTCATCGTGGACCGCATTGACTTGATGAATCAGGCGAAGCGTGAATTTTCCAGCCGTGGGTTGAGCGTGAATACGGTCAACTCCAAAGATGCGTTGTTGAAAAGTTTCAAGCTGAAACAGGCGCTTGAGGGTTTTAGCGGCAAGCCTGAAATCACGGTGGTCAATATTCAAAAGTTCAACGACCAATCAGATGTGGTCAAAGCCAGTGATTACGACATCAACACCCAGCGCGTGTATTTCCTCGATGAAGTGCATCGCAGTTATGACCCAACAGGCAGTTTCCTTGCCAACCTGGTCAGCTCAGATCGCAGCGCCATCACCATCGGTTTGACGGGGACGCCGCTGATTTCAGGCGATAATATTTCGCGTGAAGTGTTTGGCGGTTATATCCACAAATATTATTACAACTCGTCCATTGCGGACGGATATACCTTGAAGTTGATTCGCGAAGGGATTGAGACCGAATATAAAATGCAACTGGAACAGGCGCTTAAGGAAGTTGAAATCCTGAAAGGTGACGCGGATAAGAAAACCATTTACGCGCACAAGACCTTTGCCGAACCCATGCTGGATTACATCGTGCGCGACTTCGTGAACAGCCGCATCAAATTTCAGGATGAAACCATCGGCGGCATGGTGGTATGTGACAGTTCCGAGCAGGCGCGGATGTTATTCAAGATTTTCGTCAACAAATATAATCCCAGCCAGAAGACCGTGGAGCCTGTGGATAGGTCCTACAGGAAAATCTCCGAGCCGCCCGCTGAGTATGGGAAATATCAAACAGATACAGGCAAGAGTTTTACCGCGTCTCTCATCCTGCATGATGTGGGCGCAAAGGATGACCGTGATCAGGAAGTAAGCAAGTTCAAAGCAGGTGAAATTGATTTTCTGTTCGTGTATAACATGCTCTTGACAGGCTTCGACGCCAAGCGTTTGAAGAAACTTTATATTGCGCGTTTACTGCGTGACCATAACCTGCTGCAAATGCTGACGCGCGTCAATCGCCCGTATAAAAAATTCAGGTACGGATTTGTGGTGGACTTTGCCGACATCCGCGCCCAATTTGACAAGACCAACAAAGCGTATTTCGAGGAATTGCAGGCGGAACTCGGCAACGAGATGGAAACCTATTCCAACCTGTTCAAGAGTAGTGAAGAGATCGAAGCGGAGTTTCGCGACATCAAGGAAAAGCTCTTTCACTACGATACAACCAACGCCGAGATATTTTCGCAGCAGATCAGCCAGATCGAAGACCGCAAGACGATCACCGACATTCGCAAAGCGTTGGAGAATGCGCGGAATTTGTACAACCTGGCGAAACTGTTCGGGCATTATGACCTGCTGGAAAAGATAGATTTCAGGAAGTTCAATCAATTGCTGGATGAGGTGGTCAATCATCTGGAGTTGCTGAATTTGAAGGAAAATATTCAGAATGATGTAGACACCACCAACCTGCTAAACGTGGCGCTGGAGAATGTGCTGTTCACCTTCCGCAAAATCTCCGAAGATGAATTGGTGATCGCCGACCAACTGAAAGACACCCTGCGAAAAACCCGCCTGGCGCTCGGCGATAATTTCGACCCCGCTGACCCTGAATTTATTTCGCTGTACGATGAGTTGAAACGCTTATTCGACAAGAAGAACCTGAACGAAGTGACACAAGACGATATGCGCCAGAATATCGGCGCGTTGGAGAAGATTTTCGATAAGGTGACCGAACTCAACCGCAAGAATAACCTGCTCAAGGCGAAGTATGAAAATGACGCCAAGTATGCCCGCGTACACAAACGCATTGTGGAGCGCGGCGGTGTGACGAAGCGCGAGAGCGAGATTCAAGAATCGCTGGCGGAAGTCAAACAGCAGACGGACGAGAAAGTTCTGCTGAATACCAAGTTGATGGATAACGAAAGTTATTTCTCGCAACAGTTGATTCAGATGGTGGTACATGCCTTTGATAAAATCAAAGTGAATCTCGACCCCGAAGCGGCGAGGTATATCAATGGTTTGCTGGTGAAGGAATATATGCGCGAGTTTCAGGGCGCGTAGAATCCAGACCTGTCAGGTTTCCACAGTACCATGCCTGACTCGAATCCTATTCCATTCGTAAGCTATATCCGACTCAGGTCACTATGAAACCTGACAGGTCTATGAGGTAAAGACCTGACAGATTTCCATAAAACCACGATTAACCAGAATCCATTTCCTCGCATAAGTTATGATTAAAAAGGTCGCAATGAAACCTGTCAGGTCTGAATATCCACCCATCACACACGGAACTTTCTATCACATCTATAATCGCGGTAACAACCGCGAGAATATTTCATTCAGGAACGAAACTACGCTTATTTCATGGAATTGTGGTGGAAGCATATCAGCCCGATTGCGGAGACGTGGGCGTACTGCCTGATGCGGAATCATTTTCACGCGGCGGTGTGGATAAAAGAGGAAGTACCAGACCTGACAGGTTTTACAGATAACTCGGTTAACCAGAATCGCGGCGTGGGCATGGATCACCGTTTAACAGACACCATCGGAAACCTGTCAGGTCTTAAAGACCCAAGTAAATATTTCTCGAATTTCTTCAACGCCTACGCGCGCGGCGTGAACATTGCCACCCAGAGAACAGGCGCGTTGTTCGAGCGTCCGTTCAAGCGGATTCCTGTGGAACAGCGAAGCCTATCTCCTGCGTCTGATGGTGTATATTCATCAGAATCCGCAAAAACATAAATTCGTGCAGGATTTTCGGGATTGGAATTATTCGTCCTATCATGCGCTCGCGTCTGATACCCCGACCCGCTTGCAAAGGGATGGGGTGATCGAATTATTCGGAAGCAAACAGGACTTTGTTAGAATTCATCAGGAAGTTCAGCCGCTGGAAGGGTTGGAAGACGAGGATTAATATCGTAAATAAGACCTGTTCGGAAATAAAACCTGACAGGTCTCCAAGAACCGTGATTAACCAGAACCCATGTCCGCGCGTAAGTTATGATTAACAAAGGCTACGATGAGACCTGTCAGGTTTGGGATAGGTAGTAAAAGACCTGTCAGGTTTCCACAGTACGATATCCGACTCGAATCCTGTTCCATTCATAAGTTATGATCGACTCAGGTTACGATGAAACCTGACAGGTCTAAGTACCACGATCAAGACCTGACAGGTTTCAGTAGAACCATGATTAATAAGAACCTATGTCCACGCGTAAGTTATGATTAACCAAAGCCACGATAAAACCTGTCAGGTCTGAAGTTGACTCGATAAAACCTGTCAGGTCTATAGGATAAATATGACACAAGATTTCACAACCCAAACCAAACAACTGATTGACTCGCTCAAGGGCGTGTGCGCGAATTATGGACTTGGCAATGACGGCAATGAGTTCAAGATCATCACGCAGACGTTTTTGTATAAGTTTATGAATGACAAGTTTGCGTATGAGGTGAAGCAGATTTTAGGCGACGGGCAACTGTGGGAGCAGAAGGTAGGTGGATTCTCTGACAGCGAGTATGAAATGCTGTTGCTGAGACTCAGCCCCGATAGTGCGAAGCTGAAGCGCGAGCATTTCCTCTCCTATTTATTTAATCGGCAGTCTGATGGGCAGTTCGCCAAAACCTTCGATGACACGCTGCGCAACATCGCCATTTTCAATAATGACATTTTCTCGGTCAAGACCGATTCGGGGGCGAAGATCATTTTGTTCGACGAGTTGAGCAACTACATCACCGACAGTTCGAAGCGCGACGCGTTCTGCCGCGCGTTGATCAACCCGCTGGTGAATTTCAGTTTCGAGGGCGTCTTCGAGCAGAAGTTCGAT